>NZ_RJNA01000068.1 GCF_003943815.1 Streptococcus cristatus | reverse complement strand
TGGTACATGTGGAATCACTGGAAGATCAGTACCTGGTTTCGTTGGATCTGTTGGATCGTTTGGATATGGAAGGTTTGGTACTTTTGGAAGTCCGTCTGGTACATTTGGTACGTATGAACCAAGTTTGCTGTACTTAACTGTTTCTTCGCTATCCTTATCATCAGGAGTGACTGTCTTGGCTGCTACATTAGCCTTATCTGCCACGAATCCAGTTACAACTGGTGTAGCTTCTTGNGCCAATTCTTTCGTAGCTGGTGTCCATGCANTGAAGGTTTCCTTACCAGTTACACGGTTACGTTCACCTGTACGTGTGAAGGCTGCTTCTTGAGTCACTGGAGCTTTCAGAGCTGGACGACCCGCTGTTTGACCATCTGCGTATTCGTACTTGATTGTACGTGATACTTTCTTGTTGAGCTTAGCTGGGTCTGTAATCTTCTCTGTACCTTGACGAAGAGTAACGGTGAAGGTTTGATCCTTCTTATCGTCATTATCGAAGGTCT
>NZ_RJNA01000067.1 GCF_003943815.1 Streptococcus cristatus | reverse complement strand
AGACCTTCGATAATGACGATAAGAAGGATCAAACCTTCACCGTTACTCTTCGTCAAGGTACAGAGAAGATTACAGACCCAGCTAAGCTCAACAAGAAAGTATCACGTACAATCAAGTACGAATACGCAGATGGTCAAACAGCGGGTCGTCCAGCTCTGAAAGCTCCNGTGACTCAAGAAGCAGCCTTCACACGTACAGGTGAACGTAACCGTGTAACTGGTAAGGAAACCTTCAGTGCATGGACACCAGCTACGAAAGAATTGGCGCAAGAAGCTACACCAGTTGTAACTGGATTCGTGGCAGATAAGGCCAATGTAGCAGCCAAGACAGTGACTCCTGATGATAAGGATAGCGAAGAAACAGTTAAGTACAGCAAACTTGGTTCATACGTACCAAATGTACCAGACGGACTTCCAAAAGTACCAAACCTTCCATATCCAAACGATCCAACAGATCCAACGAAACCAGGTACTGATCTTCCAGTGATTCCACATGTACCAGGAACTACACCAGT
>NZ_RJNA01000066.1 GCF_003943815.1 Streptococcus cristatus | reverse complement strand
CAAGCATGAGCAACAGCGTGTCTGCTTCAATCAGTGCAAGCCAATCAGCCAGCACAAGCATGAGCAACAGCGTGTCTGCTTCAATCAGTGCAAGCCAATCAGCAAGCACAAGCTTGAGCAACAGCGTATCTGCTTCAATCAGTGCTAGCCAATCAGCAAGCACAAGCTTGAGCAACAGCGTATCTGCCTCAATCAGTGCATCTGAATCAGCAAGCACAAGTCAGCAAGCACAAGCTTGAGCAACAATCAGTGCAAGCCAATCAGCAAGCACAAGCTTGAGCAACAGCGTATCTGCTTCAATCAGTGCAAGCCAATCAGCAAGCACAAGCATGAGCAACAGCGTGTCTGCTTCAATCAGTGCAAGCCAATCAGCAAGCACAAGCATGAGCAACAGCGTGTCTGCAACAGCGTGTCTGCATCAATCAGTGCTTCAGTATCAGCAAGCACAAGCTTGAGTGCCTCAATCAGTGCATCTGAATCAGCAAGCACAAGCATGAGCAACAGCGTGTCTGCT
>NZ_RJNA01000065.1 GCF_003943815.1 Streptococcus cristatus | reverse complement strand
ACCTTAGCTAGTGGAGA
Source organism: Streptococcus cristatus (assembly GCF_003943815.1). Lineage (GTDB taxonomy): Bacteria > Bacillota > Bacilli > Lactobacillales > Streptococcaceae > Streptococcus > Streptococcus cristatus_F. Next base: position 499 of record NZ_RJNA01000065.1, on the reverse strand, counting down.
TTTGCCATCCTTACCGTCTTTGACGATTGTTGAAGATGTTACTTCGTCTGGATCCAACTGACCATTGCCATTCTTATCAAGACCAACTTTAACAGTATGGTTGCCGTTCTTATCCAGGCCAACTTTAACAGTGTGCGTGCCGTTGTTATTATCGACAACTTGGGCTAATGATGGCTTACCATCTTCTCCTTTAGCGCCAGTTGCGCCTGTAGCACCAGTCGCTCCGGTTGCCCCAGCTTTTCCATCCTTACCATCTTTGACGATAGTTGAAGATGTTACTTCATCTGGATCAAGCTGACCATTGTTGTTCTTATCGAGGCCGACTTGAACAGTATGGGTGCCGTTGTTGTTGTCAACAACCTTAGCTAGTGGAGATTTGCCATCCTTACCGTCTTTGACGATTGTTGAAGATGTTACTTCGTCTGGATCCAACTGACCATTGCCATTCTTATCAAGACCAACTTTAACAGTATGAGTACCGTCGTTGTTGTCTACGACT
>NZ_RJNA01000064.1 GCF_003943815.1 Streptococcus cristatus | reverse complement strand
TGAGGCAGACACGCTGTTGCTCATGCTTGTGCTTGCTGATTCAGATGCACTAATTGAAGCAGACACGCTGTTGCTCGTGCTTGTGCTTACTGATTCAGATGCACTGATTAAGGCTGACACGCTGTTGCTCATGCTTGTGCTTACTGATTGGCTTGCACTGATTGAAGCAGACACGCTGTTGCTCATGCTTGTGCTTACTGATTCAGATGCACTGATTGAGGCGGACACGCTGTTNCTCATGCTTGTGCTTGCTGATTGGCTTGCACTGATTGAAGCAGACACGCTGTTGCTCAAGCTTGTGCTTGCTGATTGGCTAGCACTGATTGAAGCAGATACGCTGTTGCTCAAGCTTGTGCTTGCTGATTGGCTAGCACTGATTGAAGCAGATACGCTGTTGCTCATGCTTGTGCTTGCTGATTCAGATGCACTGATTGANGCAGATACGCTGTTGCTCAAGCTTGTGCTTGCTGATTGGCTAGCACTGATTGAAGCAGATACGCTGTTGCTCAAGCTTGTGCTTGCTGATTGG
>NZ_RJNA01000063.1 GCF_003943815.1 Streptococcus cristatus | reverse complement strand
CCAGAGTCCTCATAATCAGAAACATCTTCCTTTAAATATTTTTTGCATTCAGCTAATAAAGGTTCAGATAAACATTTCTTTATAAATTTATCTTCTTCATCAAAAATATTATGTATGGACTTATATATTAAAAATCCTATAGCATTTATCCCTCTCGGAATTGAGTCGCTATAATCTTTTAAACCATAGTATTCAATCTCTAATGAACAAGATAAAACTGAACTAATAATTTTACGATCACTTAACCACAGATATGAATGTATAAACATTGCCAATCCTTCTTGATTTAACGTTGTCCGATATCCGATCGATCCTCCTCCCTTATTTTGCAAATTAACGTATAGGATCTTTCGGGGCTCATAATAATTTTCTAGAATATAATTAAAACTATTATTCTGATTACCATCAACATATAAATTTTTGCAAAAAACATTAAATCTTACTCGGTCTTCCTGTTTTCCAAGTTCAAAAAGGAAAAAATATTGATTATCAGGGTCTTGTTCGAATTTATCTGGTGAGTAGTCACTAATTATGTTTAAAACTGTTGTTTTCCCAGTCCCATTTATCCCAACTATTGGTGAAATATTATAAATAGACTCTCCATAAAAGTTTTCAATATAGTCTGGATTTTTATCAATTTTTAATTCATTTGTTTCAAAGTTAAAATCAACTTTATATTCATC
>NZ_RJNA01000062.1 GCF_003943815.1 Streptococcus cristatus | reverse complement strand
CCATCTTTGACGATAGTTGAAGATGTTACTTCATCTGGATCAAGCTGACCATTGTTGTTCTTATCGAGGCCGACTTGAACAGTATGGGTGCCGTTGTTGTTGTCAACAACCTTAGCTAGTGGAGATTTGCCATCCTTACCGTCTTTGACGATTGTTGAAGATGTTACTTCGTCTGGATCCAACTGACCATTGCCATTCTTATCAAGACCAACTTTAACAGTATGAGTACCGTCGTTGTTGTCTACGACTTGGGCCAATGATGGCTTGCCATCTTCTCCTTTAGCTCCAGTTGCGCCGGTTTCACCTTTATCGCCTTTGGCTCCGGTCGCGCCTGTAGCACCAGTGGCACCGGTTGCACCAGCTTTTCCATCTTTGATGATTGTAGATGATGTTACTTCGTCTGGGTCAAGCTGACCGTTGTTGTTCTTATCGAGTCCGACTTGAACTGTGTGTGTGCCGTTATTGTTATCGACAACCTTAGCCAATGGAGATTTACCATCCTTACCATCTTTAACGATGGTTGATGAGGTTACTTCATCTGGATCCAATTGGCCATTGCCGTTCTTATCAAGACCAACTTTAACAGTGTGCGTGCCGTTGTTATTATCGACAACTTGGGCTAATGATGGCTTACCATCTTCTCCTTTAGCACCAGTTGCACCTGTTGCGCCAGTGGCTCCAGTTTCACCTTTATCACCCTTAGCTCCGGTTGCACCTGTG
>NZ_RJNA01000061.1 GCF_003943815.1 Streptococcus cristatus | reverse complement strand
TTGACTAGCACTGATGCTTGCTGAGATAGATGCTGAAGCACTTTGGCTCGCACTAATTGACGCAGAGTGGCTCGCGCTTACTGAGATAGACGCTGAGTTCTGGTTGTTAGATGCTGAAGCTGAGGCACTTTGGCTTGCGCTTACTGATGCTGAAGTACTTTGACTTGCAGATACTGAAGCTGAAGCTGATTGGCTTGCTGATACAGATGCTGAGTGACTTGCACTTACTGATGCTGAAGCACTTTGGCTTGCACTTGCTGAGCTTGAGGCTGATTGGCTAGCACTGATGCTTGCTGAGATAGATGCTGAAGCACTTTGGCTCGCACTAATTGACGCAGAGTGGCTCGCGCTTACTGAGATAGACGCTGAGTTCTGGTTGTTAGATGCTGAAGCTGAGGCACTTTGGCTTGCACTTACTGATGCTGAAGCTGATTGGCTTGCTGATACAGATGCTGAGTGACTTGCACTTACTGATGCTGAAGCACTTTGGCTCGCACTAATTGACGCAGACTGGCTCGCGCTTACTGAAATAGAAGCTGAGTTCTGGTTGTTAGATGCTGAAGCTGAAGCACTGATGCTTGCGCTCACTGATGCTGAAGTACTTTGACTTGCAGATACAGAAGCTGAAGCTGATTGACTAGCACTGATGCTTGCTGAGATAGATGCTGAAGCACTTTGGCTCGCACTAATTGACGCAGAGTGGCTCGCGCTTACTGAGATAGAC
>NZ_RJNA01000060.1 GCF_003943815.1 Streptococcus cristatus | reverse complement strand
GGACTAATACTAATAGCTCGAGGACTTATCCAATTTTCATTGAGCGCAGCTTTTGGCAAGTATTGTGAGGTTTGAGTAGTTATTCAATTTTGAGTTGACAAGGCAATGAGATATTGTAAGTTAATTCAGTAAGTTAAGTGACGATAGCCTAGGAGATACACCTGTACCCATGCCGAACACAGAAGTTAAGCCCTAGAACGCCGGAAGTAGTTGGGGGTTGCCCCCTGTGAGATATGGTAGTCGCTTAGCTATTATCCGCCATAGCTCAGTTGGTAGTAGCGCATGACTGTTAATCATGATGTCGTAGGTTCGAGTCCTACTGGCGGAGTAAATTAGCATATGAGAAAAGAGCAGTTAGCTCTTTTTTCTTTGTCTCTATCAATGCTTTTGCATTGTTTTAGAATCAGAGTGTTACTATAGTTGGAGCTTGACTCTTTTCTTTTTTGTGGTATAATTAACCGGTAAAGTTTCAACTGGTTAAGAAAGGGAGCGAACAATGGGGCATTTAGCAGAAAAAATTAATCATTTTTTGAATGAGGTTATATTGACAGCTGAGAATCAACATGAAATCTTGGTCGGCTCTTGTACGAGCGATGTGCGGCTAACGAACACGCAGGAACATATTTTAATGCTCTTGTCTCAGGAGTCTTTGACAAATTCTGACTTGGCAAAAAGACTGAATGTTAGTCAGGCTGCTGTAACTAAAGCTGTTAAGGCGTTGGTGGAGCA
>NZ_RJNA01000058.1 GCF_003943815.1 Streptococcus cristatus | reverse complement strand
ATATTGCTCATTTCAATAGTTATAACATTTTGAAAAAAGGTTCTCACTTATCAGGTGCATATAAACGAAAGATTTTTTCTAAAGAAAACACACGATTTATTGGTGTTAAAAATATAAATTCTGTTGAAGGTTCTAGAAAAAAACTATTAACAGATTTTAATTGTGAGCCCAATTTTTTATTAGATAATGATTCTCACGAAATTGATTCACTCGGGAAGAACAATCTGTGGTTGAAAGGTGGAAAAATTTCTTTCAATATGTTTCAACAAGCATTGTTTGATTATAATGTATCAGTTAGTTTATGTGAGCCAAGCTTTAAACAAAAGTCTTATATAAAAGGATTATATATAGAAAATCGTGGGGAAAATAGAAGTTTTCTTGCAGGTGATAAATTAAAAAAAGATAAAGACTTCTTTTTAACATTTTCACCATCTATGAATTGTTTAATTGGAGGGAGAGGTACAGGGAAAAGCACATTAATTGATATGTTACAATTTGTACTTTCTCAAGATTGTGATAAGCAAAGCAAATTGGAATTTCTATGTAACCATGCAAATGCTTTTGTACTCTATGTTTTAGAAGAAACTGAATATATTATTGAAGTTAGTTTGCCAGATGTCAAACAAGAAAATAAGGATAATATTTTACAATATTATGGGCAAAATCGAGAGAATAGGTTTGGCTATTCTTACATATTTAATTCTGACTCTATTAAAGAATGGACACGGTCTCTGTACACAAAAGTTTATAAAGTTGAAGG
>NZ_RJNA01000057.1 GCF_003943815.1 Streptococcus cristatus | reverse complement strand
ATACAAAATATAGATTATACTTCTCGAATTCTCGGATTTTTTTACAAAGTTCATCAAATTGGTCATGGTGAATAAGATTTAACTCATGTTTCCTCTCGTCTGGAATAATACATGATCCCAATAAGACGAAATAAAGGTAGATTGCATTTCTACGTATTTTTTCAACCAAATCCCAATCATTTAAATTATGAGTATGAAAGAAACCGTTTCGACATTCAATTCTAAAACAACTAATCATGTCAGTAACTGTTTTTGCATTATACGGATTTGAAAAAATATGCTTATTACATCTTAAAAAATACTCAAAAGTTCCGATAGAACTACCCATGAATTCTTTATGATGTTCCGTAAATTCGATATATGGATAGTTTGTGAACCTATAATTGTTTCCTTGCTTATTTACGGGAATTTTATTAAATTTGTTATCAATTAGCTCAAAAACTGGTATATTCTGACTGAAAGCTTTTTTAACATATCTCGTTTCATTGCTATTTTACAATCGTTGTCAATATTGAGCATAACAATCTTATACAATAACTGTTCAATTGATTTTAAGTATCCACTAACGACAGAGGTGTAATCAAAGTTCTTCTTGTACTTAAAGGAATAATATAGCCATTCCGACGTGATAAAACTTGTAGCATATTCGTTCGAACTTAACATTGTTTCATATAATTTATCGAAAATATATGATTTATGCATATCAACCAGATTTTCAAAAATAATACCTTTTTTAGTGAGATATAAATAGTTCTGGACTTTCTTGTCGCTTGTG
>NZ_RJNA01000056.1 GCF_003943815.1 Streptococcus cristatus | reverse complement strand
ATGAGATATTGTAAGTTAATTCAGTAAGTTAAGTGACGATAGCCTAGGAGATACACCTGTACCCATGCCGAACACAGAAGTTAAGCCCTAGAACGCCGGAAGTAGTTGGGGGTTGCCCCCTGTGAGATATGGTAGTCGCTTAGCAGGATAGGAAGTCGGAGTACTTCCTTTTTGGGAGTTTAGCTCAGCTGGGAGAGCATCTGCCTTACAAGCAGAGGGTCAGCGGTTCGATCCCGTTAACTCCCATATAGGTCCCGTAGTGTAGCGGTTATCACGTCGCCCTGTCACGGCGAAGATCGCGGGTTCGATTCCCGTCGGGACCGTTGAAATTGTTAGACAGTTTCAAGAAGAAAGACTCGTTAGCTCAGTTGGTAGAGCATTTGACTTTTAATCAAAGGGTCACTGGTTCGAGCCCAGTACGGGTCATAAGCGCGGGTTTGGCGGAATTGGCAGACGCACCAGATTTAGGATCTGGCGCTTTAGGGCGTGGGGGTTCAAGTCCCTTAACCCGCATAGAAATATAAATGAGCCGGCTTAGCTCAGTTGGTAGAGCATCTGATTTGTAATCAGAGGGTCGCGTGTTCAAGTCATGTAGCCGGCATTTTTTTTGGATAGAGATGCGAACGTAGTTCAGTGGTAGAACACCACCTTGCCAAGGTGGGGGTCGCGGGTTCGAATCCCGTCGTTCGCTTTGAGGCCGGGGTGGCGGAACTGGCAGACGCACAGGACTTAAAATCCTGCGATTGGTAACGATCGTACCGGTTCGATTCCGGTCCTCGGCATAG
>NZ_RJNA01000055.1 GCF_003943815.1 Streptococcus cristatus | reverse complement strand
GACAACTATATCAGTATATCACCTATCCACTCCCTTGTCAACACTTTTTTTGAATTTTTTTATCTTTTTTACAAATTTATTTCCCACCACCATCAAAATCACTGATAAATCAATAACTAATAGGGAAAGGTAACATCTCCCTCTTACCTCTCCCTTATTCTCTATATCACCGTGCTGCTGAAGTCTATTAAATATTCCTCTAACTCTCGCAACAGTCTTTTACGCCCCTTAAAGCGTTCGTCGCCTAGTAAGCGGTGGTATAACTCTAGTTGTTCTTTGTCTAACTTGGAAGTGTAGGCTGCTAACGAACTTCGAAGAGCGACTAAATCATCTAAAGCTAGTTCGCGCTTGCTCAGTCTATGACTAATGGTACCAACTTCTTCATAAGACTGACGATCGAAGCGGCGTTTTTGGCTCTCTTGCTTTCGAAGAATGTCATGAATATGATTCCGAAATTTTGTTTTGAAGTAGCGATAAAGGCGACTTTCGTCTTGACTGATATCTGGATGGCTTTCTTCCAGCTGGTGATAAACCAACATACCCTCTTGTTCCCAGTCACTACTCTCCCATAAATGTACATAATAATCCCGTGCACAGCGACGGACGATCCACTGCACTTTCTCATAGCGTTCCTTGAAGTTCATGTTATCTCCTTTTTCTTTGATAATATGATTCTACAAGAAAAAATCTTCCTTCAGGGGGCATTCCTCCATCCTGTCTATTTTATGCTCTAACTGGTTCCTAACAAAAAAATTTGAGACATCTCAGGGACTTTTTAAGACATGTTAG
>NZ_RJNA01000054.1 GCF_003943815.1 Streptococcus cristatus | reverse complement strand
GGTTGATAAAGATGGCAATCGTCTTGGTTTTATTGATAGAAGCAGACAATTTGCGCATCGCCTGGCTCATCATTCGAGCCTGCAAGCCGACGTGGCTGTCACCGATATCCCCATCGATTTCCGCACGTGGTACCAGAGCTGCAACTGAGTCAATGACGACCAAATCAACGGCACCAGAGTCAATCAATTTACCAAGAGTATTATAAAGTTAAGAACTTACGACTTGAACGTGAAGAGAGAGAAAGACTATACGAAGAAGAACAAGAGCGAAAAAGAAAATTACAAAATAAAATCGAAGATGAGAAGAAGCGGACAATGTCTCTTCTTAATATGCTAGAAGATTTTCAAACTGCAAATGATTTAAGATTGATGGCAGATAAACTAGAGATAGCAGGAAAACTTAGTAAAGAAGAAATTGATTGGATTAGATCCAAAGCTGACTGGATAGACCCAATAGTTTCTTCAACAGACGAATTATTAGGAATCAGAAATCATGAAAATTCTAGAGAACAAAAAGAACAATATCTGAGTGAGAAAAGGTACTATTGGTAACTTTGTGTTTTTGGTTTTACAGAGTGTAGTGTTATGTTGTTCACTAATCAAATAAAGACTACTTATTTGAAATATGATGTATATGAGATATGTCAAGTACTGGAAATATCAAATATGTATTAGAGCGATATTTTTAAAAGGGATTATAATAGAATTGGTGAGAAAGATATCTTTTGCATGGATTTACAAAAATTAAATAATCTATATCAATAATTGGAGGAAATGTTAAAGTGCCGAAATTAAATGAAAATCCTCAAGAT
>NZ_RJNA01000053.1 GCF_003943815.1 Streptococcus cristatus | reverse complement strand
AATAAATAACTATTTATGTCTAAATCTGGAGCTAATTTATGGATTTACTTTTAAATGGTGTGTTTTACCTTAAGAAACAAAAACAATAATAGTGAAATAGAGTTTAATATGTAAGCTGGATTTTGTAGTCAACCTTTCTTAGAATTTTGGTAATTACATTCAGATACAGTGTATTACATTATATAAAGAATTGACAGATTTAAATCTCTGAAGTATACTAAAGTAGTCCAGTGGAAACATTGGATAGGGCAACAATATACCCACCTATATATATTCTTGGCTTTAAAGCCTGAAAGGAGGTGTGTGCTATGAACTTAACTGTCTTAATTGACTGGAAGTTCGTTGTTGCCCTTGGCACAGCTGCGGTTGGAACAATTTTCGCTTTAAATATGGATTCTTCAGCAGCTGAGCGTGTTTCAATCCATGCGATTGAAGCTACTAAGGAGTTTGCAGTTGCTACTAAAAGCAACTGTTAACTCCTATATACTTGGAGAAGCACATAATCTTAGGATTTTATGCTTTTTTTATTTTATAAAAATATTCAAGGTTAGAAAAATAATGAAAAAAATTAACTGTTCATATATCTATAAAGAAGAAATTGATAAAAATATAAATATGCTAAAGCATTTTATAGAATCGTGGGTGAAATTCCAGTCTATTCGGAATGAAGAACTTTTTCAATTTGCTGATGATGATTTCTATTTTTATCGTTTCGCAGTAGAAAGACAGGAAAAAGCTGCCAAAATATTACTAACTAACATCCTTTGGAGGGTACTGAAGGAGTATAATTTACCTGTAGAATATTCACATGATGCTCCGTTTATATTTATAATCAAAGAAAGTCATGAACGAATAGGATATAGGTT
>NZ_RJNA01000052.1 GCF_003943815.1 Streptococcus cristatus | reverse complement strand
TGCTGATTGGCTAGCACTGATTGAAGCAGATACGCTGTTGCTCAAGCTTGTGCTTGCTGATTGGCTAGCACTGATTGAAGCAGATACGCTGTTGCTCATGCTTGTGCTTGCTGATTCAGATGCACTGATTGAAGCAGATACGCTGTTGCTCAAGCTTGTGCTTGCTGATNCTGAAGCACTGATTGAAGCAGACACGCTGTTGCTCAAGCTTGTGCTTGCTGATTCAGATGCACTGATTGAGGCAGATACGCTGTTGCTCATGCTTGTGCTTGCTGATTCAGATGCACTGATTGANGCAGATACGCTGTTGCTCAAGCTTGTGCTTGCTGATTGGCTAGCACTGATTGAAGCAGATACGCTGTTGCTCATGCTTGTGCTTGCTGATTCAGATGCACTNATTGAAGCAGATACGCTGTTGCTCAAGCTTGTGCTTGCTGATTCAGATGCACTGATTGAGGCAGATACGCTGTTGCTCATGCTTGTGCTTGCTGATTCAGATGCACTGATTGAGGCAGATACGCTGTTGCTCAAGCTTGTGCTTGCTGATTGGCTAGCACTGATTGAAGCAGATACGCTGTTGCTCAAGCTTGTGCTTGCTGATTGGCTAGCACTNATTGAAGCAGATACGCTGTTGCTCAAGCTTGTGCTTGCTGATTCAGATGCACTGATTGAGGCAGATACGCTGTTGCTCAAGCTTGTGCTTGCTGATTGGCTAGCACTGATTGAAGCAGATACGCTGTTGCTCAAGCTTGTGCTTGCTGATTGGCTTGCACTGATTGAAGCAGACACGCTGTTGCTCATGCTTGTGCTNGCTGATTNNNNTGCACTGATTGAAGCAGACACGCTGTTGCTCATGCTTGTGCTTGCTGATTCA
>NZ_RJNA01000051.1 GCF_003943815.1 Streptococcus cristatus | reverse complement strand
GACAACTTTTCGGGTGCCCTTCGGCAATTGTGGGTTTTCACGTTCGACGGTATTAAACGGTAGAACTTCTGTCACGATATCAAGTCGTGGTTGCTCGACAACCAGATTCTTAACGCCTTCTGCTGGACTGATTTGCTCAACTGGCTTGCCAACTTCCACAATCTGATCGATTGGATCTTTAGAAACGAAGCTATCGCGAGTCACACGACCAGTTTCTTGGCCATTTTCGATTGTTACTTCCACAAGCGTAGTCTCTTCGCCGTTCTTGCCTTCTTGGACAACTTTTCGGGTGCCCTTCGGCAATTGTGGATTTTCGCGCTCAACGGTGTTGAACGGTAGAGCTTCAGTTACCACATCCAAGCGTGGCTGTTCGACAACAAGATTCTTAAGACCTTGATCTGGTGTCACTTGCTCAACTGGCTTGCCGATTTCCACAATCTTGTCGACTGGGGATTTGGAAACAAAGCTATCGCGAGTCACACGACCGCTTTCCTTGCCATTCTCAATCGTCACTTCCACAAGTGTGGTCTTCTCGCCGTCCTTGCCTTCTTGGTCAACTTTTCGAGTGCCCTTAGGCAACTGTGGATTTTCGCGTTCGACGGTATTAAACGGTAGAACTTCTGTCACGATATCAAGTCGTGGTTGCTCGACAACCAGATTCTTAACGCCTTCTGCTGGACTGATTTGCTCAACTGGCTTGCCAACTTCCACAATCTGATCGATTGGATCTTTAGAAACGAAGCTATCGCGAGTCACACGACCAGTTTCTTGGCCATTTTCGATTGTTACTTCCACAAGCGTAGTCTTTTCGCCGTTCTTGCCTTCTTGGACAACTTTTCGTGTGCCCTTAGGCAATTGTGGATTTTCGCGCTCAACGGTGTTGAACGGTAGAGCTTCAGTTACCACATCCAAGCGTGGCTGTTCGACAAC
>NZ_RJNA01000050.1 GCF_003943815.1 Streptococcus cristatus | reverse complement strand
GGATTATAAGATCATAACCAGATTCAATTGACATAAACATTTTTTCTAGCCATATTTTTTCCAATGAGACAACGTCCCCGTCAATCAAAATCAAACCTGAAAAACTTGAAAAATTATTTATCGTATATTCAAAAATATTTCTCACGTTATAACCTTTTCCCTTTAGCTTTGATACTATCGAAATTTTGGTATTATAAGTTTTTGTTTCTAAAAAAATCTGAGGTGTTCCATCTGTACTATTACTATCTGAATTAATAATAATAATTTCCTTCCCTAAATTTACAGCATACTCATCGATTTGTTTAACCAATCTACTGATATTATCTGCCTCATTTAAGGTTGGAATGCCTATCACAAACATATTTACCACTCCTTTTTCAATATATTCACATCAATTCCCAATTCATTCGTAATATGAGTTTTCACTAGCATTTTCTAAAATCTTTTTTGCTAATTTATCAGGAGAATCTGCAATAATTTTATATAATTTATTATTAGTGAAAATTTTCTTTACTATTTGTTCACGTACTCTATTATTTTTTTCATAATTTATTAAAGGCATAGCAGAAAAATACTTTCCTTTATCTGATTGAAAACATGCAACTTGTCCAGATATATGTCTTCCCAATATTTCATTTAGAAATAAGCTGGCTAAACTATCATTCCAAATTGATTGACATATTTGTTTTTCTTGTTTGTCTGCTTTTATGTAATAAATTTCTGAAATTTCAACAGAAAAATTACAAGTACGTATCCCTAACTCTCCTGGGTCAATTGAAATTTTATCATCCCAGCTTGCCTGATTGAAGTGTGATGGATGATTAAAATATTTACTAAACAGTCTAAATAGTAATTTATCTGACAAAACAGCTGTTCTTCTAATTTTAAAGAATGAGGTTCCTGCACAAGTTACTAATATTCCAGAATCTAAGCCAAATATTACTTGATCATTACCTATAAGGTGGTATCCATGTTCTATACAAAGTCTGAGTGCGACAGTAGTTTTTCCAGCACCTTTATCCCCTAAGAGTAAAATTGAATGATCCGTTATAGGATTATAA
>NZ_RJNA01000049.1 GCF_003943815.1 Streptococcus cristatus | reverse complement strand
GAGTTTCGAGCAGATTATCAGCATGGACTTCAATGGTATCGCCCGTAGCTTTAATCTTGACTTCGACAATGCCTTCTGCGGCTTTCTTACCAACTGTCACGCGGATTGGGAGACCAATCAAATCGCTGTCGCTGAACTTAACACCTGCGCGCTCATTGCGATCGTCCACCAAGACTTCATAACCAGCGTTTANNAAGTTAGCCCAGACATTTATCACAAATCGAAATTATGAGTCTTTGAAGTATATATATGAATTAGAGAGTGTAAAGGTACATCGCTTGTCTCTAGTAAATAAATTTTATATGGAGTGGATAAAATCTCTTATAGATTTTTATTTCTATGGGCAAAAAGAGGAAGCTGTGGCAAGATTGGAGAAGGTACTGTCTCAGTTAAATGTAACTGACCTGTTCTACCTTCAAGTTTCAAATACTCTATTTAATTTTTATTATGATATTGAAGATTTAGAGAGCTTTAATGAAATTCGAGAAAAGTTGGAGTGTCAAGTAAATCAACTCAAGTTAAATACAATCGAAGAATTAAACCTTTCTATTAAATTTAATTATAATGTTTGTCGCTATCTATGGTTGCAGAATAATACTGAAGAGGCTATTACTAAAATCACAGATACGATAAAGCAATGTAAGACGTATAGAACAACATATCTTTTGGCTGATTTGTATGTATTGATGGGAAATGTCAGTAAGAATTTTTCTTCTAAAGTTGCAGTAAAAGAGTACTTTGAAACGGCTTATTTCCTATATAAGCTTGAGGGCAATATGTCAATGGCTCTTAAAATCGAGCATTATATTGCAGATATAACAGAATAGCAAAGACGATGTTCAATTAAGCATCGTTTTTTTTAATCCAAAATAATACAAATATGTATTTAATAAAAAAAAATAAAAAAACCTTATAAAATTGTTGACATAATAACATCGAAGTGATAAACTAAAGGCAAAAAAGAGGAGAGAAATATGAAAAATTTGTTTAAAAAAATTGTTACTTTAGTAGTTATAGTTTTAATTCTGTTAGGGATTGTATCGAAACCCCAATCTCATATAAAGGCAACAGAAATTGATCCTGGTCCTGCA
>NZ_RJNA01000048.1 GCF_003943815.1 Streptococcus cristatus | reverse complement strand
ACTGGAAGATCTGTTCCAGGCTTAGTTGGGTTATTTGGATCGTTTGGATATGGAAGGTTTGGTACTTTTGGAAGTCCATCTGGTACATTTGGTACGTATGAACCNAGNTTCTTGTATTGTACAACTTCTTCGCTGTTAGCGTCGCCAGCTTTCACTGTCTTCGCTGCTACATTGGCCTTGTCTGCCACGAATCCAGTCACAACTGGTGTAGCTTCTTGAGCCAATTCTTTCGTAGCTGGTGTCCATGCGCCGAAGGTTTCAACGCCAGTTACACGGTTACGTTCACCTGTACGTGTGAAGGCTGCTTCTTGAGTCACTGGAGCTTTCAGAGCTGGACGACCCGCTGTTTGACCATCTGCGTATTGGTACTTGATGGTACGAGTAACCTTGCTATTCAATTTAGCTGGGTCTGTAATTGGCTCTTTACCTTGACGAAGAGTAACCACAAATTGTTGGTCCTTCTTATCATCGTTATCGAAGGTCTTAGGTCCCTTGAACTCATCGTTCACCACTTCGTAGCCCTTGTCTGTCAATTCTTTCAGACGGGTTGCGTAGTTAGTTGTTCCGATTGGCTCACCTGACTTACCGCTTTCAACGACCTTACCAACTTCCTTGTTGTTATCATCTTGGTCTACGAAGGTGATAATCGCTTTTTGACCATCTTTAACATAATTGATTGGTGTATCCTGTGTTGGATCACTTGGAATTGGTGGTGGGTTGTAACCCTTGCTTGGATCGCTCGGATCTTTCGGTGTCAATGGTGTTGTGCCATCTGGGCCTACTGGTGTAGTTCCTGGTACATGTGGTACCACTGGAAGATCTGTTCCAGGCTTAGTTGGGTTATTTGGATCGTTTGGATATGGAAGGTTTGGTACTTTTGGAAGTCCATCTGGTACATTTGGTACGTATGAACCAAGTTTCTTGTATTGTACAACTTCTTCGCTGTTAGCGTCGCCAGCTTTCACTGTCTTCGCTGCTACATTGGCCTTGTCTGCCACGAATCCAGTCACAACTGGTGTAGCTTCTTGAGCCAATTCTTTCGTAGCTGGTGTCCATGCGCCGAAGGTTTCAACGCCAGTTACACGGTTACGTTCACCTGTACGTGTGAAGGCTGCTTCTTGAGTCACTGGAG
>NZ_RJNA01000047.1 GCF_003943815.1 Streptococcus cristatus | reverse complement strand
CTTATCTATAGTATATCATTTAAAGTTAAATTTAGTAACAACTTATTTCATGATACTTTTACTCCACATTTTAATAGAAGGTTTTGGTGACATTCCAGATAAAAAGAAAGTGAGATGAGGCTACTCTGTTCCAACAAATATCTTGTCTAAAGGAATTATTTTCTACCCTATGAGACTATGTAAATAAATTGATACAACTTTTTCTATTCTTCATATAAACTCGAACATTGAATTGTTTTTATACTAAATTAACAATTGCCCTAAAAGTCTTGATCACAATACTTTCTATAATTGCTAATTATTAAAATTTTCTCCTTTTCCTATCCAATCCAAACACTCAGCAGTTCTCTGTTAGCGTATCGTCTCGTCGTACACTACCACTATCGCACGGGCGTAACATCTGCTTCTACTTCGCTTATGAATCTGCTCGTACAAGCAGTGACACTGCCTCCACATGTGCTGATAGCGCTTACCTATACTATCAAACGAAATGTGATTGGTTAATTTTAGAATAATACTATGGAATGAAATTATTTATCTTTATTTAGTGCTTTTAGAATCAATCGCTCTGTCCTTGAAGAATAAAGATATTTTTTTAACGAATCGCTCACTCTCTTAAACCTGTATAGCAACTTCAAGTCGTCATAAATAGACCAAGATAAAAGAAAATGTTCCTCTTTCCTCCTCTTCTCAATTTGGTCTTGAGTAAAGTCATACGGAAAGGTATGACGATTATCCAACTTATAACTTATCCCTTTTTTAGTATAAAAACATCTTTCGAGTCTCTCTTCTTCATTCAATAAAGGAAAATCAAAAAAATAAAGATACCAGACATCAAATCGTTTAACTGAGAATATTCGTGTATATTTCTTTAATCTATCACTAGATAATTTACTCATAATTTCTCGAAACTCAGTCAAATCAGTTATCTCAACAAATCTAAATGTCTCAATCTCTCTGGGTATATTATACTGCTTCCCTGCTAATGATATATAGTTAGGAACCTCCTTTTTTAAAAATATCTCAACAATTGAATCTTGACATTTAATTACATAATTAAAATTCTCAGATAATTCATAAATATGATTATCAATCCAAATTAATAATTTTTCGTACAATAAGACAACTTCTTCAAAATAT
>NZ_RJNA01000046.1 GCF_003943815.1 Streptococcus cristatus | reverse complement strand
ATATAGTAGCTAATCAAATAGTTCGCAAAATAGGGGTGAACCAACGTGTTGCTGTTATCTTACCACATGGGATTAATCAAATATTAGCTATGATTGCAATATTAAAATCGAATAACTGTTATGTTCCGATAGATTACTCTTTAAATGGAGATAAAATTAAAAAAATTTATTCATCCACCCAAGCTGTGATGTACATATCTGATAAAAATATTCCGTATGTTTCAAAAACGAATTTTTTGGATGTTTCAGAATTTATTACAAAGAAATCAGATGAGAAATTGCCGATAGAAAATCCTTTTATATACCTTAGAGAACGAGAAGCTTATATTTTGCACACATCTGGATCAACGGGTGAACCAAAAGGTGTAATAGTGTCGATAGCCAATTTAGATTATATCATAAGGAACTTGAATACTATAACACCTGCCGTCGAAGAATCTAGATATTTATTTTCAACACCATATAGTTTTGATGTATCGATCACAGAAATGTTAGGTTGGATAGTGAGCGGCAGTAGCGTATACTGTCTAGATTTGAGTGTTCCCTCGAATTATAAATGTTTAGCAGAAATTATTTTTAAAAATAAAATAACGCATCTAGCCTTTTCTCCTGCAGCATTTTTAGCATTTATAGAGAGATTAGAACAACCGATATTGCAAAAATTAGATTCTACCATTAAGTATGTTGTTATTGCTGGTGAAAAATTTAATTTATCAATTTATAGACTTTGGAAAAGAAATAAGCTAAATTTTAAATTGATTAATGCGTATGGGCCTACAGAGACTACAATATATGCGACAGCGCATATTATTACGAAAGACGAGACGGAAGATATACCCATAGGTGTTCCATTAGAGGGTGTAAAATATATCATTAAAAGCAACGGAACCCACAATTATGGTGAACTTTATATTGGCGGGAAGGGAGTATCAAAAGGGTATACTAACACAAGTCTAAATAATGAAAGATTTCCAGTAATTGATGGGGATAGATATTATTCTACTGGTGATATTGTTTACTATAAAAATGGAAGTCTTTACTATGTTGGAAGAAAAGATAATCAAATTCAGAGAAATGGAATTCGTATAGAGTTAGGGGAAATTGAAAAAGGTATTGAGAGCAATAGTAAAGTAATTCAAGTTTTAGTATTACAGAT
>NZ_RJNA01000045.1 GCF_003943815.1 Streptococcus cristatus | reverse complement strand
TCTTGTATCAATCACATATTTATCCTTCAATAATTTCTGTCTGACACTTAATTTATCCTTGCTCTCTGATTTGTCATCCTTGATTTCTAATTGTTTCAACTCCTCCTCCGATATGTCATCCGTGATTATAATGTCAATACTTTCTGAATTATTAATAAAATCTGCAGACTTTATACTCCAAGAAAATTTCAACAATTCATCAATATCAGTTATACTTTCATCATAGGGAGAGATATAAAATTTACTCGTACTTTTTTTATTATTACAACCATAACAAGAAGGAATCAGATTGTAAAAACATAAAGCGAATAGAGGATATTTATTCTTAGGGAAAAAATGATCTAGTTGGCTCGTATTTGCTTCTTCCGTCACATTAATAAAATTACGATTACAATATGGACAAACTGTGACACCAGTTATGCGAACTAACTCTTTTTTGTCTATTCTATTATAATGGGATTCCAACTTTTCTTTGTATCGTTCAACAATATAATCCTTCAATTTTGTATGAGATTTTTTAGTATGAATTCCATCAAACTTGTAACTTTGCACTAAATCATTAAACGATTTTTTTGAGCTCATCATTTCAACCAAAATATCCATTTTATCCGGAAATATATCTTCAAAGTCCTTTAAGAATTCAGATTTTAAATTCTTCTTAATCAAGTCGATAAATTCTCTTGTATTCTTTGTTCTATCAACAATAATCCGCATATTGTCAGTCAAATTTTTCTTTTTTCGAATTTTATCTAGATTATCATCAGTCTCATATGATAATATTCTTTTCAGATTAATACTAGTACTTACTCCTCTAATATGCCCTATTTTTAACTGCTTAATTTCCTCATCACACTCTTCTATAAAATCGTTTTTTAAATGACTATAAATTTGATTAACCAAATCAGAAAATTTCTCCACATGTATTTTAAAAACCCATTCAACATCAGATGAGCTATCTATTTTTTCCTTTACTTTTAGTAAGGTAGAGTAGTCCGCCATCATAAGTTTTAGAAAGGCTCTATCTTGTTGTGTAAAATAGTCTTCCAATCAACATCAGATGAGCTATCTATTTTTTCCTTTACTTTTAGTAAGGTAGAGTAGTCCGCCATCATAAGTTTTAGAAAGGCTCTATCTTGTTGTGTAAAATAGTCTTCCAATCCATTGTGAGA
>NZ_RJNA01000044.1 GCF_003943815.1 Streptococcus cristatus | reverse complement strand
CAGTAAGCACAAGCATGAGCAACAGCGTGTCTGCTTCAATCAGTGCAAGTCAATCAGCAAGCACAAGCATGAGCAACAGCGTGTCTGCTTCAATTAGTGCATCTGAATCAGCAAGCACAAGCATGAGCAATAGCGTGTCCGCTTCAATCAGTGCATCTGAATCAGCAAGCAACAACTCAAGTAGTACTTCAGTTTCAACAAGTACTTCAGTAAGCTTGAGTAACAGCGTAAGTACATCTACATCACTTAGCAATAGCGTTTCAAACAGTTTGAGTACAAGTGAGTCACAACAATCTAACTCATTCAGCTATAGTAAGGGTGAGCCAACAAGCGAATCTAAGCCAGAGTTTAACCTTCCTAGCTACCTTGAATCTGTAAGTGCAAGTGAGTCAGTCTCAACAAGCGCAAGCATGAGTGACAGCGCAAGTACCTCAGCTAGCTTGTCCGACAGTGCTTCAATCTCAAGTGCTACAAATCACTCTCAAGCACCTAAGCCACAGCCTGCACAACCAGGACAAGTCAAAGTTACTCCAAACGCTAAGGCTTTACCAAATACAGGAACTGCAAGTAACCAATTTGCTGGTCTTGGATTAGGAGTAGCTGCCTTGGTAACTGCCTCTCTTCTTGGTAAGAAGAAGAGATCAGCAGCTTCTGAAATGGATTTAGAAGACTAAGTTCCAAAAATCGGCTACAATGAAATTTTGTTGATATCATTTTAGCGATGAAAATAAGAACCCCGGATGGCTCAAGGCTATCTGGGGTTTTTGGGCTCTTTTCTACCATTTGTCAAGTCTATCAAGGCTTTAAGTAAAAAAAGAGATAAGACAGTAGCTATTCTTAAGACAGTAGCTATTCTGAGGTTACTGTCTTATTTTTAACACTTTTTGATCNATAAANGGGCATGCTAAAAAACACCTCATCTGGTATTTTTTGAAACAAGGGGTTACAATAATACGGCATAGACAGCCTTATCGATTTTGGGTCAAAGAGTAATCGTAAAGTTTGTTATGCGTTATGAGGTAATACATTGTTCGAATGAGACGATGTATAGAGGCAATCGTATGTGGCTTAGTTGAAGCTATTGTCGATTGTCTTTTTCGTTTCTCATAAAAGTCAGCGATATGGCAGGGATTGGTATGACTAGCTGAAGCTATGTATGACTAGCTGAAGCTATG
>NZ_RJNA01000043.1 GCF_003943815.1 Streptococcus cristatus | reverse complement strand
CACAGGTGCAACCGGAGCTAAGGGTGATAAAGGTGAAACTGGAGCCACTGGCGCAACAGGTGCAACTGGTGCTAAAGGAGAAGATGGTAAGCCATCATTAGCCCAAGTTGTCGATAATAACAACGGCACGCACACTGTTAAAGTTGGTCTTGATAAGAACGGCAATGGCCAATTGGATCCAGATGAAGTAACCTCATCAACCATCGTTAAAGATGGTAAGGATGGTAAATCTCCATTGGCTAAGGTTGTAGACAACAACAACGGTACCCATACTGTTCAAGTCGGACTTGATAAGAATGGTAATGGCGAGTTGGATCCAGACGAAGTGACATCTTCAACTATCATCAAAGATGGTAAGGATGGAAAAGCTGGCGCAACCGGTGCCACTGGTGCTACAGGTGCGGCCGGAGCTAAAGGCGATAAAGGTGAAACTGGAGCTACAGGAGCAAAAGGTGAAGATGGCAAGCCATCATTGGCTCAAGTCGTAGACAACAACGACGGTACTCATACTGTTAAAGTTGGACTTGATAAGAACGGCAACGGCCAGCTCGATCCAGATGAAGTAACCTCATCTACCATTGTTAAAGATGGTAAGGATGGCAAATCTCCACTAGCTAAGGTTGTCGATAATAACAATGGCACGCACACAGTTCAAGTTGGACTTGATAAGAACGGTAACGGTGAGCTTGATCCAGATGAAGTAACATCTTCAACTATCGTCAAAGATGGTAAGGATGGAAAAGCTGGGGCAACCGGAGCGACTGGTGCTACAGGCGCAACTGGCGCTAAAGGAGAAGATGGAAAACCATCATTAGCTCAAGTTGTGGACAATAATAACGGTACACACACAGTTAAAGTTGGACTTGATAAGAACGGCAACGGCCAGCTCGATCCAGATGAAGTAACCTCATCTACCATCGTTAAAGACGGTAAGGACGGTAAATCTCCACTAGCTAAGGTTGTCGATAATAACAATGGCACACACACAGTTCAAGTCGGTCTTGATAAGAACGGAAATGGTGAGCTTGATCCAGACGAAGTAACATCATCTACAATCATCAAAGATGGTAAGGATGGAAAAGCTGGCGCAACCGGTGCTACTGGTGCCACAGGTGCAACCGGAGCTAAGGGTGATAAAGGTGAAACTGGAGCCACTGGCGCAACAGGTGCAACTGGTGCTAAAGGAGAAGATGGTAAGCCATCATTAGCCCAAGTTGTCGATAATAACAACGGCACGCACACTGTTAAAGTTGGTCTTGATAAGAAC
>NZ_RJNA01000042.1 GCF_003943815.1 Streptococcus cristatus | reverse complement strand
GACTAATGGCTATGTACCAAACTTTGTGTCGGAAATGTTTTTTTACATATTTTCCTTCTTCTTCATCAGGAATAATCCTGTCAATGCTAACAGAAGGCCGAGAAGGAAAGCTGAATCTTTTGCTGTGCCTGTACTTGGTAAGGTTGCTGACTTAGTGGCTGGACCTTGACTCGAACTAGTTCCTTTAGCTCCGTGCACTTGTTCCTGCATCTGCGGGGTTGCAGTTGACTTGTAAACAACCGCATAAACACCTAGCTGATCTGTCATGTACTCGATATAATGACCTTTTTGCTGGAAGGATACCGCATCAAGCTGATTAGCCGCTGTCATAAAGAAGACATTTTCAACATCTTTATTAGATGCAACTGGAAGGCTGATAAAGACCTTACCCTTAGGTTGTACAGATTGGCCAAATTGGTCTTCTAGTCTAATGTCATAAGCATCGTAGAGCTTACCTTCTAGGCTTTGAGCTGCTACTTTCTTGACCTTCAAGGCCACAACTTGATCAAGCGTAGACTTCATGCTAATCACTTGAACCTTGGTAGCTTCGTCCGTCAAGATACGCAAGTTATTTTCTGGCTTAGATGGTTTAGATGGCTCTACAGGCTTCTCTGGTGTAGTTGGTTTGTTTGGTTTTTCTTCCTTGCTTCCAACTTCCACGATTTGATCTACTGGATCTTTGGAAACGAAGCTATCTCGAGTCACACGACCGCTTTCCTTGCCATTCTCAATCGTCACTTCAACAAGCACGGTCTTTTCGCCAGCTTTGCCTTCTTGGACAACTTTTCGGGTGCCCTTAGGCAATTGAGCATTTTCACGTTCGACGGTATTAAAGCCAACCTCTTCAGTCACCACATCCAAGCGTGGCTGCTCGACAACCAGATTCTTAACGCCTTCTGCTGGTGTAACTTGCTCAACTGGTTTGCCAACTTCCACAATCTTGTCGACTGGGGATTTGGAAACAAAGCTATCGCGAGTCACACGACCAGTTTCTTGACCATTTTCGATGGTTACTTCGACAAGCGTGGTCTTTTCACCGGCCTTGCCTTCTTTGACAACTTTTCGGGTGCCCTTCGGCAATTGTGGGTTTTCACGTTCGACGGTATTAAACGGTAGAACTTCTGTCACGATATCAAGTCGTGGTTGCTCGACAACCAGATTCTTAACGCCTTCTGCTGGACTGATTTGCTCAACTGGCTTGCCAACTTCCACAATCTGATCGATTGGATCTTTAGAAACGAAGCTATCGCGAGTCACACGACCAGTTTCTTGGCCATTTTCGATTGTTACTTCCACAAGCGT
>NZ_RJNA01000041.1 GCF_003943815.1 Streptococcus cristatus | reverse complement strand
ACGTCGCGTATTGAAAATAAAATCACTAAAACATGGAATTATTCAAGACAAAAGAGGTAATGTCATGCGTGTAGTATTTGGAATTGATGGCAGTAAAACAAGTTCTGAGGTGGCCATTTTAGTCAACGGTGAGAAGGTTCATGGCTACACCATACTCAATGATGCCATTGGATTCAATCGCCTGTTGGGCGACTTGAAAACTGTTCATAACCCTGAGATTATATTTGAGGCTACAGGCGTCTATTCTCGACGTCTTCAAGCCTTTCTTGAGGAATATAGTTACGCTTACACACGGCTAAATCCACTGGAAGCTAAGAAGCAATTGGACAGTCTGCGAGTTCGTAAAACAGATAAAATTGACGCTGAAAAGCTGGCTAAATCTTAGCTTGTGCACAATCGTAAACCAACTTACGTGCAGGAAGAAGTTTATCAACACCTGCGTGATTTAAGCCGGTTCTATCAAAATATGACAGAAGATCTTGTTCGAACTAAAAACCGTCTACACAAGGTCCTACAAGTCACATTTCCTGAATTGGAAAATCTATTATCCACACCTACTGAAGAGCAATATTGGAACTTAGTGATGGCTTTTCCGTGCAAAGAGTTTGTATTAAGCCTATCTCAAAGTAACTTGTGTGAGATTATCCGTCAATCTACCTCCAAACGCATCTCTGAAAAGCGTATTGCTTACCTGACTGATAAACTTATAAAACTCGCTAAACAATCTTTTTGTGCGGTCAAGAAAACCTCTCCAATGCTTGAAGAGGTTCGTTACTATGCTCAAGAATTGCTTCGTCTTTCTGAACGCAGACAAGTTGTCTTAAACGACAGGGTAGCTCTAGCTCAGCCTTTACCAGAGTATGACATCTTACGGTCAATTCCTGGCATCGCAGAAACCACAGCGACATCTATCATTGGCGAATTGGGAGATATTCGTCGCTTTCAGTCTACCAATCAAATCAACGCTTTTATTGGCATTGACCTGAGACACTATGAATCTGGGAACTTTCTCGCCAAGGAACACATCACTAAACAAGGTAATCCCTATGCCAAAAAAATCTTATTCAAGTGCATTCACAACATAGCTTCAGCTAGTCATACCAATCCCTGCCATATCGCTGACTTTTATGAGAAACGAAAAAGACAATCGACAATAGCTTCAACTAAGCCACATACGATTGCCTCTATACATCGTCTCATTCGAACAATGTATTACCTCATAACGCATAACAAACTTTACGATTACTCTTTGACCCAAAATCGATAAGGCTGTCTATGCCGTATTATTGTAACCCCTTGTTTCAAAAAATACCAGATGAGGTGTTTTTT
>NZ_RJNA01000040.1 GCF_003943815.1 Streptococcus cristatus | reverse complement strand
CTCAATCAGTGCATCTGAATCAGTAAGCACAAGCATGAGCAACAGCGTGTCTGCTTCAATCAGTGCAAGTCAATCAGCAAGCACAAGCATGAGCAACAGCGTGTCTGCTTCAATTAGTGCATCTGAATCAGCAAGCACAAGCATGAGCAATAGCGTGTCCGCTTCAATCAGTGCATCTGAATCAGCAAGCAACAACTCAAGTAGTACTTCAGTTTCAACAAGTACTTCAGTAAGCTTGAGTAACAGCGTGTCTGCTTCAATCAGTGCTTCAGTATCAGCAAGCACAAGCTTGAGCAACAGCGTATCTGCTTCAATCAGTGCATCTGAATCAGCAAGCACAAGCATGAGCAACAGCGTATCTGCTTCAATCAGTGCTAGCCAATCAGCAAGCACAAGCTTGAGCAACAGCGTATCTGCTTCAATCAGTGCTAGCCAATCAGCAAGCACAAGCTTGAGCAACAGCGTGTCTGCTTCAATCAGTGCAAGCCAATCAGCAAGCACAAGCATGAGTAACAGCGTATCTGCCTCAATCAGTGCATCTGAATCAGCAAGCACAAGCTTGAGTGACAGCGTGTCAGCCTCAATCAGTGCAAGCCAATCAGCTAGTGCGTCAGTATCTGCAAGTCAAAGTACTTCAGCATCTGTATCAGCAAGCCAATCAGCAAGCACAAGCTTGAGTAACAGCGTGTCTGCCTCAATCAGTGCAAGCCAATCAGCAAGCGCGTCAGTATCTGCAAGTCAAAGTACTTCAGCCTCTGTATCAGCTAGCCAATCAGCAAGCACAAGCATGAGCAACAGCGTGTCTGCTTCAATCAGTGCTTCAGTATCAGCAAGCACAAGCATGAGCAACAGCGTGTCTGCCTCAATTAGTGCATCTGAATCAGCAAGCACAAGCATGAGCAATAGCGTGTCCGCTTCAATCAGTGCATCTGAATCAGCAAGCACAAGCATGAGCAANAGCGTGTCTGCTTCAATNAGTGCATCTGAATCAGCAAGCACAAGCATGAGCAACAGCGTGTCTGCTTCAATTAGTGCATCTGAATCAGCAAGCACAAGCATGAGCAACAGCGTGTCTGCCTCAATCAGTGCAAGCCAATCAGCAAGCACAAGCNTGAGNAACAGCGTGTCCGCCTCAATCAGTGCATCTGAATCAGTAAGCACAAGCATGAGCAACAGCGTGTCTGCTTCAATCAGTGCAAGNCAATCAGNAAGCACAAGCATGAGCAACAGCGTGTCTGCTTCAATNAGTGCATCTGAATCAGCAAGCACAAGCATGAGCAANAGCGTGTCCGCTTCAATCAGTGCATCTGAATCAGCAAGCAACAACTCAAGTAGTACTTCAGTTTCAACAAGTACTTCAGTAAGCTTGAGTAACAGCGT
>NZ_RJNA01000039.1 GCF_003943815.1 Streptococcus cristatus | reverse complement strand
GCCTTTTTCTACGATCGCTTTCGTTACGACATTGATCTTCAGAATACGCGTGAATTTAGCGCTATCTGTGAAGCTTGGTGCTGCTTCCTTACCATCTTCGTATACGTACTTGATCGTACGGCTCAATTCCTTCACAGCTTCTTGTTGAGCTGACTTGATCTTATCATCTGTCCACTTAGGTCCATCCGGATTGCTTGGATCCATTGGATCGTTTGGTTTCGGTGGATTATTTGGATTGAATGGTACTACAACCTGACGCATAGTAACGGTGAAGGTTTGATCCTTCTTATCGTCATTATCGAAGGTCTTAGGTCCTGCGAACTCATCTGTTACAACTTCGTAACCCTTGTCTGTCAATTCTTTCAGACGAGCTGCGTAGTTGGTTGTACCGATTGGCTCACCTGACTTACCGCTTTCGACAACCTTGGTCAATTCCTTATTACCGTCAGTTTGGTCTACNAAGCTGATAATCGCTTTTTGACCATCCTTCACGNANTTGATTGGTGTGTCCTTAGTTGGATCACTTGGAACTGGTGGTGGGTTGTAACCCTTGCTTGGATCGCTCGGATCTTTCGGTGTCAATGGTGTTGTGCCATCTGGGCCTACTGGTGTAGTGCCTGGTACATGTGGAATCACTGGAAGATCAGTACCTGGTTTGCTTGGATCTGTTGGATCGTTTGGATATGGAAGGTTTGGTACTTTTGGAAGTCCATCTGGTACATTTGGTACGTATGAACCAAGTTTGCTGTACTTAACTGTTTCTTCGCTATCCTTATCATCAGGAGTGACTGTCTTCGCTGCGACATTAGCCTTATCTGCCACAAATCCAGTTACGACTGGTGTAGCTTCTTGTGCCAATTCTTTCGTAGCTGGTGTCCATGCACCGAAGGTTTCAACGCCAGTTACACGGTTACGTTCACCTGTACGTGTGAAGGCTGCTTCTTGAGTCACNGGAGCTTTCAGAGCTGGACGACCCGCTGTTTGACCATCTGCGTATTCGTACTTGATTGTACGTGATACTTTCTTGTTGAGCTTAGCTGGGTCTGTAATCTTCTCTGTACCTTGACGAAGAGTAACGGTGAAGGTTTGATCCTTCTTATCGTCATTATCGAAGGTCTTAGGTCCNNNGAACTCATCTGTTACAACTTCGTAACCCTTGTCTGTCAATTCTTTCAGACGAGCTGCGTAGTTGGTTGTACCGATTGGCTCACCTGACTTACCGCTTTCGACAACCTTGGTCAATTCCTTATTACCGTCAGTTTGGTCTACNAAGCTGATAATCGCTTTTTGACCATCCTTCACGAAGTTGATTGGTGTNTCCTGAGTTGGATCGCTTGGAANTGGTGGTGGGTTGTAACCCTTGCTTGGATCGCTCGGATCTTTCGGTGTCAATGGTGTTGTGCCATCTGG
>NZ_RJNA01000038.1 GCF_003943815.1 Streptococcus cristatus | reverse complement strand
ATATTCATAATAACACTATTGAATTTAATGATGATGGTGTGTAACATTATGATGGTCTTTTATTCTATAAAGTAGATGAATTTGAAGATTCTCTTAAAAAGATTGATAAAGGTGAGTTAGAAGATAAAAAGCTTTATTTAACTAGAGATAATTTACCGAAAAAGATTTTTGGAATTCATAGAAAACATCGTAACTATGAATTTGAAGAGATTGTTTTTGATTAAGAATCAATTTTCATTGAATAGCTTTAGAGAATTAGCTTTCATAGTATGGTATGCTACATATTAATTTGATTATTAGGGAAAGCAACTAGATAGCATCCTATCAAGATTTTTTAATAGATGATATCTCATTTTGAATTATAACAAAGGAGTACAAACATGCCGAAATATACCGACGAAGATATTAGAAAATTAAATAAAATTACATTAAAAATTGCTGGTGATTATTTAGGTATAAGTTCACAAGCAGTTGCTATAGGTCTTAGAAACAATCTTCTTCCAATTGGTTTTGCTATTCATAACGAAGAAAGAGATAGACGTTTCACTGAGAGTTGGTCATATCATATTATCGCCGAAAGAATGATTTCATACAATCACGGTAAGCTATCAGAGATCCGTGTTGAAAATATTGAAGCCAGTTTAGATAAAATTATAGAGGAATTTAACGGTTTAAAACAAGATTTACTTTTTATATTAAGCGAAAATGCAGAAGTGAAGAATTAGAAGTTTTTGAATTTGCGTTTTCGCTTGGTAAATATAAAAACGGTGATGTAAAATATAAGGGTAAAGGTGTTTCAAATGAAGATGATAAAGACCTTTTCTAGAGAAGAACTCTATGAAGAAATCTGGGAGATAAGTGCAAAACAAGTTTCATTGAAATATGATTTAAGCTATTCTGACTTACTCAAGAAATGTAAAGAATTTGAAATTCCAATTCCAAAGGGTAGTTATTGGTATCGTAAGAATACTGGACAAGACTTAAGTGAACTTATCGTTCCATTACCACAAAATGACATAAATGAGGTTCATATTGATAGAAAAAGTTTAAAGAACAGTAGAATTAAAGCTGCTAAACATAAAGAAGATAGTACGGAGGATAAAAACGAAGATACTGTTAAACTTGATACAACTAGTATAAGAAGTTCATTATCATTTATAGAGGACGATAAAATAGAGCTTATTATTGAAACAGTTTCAAATATAAACCAGTCTCCAAATAAGAGATTACATAAATCTGTAGCTAATCTAAGAGATAAAATTACAGAGTGGAATAAGAGAGAAAAAGCAGCTTCTTATCCTTACTTTGATTCTAGGCACAGATATAATGATTTGAAAGAACCTAAATTTGTAAAAAGTATTTCACTAAATTCTCTTCCACGTTTATATCGCTTTTTAGATTCACTAGTTACTGTTATTGAAAAAATCGGTGATAATGTAACTTCAAATTGGGATATTCAAATTGAAAAGGATATTGTTCGTTTTGAAGTTATAGAATCAACAGACAAAGTAATTCATGAATTAACAAAAGAAGAAGCTAAAGAACTAGCAGAGTACAAT
>NZ_RJNA01000037.1 GCF_003943815.1 Streptococcus cristatus | reverse complement strand
TCTGTACCTTGACGAAGAGTAACGGTGAAGGTTTGATCCTTCTTATCGTCATTATCGAAGGTCTTAGGTCCCTTGAACTCATCGTTCACCACTTCGTAACCCTTGTCTGTCAATTCTTTCAGACGAGCTGCGTAGTTGGTTGTACCGATTGGCTCACCTGACTTACCGCTTTCGACAACCTTGGTCAATTCCTTATTACCGTCAGTTTGGTCTACNAAGCTGATAATCGCTTTTTGACCATCCTTCACGAAGTTGATTGGTGTNTCCTGNGTTGGATCNCTTGGAANTGGTGGTGGGTTGTAACCCTTGCTTGGATCGCTCGGATCTTTCGGTGTCAATGGTGTTGTGCCATCTGGNCCNACTGGTGTAGTTCCTGGTACATGTGGAATCACTGGAAGATCAGTACCTGGTTTCGTTGGATCTGTTGGATCGTTTGGATATGGAAGGTTTGGTACTTTTGGAAGTCCGTCTGGTACATTTGGTACGTATGAACCAAGTTTGCTGTACTTAACTGTTTCTTCNCTATCCTTATCATCAGGAGTNACTGTCTTGGCTGCTACATTAGCCTTNTCTGCCACGAATCCAGTTACGACTGGTGTAGCTTCTTGGGCCAATTCTTTCGTAGCTGGTGTCCATGCACCGTAAGTCTTCTTGTCAGTTACACGGTCGCGCTCACCTGTACGTGTGAAGGCTGCTTCTTGAGTCACTGGAGCTTTCAGAGCTGGACGACCCGCTGTTTGACCATCTGCGTATTGATACTTGATGGTACGTGTAACCTTCTTGTTGAGTTCTGCTGGATCCTTGATTGCTTCTTTACCATGACGAAGAGTAACCACAAATTGTTGGTCCTTCTTATCATCGTTATCGAAGGTCTTAGGTCCCTTGAACTCATCGTTCACCACTTCGTAGCCCTTGTCTGTCAATTCTTTCAGACGAGTTGCGTAGTTAGTAGTTCCGATTGGCTCACCTGACTTACCGCTTTCAACGACCTTACCAACTTCCTTGTTGTTATCGTCTTGGTCTACGAAGGTGATAATCGCTTTTTGACCATCTTTAACGTAATTGATTGGTGTATCCTGAGTTGGATCGCTTGGAATTGGTGGTGGGTTGTAACCCTTGCTTGGATCGCTCGGATCTTTCGGTGTCAATGGTGTAGTACCATCTGGACCTACTGGTGTAGTGCCTGGTACATCTGGAACTACTGGAAGATCAGTTCCTGGTTTCGTTGGATCTGTTGGATCGTTTGGATATGGAAGATTTGGTACTTTTGGAAGTCCGTCTGGTACATTTGGTACGTATGAACCAAGTTTCTTGTATTGTACAACTTCTTCGCTGTTAGCATCGCCAGCTTTCACTGTCTTCGCTGCTACATTGGCCTTGTCTGCCACGAATCCAGTCACAACTGGTGTAGCTTCTTGAGCCAATTCTTTCGTAGCTGGTGTCCATGCGCCGAAGGTTTCAACGCCAGTTACACGGTTACGTTCACCTGTACGTGTGAAGGCTGCTTCTTGAGTCACTGGAGCTTTCAGAGCTGGACGACCCGCTGTTTGACCATCTGCGTATTGGTACTTGATG
>NZ_RJNA01000036.1 GCF_003943815.1 Streptococcus cristatus | reverse complement strand
ACGCTGTTGCTCAAGCTTGTGCTTGCTGATTCAGATGCACTGATTGAGGCAGATACGCTGTTGCTCAAGCTTGTGCTTGCTGATTGGCTNGCACTGATTGANGCAGANACGCTGTTNCTCAAGCTTGTGCTTGCTGATTGGCTTGCACTGATTGAAGCAGACACGCTGTTGCTCATGCTTGTGCTGGCTGATTGGCTTGCACTGATTGAAGCAGACACGCTGTTGCTCATGCTTGTGCTTGCTGATTCAGATGCACTGATTGAGGCACTCAAGCTTGTGCTTGCTGATACTGAAGCACTGATTGATGCGGACACGCTATTGCTCATGCTTGTGCTTGCTGATTGACTTGCACTGATTGAAGCAGACACGCTGTTGCTCATGCTTGTGCTTACTGATTCAGATGCACTGATTGAGGCGGACACGCTGTTACTCAAGCTTGTGCTTGCTGATTGGCTTGCACTGATTGAGGCAGACACGCTGTTGCTCATGCTTGTGCTTGCTGATTCAGATGCACTAATTGAAGCAGACACGCTGTTGCTCGTGCTTGTGCTTACTGATTCAGATGCACTGATTAAGGCTGACACGCTGTTGCTCATGCTTGTGCTTACTGATTGGCTTGCACTGATTGAAGCAGACACGCTGTTGCTCATGCTTGTGCTTACTGATTCAGATGCACTGATTGAGGCGGACACGCTGTTGCTCATGCTTGTGCTTGCTGATGCTGAAGCACTGATTGAAGCGGATAGGCTATTGCTCATGCTTGTGCTTGCTGATTCAGATGCACTAATTGAAGCAGACACGCTGTTGCTCATGCTTGTGCTTGCTGATTGGCTAGCTGATACAGAGGCTGAGTGACTAGCACTTACTGATGCTGAAGTACTTTGACTTGCAGATACAGACGCTGAAGCTGAGTGACTAGCTGATACAGAGGCTGATTGGCTAGCACTGATGCTTGCTGAGATAGACGCTGAGTTCTGGTTGTTAGATGCTGAAGCTGAGGCACTTTGGCTTGCGCTTACTGATGCTGAAGTACTTTGACTTGCAGATACTGATGCTGAAGATGATTGACTAGCTGATACAGAGGCTGATTGGCTAGCACTGATGCTTGCTGAGATAGATGCTGAAGTGCTTTGGCTCGCACTAATTGACGCAGAGTGGCTCGCGCTTACTGAGATAGACGCTGAGTTCTGGTTGTTAGATGCTGAAGCTGAGGCACTTTGGCTTGCGCTTACTGATGCTGAAGTACTTTGACTTGCAGATACTGAAGCTGAAACTGATTGACTAGCTGATACAGATGCTGAGTGACTAGCACTGATGCTTGCTGATACAGAAGCTGAAGCACTTTGGCTCGCACTAATTGACGCAGACTGGCTCGCGCTTACTGAAATAGAAGCTGAGTTCTGGTTGTTAGATGCTGAAGCTGAAGCACTGATGCTTGCGCTCACTGATGCTGAAGTACTTTGACTTGCAGATACAGAAGCTGAAGCTGATTGACTAGCACTGATGCTTGCTGAGATAGATGCTGAAGCACTTTGGCTCGCACTAATTGACGCAGAGTGGCTCGCGCTTACTGAGATAGAC
>NZ_RJNA01000035.1 GCF_003943815.1 Streptococcus cristatus | reverse complement strand
GTTCCACTCAAAGAAAAACATCCATGATTTGAGAAAATATCTAAAATTGTAGAATAAAAATATTGTTCACTCACAAAAATATTTTTTTCTAAATCTGGTTGCTTTTTTATGATTGAAGTAATTTCCTCTAGATCTTTAAATGTATTACAAAGTGGTTTCTCTATACTAACATATGAAAATAAATATTTTTTTAGAATATTCTTCAATACTACTACATGTTGGTTAGTCGGAGTACAAATTTCAATGGTAAAATATTGTCTCGATAAATCATCATCTACACTGATTCCTTTGTTAAGTAATATTAAATTACAAAATTTTATATCTTTTACATATACATTGTAGCCTCTGCCCATCCATTTATAAGCTTTTATTTTCCCAATTTTACCAAATCCAACCATTAAAATATTTTTACTCTCAATTGGAACTCTCATTAATTGCATCCTTAATATTTGTCGTTTCAGACCACTCATATTCTATGCCTTTGATAATAACAGCAGGAATTCCTGTTCCACGTTGCCCCATTACTAAACCAGCACTAGCTGCAATCATGTCACATAAAGTTTCTTCTTGGAATTTTATTGTCTCTCCATTAGAATCTATTACTGCTGTTTTCCTCAATGGAGGAATACCATAAATGCCAATTGCTACTTGAGTAGCTCCTCTTTTATCCTCCCTACCATCACTATCAGTTATAACAACTGCCACGTTCTTACCAAGTGACAGTTTAAGATATTCTGAGATTCTTTTTGCAGAAGCATCTGGATTTTTAGGCAAGAGAAATACTTCATCAACTGATTTTTTATCGATTCCACCACTTGTCAACTTTAAACCATTTTCCAATCTACATCCAATGTAATTTTTTTTTATATCTAAACGTGACAGGTCTCTATCAACTAAGTTGAGCATAATTTCAATTATTCTAGGATCTTTACGAGGGATGCTCTTCTGAATTTCTTTAGCTTCATCACTCACTTGAACCTGTTTCAAAGACAAAACTTGATTTTCTGAAATAGACACAATTTTAGAAGCTATGCAAAGTACGTTATTGTCCTCAATAGAAAAATCTGAATCTTTAATACTCTCTGCAATAAACTTTTCTAAATTTTCACCTTCTTTCAAATAAGGAATATTCTTTAAACCAACTATACTTAAATTCATTTTAATCTCCATCAATATACTCACTTAGGGTTAAATAGGATTTTCTCACTACTTCTGCCTTTTTATCCAGTTCTTTTTCATGTACTTCTAAACTAAAAATTAAATTTATAAAATGTTCACGGATTTCATGAATGAGAGTTTTGAAGTTGATAATTCCTTTTCCTAATTCTACATAATATATTCCTGAATCATTAATAATATAATTCTTACAATGAATATAATAGATATAATTTTTCAATTTTTGAATAAGCTGGCCTACTTTGGGATCAATTCTATAATAATTAGCTATATCAAACCAAATTTTTAAATTTTTTATCGATTTTTCATCTATAAAATGCCCTATTTTTATCAAGTCGTCTGCAGTGCTCACAGCAGTCCCTAACTCATTCTCAATTAAAAAAATAATATCAGTCTCATTTAACATACTCAAAAATAGTTCATTGCACAAGAAATCATCTACTGAACACCCAATTCCACCAAATATTCTTATATATTTAATATTTAGGAATCTAGCTATAAA
>NZ_RJNA01000034.1 GCF_003943815.1 Streptococcus cristatus | reverse complement strand
ACGCTTGTGGAAGTAACAATCGAAAATGGCCAAGAAACTGGTCGTGTGACTCGCGATAGCTTCGTTTCTAAAGATCCAATCGATCAGATTGTGGAAGTTGGCAAGCCAGTTGAGCAAATCAGTCCAGCAGAAGGCGTTAAGAATCTGGTTGTCGAGCAACCACGACTTGATATCGTGACAGAAGTTCTACCGTTTAATACCGTCGAACGTGAAAACCCACAATTGCCGAAGGGCACCCGAAAAGTTGTCCAAGAAGGCAAGGACGGTGAAAAGACCACGTTTGTTGAAGTAACCATCGAAAATGGTCAAGAAACTGGTCGTGTGACTCGCGATAGCTTTGTTTCCAAATCCCCAGTCGACAAGATTGTGGAAGTTGGCAAACCAGTTGAGCAAGTTACACCAGCAGAAGGCGTTAAGAATCTGGTTGTCGAGCAGCCACGCTTGGATGTGGTGACTGAAGAGGTTGGCTTTAATACCGTCGAACGTGAAAATCCACAATTGCCTAAGGGCATCCGAAAAGTTGTCCAAGAAGGCAAGGTTGGTGAGAAGACCACACTTGTCGAAGTGGCCATCGAAAATGGTCAAGAAACTGGTCGCATCACTCGCGATAGTTTCGTTTCCAAAGACGCAGTTGATAAGATTGTGGAAGTTGGCAAGCCAGTTGGGCAAATCACTCCAGCTGAAGGCGTTAAGAATCTTGTTGTCGAACAGCCGCGCTTAGATATTGTGACAGAAGTTCTACCGTTTAATACTGTTGAACATGAAAGTGCTCAATTGCCTAAGGGGACACGAAAAGTTGTCCAAGAAGGCAAGGACGGTGAAAAGACAACGCTTGTGGAAGTGACGATTGAGAATGGCAAGGAAAGCGGTCGACTGACTCGCGATAGCTTCATTTCTAAAGCCCCAGTCGACAAGATTGTGGAAGTTGGTAAACCAGTCGAGCAAATCACTCCAGCTGAAGGTGTTAAGAATCTTGTTGTCGAGCAGCCACGCTTGGATATTGTGACAGAGACTCTACCGTTTAATACCGTCGAACGTGAAAGTGCTCAATTACCTAAGGGCACCCGAAAGGTTGTCCAAGAAGGCAAGGACGGCGAGAAGACCACACTTGTGGAAGTGACCATCGAAAATGGTCAGGAAACCGGTCGCATCACTCGTGATAGCTTCGTTTCCAAAGATCCAGTTGATCAGATTGTGGAAGTTGGAAGCAAGGAAGAGAAACCAAACAAACCAACTACACCAGAGAAGCCTGTAGAGCCATCTAAACCATCTAAGCCAGAAAATAACTTACGTATCTTGACGGACGAAGCTACCAAGGTTCAAGTGATTGGCATGAAGTCTACGCTTGATCAAGTTGTAGTCTTGAAGGTTAAGAAAGTGGCAGCTCAAAGCCTAGAAGGTAAGCTCTATGATGCTTATGACATTAGACTAGAAGACCAATTTGGCAAAGCTGTTCAGCCTAAGGGCAAGGTCTTTGTCAGCCTTCCAGTTGCATCTAACAAAGATGTTGAAAATGTCTTCTTTATGACAGCGGCTGATCAGCTTGATGCGGTATCCTTCCAGCAAAAAGGTCATTATATCGAGTACATGACAGATCAGCTAGGTGTTTATGCGGTTGTTTACAAGTCAACTGCAACCCCGCAGGTGCAGGAGCAAGTGCACGGAGCTAAAGTAGATGGTTCTACTAAAAGTCCAGTCACTAAGTCAGCAACCTTACCAAGTACAGGCACAGCAACAGATTCAGCCTTCCTTCTCGGCCCTCTGTTAGCATTGACAGGATTATTCCTGATGAAGAAGAAGGAAAATATGTAAAAAAACATTTCCGACACAAAGTTTGGTACATAGCCATTAGTCTATGTACCAGCGATTTAAGGGCGGAACATGGCTTGAGAAAAGATATAGTGTAAGTTATGTTCCGTCTGTTTTTACGATAAATTCAATTTAAATAAGTCAAATAAAATATATTTTTTTAAATAAAGTTGCAAACGCTTACTGGTGAGAAGCGTACAGATAGGAAGGTTCCTTTATGGAAAAGAAATGTAAGTTTAGTATTCGAAAATATGCTATCGGTGCTTGTTCTGTTATGATAGGTGTCCTGTTATTTGGTATGCCATTGGCATCGGCCGATGTGGTACAACCGTCCAGTTCAGCAACTGTTACTAGCGAGTCATCAGGTGGCAGAGGAAATGATTCTGGTACGGTCGAGCGGGTAGAAGGTCTAACCAGTTTACCAGCTGAATTGGCAGATAAATT
>NZ_RJNA01000033.1 GCF_003943815.1 Streptococcus cristatus | reverse complement strand
ATGAAAATCACAGTCGTAGGTGTTGGATATGTTGGGTTATCAATAGGGGTACTACTTGCAAGAGAACATGTAGTTACTTTTTTTGATATTGACAATAAAAAAGTTGATTTAATAAATAAAAGGCAATCTCCTCTAAAAGAGAATGCTATAAAGAAATTTTTGCATGAGGCAAAAAATATTAATGCAACTACATCTGAAGAATTGGCTTATAAGGATGCAACTTTTATAATATTGGCATTGCCAACCAATCTGAAAATGAATAAGCTTGATACTTCCTATGTCGAAATTACAATAGATAATATTTTAAAGATAAATAAAAAGGCTACAATTGTTGTAAAGTCAACAGTTCCAATAGGTTTTACCAAATATTTAAGAAATCGTTTTAACTATAATGATATAATTTTTTCTCCTGAGTTCCTTCGGGAAGGTTATACTATTCATGATCAATTGTATCCTTCGAGGATTATTGTTGGTAATGAATCTAAAAATTCTCAATTATTTTTAGACATAATGATGAAAATAGCAGTTGAAGAAAACTTGCCAACTTTATTAATTGGGTCTTCTGAAGCAGAAGCGATAAAGCTATTTTCGAATGCATACTTAGCACAAAAAATTGCTTTTTTTAATGAGTTGGATACATTTGCTGAGATGCAGAATTTAGACTCTAAAAAAATTATTGAGGGGATGGGGTACGATTGGAGAATAGGAAATTCGTATAATAATCCTTCATTCGGTTTTGGTGGTTACTGTCTTCCTAAAGATGTTAAGCAATTAGAGTATCATTTTAAAGATATTTCTGCGCCAATTATTACAAGTATAAACAAGTCTAATTTATTTAGAAAAGTTCATATAGCAAAAATGATTTTAAATAGCTCAGCTAAAACCATAGGAATTTATAGAATTAATTCAAAAAAAGAGTCAGATAATTGCAGAGAATCTTCTACAATTGATGTTGTTAGACATATAAAAAGAAGTGGCAGAGATGTTGTAATATTTGAGCCTTTAATTAAAGACAAAATGTTTTTGGATTGCCCTATAATTAATGATTTTAATGAGTTTAGTGCTCATTCTGATATTATAGTTGCTAATAGAATAGATGACATTCTGATGAAATATAACTCAAAAGTTTTTACACGAGATATTTTTCAATATGATTAACAAAAAGATTGATATTTGAACAAAGTATTTTTTATTTAATAATTTCAGTTAATAGTTGTCGTACCCGAGAATTTTAAAGGTCTATAAAATGAATAATATGAAAAAAAATATTCTATACTTGGTGTATAGTAAAGGTATATCTCGAATAGGAGATGTTATGTTTGACTACGCTAATAACAGATTTCTTGCAGGGATCAATCCAACGTCACTATCGTTGGTTGCTATCTATCAATCATTAGAAAGTGTGATAGGAGTTCTATTTAATTTATTCGGTGGAGTCATTGCAGATAGCTTCAATCGGAAAAAAATTATTATTGCTACAAACATCTTATGTGGTCTTTCTTGCATAACTCTTTCATTTATATCCCAAGAACAATGGTTGGTTTATGCGATAGTCATAACAAATGTCATTTTGGCTTTTATGAGTGCTTTTTCAGGGCCATCATACAAAGCTTTTACGAAAGAAATTGTAAAAAAGGACAGTATATCACAACTTAATTCATTGTTAGAAACAACAAGTACTGTGATTAAAGTAACAATTCCTATGATTGCAATTTTCTTATATAAGTTACTTGGAATACATGGTGTGTTATTATTAGATGGATTATCGTTTTTAATTGCTACCTCACTAATTTTCTTCATTACTCCTGTAAATGAGGAGGTGGAGACAAAAGAGAATATGACGATAAGAGGAATCTTTGATGATTTAAAAATAGGATTTACGTATGTATATAGTCATAAACAAATTCTTATTATAATTGCCCTTTCAGCACTTGTTAACTTTTTTCTAGCAGCCTATAATTTGTTGCTGCCATACAGTAATCAAATGTTTGGAAGTATTTCAAGTGGGCTATATGGAACCTTTTTAACAGCCGAAGCGATTGGTGGCTTTATTGGTGCGATATTAAGTGGATTTATCAATAAATCCTTGTCAAGCAAACGTTTAATGCTCTTTTTAGCATATTCAGGTTTGATGTTAATGCTAGTAGCGCCGCTCTATTATATGTTCCGCAACGTCATTATTTTAGCCTTTTCTCCAGCATTATTTAGTCTATTTCTTTCCATTTTTAATATCCAATTTTTCTCTATTGTTCAAAGAGACGTAGATAATGAGTTTCTTGGCAGAGTATTTGGAATCATCTTTACGGTAGCTATTCTTTTTATGCCACTAGGTACTGTTTTTTTCTCAGTAGTTTTAAATCCTAACAATACTTTTAATCTTTTTATTATTGGTGTATCTATTACGATATTATCGCTAATATTCAGCANGCTATTGAAGAGGTATGATAGAAATTGATAGATGATAAAAATATCTGATATAGAGAATTTAGAGCGCCTTTGGAATTTAATCAATCACAGTTGAATGTGAAGGGCAATCTGTTTTATAAGAATACAATCAAGATATCCAATCAAGATATC
>NZ_RJNA01000032.1 GCF_003943815.1 Streptococcus cristatus | reverse complement strand
GTAGAAATAGAAGAAAAAGACGATTGGTAATATCGTCATCAAAGCTACAAGGGCTGGTAATCTTGAAAAGATATCACCAATATTTACTTTTATTTGTAAAATACCTCTTAGAAATTCTTGAAGTTTATGCAAATAATAGGCAACATCTCCTTTCAATATTTTCAAAGAGAAACAAGCAAACAAAAATGCCAAGAACATAGGTGTGCTTATTATAAGTCTAAATATATTAAGTGATAGCTGAGTCAAGGAGAGTTTAGATAACCCTATCCAGACTGAACTTTTTTCACCACCACCATAAGTTACCCAACCTACACGTAATAATCGACTTAGTCTTAACAAATAATAATTTAATCTAATTGTGTAAAGCGCAATACTCACCTTTTTCGTTCTTACTGCCCATTGCCCTAGTTTACTCAAATAATAGCTTACTCCACTATATAACTCAATAATTACTAAATCATATATCACTAACAATGAGAGTATTTCTAACCAAAATATAATAGTTAATACATATAGATTCCGTTGAGAAACTTCCAAATTAGTAGAAACAACTGAATTCACTATAACTTGCCTAAAAAATAGTACTAGTACTAGCGCTATAAGCGACAAGATAATATTAAATACTTTACTAAACTTCATACCTTAAACTCTCTCATAAATTTATTTTAATCTCTCAGTCTCTAGAGTCTCTATAATTTCTTCCCAATAATCATACTCATCACAAATGTACAACAGTGTATTAAATGGCTTCAAAAAATCTGTTTCGTCGATTTCTTTTTCCCAACACCGTGTCCCACCATGTGTCTATTGGGTTCATCTAGCGTAAACCTTTTTGTATCTTCGAAAAAATTAAATAACAAATGCATTAGCCCTATATCGCTAAATGACTTATCGATAAATATACTATCAATTTCTTCAACAGCTTTATACCCAACTAGTATTGTCTTCCTTGAAGAAATCATTTTTGAAATTCTATTTAATGCACCATCAATTGCCAAACTACCCAGAGTGTATGCTGCATAGTAGTTTTGATTAAAGTAGCAATCAACCATTGATTTTACTAGAGGACCCAAGAAACACGGCGAATTTTGTAAGGCAATAATAAAATCCTCATTGTTTAGTTTATCCCTAAGCAACTCGATCCATTCGTCCTCCAAGGCATTCCATTCCTCAGTAAGTACACGCTGATAAACATTTCTATCACGAAAATAAATAATCCATCCATTTATTGTATGAAGCAATCACTTCTGACATGGCATTGATAGCACTTTTGTCCACTTGAATTGATGAAGTCAGACTTGCTAAAGGAGTTGTCAAATTAGCAATATTCACTAATTTAGATGCACTTAATGCATTTGAAGCCACAATGATTCCTGAAATATTAGAAGTATTTACTGCTGCTTGAAAGTTACTAAAGGTATTAGCCAAAACAGAAATAGCTCCAGTATTTTGTCCCAATTTTATCTTCTCAGAGAGGTTTGTTGCGTTGTCTAAGGCAATTTTTATAGAGTCTATTTCAACTTTCTTCACTTTTTTACTATCAGTCATTTCGTCCTCACAAAACAGCTTATTCATATTGTTTATTATATCACTAAAACCACAAAATGACCTTAACCATTCGGTCACAGTCGCTGACAACTCTACCTCAGTCCATCTAAAACTTGAAGGCAATTTTCCCCTTCTTATGTGCTCGTTATTCTGTCCAATAACAAGCACATAATTAAACCATTTTATTTTCTAAACTTAGAATTTTAATCGTTAACTGAGATAATATTCTAAAAAGTTATTGACTCCTGTCAGATCGTAATGCTTACTATAAAATTACTAGATGTTCTGTAAAAATATAAACTACTATTCTATTTCTACTTCGCTGAAGTATCAGCTCGTACAAGTAGTGATACCGCCTCAACATGTGGTGCTAGCAAACTTCTATATTGTGGAACAAAATATATTTCTAAAATAATTAGAAATATACTATTGTATTAATCTCCAAATTTTTGATATTCCTGTTTTTTTGTACTCAAAAACATCAATATTGCAGCATATATTCTTGAGTAGTTTCATTATCTCAATTAATAAACCTATAAATAGTTTGTCAAATTTTATCTCATCATAGACAATATATTTCTGAGCTATGGCAAATTCTTCCTTAAGTTCCTTTATATTTATAGTATTACCATGAGCAAGCGTATTACGTACTTTTTCAAAAAAAGTTAATGTCTTAATTACTTTGCCTCTTTGCTTCTTGCTAAAATCAGTGCACAATTCAAGAATTTGGTCAAGTTTCTGTTCAATTAACTTTCTCTTTTTATTATCCAACTGAATCAAAATCTTATTAAGCGGGTCTTCTATTAAGAATTTATTTATAAATTCAGTGACAGGATACTTGTCTTGATAAATATAGTTTTTCATGTCAAAAATTGCCTGTTCTTGAAATTCATGCTGAT
This sequence comes from Streptococcus cristatus, assembly GCF_003943815.1. Taxonomy (GTDB): domain Bacteria; phylum Bacillota; class Bacilli; order Lactobacillales; family Streptococcaceae; genus Streptococcus; species Streptococcus cristatus_F. The sequence goes on along the minus strand of NZ_RJNA01000032.1, from coordinate 516 downwards.
AAAAATCCAGCAATTCAGCAACGATTAACTCAATTAAAGAGTCTAAAGAAATAAAAAGCATTAAGTATGCGGTCTGAAAGCTACTAACAGTATAAAATCTATAAGACTCTAAAACATACTTACACCAGACATCGGAATCGTATTCTATAGAATAATAATGGATTTCATTACACAGCTCTGCTTCACCAAACTCAATATAATCTGCTCCATTGTATGTTTTTAAAATCCCCGAAAAACTGAAACTCCCACCATAATGGTCAACATTTGTAATATTCAAATGTTCTGAATAATTTGAAGCATCAAAATCATATTCATCTGTTTTGTATATAAAATAATCACTCGGACTATGATGCAGTAATAAATCACTGGATAGATTTAACTGACCTTTACCATAAATGAATAATTTATCTGATCTATGATCTCCCTCAAAATATTCATTCTCGAAATCACATCTTACAAGTTGCCTTTCATAATTTGCGTCAATCAGATTAGCCACAAACTTCAAAACTTCAGAAT
>NZ_RJNA01000031.1 GCF_003943815.1 Streptococcus cristatus | reverse complement strand
ACATAAAGAGGTTAAAGAATCACAAAATGGTGCTTTGAGTAATAACCTACAGAATAAATAGTTTTCAAAAGCACTTTACTTCTAGACTCATTATAACATATACACTAACGATTGTATTTTTCAAATAACAAAGTTCGCCTAAAAATACATATTAAGTGGTATAATATTATCAAAAAGGAGGTTGCACTATGACTGCACATGATATTTTAAACAATCCTTTCCTTAATAAAGGGACTGCCTTTACCTCAGAGGAGCGGAAGGAACTAGGTCTTATTGGTTTATTGCCACCTTATGTTCAAACCATTGAAGAACAAGCGGCACAAACTTATGAGCAAATGCAAACAAAAGTAAATGATTTGGAAAAACGTCTTTTCCTAATGGAAATTTTTAATACTAACCGTACTCTCTTCTATTACCTCTTTTCTCAACATTTGGAAGAATTTAATCCAATTGTATACGATCCAACCATTGCAGATACCATTGAAGGTTATAGTGACCTCTTTGTAGATCCGCAATATGCGGGGTATCTTGATATTAATCATCCTGAAAATATTGAAGCCACTTTGAAAAATGCTGCTGGGGATCGCGAGATTCGTCTCATTGTTGTAACAGATGCAGAAGGAATCCTTGGAATTGGAGACTNGGGAACAAATGGTGTCGATATTTCTGTTGGAAAATTGATGGTCTACACGGGTGCTGCTGGAATCGATCCTTCTATGGTCCTTCCTTTAGTCATTGATGCAGGGACTAACCGTGAAGAACTTCGTAACAATCCTAATTACTTAGGAAATCGTCACGAACGGGTTCGCGGAGATCGTTACTACGACTTCATTGACCAATTTGTTCAAACAGCAGAACGTCTCTTTCCTAAACTCTACCTTCACTGGGAAGACTTCGGCCGCTTGAATGCTGCCAATATTCTTGAAAAATACCGAAAACAAATTCCAACTTTTAATGATGATATTCAAGGTACAGGAATCGTTACCCTAGGTGGTATCTTTGGTTCACTGGATATTAGTGGTGAAAAATTAACAGATCAAGTTTATCTCTGCTATGGTGGGGGAACAGCTGGTGCAGGAATTGCCTCTCGTGTTCTTCGTGAAATGGTGAGTGAAGGTCTTTCTGAAGAAGAAGCCTATAAACGTTTCTTTATGGTTGATAAACAAGGTCTTCTCTTTGATGACATGGATGACCTAACTCCTGAACAAAAACCGTTTGCTAAGAAACGTGCTGACTTTAGTAATGCAGACAAGTTGACTGACCTGCTTGAAGTAGTGAAGACTGTGAAGCCAACCATTCTTGTAGGAACGTCAACTCAACCTAATACCTTCACTAAAGAAGTAGTAGAAGCTATGTGTGAAAACACAGAACGTCCGATGATCTTCCCTTTGTCAAATCCAACCAAACTAGCTGAAGCTAGTGCCAAAGATTTGATTGAATGGTCAGATGGCAAAGCTTTTGTCGCAACAGGAATTCCTGCTGATACAGTTTCTTATAAAGGTGTCGACTATGTGATTGGTCAAGCCAATAATGCCTTGATTTACCCAGGTCTTGGTCTAGGTATGCTGGCTTCTGAAGCAAGTCTTTTGACTGATGAAATGATTGGAGCAGCGGCTCATTCATTGAGTGGTATTGTCAATTCAGGCCAACCAGGAGCACCTGTCTTGCCACCATTCAAGTATGTAGCAGATGTTTCTATTAAAGTAGCAGAAGCAGTCGCTAAAAAAGCGCAAGAGCAAGGTCTTGCACGCGCTAAGGAAACAGATATGGCTAAAGCAGTTCGTGATTTGAAGTGGTATCCAGAGTATAAATAATTCACTGCTGCTGTCTATCCTTCTATAGCGACAGATTTGTATGGGCTGTGGACTTAAGTAATTTAGAAAGGATACCTATGTCACTCTTTTTAACCTCGATTACGAGTATCATTCCGATTATCGCTATTATTGTTTTGGGGTATATTCTTCAGGTGAGGGGATGGTTTGGAGATGACTTTGGTCCCAATCTGTCTCGTTTGATCATGAATATAGCCTTGCCAGCGTCAATCTTTGTGTCGGTGATGAAATACCTAACACTAGATAAACTAATCAGTCTTTCTGGAGGTCTCCTTTATACTTTTATAGCATTTAAATTGGGATATATCGTAGCTTATATTGCAGTTGTGCTTTTCAAGGTTCGTCCAGGACGACGAGGAACCATGATTAATACCTTTGTGAATGCCAATACTATTTTTATTGGTTTACCTTTAAACGTTGCTCTTTTTGGGGATCAGGCTCTTCCTTATTTCTTAATTTACTATATCACCAATACGATTTCCACCTGGACATTGGGCGTGTATTTTATGACGAGCGACAGTAAATCGGGTCAAAGCAAGGAGACAACTAAATTTGACTGGAAGAAATTGCTACCAGCTCCGCTTGTAGGTTTCCTTGTGGCTCTAATAGTTTTGATTTTTCGAATCTCTATTCCAGATTTCGCAACGAATACCTTAACCTATGTTGGAAATATCGTCACTCCCCTATCTCTGATTTATATTGGTATCGTTCTTGCAAAGGCGGGCTTGAATACGATTGCTTTTGATAAAGATACAATTGTCACTTTAGTTGGACGCTTTATCCTAGCTCCTCTAATCATGCTTCTTGTCTTGAAGTTCTTTGCCCCAAATATGGCGGCAGTAGAATTTAAGACCTTTATGATTCAGTCCGCGACACCAGCTCTAGCTGTTCTCCCAATCCTTGCTAATCAAGGAAAAGGAGATGTGGAATTCTCTACGAATGTAGTGACTCTAAGTACGGTTCTATTTATCGTTGTTATTCCAATATTACAAACTTTATTAGGATAAGAAGGAAGAGGATAGGATTGAAAGTTCTGCGTTAAGAAATTTCCCTGTTTAAAAAATATTGATTCATATTTTATGAAATTAATCTGTAGATATTTTTCTGAAAAGCCCTAATATTACGCTATTTTTAGTCCAACTGAAACCCATACTTTCCAAACCAGGCTTGAAAAAAGCTCGTAAAGCATCACAATTTAGTAAACGTTAAAACTTATTTA
>NZ_RJNA01000030.1 GCF_003943815.1 Streptococcus cristatus | reverse complement strand
GTGTATGCAAATGAATTAAAGTCTTGTGAAAGCTACCGAATTTCTCTTTGGAATTTGTTAGTTCTTGATAAACAGACTTTATCTTGTTATTAAACCCTCTCACTTCTACTCTCCTAAAAATATAAATTGTTTATTTTTCAAGTAATTCATTAAGTCTCTTTTCCCCCACCTTCAACATCTCTTTCTCTACCTGACTCCACTCCCCAAACAGTAACTCTTGAAGAATATCTGCTGCTGGAGCTGTATTTTCTTTTGAATCATATACACAACTTCTATCTCGTTGATAAATTTGAATTCTTTCAAAGATAGCTATTTCTTCCAATTGTCGTGTATTATCAACTAGATGATTTACAATGAAATCATGATGTTCTTTTGGAGTTGCGCGTGCTTGATTTGGATTGATAGCGTACAATTCTTCGTATCGGATAAGGGNGCTCAGATAGGACAATTCGGGCTTTGTTGCGATTATGGCTAATTGTACTTCATATCCCTTACTTTTCAAGTGTTGTGCTGTTTCCTTTGGAACATCAATTGTTCGTAAAGTTCCCTCTATCAAAAGATTGTATCCCAAATGACTCAATTCGGTTACTAGAGACTCTACCATTTTTCCCGCAAAATCTTTGGTGTATTCAACGCTATCTTTGCCATATTCTTGCTGCAGTTCTAAATAGTGTGGGTGCTGAGAACGAAAACTATCGCCATCTATGATAACAATATTTCCTTGAAATTCTTTCTGTTTAATTCGATGAATTGTAGTCTTACCAGCACCACTTTGCCCTCCAAGCAAAATCGCTATAGGTTGTTTACTGGACTTTTTTCCTCTTGTCAGTGAGCGAAGGTTTCGCTCTAAAGCATGTTTAAATGCACTATCAGTATAATCTTGGATATCCATTAGGCTACCATCCGTTTTTCAGATATCTCTAACATGCGCTCAATTCCATCCAAATAGCCGCTATATCTCTCTATTTCATCAAAAGTTTCAACTAAATAGATATTCGTATGAATCAAGTCAGATAGATCATCACTCATTAAAATCCAAGGATTAGATTCATCATCAATGCTAATTCCCTGACTATCTTGATAACGATAAAGTCGAGATAATAGATTAGCACCTCTTTCTTTCACTATTTCAATTTTTAAAGTCAGTTNATAATCTTCAACAGGATTAAGCATTTTGTCTTCTCCTACAATATCGACATAAGATACATTAAACTTTTGACAAATGATGTCTATTAGCTCCGTAGAGACTGAACTAGTTCCATTTTCATAACGACTCAAGCTATTTCGAGAAATTCCTATAATTTGGGCAAATTCGGGTTGTGTTAAGTCGTGTGTTTTACGTAAGGATTTTATGTTCTTTCCAATCATGGCAAACTCCTTTATTTTTATAATTCAATTATAGCATAAAAAAGCAGAACGCACCAATTTTGGTGCGTTATTGACTATTTTTCCTAAATCTCTCTAAATTCTTCTCCAATTGTTCCTTATGAAGTTGATTCTTAGCTTCCTTTAATGTGTCGTCCAAAGTTTCTTCTCTGTAAGTTGCTTCTGTTTTTAGTTGTTCTGATCCTTGATCTGGAGTGAAAATGATATCTAACAGTCGGTCTATTTTTTCAAGATCTTGTACAGACATATCAGATAGTCTATGAATTAGCTTCTTAAATACATCACTATTGTCTTGGTTTTTCTTAAAAAGTTTTGTAAACATCTATAACCTCTCAAAAAAAGCAGCCTATCAGGACTGCTTAGTGTAATTCGGAAATCGCATCATAAATTGACTGCAATTTCTTATTGTCTTTATTCTTTGTGTCGATCAACGTATGTAGCTCTTCAATTTTCTTTTGACTACTTTGAATATCGCTATTGTTATCTGCAATAAGTCTTTTAAGATGTTGCTGATAACTTGTAGTGATATCTGTCTCTTTTCCTGTTCTAACCTCTGTAACTTTGGGTTTAGAACTAGAATTTGATTCCGTCACAGGTGCTTGTTTACGCTTTTGAAAAGCTGCTTCATAATTTACATCATTACCTCCTTGATGATTTCCAAATAAGGCCGCAATTTTATCTGGATCTTCTTGATTTTCTGATTTACTCTCTAATGGTTGATTAAAATTCCAATCTTTTGTCATTCACTCATTTCATCCTTTCTAAATTCAGAATCATCGAATTGTCTTTCACTACCGAAGGCATGGTCAAGAGCTTCTTCAAAACTCATGTGACTAATGCTTTGACGTCTTTTGAACGTCACAAACATCGCTGTCTCCAGTTGCTCTTTGTAAGAAGCGAGCTTTTCTGTCTCTCTTGCTACCTTGCTTTCTTGCCTAGTGACCTTTTCTTCTAAGCGTTCGATTATGGTCATATACGATCCTCCTTCATTCTAATATTAGCTAAAACATCTTGATTTTGTTATCACAATTCTAAACATTGAGAAGTTTGTCCTACTGGTTGATTCCCCAATTGCTCTTTTGCAGTCTCAAGCATAAATTGNAAATCTGATTTCTTTTCTCGAAGGACATCATTCCAGTCTACTTTTTCTTTCCCAGATTCATTATCAGGCAAATCCAGTAAAACAGGAAATCCTGATTGAGATAACTTATCAGAAAAATCTTTACCTGCATCATCACAATCTACCGCAAGTGTCAATAAATCAGGATGATTATCAAAATAGCTGGTGGTATCACGAATTGTATTGATTAAAGGCAATAACTTTGAAGGTATTACTGTATCCAAAAATTCTAACTTCTGATTTTCTTCAGCTATCAGTCGTAAAGTTTGATAAGCAACAACAGACTTTTTTAATCCCTCCATAGATACCAAACGAACATCAGATAGACTTTGTTGATGAAGTTCGTAATAGCTCATCAAGTCGACGAACGATTCACAAAAGACCAGTCTTTTTGGTTTACCAATGTCAAAGGATATTCCAACATGTCCATGGCTTCCTTTTAGAATCGTTTTTAACCTCTCTCTTGGGATAGAATGATTCTTATAAATCCCTTGTAGGCTTGCTGCCTGCAGTTTGTGTCGATGATCAAAGCTTTTAAAAACAATAACAGGTTCAACAGTTTCATTTGTTTTCCAACTGGCTTGTGACATCAAACCTTGTTGAATCATCTTTTGTATGATTTCTTCTGAAATTCCTCTACATTCTGTTAAATAATATCTGGCCAGACTACAGTTAGAATCTTCTATTCTCTTTAAAGGGTAATAAAATGGTCTCTCTCTTTTTTCTTGAACAGCTTCTTTTTGAAAAGGTTCTTCAGAAAGAAAGGCTAGAGCTTCTTTAAAGGATATTCCCTTAACAAGTCGAACAAAATCAATGACATCACCTTGAATATCTCTTGAAAACCATTTAAAAGTATTGGTAGTTGAAAAAATCCGAAATGAATCGTGTTCAGAATGCTCATAGACACTGTTCGAAACTTGTTTAAAGGAGATACCTAAACGATTGGCTACATCTAGAATTGAAATTCGCTTACATTCTTCTATTTCCATGCAACATCATCATTTTGTCGTAGTATTTGGCAGTGATGGAATAGATGATGATTCTTCTAAAGTTTTAGGAGTTGCCTTATCTAAATCATCTAACCCAGATTTCCAAACCTGTACTTGATTGACCAATAACTTACCTGGTAGTTTCGAATAGGACAATTTAACAGTTCTTGTTTCTGTCTGATTGGTTTTTGATTGGTTGGCATTCTTTAAATCGGATACATAGGTTACATTATAAGAGACCATGGCAATAGCTTGATTCGTAGTCTGATTGACAAAGATATCAGCTTTTTCAAAATGATAATCCAAAATATAGTCCTTATAAACTTGGTTCATGGCATCGTTTTGACTTGTCAATTCTTGAGAATAAGCTGATTCAGTCATATAAGGTTGAATACGTGTATTATTTTCTCCGAGCTTTTCTTTCGTATAGTACTGAGTCAAAAATTCTTTTACAGTATCCGATGACAAAATGCTGGCTTTATCTTCTTCTTGTTTGTCCTCTACAAGTTTAGCTGCAGCCAATTCGATTTCTTTGCGACTTTGTTTAGCAGTAGAATGTTGACCAGCAGTATATCCCATCATGAGAATAAAGCTAGTTGCAGCCACTGCTCCAACACTAATTAAGGCTTTAGTTTTGACTTTATTTAACATCTTAGACCTTCTTTCTATAAAAACTAGGTCAAGAATAACAAAAAGAACTTGTAAGTTTTATCACATCACAACGAAAGGTAATTCCTACATTTCAGGCGCAAAATCGTACAGTTCAGAGAAAAAAATCAAAACTAGATGTCTTCATCTTATAATGTAACTATGAAAAATTTAAAAGAAGAAAATTTGAGAAGAGCTCTTTCTCATATTGAACGAC
>NZ_RJNA01000029.1 GCF_003943815.1 Streptococcus cristatus | reverse complement strand
GGCTAAGAACTCAGACACTCGAATCGTTTGAAGTAAAATTAAAGGAACTTGATGAATATTTAAAACAGCGGAAGCAATTAATACTCGAAATTATTGAGGATTTTAATAAAACTCAGATTGGTAAGTTAAGAATTTGTTATGAACAAATTGATAGATGGGAAGAACCGCATTTGGAAAGTTATCTTTTCAAGAATAACCGTTCTTCGTTTGAAAATTATAGAATCAGTATGCAAGATGTAGCAGACGTTTTATATCTTATCTATCGGGAATTAGGAATGAAAGAATTTGTTAAAGTCATTGTAAGACAAAATATTCCTAATAAGTATTTTATGCTTTTAAAAAGTATCTCTGAAGATAATTTTGCAAAACAAGAAAATAATTGGAGAGATAAATCTGAAATTAATGAATACAACATTACGCATTTAAAAACGAGTATCTACTCTTTAATTGAAAATAGTAGTTTATTAAATGAGTTTAAAAGAGTTTTAAAAGCGCATGTAGCAAATGAAAGGTTATTTTTGGAGTTTAATATTAACTCCAAAGAAACCTCACACCAACTTGATATCCTCTATAAAGAAGTTGGTGTATTAAGTTTGGGACAAAAAGTTGTAGCCATGCTTGATTTTTTATTAGCGTATAGTGATTATTCTAAAGACTTCAGACCATTGATTATTGATCAGCCTGAAGATAATCTAGATAATCGTTATATTTACAGGCATTTAGTTCAGCAGTTTAGAGATGTGAAAGCTCAACGACAAATTATTTTAGCAACACATAATGCTACAATTGTAACAAATTCTATGACAGATCAAGTTGTTATTATGGAGTCAGATGGAGTTAACGGATGGATTGAATCACAGGGATATGTTAGTGAAAAATATATAAAAAATCATATCATCAATCAATTAGAGGGAGGGAAAGATTCCTTCAAGCATAAAATGTCTATATATGAGACGGCTTTATCAGAGTAGAGCCAGAAAAAGTAGGTTAGAAATTTAGCCTACTTTTTCTTTGTTCGACAGGCATAGTGTACATCTGAGGTCCAAGTCTTCTTTTGATATCTGCTGCAGATGAAACCAATAGCGACTCCTAAGCCTGAATATCTTGAGGTAGGGGGGAGAGGAAGGAATTAGCGAAATCAAGGCTCTACAAACAGAATCGTGACTTGAAGCCATATAGCGGATGAGGAATTCTAAAATCCAAATAGGTGTCGTAACCTATATACGTAAATTACGAGAGTAAACTAGGAAAGATGTACGGCTTATTCCGTGAGCGTTTAGGACGTAGTACAACGAATCATGGGAGTCAGCTGAACCCATAGTATTGAAGAAATTTCTGTAATGGAAATGGAGCGAAGGGTGAACAACTAAATGGATATCTCTCTAATTAAATTTGTCAATCCTAATTCCTGGCCTGAAAAGACAGTGAACTGAAAACGTAAATGATGGAAGCTGATCACAAATATAGGACGGCACTGATAGAACGAATTGTAAAATGAAAAGATGAGTGAGTATAATGCTCTCGTTAAAACTTAGTTGGCCCGCTGTGTGCCGAACGGTACGCACAGTGGTGTTAGATGGGCTAGAGATTAGTCCCTAATCGATCTGTGATAACTTCTTCAAATAATCCTTGTTATCCTAATATCATCCTAAGAAAATCGATACTCAAATTTAAACTGGGGGTTTGGGGGCGAAGCCACCAAGTTATCTTATCGTTGGCTATCAAAACTAGAAGGTTTTGGTCGGCTGGCGATATGATTTTTGGGATATTGTGGACACAATATCTGAGCTCGCAAAGCCTTACAAGATGCTATATTTTGTTTTTATAAGTTTCCCGTGGTTGACACGGGGTCGGGAATTATCCGACAATAGATGAAAGTGAGGAAGTAGTGTGCCAGAACAATACAGAGACATTCGCAAAGAGGTTAATTTGACTGCAAATGAATTAGAAATGATTGACATAATGATGAAAAATAAAGGATTTGAACACTTTTCTTCATTTGCCAGAAACAAGTTACTGGAGAACGAGTTAGAAATGACTGCTGAAAAGTGGTTCACCTTCTGGCATTCTCAAAAGCTGGAACAAATCAGTCGTGATGTTTATGAGATTTTAATCTTATCAAGGGCAGAACATCAAGTCACCCAAGAACATGTATCCATTCTCTTAACCTGTGTTCAGGAATTGATTCAAGAAATAGGGAACTCCATTCCTCTTAGTCAAGACTTCCGTAAAAAATACATGAGGTAGGCACATGGAAAATCGTTACCGAACTAAGCTAAAGAAAGTTTTCCTATCTGATAGCGAATTGAGTCAGTTGAAACATTGCATCGATCAAAGCGGTTGTAAATCTTTTTCAGAATATGCTCGACGAACCCTACTTGACCCTGGTATGAATTTCATCACCATTGATACAACTGGTTATCAAGATTTGATATTTGAGTTGAAGAGGATTGGTAATAACATCAACCAGATTGCCCGAAGTGTTAATCAATCTCAGTTGATTTCAAGTGAAGAATTGCAAGACTTGAAAAAGGGAATCGCTGACTTGATAAGTGAGGTAGAGAAAGAGTTTAGTGTTCAAGCAAAAAAGTTGAGGGAGTTTTATGGTCATCACTAAGCATTTTGCCATTCACGGAAAGAGTTATCGCAGAAAAATTATCAAGTATATTCTTAATCCTGATAAGACTAAGAATCTTGCATTGGTATCGGACTATGGCATGAGAAATTTTCTGGATTTTCCTAGCTATGATGAGATGGTGCAGATGTATCATGAAAATTTTATCAGCAATGATACGCTTTATAATTTTCGGCATGCTAGGTTAGAGGAAAAGCAACGAAAAATTCATGCCCATCATATCATTCAGTCTTTTTCTCCAGAGGATCATCTCACTCCTGAACAAATCAATCAGATTGGCTATGAGACAATGAAGGAGTTAACCGGTGGAAAATTTCGTTTTATCGTTGCGACTCACGCTGATAAAAATCACCTCCATAATCACATCATTATCAACTCGGTTGATAGTAATTCGGACAAAAAACTCAAGTGGGATTATAATGTGGAACGAAATCTTCGAATGATTTCAGATAGATTTTCTAAAATTGCAGGGGCGAAAATTATAGAGAATCGCTATTCCCACCAGCAGTTTGAAGTTTATCGTAAGACCAATTACAAGTACGAACTCAAGCAGCGACTCTATTTTTTGATTGAAAATTCTACCGATTTTGAGGATTTAAAAAAGAACGCTCCATTACTACATATGGAGATGGATTTCAGTCACAAGCATACCACCTTTTTTATGACGGACTCAACTATGAGACAAGTGGTGCGTGGTAATAAACTCAATCGCAAGCAACCTTACACAGAAGAGTTTTTCAAGAATTACTTTGCCAAAAGAAAAATAGAAGAGCTTATGGAATTTCTTCTACCCAATGTTGATAACTTAGAAACTCTGATAAAAAAAGCAAAACTATTTGGATTAAATATCAGTCCTAAGCAAAAGCATGTTTCTTTTCAATTTTCAGGAGTAGAGGTGAAAGAGACCGAAATAAATAAGAAAAATCTTTACGATGTAGAATTTTTCAAAGATTATTTTGAAAAGAGAAAAAAATTGAAAGCTCCAGAACTTAAGGATTTAGTTCAAGTTTATCAAGAAGAGAAAATCTCCAAAGAAAAAGAACTCCCAAGCGAGGAGAAATTTTGGGAGTCCTATCAAGGGTTCAGGAAAAACAGGGACGCTGTTCATGAATTTGAGGTAGAGTTGTCATTTAATCAAATCGAAAAAGTAGTGGATGATGGAATTTACATCAAGATCAAGTTTGGTATTCGTCAGGAGGGGCTTGTCTTTGTACCTAACATGGAGCTAGATATGGAAGAGGATAAGGTAAAGGTTTTTATTAGAGAAACTAGCGCCTACTATGTCTATCACAAAGATGACGCCGAGAAAAACCGCTATATGAAAGGTAGAACGTTGATTCGCCAATTCAGCTCTGAAAATCAAACAATTCCATTCCACAGAAAAACGACTGTGGAGATGATTGAAGAAAAGATTGAAGAAGTGGATGCTTTGATTAAGTTGAATGTGGAAAATCAATCTTATATCACGATTAAAGACGAGCTAGTGCGTGAACTAGCAGCGTCTGAGTTGAGAATCAATGCTTTGCAAGAACGAGTGATAACCTTAAATCAAGTAGCAGAATATTTACTGTCTTCAGTTAAAAACAAGCAAGAAATGAAGTTGAATCTTTCAAAATTGAATATAACTGAGGCAATTAGTATTAATGTTGTGGAAGAGAATCTGAAGGAGTTGGGAAATCAATTGGCATTAGAAAAAGATAGATATGAGAACATCGTATTTAAAATGAATAAGTTTATCAATCGTGTGAGTAAGAAAATTTCAAAAGAAGAAGAGATGGGTTTTCAAAAATAACCTATCTAGTCATTATTTATATATAA
>NZ_RJNA01000028.1 GCF_003943815.1 Streptococcus cristatus | reverse complement strand
AGCAGCACGGTGATATAGAGAATAAGGGAGAGGTAAGAGGGAGATGTTACCTTTCCCTATTAGTTATTGATTTATCAGTGATTTTGATGGTGGTGGGAAATAAATTTGTAAAAAAGATAAAAAAATTCAAAAAAAGTGTTGACAAGGGAGTGGATAGGTGATATACTGATATAGTTGTCGCTTGAGAGAGCGATAAAGACCTTTGAAAACTGAACAAGACGAACCAATGTGCAGGGCGCTACAATATATGTTGTAGTACTGAACAAAGAAAAAAACAATAAATCTGTCAGTGACAGAAATGAGTGAGAACTCAAACTTTTAATGAGAGTTTGATCCTGGCTCAGGACGAACGCTGGCGGCGTGCCTAATACATGCAAGTAGAACGCTGAAGGGAGAGCTTGCTCTTCTGGATGAGTTGCGAACGGGTGAGTAACGCGTAGGTAACCTGCCTGGTAGCGGGGGATAACTATTGGAAACGATAGCTAATACCGCATAACATTGACTATTGCATGATAGTCAATTGAAAGGTGCAATTGCACCACTACCAGATGGACCTGCGTTGTATTAGCTAGTTGGTGGGGTAACGGCTCACCAAGGCGACGATACATAGCCGACCTGAGAGGGTGATCGGCCACACTGGGACTGAGACACGGCCCAGACTCCTACGGGAGGCAGCAGTAGGGAATCTTCGGCAATGGACGGAAGTCTGACCGAGCAACGCCGCGTGAGTGAAGAAGGTTTTCGGATCGTAAAGCTCTGTTGTAAGAGAAGAACGAGTGTGAGAGTGGAAAGTTCACACTGTGACGGTATCTTACCAGAAAGGGACGGCTAACTACGTGCCAGCAGCCGCGGTAATACGTAGGTCCCGAGCGTTGTCCGGATTTATTGGGCGTAAAGCGAGCGCAGGCGGTTAGATAAGTCTGAAGTTAAAGGCTGTGGCTTAACCATAGTACGCTTTGGAAACTGTTTAACTTGAGTGCAGAAGGGGAGAGTGGAATTCCATGTGTAGCGGTGAAATGCGTAGATATATGGAGGAACACCGGTGGCGAAAGCGGCTCTCTGGTCTGTAACTGACGCTGAGGCTCGAAAGCGTGGGGAGCAAACAGGATTAGATACCCTGGTAGTCCACGCCGTAAACGATGAGTGCTAGGTGTTGGGTCCTTTCCGGGACTCAGTGCCGCAGCTAACGCATTAAGCACTCCGCCTGGGGAGTACGACCGCAAGGTTGAAACTCAAAGGAATTGACGGGGGCCCGCACAAGCGGTGGAGCATGTGGTTTAATTCGAAGCAACGCGAAGAACCTTACCAGGTCTTGACATCCCGGTGCCCGTCCTAGAGATAGGATTTTGCTTCGGCACACCGGTGACAGGTGGTGCATGGTTGTCGTCAGCTCGTGTCGTGAGATGTTGGGTTAAGTCCCGCAACGAGCGCAACCCTTATTGTTAGTTGCCATCATTTAGTTGGGCACTCTAGCGAGACTGCCGGTAATAAACCGGAGGAAGGTGGGGATGACGTCAAATCATCATGCCCCTTATGACCTGGGCTACACACGTGCTACAATGGCTGGTACAACGAGTCGCAAGTCGGTGACGGCAAGCTAATCTCTTAAAGCCAGTCTCAGTTCGGATTGTAGGCTGCAACTCGCCTACATGAAGTCGGAATCGCTAGTAATCGCGGATCAGCACGCCGCGGTGAATACGTTCCCGGGCCTTGTACACACCGCCCGTCACACCACGAGAGTTTGTAACACCCGAAGTCGGTGAGGTAACCTTTTAGGAGCCAGCCGCCTAAGGTGGGATAGATGATTGGGGTGAAGTCGTAACAAGGTAGCCGTATCGGAAGGTGCGGCTGGATCACCTCCTTTCTAAGGAAAAACGGAAGCCATTGGTCGTCATGTTTAGTTTTGAGAGGTCTTGTGGGGCCTTAGCTCAGCTGGGAGAGCGCCTGCTTTGCACGCAGGAGGTCAGCGGTTCGATCCCGCTAGGCTCCATTAGGATAGTGATGACTATTCTAAACTTGTCCATTGAAAATTGAATAACTATATCAAATAGTAACAAGAAAATAAACCGAAACGCTGTGAATATTAATGAGTTTAAGACTGAAAGGTCAAAAATAAGGTTAAGTTAGTAAGGGCGCACGGTGGATGCCTTGGCANTAGGAGCCGAAGAAGGACGTGACAAACGACGAAATGCCTCGGGGAGCTGTAAGTAAGCGCAGATCCGGGGATGTCCGAATGGGGGAACCCAACAGGTACTACCTGTTACCCATCTCTGTTAAGGAGATGAGGAGGAAGACGCAGTGAACTGAAACATCTAAGTAGCTGCAGGAAGAGAAAGCAAAAGCGATTGCCTTAGTAGCGGCGAGCGAAACGGCAGGAGGGCAAACCGAAGAGTTTACTCTTCGGGGTTGTAGGACTGCAATGTGGACTCAGATTTTATAGAAGAATGACATGGGAAGGTCAGCCAAAGAGAGTAAGAGCCTCGTATTTTAAATAGAATCTGTACCTAGCAGAATCCTGAGTACGGCGGGACACGCGAAATCCCGTCGGAATCTGGGAGGACCATCTCCCAACCCTAAATACTCCCTAGTGACCGATAGTGAACCAGTACCGTGAGGGAAAGGTGAAAAGTACCCCGGAAGGGGAGTGAAATAGAACCTGAAACCGTGTGCCTACAACAAGTTCGAGCCCGTTAATGGGTGAGAGCGTGCCTTTTGTAGAATGAACCGGCGAGTTACGTTATGATGCGAGGTTAAGTTGAAGAGACGGAGCCGTAGGGAAACCGAGTCTGAATAGGGCGTCTTAGTATCATGATGTAGACCCGAAACCATGTGACCTACCCATGAGCAGGTTGAAGGTGCGGTAAAACGCACTGGAGGACCGAACCAGGGCACGTTGAAAAGTGCTTGGATGACTTGTGGGTAGCGGAGAAATTCCAAACGAACTTGGAGATAGCTGGTTCTCTCCGAAATAGCTTTAGGGCTAGCGTCGACATAGAGATTCTTGGAGGTAGAGCACTGTTTGGGTGAGGGGTCCATCCCGGATTACCAATCTCAGATAAACTCCGAATGCCAATGAATTATGGTCGGCAGTCAGACTGCGAGTGCTAAGATCCGTAGTCGAAAGGGAAACAGCCCAGACCACCAGCTAAGGTCCCAAAATAATTGTTAAGTGGAAAAGGATGTGGGGTTGCACAGACAACTAGGATGTTAGCTTAGAAGCAGCTATTCATTCAAAGAGTGCGTAATAGCTCACTAGTCGAGTGACCCTGCGCCGAAAATGTACCGGGGCTAAAACAATTTACCGAAGCTGTGGATACCTTTATAGGTATGGTAGGAGAGCGTTCTATGTGTGGAGAAGGTGTACCGTGAGGAGCGCTGGAACGCATAGAAGTGAGAATGCCGGTATGAGTAGCGAAAGATGGGTGAGAATCCCATCCACCGTAAGACTAAGGTTTCCAGGGGAAGGCTCGTCCGCCCTGGGTTAGTCGGGACCTAAGGAGAGACCGAAAGGTGTATCCGATGGACAACAGGTTGATATTCCTGTACTAGAGTATGAAGTGATGGAGGGACGCAGTAGGCTAACTCGTGCGTACGAATGGATGTACGTCTAAGCAGTGAGGCGTGGTATGAGTCAAATGCTTATACCTGTAACGTTGAGCTGTGATGGGGAGCGAAGTTTAGTAGCGAGTGAGTGATGTCACACTGCCAAGAAAAGCTTCTAGCGTTGTATCATACTCTACCCGTACCGCAAACCGACACAGGTAGTCGAGGCGAGTAGCCTCAGGTGAGCGAGAGAACTCTCGTTAAGGAACTCGGCAAAATGACCCCGTAACTTCGGGAGAAGGGGTGCTGACTTTGGTCAGCCGCAGTGAATAGGCCCAAGCAACTGTTTATCAAAAACACAGCTCTCTGCTAAATCGTAAGATGATGTATAGGGGGTGACGCCTGCCCGGTGCTGGAAGGTTAAGAGGAGTGCTTAGCGGTAACGCGAAGGTATGAATTGAAGCCCCAGTAAACGGCGGCCGTAACTATAACGGTCCTAAGGTAGCGAAATTCCTTGTCGGGTAAGTTCCGACCCGCACGAAAGGCGTAATGATTTGGGCACTGTCTCAACGAGAGACTCGGTGAAATTTTAGTACCTGTGAAGATGCAGGTTACCCGCGACAGGACGGAAAGACCCCATGGAGCTTTACTGCAGTTTGATATTGAGTGTCTGTGCCACATGTACAGGATAGGTAGGAGCCTATGAGATCGGGACGCCAGTTTCGATGGAGGCGTTGTTGGGATACTACCCTTGTGTTATGGCCACTCTAACCCGGATAGGTGATCCCTATCGGAGACAGTGTCTGACGGGCAGTTTGACTGGGGCGGTCGCCTCCTAAAAGGTAACGGAGGCGCCCAAAGGTTCCCTCAGACTGGTTGGAAATCAGTCGCAGAGTGTAAAGGTATAAGGGAGCTTGACTGCGAGAGCTACAACTCGAGCAGGGACGAAAGTCGGGCTTAGTGATCCGGTGGTTCCGCATGGAAGGGCCATCGCTCAACGGATAAAAGCTACCCTGGGGATAACAGGCTTATCTCCCCCAAGAGTTCACATCGACGGGGAGGTTTGGCACCTCGATGTCGGCTCGTCGCATCCTGGGGCTGTAGTCGGTCCCAAGGGTTGGGCTGTTCGCCCATTAAAGCGGCACGCGAGCTGGGTTCAGAACGTCGTGAGACAGTTCGGTCCCTATCCGTCGCGGGCGTAGGAAATTTGAGAGGATCTGCTCCTAGTACGAGAGGACCAGAGTGGACTTACCGCTGGTGTACCAGTTGTCTCGCCAGAGGCATCGCTGGGTAGCTATGTAGGGAAGGGATAAACGCTGAAAGCATCTAAGTGTGAAACCCACCTCAAGATGAGATTTCCCATAACGCAAGTTAGTAAGAGCCCTGAGAGAAGATCAGGTAGATAGGTTAGGAGTGGAAGTGTGGCGACACATGTAGCGGACTAATACTAATAGCTCGAGGACTTATCCAATTTTCATTGAGCGCAGCTTTTGGCAAGTATTGTGAGGTTTGAGTAGTTATTCAATTTTGAGTTGACAAGGCAATGAGATATTGTAAGTTAATTCAGTAAGTTAAGTGACGATAGCCTAGGAGATACACCTGTACCCATGCCGAACACAGAAGTTAAGCCCTAGAACGCCGGAAGTAGTTGGGGGTTGCCCCCTGTGAGATATGGTAGTCGCTTAGC
>NZ_RJNA01000027.1 GCF_003943815.1 Streptococcus cristatus | reverse complement strand
CATTCGAACAATGTATTACCTCATAACGCATAACAAACTTTACGATTACTCTTTGACCCAAAATCGATAAGGCTGTCTATGCCGTATTATTGTAACCCCTTGTTTCAAAAAATACCAGATGAGGTGTTTTTTTAGCATGCCCATTTATAGATCAAAAAGTGTTAAAAATAAGACAGTAACCTCAGAATAGATACTGTCTTATCCCTTTTTTTACTTAAAGCCTTGATAGACTTGACAAATGGTAGAAAATAGCCCTTTATTTGTGCACTCTTTTTTGTGTATAACAGAAAAATTTTGATAAATATTTAGAAGATAAATAATGTGTCGCAATGCTCCAAATGGTTAGTTTTCTAAGTGTAAGCTTGTTCTTAGGCAGGGCATTATTCCTTTACTAAAGGTAAAGAAATGGTGACTTTTAAGCCTGGATGATTGTCTAAAAAAACAATTTCACCTTGATGTAATTTAATAATTTGTTTGGTGATAACCGTTCCCATACCATGTGATTCATAATTAGTTGATTTCTGATTTAGCTCAGTAATTTTTTGAGCTGTAATATCTCCTTGATCCGCAATGACGATGAGCACTTTATTATCAGATAATTGATAAGTCAGATCAATCTGGTTAGAGCCGCTGTGCATAATACTATTAAGCAAGAGATTTCTAAAAGCTCTTGCTAATAAAGTTACCTCTCCTTTTACCAACACTGTCTCGGTAGGCAAATCAAAATGAAGTGTAATTGTTTCATAATTATTCAATATATCGGCAATTACTGTTCGTAGGACAGCAACCAAATCAAGATTGGAAAATTCGGAGCGACGCTTTTGGTTATCCAATAAGTAGCTCATATTGAGATTAGAAATCATTTCTTTCATAGTTTGAATCTGATTTTCAATTTCCTCTGTCTGCTTTCCTCTGCCATATTGCTGCTCTAACTGACTGTTATAACCTGATATGAGCATAAGAGGATTGCGTAAATCATGACTGACCCCTCTAATCCATTGCTCTTTCATCGTGTTGCTTTCTTCCAAAATATGAGATGTTTCATTGAGAGCTGTCTTAATTTCAGAGAAATTTCCCTTTTCATTAAGAGCGATATTTTGACCTTGGGATAAAGAAGTGACAGCAGTAATAATCGGCTCCATCTCCTTTTTGATACGCAACTTTGATCGGCTCAAAAGAATAAAAATAAGTAAAAGAATGATACCCAAGAAAACAAGTCCCAAACTGAGAAAATTCCTAATAAATTGCGTATTAGCATAGAAATTAAATTTTGCTAAGGAATGCTTTTTAGGATAGCCCAAAACTAAAATTTGCTGACCACGTACATAGGAGAAAACAGGGTAATCTTCTAAATACCAATGTGAAAATTTAACCATATCAGCATTGGTATAATGTCTTTTGAGTCCTTTAGGTAAATGATAAGATTGGACAATATTGCCATCTTGATTCAGTACCATAGCCCAAGTATTTTGTTTATCCATTTCAATTTTGCTGCTTTTATCAAAATTGAAATTATTCTCTTGACTCGATTGAGCGATTTTAGTGTAAAGTAGTTCCGGTTTTTCCTTTCCATAGAAACTAAAATAGGCTGAGAAAACCAAACCATAAACAAAAACAAGTCCTATGATTAAAGCCAAGATTAATAGAACATACCTGGTAAATAACTTAGTAAAAAATTTAACGGTATCCATTTAATTCACCTTTAGTTTGTAACCCAAACCTTTAACCGTTATTAAGCTTTCTGGTTTAGATGGATTGGCTTCGATCTTTTGTCGAATCTTACGAATATGAGCCATTAGGGTATTATCATAGCCTTGGTATCGTAAGCCCCAGACTTTTTCTAAGAGTTGGTCAAAAGTAACAATGCGATTCTTATTATCATATAAGACCCTAAGAATACTGTATTCCTTAGCTGTCAGCTGAATCTCTAGTTTTCCTTTGGTAATCAAGGCTTGGCTAAAATGTACCTGGCAAGCAGGCAAAATAAGGGTATCTTCCTTTTCGGGATAGGCTCTTTTTAAGATGGAAAGAATACGCAGCNCCAAATCTCTTGGGCGGAAAGGCTTGATAATATAGTCATCTGCTCCTAACTCAAAGCCCTGATATTGTTTTTCTATATCGGAGATTGCCGACAAAAACAAAACAGGAACCGTTGAAGTCTTACGGATACCTTTTAAAACTTCAAATCCTGATCCTTCATGCAGCATAATATCTAAAATAACTAAATCAAAGGATTTTTTTCNAAATTGCTCCAAAGCTTCTTTTTGTGATTGTACACTTGTTAGATTGCTAAAACCAGCAATGTTCAATGACTCTTGCACCATTTCTAAAATTTCTGGGTTATCGTCTAAAATTAAGATCTTCTTTTCTTTATAATTCATACTATTACCTCAACAAGACTAGTATAACACATTGCTTCCTTGGTCAAGGACTTTAAAGTAAAAATTAAGGAAGAATTAAGGTAATCAACAGGTTAAAATAAAGGAGGTTCATTATAATGAAAATAGCGAAAGGATACAACATCACTCTAAGATTTTTAAAGGAGAAAACAAATGAACAATTATATCGTTGAAACCAACCAATTAAGTAAGGATTTTTCAGGTGAAGTAGCCGTTAATCAGCTCTCTATTCATATTAGAAAAAATGAAATTTATGGTTTTTTAGGACCAAATGGTGCTGGTAAGAGTACTGCTATGAAAATGCTTTTAGGATTGTTGCAACCAAGCCATGGTTCCATTAAGCTCTTTGGCAAAACCTTTAATAGCAATCAAATATCACTCCTCTCAAATGTAGGTTCCCTCATTGAAGAGCCCTCTTACTATGCTAATTTGACCGGCTATGAAAATCTTGAAATTATCCAAAAATTGCTTAAATTACCAAAAAGAAATATTGATGAAGTCTTAAAGATTGTCAAACTTTTCGATCAAAAAGACAAGCTAGTTAAAAACTATTCACTAGGCATGAAACAACGTCTAGGAATTGCACTAGCCATTGTTAAATTTCCTAAATTACTGATTTTGGATGAGCCAACTAATGGTTTAGACCCTGCCGGTATTCAAGAAATTCGTGAGCTCATCAAGTCCTTACCACAAAAATACGATATGACTATCATCGTTTCTAGCCATATTCTTTCAGAAATTGAACAGATGGCTACAACTGTTGGTATTGTCAATCATGGCCAATTACTTTTTGAAGGCCACCTATCTGACCTTGAAGAAGATGAAAAATATCTGTTTGAGACCAGTGATGATGTAACTGCTAAAAGAATACTAATGTTCAATGGTTTTAATTTGGATGATAACAAAAAATTGATTATCAACGATAACAATNAAGTTAATATAGCCACTGCTATTCGACTCTTAGTTGAAAATGATGTTGATATTTATCAAGTTTGTATGATTCGTCGATCGCTGGAAGATGTTTTCCTTGATATGACAGGACGGGAAGGAAGTGTCTTGTAATGCTAAATTTACAATTAGAATTTATCAAATTAAAAAGACGTTCATTCTTGCTATCTTTGATTGCTATTGTAGCAGTGGGCTTGATTTGGAGTAGCGTTGTTATCAAATATGAATTACCTAAAACACATGAGGCCTATAATGCCATTTATACCATGACTTACTTGAATGATTGTATTTTGCCACTTTTCATTGTAGTTTTAGCGTCTAGACTACTGGAATTGGAACATCTAGGCAAAACTTTTAAACTCTTGCAAACCAGTAACGAAAGTCCTTGGCAACTTTTTAAAGCTAAATTGACTGTGATGGCTATTTTTGCCTTTGTTGTCAGTTTGATTCAAACGCTTTTTCTGAAATTTATTATTCAAGGCATGCAGGTCAGTGTGACACCTGTTTCATTAAGTCTCTTTTTGTTCACAACTTTTTTGGTTTGTCTCTTTCTGTCTTGTTTACATCTTTGCTTAGCTTTTATCTATCCAAAGCCAAGTGTGACAGTAGTAACAGGCTTAATTGGTTCCTTCCTGTCATTTGTAGGTATCGGTGCGTTACCATTTCCTATTCGCATTTTCATTCCTTGGCAATATTTCTCTATAATGGGAATCGCTAAACGGGTGGCTGGAACTAACACTTATCTTTTTCAATACGATAATGCTTATCCCTTTAAATTAGTCGTATTATTGCTTATCATTTTTTTAAGCATCTTTGTCAGTAAGAAACTCATTGGAAAGGCGGATCTATTATGATTACTTTTGAATTTAAAAAAATCAAAAAAAGTGCTATTCCGATAACGCTAATCTTCTTTAACCTTGTTGGGTCCTTATTGGGAACAATGATTTTTGCCCTCAACCGAAAAGTTCTCTTAGATGGTACACAAGCTCGCGTCCTTTGGGGACAAACAGTTTTCTATTCCTCGCAGATATTTACTCCTATTCTGATCGGGATTATCTGTTCCATCAGTTGTCAATTCGAGGAAAATAATAAAAACTGGCAGCGCTTATTAAGTATTCCAGTTAAAGCCAATCGTATCGTTTTATCAAAAATCACCAGCTTGTCACTAGTCATGGCTATTAGTCAACTGATAGCTCTCCTCTTTTATATTATCAGCGCTTTGGTTTTGAAGGTACCTTTTGCAAATTATCTACTGGACTTTTTGCTTTGGTCTATCACAGGTTGGCTAGCAACCATTACTATTGTCACCATTCAAATTTTTCTTAGTATTCGCTTAAAAAATTTCGCAGTGCCTATTCTTATATCAGCTATTTTGGCTATAGCAGGGCTTATGACCCTCTTTATTGGACAAGGTCTTTTTAGAATTTTCCCTTATGCTCAGATTGCTGTTGGTGATCGAGCTCGTTCCTTAGTCCCTTTTACCTTATCTGAATTTATCCTTTTCTTAGTTGTCAATGGTGCTTATATTTTTGTCTTCTATACCTTAGCAGTTAGACAGCTTAAAAAGGGATTTATTTAATCTCATTTATAGTGAAAAACATGAAAAAAGCAAAGAACTATCGTAATTGTTATACAATTAATGATCAGCAAATAAAAAGTGTAGAGATTTAATAAGGATATATCATAAACCAGTTTCGTATGAGACTGGTTTACTTTTTTAGGCCCTTTTCTACCATTTGTCAAGTCTATCAAGGCTTTAAGTAAAAAAAGGGATAAGACAGTATCTATTCTGAGGTTACTGTCTTATTTTTAACACTTTTTGATCTATAAATGGGCATGCTAAAAAAACACCTCATCTGGTATTTTTTGAAACAAGGGGTTACAATAATACGGCATAGACAGCCTTATCGATTTTGGGTCAAAGAGTAATCGTAAAGTTTGTTATGCGTTATGAGGTAATACATTGTTCGAATG
>NZ_RJNA01000026.1 GCF_003943815.1 Streptococcus cristatus | reverse complement strand
TTAAAAATTAACATATCTAATTCGTCTTTTTCTGGTAATTTCTCATAAATAATACGACAAAATTCATATACTTGTTTAGAATTGCTCTTTTTTATCGGAATCATTTTTCACCTCTAAAGCTTGGTTTAATCATAATTATACCACAAAAGACCGTTTGCACGGTCTTGCTTTATATATTAACTATCCAACTCTACTAAAGGATCAGCAACTTCTAACAAATGACGGGATGGCTCCACTGTTTATTTCATTAAATGACTACATTCAAATCTTTGCCCGAAATGCCATCAAGAAATACTTCATCAATTTCTGGTCTTAATTTTTTTAGTTTAAATTTTTGAATCTTCGTTATTTCGGGTTGAAAAGAGATAGTCCCACTTGGAAATTGGCCTCTGATAATTCTAGTATAAACATCTTTTAAAAAACCTTCCCACTCCTCTGATAGCGAATTTTCAAAGGCTGCCTCTCCCTCAAGTAAATACCTGATGCCATCTGCACGATAAAAAGCTAATAAAGCGACTGAAAGACTACACTTGGAATGGCTAAGCACTGCTTTTGTCACTTCAAATCCATTATCCCAGTTAAAATTGTCCAGCAAGACAAATAGTTCATCCTCGGTTTGAAACTGCTTAAGACTCGCCACAACTTTAGCATTGTTTTCAGAATACAAAATATCCGATATTTCCTGTATTTGATGCTTATCCATTTAAAACCTCAACTCCCTCCTAATAATCCTAAGCTTTCCAATGTTTGCAAGGCAGTGTTTTTTGAAGGAGGACAATCATTCTTCAAAAGGCCCTTAATTTCTTCAAGATGATTATAAAAATCGGTATTGATTTCTTTTAAATTTTCAGTAAATAAGTCTACTAAGACTGAATCAATATTTTCTAAAGGAGAAGGCAATTGTTGCTGATTGTCCAGTAGGTAGGCTTCCCTAGCAGTTGCACCGATTGCATAGCTAAGATTATCCCACGATGGAATATTATCCTCATTCTCGTCTAATTGCATATAGATGAAAATTCCTTTAAAATCCGTTCCATCATCTAGCAGACTATAAAGCTCTTTGCCCGTTTTGTTTTTATTTTCCAAAAAACTCCAGCAAGCATCCAAGGCAACTCGAATTTGTGGCTTATATTCTGTTTCCATATGACTTAGGATAGCTTCTGAGTAGACCAGCATGAGATAAAGTTGATTAGTATTCATATTCTCGCAGTTACTCCTCAAACAAAAATTCTAGGTAAGGGCTAACAGAGAAGTCTGAGACATAGGCTTCCTCCTCAAGCCATTTCGTTCTCCTTGCAATGTCACTGTAGCTACTAACCAGTTGCTTATAATGAATAAAATAATCTTCGAGCGTATCTTCATCCACACACTCTATGGTTTGGGGCAAATACCGCTGTCCAACGGCTTTGTATGACTGATAAACTACTAACGCAATGAAAGCATCAATACATCTCCACACTGCTGGATCTGTCTTTTTATCTAACTCCGAATAAGTCAAGATGTCTTCCTCGTCTAA
Source organism: Streptococcus cristatus (assembly GCF_003943815.1). Taxonomy (GTDB): domain Bacteria; phylum Bacillota; class Bacilli; order Lactobacillales; family Streptococcaceae; genus Streptococcus; species Streptococcus cristatus_F. The sequence continues at coordinate 4,938 of NZ_RJNA01000026.1, read as the reverse complement.
ATTTTCCAATCTACCATACAGAAAGTCTGGGTCAGACTCACTAAGCCTATCAATAAATCGGCCTGCAATTTCTAACGTTTCACGCACATATTCCTTATAATCCGAGTTGCCTATATATATTTCTAGCGGTTCTGTTAATTTTCGCATAAATTGCAAAAGATCGAGATTAAGAGTAAATTCCATTTTGATTCCTTTCTGAATCTAGGACGCTGCAAAAGCTATCGTAGCTCTAGAAAATTGATTTGCATTCAAGCTAGTGTCTAATTTCATTCCTCATCTCCTGCAGCAGCTTTCAAAAATGCTTGCTTGAATTCCTCATACATATCAAAGGCGATTTTCATGACGTCACGAAAATCTACATAGTCGGAAATAATGGGCTGTTTGATAATATAATCACGCGCAATCATCAACCTTGGATATCTAGTCCAAGGAGAACCAAGGACAACTTTATCTCCTTCATAAGCAACCCAAATCAATTCTAAGCGACCATACTCAAGAGCAAAATGAAAGCCAAAACGAAAATTTCCGATTTCCTCCAAGTCAATATGGAAAAAGCGTTCTCGTTTATCATATTGAGCTTTATAGCCTAATAATTCAACAATTTCCATCAGAAAATCGCCGTCATAATAATCCAAAGCTTCTTCTTTAGGAGTTCTAATCCTACTAAATGTATGGGACAATGCTTCATATCTCTTTACAAAATTTATATCTTGTAAGGCTTTTTCAACTCTAGTATCTAGCTTCATTCTTCATCTCCTGCATCCACTATTTCTACATTTAAAATACCATCATCCAGGAATTTTTCATCAGATATTCTCCACTTTCATACATAAAGTGTTTATTCATTGCTATTGACATGTGTTTTAGTTCAGAAAATGCATCCTCCAAACCGTCTAGAGCTAAAAAGATATCTACAAATCCAGATGTATAAGAGGGATCTTGAGATGATGAAATTTCATTTCTCTTTGTTTCTAACAAGCTAAGCCCGCTATTTAATTGATTCAAACATCCGTTTATAGCTTTTTCACAGCTTTTTAAATCATCTAATTTCTCATCACTTAAAAGATTTCCATTGAAGTTCTGATTTAAGTTCTCACAAAAGCTGATATATCTCGTTACTAGCTCATTCATTTTCCTCTACCTATCTATAATTGACTGTCGCAATAAATTTGATATTGGGCTGTTCTTTGACTTGCCCACAATATTTATAATTGTAAAGTAAAATAATGGAATTACTTTCAGGTATAGCTTGGTCATCTTCAATCTTCTTTAAATTATCTATGACAACATCTGCATATGAAGCTCCGATTAGATGTTCATATACATTTAAAAATCTTGAATCAAGATATTCTTTTTCGATTAGGTATTCGTCAATATCATCGATATCAATTTGAAAAGCATCATAAAACTTGGAACTGACAATTTCTCCGTCATCATCATACCTTAAGTCGATATAGTTATCCAGCTCTTCCCTACTTGCAAAATTTCCAACCCAAATTGATACTGCATTTTCAGTTTCCATATTCTCACCTCTATTTATACTGAAATCCTGAAATTGTGCTATTAAAAATTCTAGGTTCATTCTAAAAATGCTACTGATGCTAGAACTTATAGCTTTTATCTCTCACTATCGAACATGAGTTCATCTAGTTTTTCTCTGTCAATCGCAATATTTTTATAGGTTTCAATGGTATTATTTAGAAATCCCATATCCACTTCAGCTTGTCCTTTGTACAAGTTAATTTTTGCACCTAAATCTATGAGACTAGCGAGAATTTCTTGCATCACTATTAACTGGTCTAGATCCAGATAATCACTTTCTAACAAAGCCTCATTTTTCTCTATTTTTGTCTTTATTTCACCAATTGGCAAAGTGCTATGTTTCCTCATTATTTTACATGCCTGTAAGATATTATCTGACATTTTGATCTTTGCGTAGATTATTGACACCATTCGCTCCTTTATAAATATCTTCCATTAAGCACTCCTTCACTCGGTCAACCTATCTTTAGTTATTCTAACAACTTGATTTAGTCTGAGTCATTATCTTCATCCAGATATTTAACATTTAGAATTTCATCATCCAGGAATTCTTCCTCAGATATTTCTCCACTTTCATACATCAATTTCTTATTCAAGGCTACCAGCAAGTTATCTGCATCATCCAATAAAACCTCTAGTCGTCTCAGTCCCCAAAAAATTTCAAGAATCCCTTTTGTATAAGCGCTATTTCTTGAAGATTCAATTGATCCAGCCTGACTTTCCAAGATCTGAAGACCACATTTTAACTGTTCGAAACTTGAATCCCAGTCATCACGAATGTCCTCCAGAAAATCATCTAACTTCTCATAATCAAGCAGTTTTCCATTAAATTTATCATTGAGTGTTGAGCATATCTGATGCAAATTTTCTAGTACTTCTTTCACTTTATACTTTCCTTATATATTTATCATCTACTTCTATCTTCAAAGACCACAATCTTGACTGAGAGGGAACAATTTCGCATTATTACTATATTGGAAAGTCGGGGCTATTGCTCCGTATCATCGAACATATAGAAATCGTCTTCCTCAATTTGATTTTTGGTATCTTCTTGTGACTCAATAACATGACTCAAAAATTGCATGGTTACCTTTTCATCATCAAGAAATAATTGAAGCTCCCCACCCAATTCTATTATCTCTTCTACTGTCTTTTTAAAGCTCTTTAGGCGCTCTAAATTCAGATATTCTGTTTCAAGCACAGCCATATGATGAGTCATTTTTTCCTTGATTGCTCCGATTGGTTCATGACTGAAATCTCTAATTATTTTCAAAATTTTCGTATCGCTATTATCTGACTTTATTTTGGCCATAAATTTATTCATGACTGCTCCTTTTTAAAATCGATCCATTCGCCGAGTAAACTCATTTTCTATCTTCTCTGCCAGTCACATCTTCATCAACGCTTTCGCCTTTTTTCTCTCTAATCTTCTTTGAAATTTGAATGTGAATCTCCCTTAAATCAGCTACATAATTTTCAATATTTAGCAATGAACTATAGATATCATACATCCCACTTAAGTAGGCTTGATTAGCAGTATCATGTATTGATTCTAAGTCTAAATTTTTCATTGCAGCAAGCCCTCATCGATGTCTTCTTGGAAATCTTCATGAATGTCATCATAAACATTCGCTACCTGCTCTGGATTTATTAAATACTCATTATAATGGGAATTTAATTTGGAATAAAGGGTTGTTAACTCTTGCAATAATTGTTTCATAAGTGTCCTTTAGTTCATTCTATTCAGGAAAATATTTAACTTCAAAACAATATCTGCCTCTCGCAAAATAGGCAGGTTGTTAAAAATCAATGTTCAATAAAACTAGTATAACAAAAACTCTAGGAAAAATGAAAATGTGATAACTTGACGTTATCACATTAAACGAAATAAGACTATAGCTTAACAATCACTTGCTCACGGCCGGCATACTTATCAATTTCTTCTTGCCAGATTTCCTTTAATCTAGGTGTAATTTCTTTTTTGCTACCTACGGCTCTCATATCGGCGATTCTTTCTTCAATCGTGCGAATCTTTTTCTTTTTGCTTTTAAGTTTAGCCACCCAGTCTTCAAAATTGATTTCTAAAGGCCGCACAAGCTGGCCTTCATGATCAAAAAATGCTAGCTGATTGAAATTTTTTCCTGTAACACCAAGAAGAATAGAATTCCCAAAACTATCCTTCGCTATGGGAATAAAACCTCTGTCTAAAACTTCTTCTAAAAAACCACTCTCAATCAAATATTGGAAATTATTGTATTGGCTCGCTTTATTAAAACCATAAAATGCACGTATATCTGAAGTTTTACGATTTATACTAAAACTGGTTTGCAAGCTATTCCCGCCATTATATTTAAGTAGAAATTCTTTATATTTTTCTGGGAACTTGATTCTAAACTTATCTTCAAAATCCGCTATAGCCTGATCTACAGCTTCTGTATCGTAAGGAAAAATTCTTAACATTTCTAACTCCAAATTTTTTACTATTTTGTAAAGTTTCAATTCAATCAATCTACCATTTTTAAAATAAGTACTAAATAAAAGAGGGACTACACATTCTCACATTCTAATCCCTCCCATTTTAACATTAATTTTGGACTAATTCTAGAAATTCGGTAAAAGTGCGAGCCAGAAAATAGGCATTATTTTCATCACTTGAAGCTTCTAGATTATATGTATCATCATAATAATAAATACCTTCATTCTCATCACCACTCAACCATAAAACTAGAAAACCATGTTGCAAGGAATCGCCTATAATAATTGAATTAGAAAAAAGATCATCTAAGTATTCATCAGTCCAATCTTCTATATCAGAGTTTTTTACGCCAGTCTTAATCCCATATAAAGTAGCAACATTAATTTCTTCATTGATGTTCTTTATCTCAATATAATTTTCAAACTCATAGGAAAGACATCGTCCGCCATTGCTTTCTTTCAAAAAGTTTTTATATTCTTCTGGAAGAGTTAGCATGTATTTCTCTTCCAAATCTTTTATTTCTTGATCACTGGCATGACCTAGTGGTCGAATCATTCAGCTCATCAAACTCTCCTCTTCTTTTCAATATCGCAATCTTTGGTTTACGATTTTTGTTGAACATTCTCCCCTTTTAATTAAAAGGCTTGATGCCTTTTAGACTTTCTTGCCCATCTATCGCAAAATCAGAGTCAACTCAGAAAGTCAGTAAAAATAGCATTACAGCTTAACAATCACTTGCTCTCGACCTGCAAATTCATCGATTTCTTCTTGCCATAAAGCTTTTAACTCATCATCAACTACAACAGGACTTCCAATTTCTTCCATTTCTTTCATTCGTTCTTCAATGGATGGAATATGAACAACAGGACTTTTTATCTTTTTTAGAAATTCGATAAAATTGATAGTAAATGGAATATACG
>NZ_RJNA01000025.1 GCF_003943815.1 Streptococcus cristatus | reverse complement strand
GAGAATAGACGCCTGTAGCCTCAAATATAATCTCAGGGTTATGAACAGTTTTCAAGTCGCCCAACAGGCGATTGAATCCAATGGCATCATTGAGTATGGTGTAGCCATGAACCTTCTCACCGTTGACTAAAATGGCCACCTCAGAACTTGTTTTACTGCCATCAATTCCAAATACTACACGCATGACATTACCTCTTTTGTCTTGAATAATTCCATGTTTTAGTGATTTTATTTTCAATACGCGACGTCTAGCGTCCTACATACTTTGATCAAACTCCACCTAAAACAAGGTGTCTTGCCAGTTTGTCAAACGACGTCTAGCGCCATAGAGCCCCACGACTTTACAAGACACCACTACTTTAACATAAAGAAAAAGTAGTGAGTACTCTCTCGCGTCGGAGATTTCTTCACTACTAATCTTAGTATGTTTCATACCGTTGTCTTGACTATCCTCCTTAGATGATATGGATGGTTGAATTCCTTTTCATGAGTTTTGACAAAGAATTTTTGGAAAATCTAGATATTGTTTTAATCTCTATTTATTTTTCTAAAACGGGGAAATCTGATATAATAAGCTTTGTAGGTGTATTATTTTAATACTTACAGAACTAAACTATTCCCCTATTTAAAAAATATTGATTCAAATTTTATGAAATTAATCAGTAGATATCATTCTGAAAAGCCTTGATATTACGCTGTTTTTAATCCAATTAAAACTCATACTTTCCAAACCAGGTCTTAAGAAAGCTCGTAAAGCATCACAATTCTCAAAACGTTAATCAATACGATACTATCAACGTTTACAGACATTCAAGAATTTTCTCTTGGATGTCTTTTTTGTATAAAAAATAGTTGTTTTTCGGAAAGTTAGCTATTAATATTTATCAATGATAAAAATAGCATGTTTTAAGGGACTGACCCCAAAAAGTGAGAATTTAATAAAAAGACTTGACATAATTCGTTTACAATGGTAAACTTGTTTTGAACATATTTGTTTACATTTGTAAACGACGAGAGGGAAAGGAGAATGAGCACAATAGAACTTAATACTTATATCACAGATGCAGAATGGGAAGTCATGCGTGTAGTTTGGGCAAATGATCGAGTAACTAGTAAAAAAGTCATTTCCGTATTGCAAGAAAAAATGGACTGGACACAATCCACTATCAAAACGATCTTAGGTCGATTAGTTGGAAAAGGCGTACTAAATACAGAGAAAGAAGGTAGAAAGTTTATTTACACTGCCAATATTGAAGAGAAAGAAGCCGTAAGGAATTATGCAGAAGATATTTTTAACCGTATTTGCAATAAGAAAGTCGGAAATGTAATAGGAAGCATCATTGAAGATCATGTTTTAAGCTTCGATGATATAGATCGACTAGAAAAAATATTAGAGATGAAAAAATCTTTCGCAGTAGAAGAAGTGGATTGCAATTGTCCAGAAGAACAATGCGAATGTCATTTACATCATCATTAAGCATAAGGAGGAATTTAAAATGAATAATGACAACAAATATTCGTCCCATAATCACCATGATTATGACGACATGGATAAGTTAAAACACGAGCATGGAATCACAGATGAACATGGATACCATAAGGATCAACATCAAGTACATCATGCTGGGCATGATCACAGCGGGCACAGTGGGCATGACCACCATCATCACGGAAACTTTAAGGAACTTTTCTTAAAGTCATTGCCACTAGGATTCATTATTATGCTCTTATCCCCTATACATGGATTTAAACTACCATTCCAGTTTACTTTTCCATATTATGATATTGTAGTAGCTATTTTATCTACTATATTAATTATTTATGGTGGACGTCCATTCTATCAAGGTGCAGTTGACGAATTTAAACAAAAAAAACCTGGAATGATGGCACTCGTTTCTTTAGGTATAAGTGTTTCATATTTATACAGTATTTATGCTGTGATCATTACCTACGTAACGGGTGAACACGTGATGGACTTTTTCTTTGAATTTGCTTCATTACTATTAATCATGCTATTAGGTCACTGGATTGAGATGAAAGCTATTGGAGAAGCAGGAGACGCACAAGCAGCATTGGCTAAGTTAGTGCCGAAAGATGCTCACGTTGTATTAGAAGACGATTCAATTGAAACACGACCAGTTGCTGACTTAAAGATAGGTGATTTAATTTGTGTTCAAGCCGGAGAAAATGTGCCAGCAGACGGGATTATCGAGCGTGGTGAATCACGTTTAAATGAAGCTCTTCTAACTGGGGAGTCAAAAGCAGTAAAAAAAGGCCCTGGCGATGAAGTAATCGGGGGCTCAACAAATGGAGAAGGGGTTCTTTATATTAAAGTGCTTGAGACAGGTGATCAATCCTTTATCTCTCAAGTACAGAATTTAATCAGCCAAGCTCAAAGTCAGCCTTCCAGGGCAGAAAATATTGCGCAAAAGGTTGCAGGGTGGCTCTTCTATATTGCTGTTATTGTCGCGCTAATTGCTTTTGTAGTGTGGATGATTATTGGAGATATCCCAACGGCAGTTATATTTACTATTACTACATTAGTTATTGCTTGTCCGCACGCATTGGGTCTGGCTATTCCATTGGTAACCGCCCGTAGCACAAGCTTAGGAGCTAGCCGTGGCTTACTAGTAAAAGACCGCCAAGCCTTAGAAATAGCTCAAGATGCAGATGTGATGATTTTAGATAAAACGGGTACTTTAACAACTGGTGAATTTAAAGTATTAGATGTAAAACTTCTTAATGACAAATATACAAAAGAGGAAATCATTGCCTTATTGGCAGGTATTGAAGGAGGATCTAGCCACCCAATTGCTCAATCAATTATAAGTTTCGCCGAGCAGCAAAATATACGTCCAGCATCTTTTGATTCGATTGATGTGATTTCTGGTTCTGGAGTAGAGGGTAAAGCAGGTGGGCACCGTTACCAATTAATCAGTCAAAAAGCCTATGGACGTAATCTTGATATGGATACTCCAAAAGGAGCAACTCTTAGTGTCTTAGTAGAAAACGATGATGCCATTGGTGCTGTAGCTTTAGGGGACGAATTAAAACCAACGAGTAAAGAGTTAATTAAAGCTCTTAAAAAGAACAATATTCGACCAATTATGGCAACAGGTGATAATGAAAAAGCGGCTCAAGGCGCGGCAGTAGATTTAGGGATTGAATATAGATCAAATCAATCTCCACAAGACAAATATGAGTTAGTTAAAACACTTAAAGATGAAGGAAAGAAAGTTATCATGGTAGGTGATGGTGTAAATGATGCTCCTTCTCTTGCCTTAGCAGATGTTGGTATAGCTATAGGTGCTGGAACTCAAGTTGCGTTGGATTCAGCTGATGTCATATTGACTCAATCAGATCCAGGAGATATTGAATCATTCATTGAATTAGCACACAAAACAACTCGTAAAATGAAACAAAACCTATTTTGGGGAGCTGGTTATAACTTTATAGCTATCCCTCTAGCTGCAGGAATTTTGGCTCCTATTGGTATCACATTAAGCCCTGCATTAGGAGCAATCCTAATGTCTGTGTCAACAGTCATCGTCGCCATTAATGCTATGTTATTACGTTTAGATCCAAAAAATAACGGTTAACAGATCGAATGATTGAAACTCCTTAAAGTATCAAGATACAATAGTTTTACAGGAGAAAAAGAGATGTAAGTAATGGCTCTTTGTAAAATCGTGTTGGTAGAAGTAGACGATTTTTCTACCAACACGATTTTTAATTTATTATAGAACTGATTTCTGTTAAAATCCTAAAAGCCACCTATTTCGACAGTTTTATAGCTTGTTATTCTATTTTCTTGACAATAATACCACCGTCTNCACACGTTTTTTAACCATAAAAAGCCACCTCCATGAGCATTTGATTATATTGTACCAAATCCAACTTGGAGGTGTTTTTATTTAATTCTCATTTACGGGGGTCAGTGCCAATTAAAATTGCGTATTTTTTATTTAAAATGTATTAGAATTAAATTCATATAAAATATGCACGAAAAATAAATCAAAGTTAAAAAGTACAAATTAATGAAGAGATTATTGATAAAAATAGTTAATAATTGGTTAAACAAAATATATAACTCGTTTATAAATTTATAGAAATGAACCATTATAAATCTCCTCTTAAATATTGAAAAAACCATTGGCGTGGACATACTTTAAGACTATATATTTCTGAAACTAGTTTCACAATACAAATATTGACATGCAATTATTAATTGNTGGATTTTAAGTTGACATCTACAAAGTTTAATGTTAGAATACATTCAAAAATATATTTGAATGAGGTGTTTTATGATTCAAAATATTGTTACTTCAATAATCCTGTATTCTGGGACAGCCGTAGACTTACTTATTATCCTAATGTTATTTTTTGCCAAAAGAAAAAGCAGAAAGGACATCATTAACATCTATTTTGGACAATTTCTAGGCTCTGTTAGTCTAATATTCCTAAGTTTGCTTTTTGCATTTGTCTTAAATTATATTCCTAGTAAAGAGATTTTAGGTTTACTCGGTTTGATTCCAATTTTCCTAGGCCTCAAAGTTTTGCTTTTAGGAGATTCTGATGGAGAAGCTATTGCAAAAGATGGTTTGCGAAAAGACAATAAAAACCTGATTTTTCTAGTGGCTATGATTACTTTTGCAAGTTGTGGCGCTGACAATATTGGTGTCTTTGTCCCATATTTTACCACCTTAAATTTAGCGAATATGATAGTGACTTTACTTACTTTTCTAGTCATGATTTATCTCTTGGTTTTTTCTGCCCAAAAATTAGCACAAGTCCCTTCTGTTGGAGAAACTTTGGAAAAATATAGCAGATGGTTTATTGCCGTTGTATATTTAGGATTGGGGATGTATATCCTGATTGAAAACAACAGCTTTGACATGCTATGGGCTGTGTAAGGCTAGGAGAAAAAATTATGAAAAAAGATAGTATCTGTCAAGTGGATGTTATAAATCAACAAAATGTTATAACCGCAACGAACTACCTTGAAAAGGAAAAAGTCCAAAAATCACTTCGCATTTTATCAAAATTTACCGATAATAAACAGATAAATATCATCTTTTATCTCCTTGCCGTCGAAGAACTCTGTGTCTGTGATATAGCCTGTTTACTAAATCTCAGTATGGCATCTGCCTCCCACCATCTTCGTAAACTAGCCAATCAAAACATCTTGGATACTAGAAGAGAGGGGAAAATTATATATTATTTTATAAAAGATGAGGAAATCAAAGACTTTTTTAATCAACTAGGATAACAACTATTTTTACTACTTTACCATGATTATATATAGGACTTATCTATGAAATTTTTTGATGAAAATTACTCACAAGAAATAATATATAGAACTATTTAAATATCTTCAGGATAGAAAAAGAAATTGCACTGGCATGAAGAAACTGTGTATTTGTTGCTAAACTGTACATTATCTTTATGATACAGTATTTCGTATTTTTCAATTACATAAGCTCCGAAAACTAAAAAGTGATAACCCTTTGATAACCTCTTTATTTTTAAAAGGGTTATATATGTAAAAATTGAGGATTTATCTCTTAAAAGAACTTGATTTCAGTGATAATTTACCATAAATATCATAATGTAGAAAAAACCAGGCTTGAAAAAGGCTCGTAAAGCATCACAATTTAGTAAACGTTAATTCGAGAGAATTACAATACATACAAAGAGCACCTTTCGGGGTGTTCTTTTTTATCGACACTTTGTAGATTTATAATTGGGAATCTCGTTGAATGGTATCAGGTAAATGAAAAATTCGGCGATAATATCCTATTTCTTCGTACTTTAGTCTAATACCTATAATGTAAAAAACTCTAGCTATCAGGTAGTTGATAGTTAGAGTTTTTTCTATTCATATGATTTAATGATATTAAATAAGGCTTCTACTTCTGAAGACAGTGTAGCTGATTTGAGATAAGCGTAATAAACTGTAAATGTTATCCGGTCCTCTGGTATTAGAGGGATTTTTATTAAATCATCATCTTCATCAGAAAGTGCGATATCAGCCAGTAAACTTACGCCAATCCCTTTCTTTAAAAGTTCTTTAATAATGATAATGTCGTCACTCTTAAAGAATATTTCTGCCTTGTTTTGATACTTTTGATTAAGTAGTTCAAAAGCTTTCAGGTGAACAAAGTGTTCGTCTAAGAGTATAAAGGATTGATCTACTAATTCTTCAAAAATAAGGGAAGGAGCAGTAGCAAGAGGATGGTTCTTAGATAAAACGACATACAGTTCTTTATGAAAGAGTTCATGCGTCTCTATTGAAGGATGATTAAGTGGTTCAATCAATCCGAGTAAGCTCGCATCTAGTTCTCCCTTAAGGAGAAGGTTTAATAATTCTACGGATCCACCACGAATAGGACGTACCTTTTTTAAAAAATCAAATTCAGTTTCTTTATTTAAGACAGAGAAAAGATACTGAATGATAATAGGAGGGAATCCTACAGTAGAGCAATGCGCCAAAGAGCGATTAATTTCTTTGCGAGTAGAAATGACCTCAGGTAAAATCAGTTCTGTATGCTTCAGAAGGATTTGTCCTTGATTAGTTAGTTTAAAGGAGCGATGTGAAGGATCATGGTGAATCAATTTGCAATTAAAAGATTCCTCTAAGCGCTTGATGGCATAAGAAATAGATGGTTGGCTGACTTTATGTTGTTTTGCTACTTCCGTATAGGATTGAAGCTGGCAGAGGTCATAAAAATATTGTAGATCTTTTAAATTCATATGGGCTCACTTTCATTAATTGGAGAAAGAATAAGTGGAAATCACCAGATAAATAAATTTTATCCGTATCCTACAATTTGACTATACGAGTATTCGCTGGTTAAAATGTAAGTGAGTCAGGGATATCAAAGATTATCTAAGATACTTTCAAAAATGACCAAGATCTTTTCTCGTTTATCAATAGGGAGCTGTTTAATCTTCATGTTGATTCTTTTGAGTGAAAGATTGTCAGTCTTATCAGAGGTTGATTCAAGGCTATCAAAATTGAAAAACTCCTCTGGGGTCATATCTAGGGCGTCAATCACTTTTTCAAGACTGTGAATGGTTAGATTCACATTTTGGTTTTCGAGTTGGTTGATATACTTAAGCCCAAGTCCCGCTTGTTCCGAAAGTTCTTCCTGGCTCATTTTGTTTTGTGTTCGAAAATTATTTCACTTTTTTGGAAATATATTGTTGTAAATAGTTTTTAGTTGTCATATAAATAGAATACAAGTTTTGTATGACAAAAAAACACCTTAAAAAATACGAAGTATTGTA
>NZ_RJNA01000024.1 GCF_003943815.1 Streptococcus cristatus | reverse complement strand
GTTAGAATACTTTGCTACTTCTCTAATTTCATTTTTTTCTTCTTCCATAGCAATAAAATCCTTTTTCATTTTATATCAAATATTGTATCACAAAATCACATTTAATTCAACAATAAAATCCTTTTTCATTTTATTTCGGAGAAAGGGATTTTATTCTCGGAGAAAGGGATTTTATTCTCGGAGAAAGGGATTTTATTCTCGGAGAAAGGGATTTTATTCATCAGCTTTCCTTAGAGCCTCAAGGGATAGCCAGACCCTACAATATTACTTTACAATATATATATACAATATATATTTACAATAGCGCTTCGCGCTTATATCCATATCCATTTTATAATAATGAAAATGAAGTCGCTACGCTCACTGCCTACAAGGGAAAGCTGGATTACTTTAACTAATAAAGCCAATAAGAGTTGATTAACTCTTTAATTTCGTATAGACAAATAGATAATCTTTTTAAAAGTTAGTTTTATTTGCCTAAAGGTGATTAAAGGTATTGATATAGCTACATTACTAGGCTAATTGAATACAAGTTTATAAATAAAATCCTTGTGGATTTTATTTCGGAAAAAGGGATTTTATTACTAGGCTAATAATCAAGCTATCTGCTAAAATCGAGATCATCTCTCTCAAATGTCCTATCTCTATCCCCATCTTCTAGTTCAAGATCTTTTCTCTGAATGATCTTCTCAGCAATCTCATTACGTTCTCGTTCAGTCAGATAATATTCTTGGTCCTGTAACTGATACCTGTATTTATTTCTATCTTCAACCATAGAAGTCAATTCTTTAGACAAGTTATCGTTTTCTCTGATTAGACTAGCCATTTCTTCCTTCAATTTCGCAATAGTAGCCTGTAGACGTTGTACAATTCCCAGCCCAAGAATACGTTCTTTAAATTCGTTCAGCAATTTAACCAAAGGGCCTCTATTAGCCCTGCGGGCCAAGTCATCAAAATCTTTCTCTGGGACAATAACATAGCGTTGTTTTTCCTTTCCAAAGCCTTTCTCTTCGATTCTATAGTTTCGTTTATCGTCAATCGGTTTATTTGCGATCAGTTGCATCTTCAGCATCGCATCGACTGTTTCATCTTCGATTCGCTCCAAATCAAGCTGTTCAGCTTTGCTAGCGATCTCATCGTTAATCTGCTTGATCAATCTAGCTTGTTGCCTCTTACTAGCCTCAAAAGCTTCATCTCGCTTTTGGATTTTTTCTTCTTGCTGTCTCAATCGCTTGTTTAGCTCTTCCATCTTCTCTTCATGAGCTTGTTCTTCTCGTTGCATTTTAACGATTTGACTTGATTTTCGATTCTCAATGTATTCCATCGCGTCTTTGTACTCGCGCATGTCTCTGATATCGTTAGTCTGACCAGCTTTTCGGTCAATACCGATCTCATGTACAAACTGATGTAGACGATGAATTTCTGCATTTCGAAACGCTTTAAATTGCTCCTTACCAGATGGCCCAAATCCTTCTTGTTCCAGAGCCTTTCGGAAAGAAGGTTGTACTGCAAGCCCATTTTTATATCCAGTTGCCGTCGGAACCACATTAAAATGAGCATGAGGGGCCCCAGATTCGTCCAGATGAACGATGGCGTTGTAGATGGTCATATTATCGTGTCGTTCGTTAAAATCGCGTACGTAATGTTCTAGAGCCTCTCCGACTTCCTGTTTTTCTTCAAAACTCAATTTTTCCCAATCAGCTTTGTTTCCGACGGTCACAATAAACTCTCTCTGCAGATCCAAGTTTTTGGACTTCTGGACGTGTTTATAATAATCATCGATCTTGCGATCTTTCCTCTTTTGCTTTGCGTTATAAGCATTCAGCGCATCGTCAAAGAGTTCGTGATAAACGTCTTTGATATCGCGTTTGACAATCTGAATATTGTATTTCGATTTTTCACGTTGAATATGCTTGTGAGCGTCGCTTTTAAACTCTTTTTCCGTTAGTTCGCGGTTGTTGTGTCTTATGTTAGTTTGACGTGGATTCGTCTTAAAAGATAATGTCATTGTTTTATTCATGATTTAAACCTACCTTTGAATAGCTACTCATAGTATGCCATTTTTTGTTAAAAAAAAAGACAAAACAGAAGAAAAAACGCAATACTCAAAGAATTTAACTAGGCTAATAATCTAGTTAAAAAAATATGGATAGATATAGAGATCCATGTTTTGTTCATTTCGTGGGTTTATATATAAATCCATGAAAAATACAAATAATGGTCTACATAGTTGTCCATGATTTGAGTAGAAAATGGACTATATAGAGGACCATGAAAATATAGAATAATGGGATATATAGTAGACCACGAAATAATAAAATCATGGAACATATATAAGCCCATAATTTATCTAAAAGATGGACTACATATAAGTCCATTATTGGACTTAGAAGTGGACCAGTATATAAATCCATTAACAAACTTTAAAATGCGCAAGGTAGCCCGAAAAGCGGGCTATGCCGCAGCGCTATCGCTATTCTGCGTCTATATTGTCGATTTAAAACAGACGTAAAAATCATAATCCAAAGTCGGGATTTAGAGGGGCGTTTCTGTTACTCTTTACCAAAGAGTAACGTTTTTGCACCTTTGACATCGCTTCGCGACGTACAAAGGTAAAACGCTCCTGCGGAGAGCTGGGTTGCACCCCTTTTTTGACCCTCACGGTTCAAAAAATTCACTGCGTTTTTCGGCCCACAAAGTGGACTCGAAAAAGATCGGCGCGAACAACGCACCGAAAAAATTGCCCACTGCAATTTTTGCTTGCCCATCTTTTGCTAACAAAATAATTTCAGCTGCGCTAAAATTATCAGCAAAAAATGGTCTTCGCCCGTCGCACGAATTAACGTGCGATTTGTCCGCGAACAGCGCAGACAAAAAAAGAGAGAGCTTATAACTCCCTCCAATGCTTATTAACTAGGCTATTACTCTAGTTAATGTTTGCGATTAGACATATATTCATCATACGAGCTTTCCAATGGCTCATAAATCGAAACAGTTTTAAGCTCAATCAACGGTCGTTTTGTATCATTTCTTTTTTTGTTTCGCTGTATAGTCTAACGACATATTTAAACCATTGTCATCAATCATCACTAAATTATTAATCGAAACGCGTACAGCTCTATTTTCATGCGTTACAGTTATGAGTATAAGTTAGAGTGTATTGAGCTATATAGAAAAGGAATATGGCCTGAAACACCAGAAGGAAAAACAAAATGGATGCTACCTGTAATGTACAGGATAGCATCCATGTGTTCCACTTAGTTCATAACATGTGTCCAGGATTCTGGGTACATATCAATTTTTTAACCAATATTTTGAATGTGTTTTATTTTTTTAAAATTGTATCGTTATAAATTTCCCAGCACCACCACTTACTTAAATCAGAAGAAATGATTTTTTCCATGTATTTCATCATTTTCGTAGCAGCTTCTTTGCTGTTGCTGCAATCAATTGGCTTATCGATAGTAATGTCAGGTAAAAGTTGGTTGTTTTTATATTCCATAGCGACCGGTAAAAGGTCTGTTCGCAGTTTTTGCGCTATTTTAACTGGCCCTAGTGGGATATAAGCATGTTTTGATAAGAAATCACCTGAATATTCTGGTGTTTCACCAGCCGTAAAATCAGGATACATCATCAAATTGTATCCATGTTTAATATCATGTAAAACATTTATCATAGATTTCTTATTTTGAATCCCATGTAATTTTATATTTTGACCATAGGAAACTTTTTGTATTATTTCATCCCAAAAATGTGTCATCCCCTCATCCATAAGTACTGTAAATTTTATACCTTGACTTGCTAACAAGGGTAATATAGACATATATGAGCCATAATGAGGATAGAATAGAATTTTTCCTTTTCCATTTTTCAATCCGTCCAATGAGTTATTACTTTGTATATCTATTTTATCAGCATATAAAATAGATATAATCAATTCTAAAGAAACTGTCAATTGATTCTGTGCCCATTTTTCTTGCAAATCACTTGTAAATAATGCATTATCTACGTTTTTAACTTTCTCTTTATACTCTCCCAGTCGCCGAATAGATTCTTTGTTGTAACTAGGATTAATTAAAGTTATTAATGAATTATAAAAATCAAAACTAGGTATATCACTCATTGTCTTGTAAATTTCGTAGTTTTTTAGAAAAACATCGTAGTCTATAAATAAATCAGTACTGTTCATTAGCACACCTCCTATGTACATTTTATCATAAAACGTCTTAATTGTCGCAAAAAACTGTATTTTAAAAAAATTTTAAAAATTCTAAAAAAACTATTGATTTCTAATTTTTTTTTTGTTACAATATCATCATCAAAAAAAGGAGGACCTCAAAATGAAAAAGATTAACGAAGTTAAAGTTCTTTCAGAAAACTCAAAAACTGGAAGCTGCTAATTGAAAGTATTTAGGGATATATTTTTTATTCCAAGTTTAAAATAAGAAGGTGGGATCCCATCTTCTTATTTTGTATACCAGGGAGAATGCCATGAATATTTATATAAAAAAGGGTGTAAGTGTTCTATACAATAGGAAAAATGGAGATATCCACTTTTCGATATCTACTAGTGGAGTTCACAAAATATATAATATTACAGACGAATATCATGTGTTTTTGGAACTAATTCAAATAGAGCATGATGTAGATGATATATACTATAAAATTAAAAAAAAATACCCTGAATTTAAAAAACAAGAATTTTTAGAAACAATTGAAGAACTGAGAAAAGAAGGAATATTAACGTATGATGTTAGTCATACAGAATCTTTTTCCACCCAAGAGATTAACCGCTATAAAAGGCAAGTGGATTTTTTTGGTGACCTTAATCCTGTTGTTATAAATTCTTGGGATTTTCAAAAAAAATTAAAAGAATCAGTAGTTCTAATCTTAGGAATCGGAGGATTAGGAAGTTGGATTGCTCAATTGTTGACAATGATGGGGATAGGAAAACTAATTATTTGTGATTTTGATTATGTAGAGGAGCACAACCTAACAAGGCAAACTTTATATGACATTAATGATATTGGAACTAAAAAAATTGATTCCCTTAGTAGAAAGTTATTGCTTATTAATGACAACCTTGTAGTTGAAAAAATTAATAAAAAAATTGAAAATAAGACTGACTTACTTGATTTAAAAAAGCAAATTTGTTTATCTGATGTAATTATAAATTGTGCAGACTTTCCCGACATTAATACAACTTCTACTTGGGTTTCAGAATTATGTATGAAATTCGACAAAAAACATATCATTGGTGGAGGTTACAACGGGCATACAGGTTTGATAGGTCCTTCAATAATTCCTTATAAATCTGCATGTTGGAAGTGTTTTGATGAAAAGTATAAGAAAGAGGTTGAAAATTCCGATTTAGAAGTAGTAATTAATACAAGAAAATCTGCAGGAGCTATTTCAGTACTGTCTAACATAATTGCTAGTATACAAGCATGGGAATGTGTTAAATTAATTACAGATGTAGATGAAATCAAGACTTTAAACAGGAGAGGTTTTTTTAATATAAATACTTTTGAAATTGAATGGGAGGAAATAGATGAAGTAGATAAATGTAGTACTTGTAGGGGAAAGTGTAAATGAAAAATATAATTAGTGACCGTATCTCAAATAAGCAAATTATAAAAGATTTTATTAGCAATTTCATTGGCTCTTTGAGCGGGAAATCTTTCAATTTTGCTTTAGGTTTGATGCTACTGGATCAAACAAAATCTGCAATGAGTTTTGGGATTAATATGATTATTTATCCTTTAGTCAGTTTGATTTTCTTAGTTCCCATTGGTAATCTAGTAGATAGATACCCACACAAGAAAATTTTGATATATAATTTCATCTTTAGAATTTTTACCTTTCTTTTGTTCTATGCTTTTTATTTTCTTATGGATTCTTCGAGTATCTTATACCTAGTAATTCCGTTTGTAATACTTCACTCTATTACAGTCAATATAAGTGATACTTGTTATTCAGCCTCAATTCATGAATTAGTAAATGATAAAAAAATTCAAAGATTAAGTTCTGTTACACAGACTGCCATTGCAATTGCAACCATGCTTTCTCCAGCTATTGGAGTCATTTTTTATGGTTGGTTAGGTTTTGCAGGTTTTATTCTAATTGAAATCTTTGCAAACCTCCTCTCTTTAGGAGTTCTACTTAGTATGAAATTTTACTATGAATATAACGAGCAAGAGAACAAGGCTACGAATTGTAAAAATCCTCTGCATGGAGTCAAAGAAATCATTCAATTTCTTAAAGAAAATCAAATTGTAAAATACATTATTCTTGTAGGTGTTATTCTCAATTTTTTCTACACATCTATCAGTATTGGGGTTCCCTTTGTATTAAAAGAACAACTTCTGTTAGATAACTCGACAGTAGGGATGCTTGAAACTATGGCCGCAGTAGGAATGCTTTTAGCCAGTATTTCAATGTCACTATTGCCAGATAAGAAAGAAAACAACATCTTACTCTCGAGTAAGATAACCATGCCACTTGTTCTCTTAACTATGGCTATTATTGGTTTAGGCATCACATTTGCATCAACTAACTCTCAAATTATTATTTCTTTTCTTGGTAGTATATTTATGGGAATCATAGCGTTTACTCTTGTTGTTTTAAATATTATTGTGATGACTTACCTTCAAAGTACCATCGAAACAAAATTTTTAGGCAGAGTAATGAGTACTTTATTTACACTAAATACATCTATCATGCCAATAGGTACCCTAGTATTCACTTATCTTTTTCAAAAAGAAGTGAATGGAGGGTTGATATTCATATTTGGGGGAGTAACCCTCCTAATATATATAATTATAATGTTACCTAAAATTTTTAGAATACTAAGATTAGAGTAATCTATATTTAGATAAGAGCATTGAAAAAATTTATTTTCACTTTAATAAGCCTTTTTTGATTATGACAATATCAGGTCTATAATCAGCCTGTTCGTGACCGATTGTTGGACTTAAGTCTAGCCAAATAGTGTCATCTTGCTCTAAACTTGAGTGACATAGAGCATAAATCAAGTATAAACCAAAATCAACTAAAAAAATTATGTTGTATAATATCCGCACCAACTTTCCGAAAAATTGGTCTTTTTCCGAAAGTTGTTGAATGAGCTAAAAAACAGCGAAAACCGTTGAGGCTGTAAGGATTTTTAGTGGTAGATTGTCCGTGATTTAATCTAAAAACAGCTCAGAATGGGTATCTCAACATCGTTTTTTAACTATTTATGCAAAAAAGTAACTATTCAGCATCGAAAAATTTACCGAACAGTTAAAAAAATGAGCAGAATAGAATTTTTCAAAAATCGTATTGAAATGTTTGTTATGATGAAATCATGAAAGATTTAATGTTAAAGATTGTATACGAGGCAATGCAGCTACGTTCTGATGACGAAATTGATGTATTAGATGATAAAATAAGGCAATTAAAGCTATCTATTAAGATCTTAGAAGATAAATTGGACCGTTTTTATCATGACTACAACTAGGTTATGAAAATAAAAAAGGGGGGATGCCCACCTTTTTTATTTCTCTATAAGTTTTTCAAAATGATACCTCAAAACATTCAATTAACGATCTTTTTTGAAAACAACCGTTGCCACCAACTTTTTTTAGTCTCTAGCAATAATGTTTCATTCTTCATTGTGAGAGCTCCGATCAATTGCAATTGGCTATTGCTTGTTTCAATCATATCAGCGATCTGCTTGTCTTTTTGCTCGATTTGATCCACCAATTGAGTGCGTTCGCGTTCAAAATCTTCGCGCAATTGCTCAATTTGACTTTGTAGCATCTTTTCTACACGTGCGCTAGAACGTGCTACATCATCTATATTTGTGTCTACATCGTCTATAATACATTTATCTAATACATATTGTGTCAGATTTTTATTCTCTTTTTTAGAAAGCTCTACAAGTCTTTCTTTCTGTTCTTTTGACACACGCATACTAATTTGTACACTCATTTTTCTCACCTCTTTTTTCGTCCGTTATATACGTTGTATATAACTATTTATATACCAATTATAGCACTTTCTACACGATTTCTACACAGTATTTTATTGAAATTTACGATTTAATAGTTTAACTAAATTAATAGCCTAGTAAAAAACAAAGCAATAAAAAAGACGGTTTATCCGTCCTTTTTATTTTTCTCTCGGCTCGTCTAATTTTGCAAGCATTTCTGCTTTTTTCTTCTCTAATTCTGCTTTTTTTTCTTCTGAAGTATCGTTAACGTAATCAGGATTTGACCATTCGGGTTCGTTTGTTTCTTTTGCTTTTGATTTGTACTTATTATCTTCCCACGCGTTGCGGGCTTCTTTATCAAAATGAAATTTGTACGATGTCACTTTCGGTCTGCCACGTTCTCCTCTTTTGCGTTTCGCTTTTACTTCCTCCAGCCTCAAGTTTGGATAGTATTTTTTTAATTCTTCAAGAGCTGGATTTATGATTTTTTCTCTAATTTTTGTAGCACCGTAACTATCTGGGATCGCTAAATAACGTTTGAAATTTTCTACCGTCACGACCCAAAATCCTGTGTCAGCAAACTGACGCAAAAATTTGTAGATATCGATAGTGTATTGTTTACTGAAGCTATTTCCAATCTGCAGCGGAAATTTTGTATATTCGTTTGCAAAGTTTTTTATCAACGAAAAATAATCAGGGTTAACTCTTACTGTTATTTCTCCATTTTGTTTATCGACTTTTCTAGCCGTAAACAGCATAAATTCTTCATAGGAAGTTTCAGTTTCAATTTCTGTGATCGACAATGATAAAATCTTACGAAACGTCTGACGAATCAGCCTAATACCATCTTCCAAAGATTTTGGCTTTGCTTGAGTCAAGTATATAAAACGTTCATAATCAATCGTAATATCGCTTCCATCTGTTTCCTTAATCAACCAAATCAAGGTCATCAAGATTTTCTTTTGAACAAGTGAGAAGTCTTTCAAAGGAACGGCATTAAAGTCGTTAGAATACTTTGCTACTTCTCTAATTTCATTTTTTTCTTCTTCCATAGCAATAAAATCCTTTTTCATTTTATATCAAATATTGTATCACAAAATCACATTTAATTCAACAATAAAATCCTTTTTCATTTTATTTCGGAGAAAGGGATTTTATTCTCGGAGAAAGGGATTTTATTCTCGGAGAAAGGGATTTTATTCTCGGAGAAAGGGATTTTATTCATCAGCTTTGGGATTTTATTCATCAGCTTT
>NZ_RJNA01000023.1 GCF_003943815.1 Streptococcus cristatus | reverse complement strand
GATTTGCTCAACTGGCTTGCCAACTTCCACAATCTGATCGATTGGATCTTTAGAAACGAAGCTATCGCGAGTCACACGACCAGTTTCTTGGCCATTTTCGATTGTTACTTCCACAAGCGTAGTCTTTTCGCCGTTCTTGCCTTCTTGGACAACTTTTCGTGTGCCCTTAGGCAATTGTGGATTTTCGCGCTCAACGGTGTTGAACGGTAGAGCTTCAGTTACCACATCCAAGCGTGGCTGTTCGACAACTGGAATCTTAACTCCTTCGTCTGGAGTCGTCTTGTGAACTGGCGGTGTAGTATCCGCTGCTTTCTTCACTAGCTGGATCCGGTATTCCTTAGTCGTTTGACCGTCTTCCGTCACCACACGAACAAGACTTGGAAGCTCATCGCTATCAGACTGAACAACTGTTACAGTTGCTTTGTTTGTAGCAGTAGCTTCAATCCTTGGTCTTGTGCCCTGATACTCCAGACGGTAATCTGTCTTATCTGCTTCAAAATCAGCCAAGGCTTGACCATTAACAGTGATATTCGTTACTGTAGTTGACTGAAGCGTTTCTGTTGGTGTAACGGCAGTGAACTCTACAAGTGCAACCCCGTTAGTCGTATCCTTGCGTGTCATTCGGGCACGGATAGCTTTTGTTTTAACTGGATCAAAGTTGAAATGAATCATCTTGCCAGCTATGATTTCGCTATCTGCTGTATAGTTCAATTGCTTCCAATTATTTGCATTGTTAAATGGATGATCAGCTTGCTCAGCATAACGAGAAGCTGGATTTGGCTCAGTAAAGTCTGGACCGTCATAGTATTCTAAGACGAGACTTTGTGGTGCATCTGTTCCACTATCTCTGAAGAACTGCATACCAACTTGTTGTACTGTCTCAGCTGAAATCTGACCTTGCTTTTTGAAAAGCACACCGACAGATACTTCTTTACTTGGAGCCTGTCTTGACCAGTTAGTCCAGCGATTGCTTTCGTTGGTCGAACCATCATTTACATAGTGAACCCTATCTTGTGAAGCTTGATCTGTGTCATTGGTCGTTGAAGCAAAAGCAAGTGAATCTTGGTCGTTATGATTTTGGTTTAAAGCAGCATTGCGTCCAGTTTGCTCGCTTACCCGTACTTTAAGCTGTGCCTGCAGATCTGTTCCTGGAATCGTTCCTGTCAATGTAAAGCTACCTTTAGTTCGAAGTAGACTTTCATCAACTGGATTCCAAGTAACTGCTAAATCTTTCTTAACCCACTCAGTACCACTTGGGTAATAAACTGGTACAGTTGATGGCAACTGGAGTCTCTCTCCTACATTTACGACTGTTGATAATATTTCAGCAGCCACAGGCTTACCTATTTGCTTACTCTCTTTGACAAAGCGAATGCGGTACTCATCCACGATTTGACCATTTTCAGCCTTGATGAGTACACGGACAGGATCATTTTCAGATGCTGCTGGAATCACTGTCGCTAACCCACTGTCGCTTACTTCTGCAGTCACTTGATTGCCTGTTTCTTTCTTGACAATCTCATATTCCTTGATAGCGCTGTTAAAGCCTGGGATAGGCTGTCCATCTACCATGATCTTGGCGGTTGCACTTGTCGCCTCTTCAACACTGTTGCCCATAACAGTTAGCTCAGTCAAACCAACACCTGAGGTGTTCGCTTTCTTCTTCATACGAATACGGATAGCTGGTGTTTCTACCTTATCAAAGCGGAAGACATTTTCAGAGTTTGCACTTAGGGTCTGAGGCGCACGAAGACCAGTTACCTGTTTCCAGTTACTTGATTGATTGAATGGATGCTGCGCTTCTTTACGAACATGGTTAACATCTTTTGGTAATTCTGGAAGATCTTTGCCAGCATAGTATTCAATAACATATTCTTCTGGCAGACCAATAGAACCATCCGTGTAGAAGTCTGCTTTTAGATTATCAACAAAGCGTTTAGTCAAGTCACCTGCATCTCCAAATAAGATACCTGCATAATCTTCTTCATTTCCAGTACGCCAGTTGGTCCAACGATTCTTAGCTCCGCCTGAAGTTCTTGAAATGTGGGTATCATTTAGAGCACTAGCGCTATCATCCCCACCAGTATCAGATACAAAGGCTGCTGGAAGTTCTGACCCTGTCCATTGTTTAGAGATATTCTTATTTTGGACCGTTTGCTCAGACACTCGGATGTGAGCCTTGGTTCTCAGATTGAGTCCCACGACTGTTCCTGTAACTTCTATTTTTCCAGCTTGAGCCGTTGCATCAGATGGAACAGCCTCCCAGTTTACTTCTTTGTACTGGACACTGCCATCAGAGTGATAAGCACGGACTGTTGCCGGAAGTTTAATCTTCTCACCTTTTGGCACGGCCAATGACACTTCTTCAGCTGTCAAGAAGCCTTCAACAGTCACATGAGCTTGCGCTTCAATGTCAGTACCTGCTACTCGCCCCTTAACGGTAAAGCTATGATAGCGATCAACCTTTTCTTGGGGAATCGGCTCCCAAGTCACAGCTACCTTACGCGGCAAACCTTGATTATAAACTGCCAGTACTTCTTGAGGGAGAGTTGGCACCTTATGCAAATCTGTCGATAGCTTAATCGTCCGCAGCTCTGTAATGGTCTTTTCTTGTGTATTTTCAGCGATGCTCAAGGTTAGTTCTTGCGAAGTCAGAGTCTTATCTGCCTTTGCAAGACGAGCTGTGATACGAGCTGTTCCTTTACGATAGAGTAAGAGCTTACCATTTTCAGCTTTGATCTCCGCTCCATCTTCTGAGCTAATCGTGATGTTAACATCATTTTCTGACAGAAGCGCCCGAGTGCCATCTTCATAAACACCGTTGACTTTATACGGTATAGCTTGATCTTCGACCAGATTTTCTGTCTTTTCTACTTCTAGCTCAATACCAGTCAAGGCCGGGCTAGCTTCGACAAATTGCAGGCGATAAACTCGAGTCAGACGACCAGACTCGTCTGTCACAAAGACAGAAGTCAGCTTGTCATTGTCAGCACTAGCCTGTTGTATAGTAGCCGTTGCACCTCCTGTAGTTGTCGCTGAAACTGTCGGTACAGTTGCACCATAAGCAAGTGGAATGCGATAGTAAGTCTTGTCTGCGCTAAAGTCAGCCAGAGCCTTGCCACCAACCTGAATACCTGTCACAGCCCCTTCGGTTAAGTTCTGATTAGACGCTCGGAATCTAGCCGACACAGAAATGTCCGAGTCTGCAACTTTTCCTGTAGCTGTTGTTTCGCCATTTTCAGTCTTCAAGGCATCTGGATTTTCCAAAGTCCAAGAGCTGACTTCAGCATCTGATGTCGTACCGTCAGAAAAGACTGCTGTAACTACTTTATCTAAATCTTCTGTTGCTGTATTGACTGGTACTGTCTGGTTTTTTGGCAACCAAGTTACCAAATCCAAAACTTTCAGCATCAAGCGAGCAGTCAGGTTTGTACCTTCTACATTTCCTAAAACTTCTTTGACGCCACGCGTTTTAGTCAGGTCAGCTGGTATCTTCCAAGTCACAGTCTTATCTTCTGTACTGCCGTCATTGTAAACAGCTTTGACTGTCTGTGGAAGTTGTGCTTCGTCACCAACCATAGCTGTTGCTTTTGCTGGGAGTAAGTCAACCAATTCTTTGGCAGGCTGTATTCTTTTCACTGTATAAACCGTTGCAGAATCTGAGATTAAACCTTCTGAATCAGCATAGAGGGTAAATTTTCCAGCTGTTTCTGTCGACTTAACGATGACCACACCCTTGCCATTAAAGGCCTTGCGTTTCCATGTGCCATCTGCTTGAGCCTTGTAGCGCTCACGGCTAGCCTGTTCACCATTATCTACACCGACAATTTCGCCTTGTCCATGTAGATTGAAATGCACAAGATTATTAGCTGTCGGTACGAGATTGCCATTAGCATCCACAATTTCATAATGGATATAAGTCAAATCTTTTCCATCTGCACCGATGACGTGCTCTTCTTTGACCAGACGGACATTGCTAGGTTGGTCGGCAGTTGTCACAGTATCACGCGCAATCTCTTTGCCAGACTCATCACGAGCAACCGCCACTAGAGTACCTGGCTTGTATGCAACCTTCCACTCTAGATAGAGTTGACCATTTTCACCTTCTTGATAGCTTCTGCCATCTGCTGTCTGCTTCTTGGTAAAGGTCTTTTTGCCAAGTGATTCATTGTTCAGATAGAGTTCAACGCTTGCTGCATTTGAGAAGACGCGGACAGGCACCTTGCCATCAACCAACATCTTTCTGTCTTGTAGACTCTCCTCGTCCCAATTCCAGTGTGGCAACATATGAACCATCGGCTTGTCTTGGACTGAGCGCCATTGGCTTTGGTAGAGATAGAAGTCATTCTTAGGCAGACCTGCTGTATCAATGATACCGAAGAAGGAGCTCTTAACTGGGGTACGATCCATATTGTGCCAAGGAGTCGGCTCACCAATATAGTCAATACCTGTCCAGATAAACTGACCTGCATAGCCAGCATGGTCACGGTCAAAAGTCCATGACTGGGTCGCTGTCCGACCCCATGCTACCTTGTCATTTCCGTAGTCAGACTGCTCATAACGACGACCAGCACTGTGGTCATGGTTCAAAATCCGTGATGGATCGTAGTAGGAGCCGCGAGTCCGAGTTGCAGAAGATGTTTCTGAGCCATAAATCTTCCAGTCTGGATGAGCCCTACGCACTGCTTCATAGTTATGCTCGCCATAGTTCATCCCTACGACATCCATGATTTTAGCGATTTCGATAAAGCCGCCAGAAGAACGTTGGCTAAACTTATTTTCACCCATGGTGACATAGCGTTCTGTGTCAATGGCCTTGATAACTGCCTTCAAGCGCTTAGCTGTCGCAATAGAACGCGCATCTCCATTGGCTTCTTCAACTTCATTTCCGAGAGACCACATGATGATAGATGGATTGTTCTTGTCTTTTTCGACCATCATTCTCAAGTCAAAGTCAGACCATTTCTCACCTGGTTTAGCATCTGGATGGGTTGCTTCTTGGTCAAAGAAACGGCCGTAGTCATAAGTCTTCTTACTATGATACCAAGTATCAAATGCTTCTTCCTGTACTAAGAATCCAAGCTCAGCCGCAGCATTCAATAACTGTTCGCTGGCTGGATTATGAGAAGTACGAATAGCATTGACACCCATCTCCTTAAGCAATTTCAGTTTGCGATAGATGGCCTTGGCATTTTCTTCAGAGCCCAGTGCTCCATTGTCCTGGTGAATACATACGCCGTGGAACTTCATGCGCTCGCCGTTTAGTGAGAAGCCATCTGCTGCAGTCCAGTCAAAGTAACGGTAACCAAAGGTATCTTCAGTCACATCAACCAGTTGATTGTCTTTATAGACCTTGGTCTTCATGACATAGAGCTGTGGCTTATCTGATTTGGTCGTCCACAGGGTTGGTCTGTTGACCTGAAGCGTTTGGTCAAATTGAACTTCCTGACTAGCTAAAAGTTCTTTGACAGCGGAACGGACAGCTGCTGAGACAGCCTGACCTTCTTTGGTAAAGACCTGGTGCTCAACATAAACCTGATGCGCCTTGCTATCGGTATTGACAACCTTGCTGGCAACAACTGTATCAACCGCTCCCTGCTGCTGTTCTTTTAGCTTCGGTGTGGTGATCTTATTGCCATGTTTGCTGACATGCAGCTTATCTGTCATGACTAGATGAACATCACGGTAAATACCGCTACCTGAGTACCAACGGCTGCTTGGTTGCTTATTGGTAACTTGAACAGCTATCGTATTTTCACGACCATCTTTATAGAGATAGTCAGTGATATCATAAGAGAAGTGATTATAACCATTTGGATAGTGACCGACATGCTTGCCATTGACATAGACATGCGAATCCATGTAAACACCATCAAAAGTCAGACGAACGTTCTTGTCCTTGTTTTCTTCCTCCAGTGTGAAGGTCTTACGATACCATGCCACTCCACCATTTAGCTGACCGCCCTCATTGCGAGCTGGAGACGAATGATCAAAGTCAAAGAAGATACTCCAGTCATGTGGCAGATTAAGCTTGGTCCAATCCTTCATATTGATATTTTCCTTGGATTGGTCGCCAGTCGGATTAAGTTTAAAGTACCAGTCTTTATTAAAGTTTTGCTTACGAGCCTGAAGCAAATCTTTCTCTTCTTTAGTGACTGGAGGCGTTACAATCGGCTGATCTGGTTTTTGATCAGGTGTTGAAGGTTGATCTGGCGTGGATGGCTGAGATGGAGTTGAAGGTTGAGATGGAGTTGAAGGTTGATCTGGCGTGGATGGTTGAGATGGACTTGGTTCCTCTGGTAGGTTTGGACGATTTTCTGGAACAAAGTTATCTGGATTATCCAAAATTTCTTTCAATTGATTAACTGCATTGAAGATTGCTTGGACATCTGGTGTTTCTTTTGCCAATTCATTTTCCAAAACAGTCTTATGTTCTACAAAGGCAGTACGGCTATTCGGGGTATCTTTCAATAATTCTGGGGTAATTTGATTGACAGTTTCTTTCAACTGCTTCATCTCTTCCACAAAGTCCTGTTTGGAAATGAGATGAGAACCAGTTCCTTTTGTCACGACCCTATCTAATTGGATTCCGATATTTCTAGCCAAGTCATTACGCTCAGGATCCAGCTCCATGGTCAGAACGTGAACATCGTCCTTCAAACCTTTAAGGGAAACCAGTGTTTGATTGCCTTTTCGTTGAGCCGCTTTACCACTAAAGTATTTCTTGCCGTTGTATTCTGTGGCATTTCCTTGACCTTCTTGATAGTCTAAGACTTTGCCATCTAGGCTGACCTTATAAATACCATGATTTGGATCCACAAAACCAGTTAGATCGATTCCTGTCCCGCTGAAAATAGCTGTCACAGAAAGTTTTTTCTTGGCATCAGCAGACAAGCCGTTATAAGAAGCCCAACTTTCTGTATTACTGAAATTTCCCTGAGCATTGGTCTGTCTGTGCCAATTTGAACTGTAGATAAGCTGACTGGCTTGGTCATCGTATTCTTTTTGGTTATGCGAAAGACTGTCCGCTTTCATGACACGAACTGTTGCAGATGAGTTAAAGCCAAGTAAGCTGCCTTCTGTTGGGTCAGACAACTTAACTTTAAAGTCAAAGACTTGGTCTTCTTGTTCTTTAAAGTCAATAGTCTGGAGCGTTACTGTCTTTTCGGTTTCCCCATCAGCAAAGTGCAAAATCTCTGTCTTGTCTTGGTAAACCTTGCCATGAACACCTGTTCCGGGCTCGGTCACCACACGGACATCTGCTGAACCTTTAGCACCGCCTACACGTTTGACAGTAACAGTGACAGTTTTACCTTTTTCAGCTTCATAGCTTGCTTGACTTAGCTCAAACATGCCCTTGCTTTGGTTATTTAAAGTATAAATCCCCTCAGTTGCAATAGCACGATTGCTAGCATTCACCAGCTTGATAGTATGAGTACCTTCTGCTAGGTTGCCTGTTTCATATACCGTTTGACTGCGTTTGCGCACGGTGCTCTGCGTATCAATCGTTGCCACTTTTTGACCATCTACATAGACATCCATCGGACCGTGTTGCGGGTCGACAGTAGACACGACATAGGCCTTAGTTCCTGTGAATTGATATTCAACGCTGGCATCTTTTTGGTTAGTCCACATAGAACTTCCGCGAACACCTTCATTTTCTTGATGCCAAGTCGTATTGTTCTTATTTCCCTCAGTATTAGAATGATAATCCAAGCCCAAAGGATATCCATCTGTCTTTTCGATAGACTGAGGTGTTTTGTAGAGCGCAAAGTTGGTCAAAATCGGAGTCGCCTGAGCACCCGTAATAGTAACACGGATTCTTCTAGCAGTGACCGGCTGGCCTTGGATAAGACGGCGGTAGCCAACTGTACTGCCTTCGCCATAGCGAACCCAACGACCATTGACTTCTACGTCAATGTTGAAACCGGAAATCCGCTGACCTTTAGCAATATCTTCTTTCAACTCGACCACATCAAAACGCTTATTCTCTCCCAAATCAACTGTGAAAGAACCAGTCAAGGCATCATTTGATAGCGCCCAAGATGTCTTGTCATCACCATCAACCAGATGATTGACATTGTATTTGGCATTCTTCCGTGTAGAATCCGCTACCACACTGGCACCTGCTGCTAGATTAGTAGAATACATGTCTTTGAGCGTCTGATGAAATTCTTTTAATCTTGCAACATCAACATCTGCAAATCGTCCTTCTTTGTTAGGTGGAATATTGAGCAAAAGTGGTGTTCCACGACCGACAGACTTGAAGTAAATATCCATCAATTCACGCAAAGATTTTGGTTGCTGATTTTCATGATAGAACCAGCCTGAGCGAATGGATACATCCGCTTCCCCAACAGAATACATATCTCCAGTAGGGTCCCCATGATTCAGATAGTCTGTTGACGGATTAGCTAGAATCTTGTCGCGTTTGACCTTATGCCAGACTGGGTCACCTGCTGTGCCTTTTTCGTTCCCAATCCAGCGGACACTTGTTGGCTGAGCAGAGAAAATAGTGATGTCACCCTCTGCTTTTTTAATATATTCGAACCATTTATCAAAAGTATAAGTGACTTTCTGCGCTCCTTCTCCTCGAGCACCATCCATCCAGACTTCGACAAATTTTCCTTTGTTACCGTATTTAGGATTGTCTAAAATCTCCTTGAGTTGATTGAGGTAGTATTCATTATACTGATCCTGAGTGGCAACCTTATAAGACGGATGATTGGCATCCCACGGAGAAAGATAGACCCCAAGATTCATGTCATATTTGGTCGCAGACTTAGAAACTTCTTCCAAGACATCGCCTTTACCATTTTTCCACGGACTGGCTGCGACAGTGTGATTTGTATGCGCAGACGGATAAAGAACAAAACCATCATGGTGCTTAGTAACCATAATCGTCCGTTTGAATCCTGCTTCTTTTAACACTCGAATCCATTGGTCTGTATCTAAATTAGTCGGATTAAAATTAGAAGGATTTTCACGACCATTTCCCCACTCAGAGTTGGTATAGGTGTTCATACCAAAGTGGATAAAGGCGGCTAATTCTTCTTTGTGGTAGTCCAATTGAGCCTTGGTTGGAAGTGGTCCATAATCAGCAATTTCTGTTTCCTTATTTTCAGTAGGACTTGCTGCTTGAGCTGGCAAAGTGGGCTGGCTAGCTTCATTGCTAGCGGAAGTTTTCGGCTGCGTAGGTTTCGGTTGAGTGACTCCCTCATTTGCCACTGGCTGATCCGGTTTGGGAGAAGCTACCTCTGATGTTGCTTCAGAAGTATTTCCGCTATTATCAGAACTGCTTCCTCCATTGTCGCCAGAGTCGGCTTTTGCCAATTTATCTGCCAATTCAGCTGGTAAACTGGTTAGACCTTCTACCCGCTCGACCGTACCAGAATCATTTCCTCTGCCACCTGATGACTCGCTAGTAACAGTTGCTGAACTGGACGGTTGTACCACATCGGCCGATGCCAATGGCATACCAAATAACAGGACACCTATCATAACAGAACAAGCACCGATAGCATATTTTCGAATACTAAACTTACATTTCTTTTCCATAAAGGAACCTTCCTATCTGTAC
>NZ_RJNA01000022.1 GCF_003943815.1 Streptococcus cristatus | reverse complement strand
GTCCAATACCCAAAATTTTGTTAAATCCTGAGGTAGCTATTATATAATCATTTATTTTTATGTCATGTGCAAACTTCCAAATAAATAAATTTCTCTGCTTTCCTTGCTTCAATTCTTCAGGATTATTGTAATCTAAAATATTAGATAAATTAGAATCAAAATCTATACAAGCTATATTTTCTTCTTTAAATAAAGACCAAACTTTTCCACCTCCTCCTGCAACTATCATCCAATAATTTAATTTTTCTTCCATTTTGTAGCTCCATTTTCATATTATAGGCTAGTTAGTATTTAATATTTCAAAACCCTATTTCACATCTAGAATATCATATCCTATAGAAAAATAAAAGAAATTATAAACTAAAAAGCCCAGTGTAAAGAGGAAATCCGCCTCTCGCACCGAGCTTATTTTTTTATCTTAGTAATATTCACCCTGACGGTAATCCCATGAGTTAAAGGTATCAGACAGGTGCATCATGATTTTGTCGATGTCCAAGCCTTTGCGGATGACCACTGGTGCTGGTGAGATGGAACGTTGCCCACCTTGTTCTGGAATCAGTTTTCCATCCTTGTCTACCATAGAAACCATAACACCTTGCTCGTAGCGAGTTTCAATGGTCTTGTCTGGCTGGATAGAGGCTACATAGTCATCTGCTTCAATGACGAGGTCAACAGCGTTTTCGATGCGTTCGCCAATTCCTTCGACTTTACCACGGTTTCCTTTACCAGATGGGTTAGCTGAGGAAGCATAGACCATCTTGCCTTCTTCCCAAAGCTTAGCTGCCAGCTGCTCGCCCGCCTTACCAAACTTAATAACAAAACAGCTAGTGCCACGAACATCTGTCATCAGCTCTTCCCGACCGTCACCATAGGCTTTAAGCTTTTCAAATGCTTCTGGCTTCCATGGAAGGATACAGCCCAAGAGGATGTCTTCATCCCAATGCTTTTGATAAAAAGCTTCAATTTCCGGATTTAGCTGCGCCAAAGCACGAAGCTCATCCATACTGCCACAGAGGACAACACCTGGCTTATTACGGTTACGAGCCTTAGCTTCGAACTTACGCTCCAAGCCATCCTTATCGCTGGTCATAATGATGTAACCCACCTTGGTCGGGCAAACGATACAGCCGCCATCGCCTTTCAGGATGTCATAACCTTCTTGTGAAAGAGTTCCGTTCCATTGAATGTGTTTTGTCATAAGTTTCTTCCTTTTCTATTAAATTAAGATTTATTTTACCATATATTTTTATCGGAGACAAGATGTTTTCAGAATTTTCTTAATATATTGAAAACAATTTTACTGCCAATAAGATGGACGATTTTTTTCATATTCTGCGATCAAATCCTCATACTGCAAGGTAATGCCAATGTCATCTAAACCGTTGAGGAGCTTGTGCTTCCATTCTCCATCAATGTCAAAGGAGAATTCTCCCACCGGTGAAAAAATCTTCTGCCGCTCCAAATCCACCGTCACTTCATCCGTCGGCTTCAGATTAGCCAAGGCTTGCCGCACTTCCAGTGGCTGGACGATAGGCAGCATACCGTTATTCAGCTCGTTATTGTAGTGAATATCTCCGAAAGATCCGGCAATAACTACCTTAAAGCCATAGTCAGCCAAGGCCCAGGCAGCGTGCTCCCGAGAGGAACCCGCACCGAAATTATCCCCTGAAATCAGAATAGTTGCCTTGCGGTACTCCGGTCTATTAAAGACGAAATCAGGATCTTCGGTGTACTGATTGTCCAGATAGCGCCATGCGTACATGAGGTACTTACCAAAGCCTTTTTTATCAATCAACTTGAGAAACTGCTTGGGCAAAATTTGGTCCGTATCGATATTATCGTTCATGAGGGGGACTGTTGTCCCCGTGTAGATTGTAAATTTTTCCATAAAACTTCCTTACTGGACCTCCGGTAGCTGGCGGACGTCTACGAAGTGCCCGGCAATAGCTGCCGCTGCGGCCATAGCAGGACTGCAAAGATGGGTTTTAGCGCCAAATCCCTGACGATCCTCAAAGTTCCGATTGCTGGTTGAGGCACAGTGGACTCCGTCTGGCACCTTGTCTGGATTCATTCCCAGGCACATGGAACAACCCGGATCGCGCCACTCAAAGCCTGCATCCATGAAAATTTTATCCAGTCCCATCTTTTCAGCAGCCCGCTTGACCGGACGAGAGCCTGGTACGACGATAGCTGTTAGATTGGGAGCAATGTGCTTACCAGCGACGAACTTAGCTGCCAGCTGCAAATCGCTGAGTCTGGCATTGGTACAGGATCCGATAAAGATATAACCTAGGTCAATATCTTCTGCTTTCTTACCCGGAGAGAGGTCCATGTAATTATAGGCCCGCTCGTCGTTCATATCGCGAATTGCTGGGAAAGCCGCGCCAAACTCTACTCCCATAGAAGGATTGGTTCCCCAAGTCACCATAGGTGCCAACTGGGAAACATCCATCTCAATGACCTTATCATAGACAGCATCAGGATCACTGACCAGAGTCTTCCAATCAGCCACTGCCGCCTCAAAGTCCTTAGGTGCTCCCGGCCGACCTTGAACGTAATCATAGGTCTTCTGATCAGGATTCATAATGCCCATCTTGGAGCCAAACTCAATGGACATATTGCAGATGGTCATGCGCTCTTCCATGGTCAAATGATCAATGGCATCACCGGCATACTCAACCACATAGCCAACACCTGCAGCTACACCGTATTTGGCAATCAAAGCGAGGATGAAGTCCTTGGAATAAACACCTTTAGGTGGCACTCCGGTAAATTTGACCAGCATTTTCTTGGGTTTGACTTGCCAAATGGTCTGCGTGGCAAAGACGTGCTCCACCTCTGAAGTACCAATTCCAAAAGCAATAGCTCCAAAAGCTCCGTGAGTAGCCGTGTGACTATCGCCACAGACGATAAATTTGCCCGGCTGAGTCTTGCCCGTTTCTGGCCCAACCATATGAACAATCCCCTGCAGTTCTGATCCGTGAGCCGCATGCTCGATGCCAAAATCCTTGACATTCTCAGAAAGTTTATCAATCTGAGCCTTGGAAATCACATCCCGAATATCATAGATATTGACCGTAGGAACATTATGGTCAAAAGTTCCAAAAGTTAAGTCCGGTCGTCTAACCTTGCGGCCCGCATCTCGAAGTCCTTGAAAAGCCTGAGGGCTGGTTACTTCATGAATATAATGCTGATCCACATACATAAGCTGGGGTTGACCTTCTTGGCCTGTTATTACGTGTCTTTCCCAAATCTTATCAAAAATTGATTTTCCAGCCATACTAGCTTCTCCATGTGTAATACAAAATTCCGATTTCCACTATTATTCCGCAAATCCAAGCCAACCAGAAATACCATTTTCTGGTCTTGTGGTGAAAGAGGCGACCGCCTAATAAAGCGCCCAAACCTCCGGCTGCCAATGCTGACAAGAGCAAGGTCTTCTCCGGAATGCGGTAGTGATTTTTCTTAGCCTTTCGCTTATCCCAGCCATAAAGCAGGAAAACGATAAGGTTCCATAGCAGGCAAATACCTGTTAATATCCATTTCATAAGTTATTGATAATGGCCTCCGTCATTTGAGCTGTCCCCGCCTGACCACCCAGATCTCGGGTTAAAATCCCTTGAGTCAAAGTCTTTTCAACCGCTGCTTCAATCGCCTCTGCAGCTTCAAGCTCTGCAAAACTATCCCGCAGCATCATGGCTACAGAAAGGATCATACTGATAGGGTTGGCAATGCCTTGCCCTGCAATATCAGGAGCTGAACCATGAATAGGCTCGTAAAGACTTGGCCCAGCAGTCGAATGACTGGCTGATGGCATAACTCCCAGTGTCCCTGACAAGACACTGGACTCATCTGAGAGAATATCTCCAAATAGATTTTCCGTTACCACAACGTCAAACTTAGCAGGATTGGTAATCATGAGCATCGCAGCGCTATCCACCAGCTGGTGCTCCAAGGTCACATCTGGATAATCCTTGGCGACCTCATCTGCTACTCTACGCCAGAGTTTGGAGGTCGCTAGCACATTTTGCTTGTCAATACTAGTCACGCGCTTTCTACTACCACGCGCAATGTCAAAGGCCTTACGGACAATTCGTTCCACCTCTTCATAGCTGTAGTCGTTGATATCACGCGCGGTTCTATCCTCCAAAATATGCTCACCAAAGTAAATCCCACCAGTCAGCTCACGTACGACCACGAAGTCCACACCAGCAATTCTTTCAGCTTTCAAAGGCGACAAATGCTTAAGTGCATCGAAAATCTTAACTGGACGGATATTGGCATAGAGTTCAAGCTCCTTACGCAGAGCGAGCAAGCCTTGCTCCGGCCGAACCGGTGCATTATCATACTGAGGGCTGCCGATAGCTGCTAGGAGAATAGCATCCGCCTCCTTGGCCGCTTCTAGAGTTGACTGAGGCAGAGGATGGCCTTCCGCATCAATCCCAGCACCCCCAAAAGCTTTCTCCGTGATATGGTAAGTAAAGCTAAACTTATCCGCAACAGCAGCCAGCACTTGGAGACCAGCCTCCATGATTTCTGGACCGATACCGTCACCCGCCAGAGCTACAATTTCTTTTGTCATAGTCGCTTCCTTCTAATTATTCGCAGGTAGATCGCGGTAGGATACCTGATGACCGATTTCACCTGCATTTTCCTTTTGCACAAAGGTATTGGCATGGATATAGGCAATGGCGCTGGCCTTAAGAACATCAAAGTCAATACCAGAGGAGTTGAAAATCGTATCTGTATCTGTATTTTCAATAGCTACCAAAACACGAGCCTGAGAGTCAATTCCGTCCGTCACGGCCTCAATGTTATAGGCTAAGAGCTGGACAGATTGGTTAAAGAATTGGTCAATGGCATTAAAGATTGCTTCGACACTTCCTTTACCTTCTGCCACACAGCTGACCGTCTCGCCGTCGCCATTAACCAGCTGCACATCTGCTGTGATGGTATGATCGTCATTGGTCGTCAGCTGCAGATCATTAAAGTGGAAGCCTTCTGGATTTTCAACTGTCGTTCCAGCAATCAGAGCCCGAATGTCAGCGTCCGTGACTTCGTTTTTCTTATCCGCCAAGACCTTAAACTTAGCAAAGAGCTCATTAATTTCAGATTCTTCAAAGTCCAGAGACAGCTCTTTGAGCTTTTCAACAAAGGCGTGGCGGCCAGACAGCTTGCCAAGCGGAAGTGAATTGCTCTTGACACCAACCAGCTCAGGTGTGATGATTTCATAGGTCAGTGGATTCTTAAGGACACCATCCTGATGGATACCAGACTCATGAGAGAAGGCGTTGCCACCAACAACCGCCTTGTTCTTAGGCACCGGAATACCTGAGAAGCGGGACACCAGCTCAGAAGTGTTGATGGTTTCATTAAGGACGATATCTGACTCAACCTGATAATAGTCCTTGCGAATTTCCAAAGCAACCGCCACTTCTTCCAGCGCAGCATTACCAGCACGCTCGCCAATACCATTGATTGTGCCTTCCACCCGCCTAGCTCCGTATTTGACCGCAGACAGGCTGTTAGCTACTGCCATTCCCAAATCATCGTGACAGTGAGGACTGTAGATAATCTCACGTTCTGTTTGGACATTGTCAATCAGATACTTGAAGATATTTCCAAACTCTTCAGGCGTAGTAAAACCAACCGTATCTGGAATATTGATGTAGCTAGCACCCGTATCAACTGCTGTCTGGACAACTTGAAGCAGGAAGTCTAGCTCTGTACGTGTCGCGTCCTCAGGTGAAAACTCGACAATCTCAAACTTAGAACGAGCATAAGAAACGTGCTCCTTAATGGCTGCTAAAATCTCTTCTTTGGACTTTTTCAGCTTGAACTCTCTGTGGATGGGACTGGTCGCAATAAAGACGTGAATCTGCGGATGTTTGGCATCCTTGAGTGCCTCGTAGCAAGCATCGATGTCAGACTTAACCGAACGCGCCAAGCCAGTGACAGAAGCTTTAGTGATGACTTTAGCAATCTCTTGCACTGCCGCAAATGAATCTGGGCTAGCAGCTGGAAAACCAGCCTCAATAGCAGAAATGCCCCATTTTTCTAGTTGCTTAGCAATGGCAACCTTTTCCTTAATAGAGAAATTAACTCCCGGTGTCTGCTCACCATCCCGAAGGCTGGTGTCAAGAAACTCAACTTTTTGCATAGACTTTCCTCTTTCTTTATCGTTTAAAACAGCTATAAAAATCAATGATAGATACAACTATGAAATGAACTTTTAGTTCGCTTTTCTCAGTATGTCCTAGCAAAGATTTTCGTGAAGAATAAAATAAAAACATCTCGCTGGAAGCCAAGCGAGATGTTGATTTACTCCCGCTTGGTAAGCCAAACAGGACTAATGCTTTCGCACTAGCCCGAGTAACGCAACAACAAAGCAAAGTTTGAAAATTGAGTTGACTTCATGTTTGACTGACTCCTTTTGAAATGTTATTGATTAGTATTTTAGCACAGTATCATTCGGCTGTCAACAGATAATTCGATATTTTCTGAAAATTTTTAATATGCTGGATTATTTTGTGGTCTTATTACTATAAATGCGAGAAAGAAAAAGAAGCAGGCCAGCTCCTCCTTCTTCTAGTATTATATTATTTCTCTCATTTCTCTTTTTTTTTAATAATTTACTAATCAGGCTTCTTCATTCCTTAGCAGCTTCGTCTTTATCTTCGTACATACTGAACCAAGCGGAAAATCATGAAGGCAAATAGAATTCCTGCAACGATCCAAATGGTTCGTAAGGCGTAAAATTGGAGCAGGTAGGTAGAAATAATGGCTCCGATGACAAAGCTTCCTAACAAAGCAACAAAGAAAATGCCTTCTTTCAAGTATGGTTTTTCCTGCGTCCGCACAAAATTTCCAAAAGCCACCATCGTTTTCTTGATATTTCCTGTCATAAAGGAATTATTGTAGACTATACCATCTACTTCGCCAAAAGCTGTTGCAACGACTCCCATACAGAAAGCAATCGGAGGAACAATCAGCATATTTGGTACGGTACTTGGCATAAAGCCTACCAGAGTACAGATGAGCACCATTGGTGAAATGCTACTTACTCGCCATATTGACTGCTCAAAAAAGGGGCGGAAAACTGTTATCAGAAAAATCCCCAGCATAAAGGCCAGCATGGTAGCTAGTTTGACTTCAATTTCTCCAGTCTTGTGATGAATCAGCTCAACGGACAAAAAGACGACGTTTCCTGTCTGGCCCGCAACCAATGTACCCCCGCGCTCCATGAAAGTGTAAGCATCCACGAAACCTGCGCAAAAGGTCAGCAAACAGGCAAAAAACTTTGATCGAGAATGGAATTCCCTTTTGACGAACTTTCTCATAATTTACCCAAAAAGTCCAGTGTAACACCAGACTTCCTTTCTATCCTTCTCTAGCTTCCTCCAAAATCTTTTCAATCTTGGTAGTAATCAAATCAATCGCCACTTTATTAGAAGCGCCCTCTGGAATAATGACATCCGCATAGCGCTTGGTCGGCTCGATAAACTGATGGTACATAGGCTTTACAACACCCAGATACTGCTCAATGACACTATCCAAACTGCGTCCGCGCTCTTCCATGTCCCGCTTAATCCGACGAATGATCCGCACATCATCATCAGTATCGACGAAAATCTTGATGTCCATCAAATCGCGGAGGCGTTGGTCTTCCAAGACCAAAATTCCCTCTACAATGAAGACATCCTGCGGTTCCTGACGATAGGTTTTATTGCTGCGCGTGTGCTCCGTATAATCATAGGTCGGGATGTCCACTGGACGGCCAGCCAAAAGCTCTTTGATCTGCTCAATCATGAGGTCTGTATCAAAAGCAAAAGGATGGTCATAGTTGGTCTTAACCCGCTCCTCAAAGGTCAAATGAGACTGATCCTTGTAGTAAGAATCATGCTCAATCATGGAAATCTTTTCGTTAGGAAAATGATCTAAAATAGCCCGAGATACACTGGTTTTTCCCCCACCAGATCCACCTGTAACACCGATAATAATAGGTCTGTTTTGCATTGTTTTCTCCATTACTTGTTATCTTATCTATTTTACCTTAATTCATGATATAATGAAAGGGTGAATCAAGAAAAATTCAGGAAAATCATTTTAAAGGAGAAAGTATGTTACAACTCGGTATCATCGGTACGGGAACCATTTCCCATGAGTTTATCAAGGCAGCCCAACTGAGTGGTGAGTATCAGCTAACAGCTGTTTACTCGCGCACCTTGAGTTCCGCGGAGCGTTTTGCGCGAGATTATCAAAACGTCGCACTCTACACCGATACGATTGAATTCTTATCTGCCGACCTAGATGTAATTTATATCGCCAGTCCTAATAGCCTCCACTTCAACCATGCCAAGGTAGCCATTTTGGCTCGAAAGCATGTCATCGTTGAAAAGCCAGCTGTATCAAGGCCTGAAGAATGGCAGGAATTGGTTAAGCTGGCGGCTGAACATCAGGTTTATATCTTTGAGGCAGCCAGAAACTACCACGAAGCAGCTTTTACAGTCATTCAGAACTTTCTAAAGGACAAGAAAATCTGGGGAGCTAATTTTACTTATGCCAAATACTCCTCCAAGATGGGAGCTCTACTGAGTGGACAGGAACCCAATGTTTTTTCTGCTAAATTCTCAGGCGGTGCTCTAATGGATTTGGGAGTTTATACGCTTTATGCAGCTGTCCGGCTGTTTGGTGCTCCACAAAACGTCTGCTATACAGCTCAACAACTGCCAAATAGCGTTGACCTCAACGGTTCAGGCAGTCTGATTTATCCAGATTTTCAGGTTCGTATCCAAGCTGGAAAAAATATTCATAGCCAGCTACCAGCTGAAATCTATACGGACCAAGGCACTCTGACCTTAGATGGTATCGAGTTTATCCGCTCTGCCATTTTCCAAAAGCTGACTGGAGAGACGGAAAGTCTAACTATCCATCAAGCAGAGCACCAAATGCTGGAAGAGGCTCAGGCTTTTGCTCGTGTGCTTAAAGGCGACCAGGAAGAGCTTTATACCA
Source organism: Streptococcus cristatus (assembly GCF_003943815.1). Taxonomy (GTDB): domain Bacteria; phylum Bacillota; class Bacilli; order Lactobacillales; family Streptococcaceae; genus Streptococcus; species Streptococcus cristatus_F. The sequence goes on along the minus strand of NZ_RJNA01000022.1, from coordinate 8,756 downwards.
ACTACCTACAGGCTGCTACCGCTGTGCATGAGTGTCTGTTTGCCATGAGAAAAGATGCTGGTATTAGATTTGAGGTTGACCATGATTAAAGAAACATTTCCAACAGTCTGGCAGGAACAGCTAAATCAGCTCGGTTTTGCTGAACTGACTGCCATCCAAGAAAAAATATTCCAGCCCATTTCTCAGGAAGAAACGGTGCTAGGCATCAGTCCGACCGGTACGGGCAAGACATTGGCCTATCTCTTTCCTAGTTTATTGAAATTAAAACCTAAAAAAGCGCAACAGCTTTTGATTTTAGCTCCAAATACAGAGCTGGCGGGACAGATTTTTGATGTTTGTAAGTATTGGGCGGAGCCTTTGGGATTGAGTAGTCAACTCCTCCTCTCTGGTAATAGCCAGAAAAGGCAGATTGAGCGGCTCAAGAAAGGGCCGGAGATCCTAATTGGCACACCAGGGCGGATTTTCGAGCTCATCAAGCTCAAGAAAATCAAGATGATGAATGTTGATACTATTATCCTAGATGAATTTGACCAGCTTCTCAGTGATTCCCAGTATGCGTTTGTTGATAAGATTCTGCATTATGCACCGCGTGACCACCAGCTGATTTACATGAGTGCTACGGCTAAGTTCGACCAAGAGAAGATCGCCGAAAATACCTTGCGCATCAGCATTGAAGACCAGACTTTGGACAATATCCAGCACTTCTATATGCAGGTGGAAAAGCGTGACAAGGTTGAACTCTTGCGCAAGCTATCCAATGTAGAAGAATTTCGTGGTCTAGTTTTTTTCAACAGCTTGTCAGATTTGGGCAGCGCCGAAGAAAAGCTTCAGTACCGAGGAGCTAACGCGGTCTCTCTAGCCAGCGATGTCAATGTAAAATTCCGCAAGGTCATTCTTGAGAAATTTAAAGATTACGATATCACGCTCTTGCTGGCGACTGACATAGTTGCGCGTGGCATTGATATTGATTCTCTAGAGTGCGTAGTCAACTACGAAGTGCCGCGCGATTTGGAAACCTACACTCACCGTTCTGGCCGAACAGGTCGCATGGGCAAGGAAGGCTATGTCATCACCTTCATCAGCCACCCAGAAGAATTAAAAGCTCTCAAAAAATATGCCTCTGTTCGAGAAATCATCTTGAAAAAACAAGAACTGTATGTGTGTCCTTAAGCGAGAATTACGGTCATCAATATTCTTATTTGATGATAGCAAAGCAAAAAGCATTGGAAATTTAATATTTCCAATGCTTTTTTAATTTCTGCTGTAATAAATCTGATGTGGTTGAAGCTGATTTTCTAATAGTTCATCAACTGTCACCAGAGTATAGCCGTTGTTCTTCAGATAGTCAAGGACGCTTGGCAGAGCATCGATGGACGTCTGATGGATATCATGCATGAGGATAATAGATCCCGGCTGGGTCTTCACGATCTCCTGCATAATAGCCTTTGTATTGCGTGTTTTCCAATCGAGACTGTCCACACTCCACATGATAAAGGACTGATCTACAGCATTTTGAACCGTAGAGTTGATGGCTCCGTAAGGCGGTCTTGTGATCATAGGTCGGATACCAGTCGCCTTATAAATGGCTTCCTGAGTATCTAAGATCTCCTTTTTGGATTGATTCAGAGGTAACTTGGTCAAATCCGGATGGCTCCATGTATGGATGCCGAGCTGATGGCCTTCATCAAGGACACGTTTAGCCAGTTCTGGATTGGCAGCAACATTTTGTCCCACCATAAAGAAGGTCGCTTTAGCATTGTAGCGTTTCAGAATTTCCAAGGCCTGAGGAGTCGTTTTACTGTCGGGACCGTCATCAAAGGTCAAGGCAACCATTTTCTCATGCCGCTTGGTTTCATACTGCTGGTAAGCTTCCAAATCAGCCCCCTGCAAATATTCCGAACGGATTAGGTCATAAAAACTAGACAGAGGCACTGTCACGCTCGACACACCTTTGATTTCTTTGGGCAGACGAATGGAAAATAAACTTTGCTCATAGTGAAAATTCCACTGGCTCAGTTCTATTTCTCGGAGGTCATTTAAAGCTGCTGTTTGCTGACTTTCCTCCACCTGTCTAAAGGTTAGCTGACTGGTCAACTCCTTCAGGAAAATTTCCTTAGCAGCTTCTGGATTTTGAAACAGCTTGTCCAAAGTGACCGACGTACCTTCCTGATTGATATAAGTTGAGGCTACCTCTCTTGCCTCCTCAGACTTGATGTCTCTTTTTGAGATGCTGTAATCTTTTCGCTGAATGACTACTTCCTTGGTATTGGCAAGACTAGTAGACTTCTCCTCCGTATAGTAAAAGGTCAAAGCCGTCAAGTTTTCCTTCTGCTTTTTGTCATCTGAAATGCTCTGACTGTCCTGCAAGATTTTATCTTTGACACTTTGAAGAGGCTGCCCCTTCATCAGAGGATAAAAAGCTGCCACATAATGGCTACCAATCCTACCAGACTGCTTTTCGGCATTGTCAGCATGTTTTTGCTCTTCCTTGGCAATCACTTCTGTAATCTTTTTCTGGAATTCCTGCTCCTGAAACATTTCATAGATTCGTAGTCCGCCAAAAATAAGAAGTCCTAAGAAAAGCAGATTCAGAAGACTGAGAATCAGTCTATATTTTCGTCTACGCTTCCTTTTATGTTGTCTTTTCATCTATTATCCCCTAAGCTATTGTCATAAAATGATTCTGATGTTAAAAAACTTGTATCTTACAAGTGCTAAAATACAAGTTTCACCTATTTTTAAAGACTTTTTTCTCGAATCACTTCGACCTTGTAGCCATCAGGATCTTTGATGAAATAATAATTTGGTGGGTTTCCAGGCAGCCCTTTTGGCTCAGTCACTTCATAGCCCTTAGCAGCATGCTCAGCGTGCAAGCCTTCCAAATCAGGCGTGCTAAGAGCGATATGGGCAAAGCCATCACCGATTACATAAGGTCCATGGTCGTAATTATAAGTCAATTCAAGCTCATAATCATCGCCATCCAAACCAAGATAAACAATGGTAAAAGCATGCTCTGGAAAGTCCTTGCGGCGCAATTCCTTAAAACCAAACGCGTCTTCATAAAAGGCAATCGAAGCCTCTAAATTTTCCACTCGTAAACAAGTGTGCAACATTTTTGATGTCATGGTTGTACCTCTCTCATTTCTTTCTTTTATTATACCGCAAAAGCAGTCAAATTTGAAATAATATGAAAAGTTTTTCAGCTTTTGCTGATTCGTTTTCTAATATCTGACCTAAGAGGAACTCTGATTTCAAAGATGGTTCCACGCGGTTTGTTATCTTTGACTGTGATAGTTCCTTTTAAGGCGTCTACAATTTGTTTTGCCAAGGATAGGCCTAGTCCAAAACCACCCTTTTGACGAGTCCGAGCCTTGTCCACCCGATAAAAACGATCGAAGACTTTTTTCTTATCATCGCCCGCAATCCCTGGACCATTGTCAGAGATCCGCAAGGTCAAGCTCCGATCATTGGCGGAAGCCACGAAATAGATCTCTCCATCTTCTTCCGTGTATTTGATGGCATTATCAAAAAGGATGGTCATCACCTGCTTAAGCAAGACCTTGTCTGTCGTGATTGATTTTGAAACAAGATTTTTGAAATCAAAGACCTTGTCGCTCTCCTCTGCAATAATAGCATAGTTAGAAAAAGCTGTCGTGAAGAAGTCTGGTGTGACTTCACCGTATTCTGGCTTGATACCGTCATCGCGCCGAGCTAGGTTGAGTAAATTGGTCGTCAACAGGCGCATATTTCGCACTTCCTCTAAACTGGACGCGATACTCTCACTAGACTCCATAATCGTGGCCTCAGGCTTACGGAAGAGAGATTCCAGTCGATTTTGCAGAACGGCCAGAGGCGTCCGCAATTCGTGGCTGGCATTCTCAACAAAAGACTTCTGCTTTTGCATGCTGTCCAAAAGAGGCTTGACACTCATCCGCGCCAGATAGATACTAGCAATCAAAGAAATACCCCAGAAGCTAATCATGACAATGGCAATCAGCTTTTCATGCTTTTCGCTAGTCTGCTCCAGCTGGCTGATACTGGTCATGACAACTGCGTATTTGACATTTTCAATTTCATCATTTGGATCAATGTCAAACATGTAGGCTCTATAACTCTCAACCTGTCCATAGCTATTAGTCAGCTGAATTTGCTTGATCTGATTAAGAAAGCGTTTGTTAAATTTAATCGCATCAAAGTTTAAAAAGCTATTTTTGGCTGATACATTCTGATAATCATCATTCAAAAGAATGGCTGAGGTATTGGCACTGACATTGACCCTACCCGGTTCCTCAATCTTGATATCATGAGCTTGCACAGACTCTGAATCTTTGTGCTCTGAATCCTTGTTCTCTGGCTCTTGGTATTGTCGGCCCGTCGTCCGATAGGCTAGATTGGCTACCCAGGCGGGATTTTGACTGAGACTTTTGAGATTATCGTCAACAGTCGTGTAAAGGCTGGAGCGCATGACTTGGATAATAATGAGCGTCATGGCCGAGAAAATCAGGGTGAATACACCAAAATAGCGAATGAAATAAGAAAAATCATCCGCATATAAGGCTTTTTTGAGTTTATTCAGCATTCTTTAAAATGTAACCGACACTGCGAAGGGTTTGAAGATTATTCGCAAAAGCCGTTCCTTTCAATTTTTTCCGAATCTTAGATACATAGACTTCCACCACAGAAATCGTCGTATCGCTGTCAAAGCCCCATAAACGATCGAAGATCTGAGTTTTAGGCAAAATGACATTTTGATTCTGAAGGAAGTATACCAACAAATCAAACTCTTTACCCAGTAGCTCAACTTCCTTTCCATCTACCAAGGTAGAATTGGTCGAAAGATTAACCGTCACATCGCCATAGGAAAGGGTATTTTCATTAAACTTACCAGAGCGTTTGAGCAAGGCCTGAATCCGCATCTTCAGCTCTTCCAGATAAAATGGCTTGGTCAGGTAATCGTCAGCACCTAGCTCAAAACCATGGCCTTTATCATCGATACTTTCCTTGGCAGTCATGATGAGGACAGGAGTGCTCACCCCTTTTTCACGCAATTCTTTGAGTACTTGGAAGCCGTCCTTTTCAGGAAGCATCAAGTCCAGTAGAATCAGGTCATACACGCCACTTTCTGCTTCGTATAAACCTTCTTCGCCATCAAAGACCTGCATAACATCTGCAAAATCATCTAAAAAATCAAATACTGAATTTGACAGACCGAGGTCATCCTCCACTAATAGAATCTTAATCATCCTGTTCCTCCCTTTCTAGAAAAAGCTTATGCTGTGTAGTTTAAATTGAGACATGGTAAACACTTCCCATGCTATCTTAACCTATCTTTTTCTATTATATCATGACTTGTCGAAAATGCTTTAAGAATTTGTTGTTTTCGAGTTATTTTCGCTATTCTTATCATCTTTTGTTGTGCCATCAGCGTTTGATGGCTTCTTCTTTGATTGATTTCCTTCTTGTGGTCCTCCCGGATGCCCATTTCCTTGTGGTGGCTGACCTCCACCTCCCGGACCGCCTTGACCATCTTGACCGTTTTGTCCCCCCATCTGTGGTGGCATACCATTTTCATTTCCCTGTCCCTGACCTTGAGGAGGTTGTCCACCTTGACCTGGCATCTTGCCATATTGCTTGTTTTGCTGAGGCATAGTAGCCTGCACTGAACTCTGCTGCGGGCTTTTCTGTGTCAAGGCACCAATTCCATATCCACCAATCGCTCCGACGGCTAAGGAGGCACTAGCTACTGCTGTCATCCACCATTTGGTACTCTTTTTAACTACAATCATTTTTTCCATATCCATTAAGGTTTTCCTCTTTCTACATTTTATATTTCATGGATTTTAACATGATGAAGCAATATAAATATTGAAATCCCTTCACATGCTAGGATTATTATAGGGAGTTTTGCTTAAACGGGACTGAATTTTTTCTTAAAGAAGGCTGAAATTATGGGATTCTAAACAACAAAAAAGACCAGACTTTATAATCTGATCCTTTCATTTATCTAGACTGCTGCTTTGATAGCTTTCTCAACTGTTGCTTTTTCACGGGCAATCAAGTCAACACGCGCTGCGATTTCTTTGATTCCCATGCTGATATTACGGCTGATTGCCATATCGTCCAGCTGCGACTCAAAGAAGGCCTTGTATTCTGCTAGTCTTTCTTCTGTCTTGAAAGCATTAGCTGGATAAATGACGAATTTGTCGAAGCTCATGTCGCCACCCAGAGCAGCCTTAATCCAATCCCAATTCTCACGCGCCCAAGTCCAAGCAGTAGCTTGAGTAAATTGGTGATTTAAGAGAGGGAAATACCAGCTCATGGCCAAATCTTGTGGTTTCACGATATCCTTGTTTTTCAAAGATTCCAAGATACGAGCAAGTGTTTCTGAGTCCTTAGTGTAAGCCAAAGCAGATGCCAATTGGCGTTTAAAGCTACCGTCAACCGTTGAAACATAATCATTCAAGTATTGGTCGGCCAATTCTTTGCTCTCATAATGCTTGATTTGGTTGATGAGAATATGCAAGCGAATAGCTGCAGGCAATTTCTCCAAGTCCTCTTGATGATCAGCAAAAATACGACTTGCTTCTTGACTTGCTGTTTGGTCATCAGCTGCAATCAGACCTCCTACAACGATCTGGCGAACCAACTCATCCTCATCACTTTCCCCTTCTTTTGCTTCAAAGCCTAGACGATCAAAGTTGAATTTGATAAGTTTAACAACCAATTCGTTATATGCTTTCTCGCACTCGCTTCCTTCGTCCACAAAGAGCTTGAGGCCATTCAGAACGGCTTTAACTCCTGAAACAACCAAATAGGAGGTTTCTTCTGTCAGTTTTTCAATTACAGGAACCAAATCAGCAAATGAAATGCTGCCTGCTTCAGCCAAAAGACGGCGCTCTTGCACCACTTGAAGCTTGCTGGTGCTATCCAAGTCTGTAATGGTATCTAAAATCTGCTCAAGCAAGACACCTTGATAGTCCGTGATATAGTGGGCTGTATTTTCAGTATTAAAGCGCAGGGCACCTTGGTTTTGAGCAGCCAAGGCAGAATAATTTGGAATTTCTAGTGTTTCTGTTTCCAGCGTATCTGGCAAACCTTTCCAGTTGCTATTTAAAGGCAAGACCCAAGTACGTTTCTTATCTTCGTGCTCCCCGATAAAGAATTGTTTTTGAGAGAGTTTGAGGGTATCGTTTTCTACTGTAGCCGTCAAAACAGGGTATCCTGGCTGTTCCAACCAAGAGTCCATAAAGGCTGCTACATCATGACCAGAAGCAGCTCCTAAGGCATTCCAAAGGTCACGACCGATGGTATTCCCATACTGGTGTTTAGCAAAGTAAGCATTCAAGCCTTTAGCAAAGGCCTCATCACCCAACCAACGACGAAGCATGTGCATTAGGCGGCTTCCCTTGGCATAAACGATAGCCGGATCAAACAAGGTATTGATTTCGTCAGGGTGCTTCACTTCTACATGAACAGACTGGACTCCGTCTGTCGCATCCCGCTTAAGCGCCAAAGGCACACCTGTTGTTTGGAAATTCTCAAAGATATTCCAGCTTGGTTCAATCGCATTGACACAGACGTATTCCATCATGTTGGCAAAGCTTTCGTTGAGCCAGAGGTCATCCCACCACTTCATAGTGACCAAGTTTCCAAACCATTGGTGAGCCAACTCATGAGCAACGACAAGTGCTACATCTTGACGACTGGATACCGTAGAATTTTCATCTACTAAGAGGTAAATCTCACGGTATGTGACCAGACCCCAGTTTTCCATAGCGCCAGATGAAAAGTCTGGCAGAGCTACATGAAGCGACTGAGGAATAGGGTATTTGACACCATAATATTCTTCGTAAAATTCAATCGAGCGAACCGCAATGTCCAAAGCAAATTCTAAATTGCTGGCTGGGTGAGCCTTGGTTGCATAAACACCAACCAAAGTGCCGTTTTTAGTTTTAGCAGTAATACCTTGCATATCCCCAGCAGCAAAGGCCAAGAGATAGGAAGACATGCGAGGCGTTCTTTCAAACTTCCAAATGCCAGTCGCTTTCCGATTTTCAACGTCGATTTCAGGCATATTAGACAAGGCAAGTTCGCCCTCTGCTTGGTCAAATTTCAAAGCCAAATCAAAAGTTGCCTTAGCCTCTGGCTCATCCACACTCGGAAAGGCTTCGCGGGCAAAATGGCTCTCAAACTGCGTAGAAATAATCTCTTTTTTCACTCCATCTACTGTATAGTAAGATGGGTAAATCCCTGTCATATTATCTGTAATCTTACCTGTATAGGTCAAGGTTACTTCCACAGGGCCTGCTGCTGCCAATTCAATATAAAGAGCTTCATTATTATTATCAAGAGTGAAGGGACGAGCTTGTCCAGCCACTTCTACGGCCTCAATCGTCAAATCCTTTTGGTGTAAGGAAATTTTCTCAGCTTTGGCTTCACCAGTAATGGTAACTTTTCCTGAGAAAGTCTTATCCGCACGATTTAAATCCAAAAAGAGATCATAGTGCTCTGGAACAAAAGTATCAATAAAATGTGCAACTGCTTGCATGTTTTTCTCCTCATCTAATTGAAGGGGGTGGTATTGAACCAACCTCCATTCAAAATTCATCTTTTACTATTTTACCATATTTAATGACTTTATACTCTCCCCAACTAATTCAAAATTGATTTTTGATTTTAAACATAAAGCAATCCTTTTAAACTCACCTCGTCTTTCTTTTTCTCCTCCCAAAAACAAAAAAAAGACAAGCTTAGCC
>NZ_RJNA01000021.1 GCF_003943815.1 Streptococcus cristatus | reverse complement strand
ATGAGATATTGTAAGTTAATTCAGTAAGTTAAGTGACGATAGCCTAGGAGATACACCTGTACCCATGCCGAACACAGAAGTTAAGCCCTAGAACGCCGGAAGTAGTTGGGGGTTGCCCCCTGTGAGATATGGTAGTCGCTTAGCAGGATAGGAAGTCGGAGTACTTCCTTTTTGGGAGTTTAGCTCAGCTGGGAGAGCATCTGCCTTACAAGCAGAGGGTCAGCGGTTCGATCCCGTTAACTCCCATATTCAAGCGGGTGTAGTTTATTACCCAAGTCCGGCTGAAGGGAACGGTCTTGAAAACCGTCAGGCGTGTAAAAGCGTGCGTGGGTTCGAATCCCACATCCTCCTTAGATTAGAATATCGCGGGATGGAGCAGCTAGGTAGCTCGTCGGGCTCATAACCCGAAGGTCGTAGGTTCAAATCCTGCTCCCGCAATTTGGCTCGGTAGCTCAGTTGGTAGAGCAATGGATTGAAGCTCCATGTGTCGGCGGTTCGATTCCGTCTCGCGCCATATATCTTTAGAATTTCGGAAGGGTAGCGAAGAGGCTAAACGCGGCGGACTGTAAATCCGCTCCTTCGGGTTCGGGGGTTCGAATCCCTCCCCTTCCATGCTTAACGGGCATAGTTTAAAGGTAGAACTAAGGTCTCCAAAACCTTCAGTGTGGGTTCAATTCCTACTGCCCGTGTTTTGGAATATGGCGGGTGTGGTGAAGTGGTTAACACACCAGATTGTGGCTCTGGCATGCGTGGGTTCGATCCCCATCACTCGCCTATTTCTTTTGATTATTGGGGTATCGCCAAGCGGTAAGGCAAGGGACTTTGACTCCCTCATTCGTTGGTTCGAATCCAGCTACCCCAGTTACTTTGCCGGCGTGGCGGAATTGGCAGACGCGCTGGACTCAAAATCCAGTGTCCGCAAGGACGTGCCGGTTCGACCCCGGCCGCCGGTATAGTAATAAAGACAAGGTTTTCGGATCTTGTCTTTTTTTATCAATTTTTATTTTTGGGTTATTTATAATTTCTTATGTTATGCTAGATCGTCTGATTTTTTGCTTTTTTCTTTATTTTGTGCTAAATTAAACATTGTGAAACGAGTTACCGAAGACTTTCTAAAGGGAGAAACGTATGGCAATGATAGAAGTAGAACATCTTCAGAAAAATTTTGTGAAGACGGTCAAGGAACCGGGATTGAAGGGGGCTTTGCGCTCCTTTATTCATCCCGAAAAGCAGACCTTTGAAGCGGTCAAGGATATGACCTTTGAGGTACCAAAGGGACAGATTCTAGGCTTTATAGGGGCCAATGGTGCTGGGAAGTCGACAACCATCAAAATGCTGACAGGAATTTTGAAACCGACATCTGGTTTTTGTCGGATTAATGGCAAGATTCCGCAGGACAATCGCCAAGATTATGTCAAAGATATTGGAGTTGTTTTCGGGCAAAGAACCCAGTTATGGTGGGATTTGGCACTGCAAGAGACCTACACGGTCTTGAAAGAGATTTACGATGTGCCAGATTCGCTCTTCCACAAGAGAATGGATTTTTTAAATGAAGTCTTAGATTTGAAAGATTTTATCAAGGACCCCGTGCGAACTCTTTCACTTGGGCAACGGATGCGGGCGGACATTGCGGCTTCCTTACTCCACAATCCCAAGGTTCTCTTTTTAGATGAGCCGACCATTGGGTTGGATGTGTCGGTCAAGGACAATATTCGTCGGGCCATTACCCAGATCAATCAGGAGGAAGAGACCACTATTCTCTTGACCACTCACGACTTGAGCGATATTGAGCAACTTTGTGATCGGATTTTTATGATTGACAAGGGGCAGGAGATTTTTGATGGAACGGTTAGCCAGCTCAAGGAAACATTTGGCAAGATGAAGACTCTTTCCTTTGAACTGGTATCAGGTCAAAGTCATCTCGTTTCTCACTATGAGGGTTTGCCTGATATGACCATTGATAGACAAGGAAATAGCCTTAATATTGAATTTGATAGTTCACGCTACCAGTCGGCCGATATTATCAAGCAAACCCTGTCTGATTTTGAGATTCGCGATTTGAAGATGGTGGATACGGATATCGAGGATATTATCCGTCGCTTCTACCGAAAGGAGCTCTAAGATGGTCAAATTGTGGCGACGTTATAAACCCTTTATCAATGCAGGGATTCAGGAGTTGATTACCTATCGAGTCAACTTTCTTCTTTATCGGATTGGCGATGTCATGGGTGCTTTTGTGGAATTTTATCTCTGGAAGGCTGTCTTTGATTCCTCGCAAGAGTCTTTGATTCAGGGTTTCAGTATGGCAGATATCACCCTCTACATCATCATGAGTTTTGTGACCAATCTTTTGACTAGGTCGGATTCTTCTTTTATGATTGGGGAGGAGGTCAAGGATGGCTCCATTATCATGCGCTTGCTGCGACCAGTGCATTTTGCGGCCTCTTATCTCTTCACCGAGCTTGGATCCAAGTGGTTGATTTTTATCTCTGTTGGACTGCCATTTTTAAGTGTCATCGTATTGATGAAAATTTTATCTAGGCAAGGGGTTGTAGAAGTGCTAGGATTAACCATCCTTTATCTCTTTAGCTTAATCCTAGCCTACCTGATCAACTTTTTCTTTAATATCTGCTTTGGATTTTCAGCCTTTGTGTTTAAAAATTTATGGGGCTCTAATCTGCTTAAGAATTCTTTGATTGACTTTATGTCTGGGAGTTTGATTCCCTTGGCTTTCTTTCCAAAGATCGTATCAGATATTCTGTCCTTCTTGCCTTTTTCATCCTTGATTTATACTCCAGTCATGATCATTGTTGGAAAATACGATGCCAGTCAGATTCTTCAAGCACTCTTGCTACAGTTCTTCTGGCTCATAGTGATGGTGGGCTTGTCTCAGTTGATTTGGAAACGGGTCCAGTCATTCATCACCATTCAAGGAGGTTAGTATGAAAAAATATCAACGTATGCATCTGATTTTTATCAGACAATACATCAAGCAAATCATGGAATACAAGGTCGATTTTGTGGTGGGCGTGTTAGGTGTCTTCCTGACCCAAGGCTTGAACCTCTTGTTTCTCAATGTACTCTTTCAACATATTCCATCTCTAGAAGGCTGGACCTTTCAAGAGATAGCCTTTATCTATGGTTTTTCCTTGATTCCCAAGGGATTGGACCATCTCTTTTTTGATAATCTCTGGGCACTGGGGCAACGCTTGGTGCGAAAGGGAGAATTTGACAAATACCTGACTCGTCCTATCAATCCTCTCTTTCATATTCTGGTTGAGACCTTTCAGATTGATGCCTTGGGCGAACTCTTGGTCGGTGGAATCTTGCTAGCGACAACGGTCACCAGTATTAGCTGGACCTTTCCTAAATTCCTGCTTTTCCTAGTCTGTATTCCTTTTGCGACCTTGATTTATACTTCCTTGAAGATAGCGACAGCCAGTATTGCTTTTTGGACCAAGCAGTCAGGTGCCATGATTTACATCTTCTATATGTTTAATGACTTTGCCAAGTACCCGATTTCCATTTACAATTCGCTTCTTCGTTGGTTGATTAGTTTTATCGTGCCTTTCGCCTTTACGGCCTACTACCCTGCCAGCTATTTCTTGCAGGACAAGAATGGACTCTTTAACATTGGTGGTTTGATTCTGATTTCCCTTGTTTGCTTTTTCATTTCCCTCAAACTTTGGGATAGGGGTTTGGACGCCTACGAAAGTGCAGGATCGTAAGAGTGAGTATAAATAGAGGGCGATATGCATGCAGAAAATCTATGAATAAGAGAACTATTAGATACAGTATAAGGACAAGGTTTGCTGCCTTGTCTTTTCTAATATATTTTAAGGTATCTATCTTTTAAATTTTTACTTTTGGTGTGAATAAATTCTACTTATCTTGCTAAAATGGTAGAATAGATTTAAGATTTGATAAGAAGGAGAGCCTAATGAAATTGAGATTGGAAAATAAAGAATCTGAACGTGTCCAAGAACTTGGAAATTTAATCCGAGCTTATAATCGCTCTAAACGGGAAGCTTCAACAAGTGAGCCTCTCAATATCTTTGTCGAAGATGAGAACGGAAATTTAATGGGCGGCCTAGTAGCTGAAACATTTGGTTATTGGCTTGAAATTGAGTATTTATATGTGCATGAGGACTTACGGGGGCAAGGACTTGGCTCGGATATTTTGCAAAGGGCAGAAAAAGAGGCTCGTAACAGGAAGTGTAAGTATTCATTTGTGGATACCTTTCATTTTCAAGCGCCAGATTTTTATAAAAAGCATGGCTATGAGGAAGTGTTTAGATTAAAAGAATATCCTTATACAGGTGAGCGATATTATTATACGAAAGAGTTATAATTTATCAAAGGCTGGATAGCAGATTTCTACCTGACAAATGTAGCGATTTTTGGTATAATATCATGAGGTGATTTTATGGCAAATTTGAATAGATATAAGTTTACATTTGGAAACAAAACCTTAACTTTAACAACAGAACACGATAATCTTTTCATGGAAGAAGTGGAGCGGGTTGCTAAGGAAAAATATAAGGCCATCAAAGAGCAGATGCCTGCGGCAGATGATGAAGTCTTGGCTATTTTGTTGGCGATTAATAGTTTATCTACCCAGCTCAGTCGCGAGATTGAGTTTGATGATAAGGAAAAAGAATTGGAAAGCCTTCGTCACAAAATGCTTAGCGAATTAAGAGAAAAGTCAGCTAATACAGGGGAAAGATAGTGTTTGCGATTATTATTTTACTAATATTAGCTTGGAGCTTTTATATTGGCTACTCGCGTGGGATTGTTCTGCAGGGATATTATGCTGCTATGACGATTGTATCCATGCTGGTGGCTGGAGCTCTATATCAAGGCTTGGCTAAGTCTATCAGCTTGTGGGTGCCCTATGCTAGCGCTGTTAAAGGCAGCTCGACTTATTTCTTTGCAAGTTCTCAACTTTTCCATTTGGATAAGGTTTTTTATGCGGGGCTGGCTTATCTTCTTGTTTTCAGTCTTGTTTATATAGTAGGCCGCTTTTTTGGGATTTTTGTAAATTTAATTCCCTATCCGAATAAGTGGGATACCAAAGTTTTCAATATGGTCAGTGGGGCTATTGCGGTCTTCATCTCACTCTTTGTCATCGAGATGGGACTGACTATTTTAGCTACTGTGCCCATGTCCTTTATCCAAGAACGCTTAAATTCGAGTTTGCTGATTCGGTTTATTATCAATCACACGCCTATAACTTCATCCATTTTACATGACCTTTGGGTCACAAAAATTATCGGATAATTAAGACTCAGTTGCCCTGTAGCTGAGTTTCTTTTTCAGTTTAAATCATATAGAAATAGAATGAACATGATGAATCATAAAATTTTAGAAACTTTGGAATTTGAGAAAATTAAGGAGCTTTTTTCTCCCTATCTACTGACTGAGCTGGGAGAGTTGGAGTTGAAGCAGCTCCAGCCAAACAGCAAAAAAGAATCAATTGCTGCTGCTTTTTTGGAAATGTCCGATATGCGGCAGATTTTTGTGCAACATCCGCACTTTAGTTTGGGAGCCATTCAGGATATTAGGGGCTTGACCAAGCGCCTAGAGCTGGATAGCGACCTTAATATTGAGGAGTTTTTAACCCTCAAGCGGGTCTTGGCTGTGACGCATGAGCTGATATCTTTCTACGAGGACTTGGAGAATATCCAATTGGAGCGTTTGGATCGTCTTTTTGACAATCTAGTAGAGTTTCCTAATATTCAGGGGAGCCTACAAGCTATCAATGATGGGGGCTTTCTCGAAAGTTTTGCTAGTGAAGAGTTGAGTCGTATTCGTCGGAAAATCCAAGAAAATGAAGTTCAGGTTCGAGATATTCTTCAAGAGATTCTCAAAACCAAGGGTGACATGCTGGCAGACCAAGTGGTGGCCAGTCGGAACGGCAGTAATGTACTACCTGTGAAAAATACCTACCGCAATCGTATTGCGGGCGTCGTTCACGATATTTCGGCCAGCGGTAGTACGGTTTACATTGAGCCGCGGGCGGTGGTTAATCTCAATGAAGAGATTGCTAGCAGTCGGGCGGACGAGCGCTATGAAATTCAGCGGGTTTTGCAGGCCATGTCGGATATGATACGGCCTCATGCGGCTGAAATTGCCAACAATGCTTGGATTATCGGGCATCTGGATCTGGTGCGTGCCAAGGTCCGCTTCATGCAGGAGACGGGAGCGGTGGTGCCAGACCTGTCGGAGGAGAAGGATATTCAACTGCTTAGTGTCCGCCATCCCCTGATTGAAAATGCAGTGGCTAATGACCTGCATTTCGGGCCAGACTTGACAGAGATTGTCATTACCGGGCCTAATACGGGTGGTAAGACCATTATGCTGAAGACTTTGGGCTTGGCTCAAATCATGGCCCAGTCAGGTCTGCCGATTCTGGCAGACAAGGGCAGCCGCGTCGGGATTTTCAGTCAGATTTTTGCAGACATTGGTGATGAGCAATCGATTGAGCAGAGCCTATCGACTTTCTCCAGTCACATGACTAATATCGTCTCTATTTTAGAGCAGGTTGATAGCGAGAGTTTGGTCCTGCTGGATGAGCTGGGAGCTGGGACTGACCCGCAAGAGGGTGCAGCACTGGCGATTGCTATCTTGGAAGATTTGCGGCTAAGGCAGATTAAAACCATGGCGACGACCCACTATCCTGAGCTCAAAGCCTATGGGATTGAGACGGACTGGGTGGAAAATGCCAGCATGGAATTTGATACAGATAGTTTGCGGCCGACCTATCGCTTTATGCAGGGAGTGCCTGGCCGCTCCAATGCCTTTGAAATTGCTCGGCGTTTAGGCTTGTCGGAAGTTATCGTTGGCCATGCCCAAGAGCAGACAAATACGGATAGTGATGTCAATCGGATCATTGAGCGCTTAGAAGAGCAGACGCTGGAAAGCCGTAAGCGCCTGGATAATATCCGCGAGGTGGAGCAGGAAAATCTCAAATTTAACCGAGCCCTCAAAAAACTTTACAATGAGTTTAACAGAGAAAAGGAAACCGAGCTCAATAAGGCACGCTTGGAAGCACAGGAAATCGTGGATATGGCCTTGTCAGAGAGTGAGAGCATTCTCAAAAATCTTCATGATAAGTCCAGTCTCAAACCGCATGAGATTATTGAAGCCAAGGCTCAGCTTAAAAAGTTGGCGCCAGCAACGGTTGATTTATCAAAGAATAAAGTGCTCAAGCATGCCAAGAAAAATCGGGCGCCCAAGGTGGGAGATGATATTCTGGTGACAAGCTATGGTCAGCGGGGAACCTTAGTCAAGCAGCTCAAGGACTGCCGTTGGGAAGCTCAGGTCGGTCTCATCAAAATGACACTAGATGAGCAGGAATTTAATCTTCTCAAAGCTGAAAAGGAGCAGCAACCTAAGCGCAAGCAGGTCAATGTGGTCAAGCGAACCAATACTAATGGTCCAAGAGCCAGATTGGATCTGCGTGGCAAACGCTATGAAGAGGCCATGGAGGAGCTCGATGCCTTTATCGATCAGGCCCTTCTCAATAATATGGCCCAGGTGGATATTATCCACGGTATCGGGACTGGGGTCATCCGTGAAGGGGTGACAAAATACCTCCGCCGCAACAAGCACGTTAAGTCCTTCGGCTATGCTCCGCAAAATGCTGGTGGCAGTGGCGCGACGATTGTAATCTTTAAGTAGGGAAGCATCGGGTATTCCGTAGCAAATATTTTCTTTTCCTCTGGGTTTGGTGTACAATATTATCAAAAGTAAGCTATTCAAAGGAGAAGATTTATGGTAGCAGCAGTTACAGATGCAACATTCGCTGAAGAGACAAAAGATGGACTGGTTCTGATTGATTTTTGGGCAACTTGGTGTGGTCCATGCCGCATGCAGGCGCCTATCTTGGAGCAGTTGGCAGGAGAAGTTCATGAGGACGAACTGAAAATCCTCAAAATGGATGTGGATGAAAATCCAAATACTGCCCGTGAATTTGGCATTATGTCTATTCCAACCCTTCTGTTCAAGAAAGACGGTCAAGTCGTTAAGCAAGTAGCTGGTGTTCATACGAAGGAGCAACTGAAGGCGATTATCGCGGAATTGAGTTAATATCATAGTCAAAAAATCGTTACATGTCGTAACGATTTTTTCATTTAGCCGATGACAGTAAAGGTCATACAATTTTGGGAAGAGCAAGTATACTATCATAGTGTGCAAAAAAATGAAAAATTGTTTGCTCAGGCATTTCCCTATTACTTATCATATGCTACTTATTGTGAAATATGCAAAATTTCAAATGTTGGTAGTTGTGTACCGGGTTTATTGGTATAAAAAGTAAAAATACATTTTTTCCATTTATCAGGATTGAAAATAACGACTTTGCCACTTTCGTTGTTTTGTATTTGCTCGTGAATGGTAAAGGATTTTAAACTTTCAGACGCTTCTATATCAATGATTTCCAATGTAGCATATTTACTTGAGTCAAAATGATCAGATATTTCGACTGATGAAGTTATTCCGATTTCAATATTTTGCCAGCCAAACGAATTTAAAATATGATCAAAGTAACCATCAAATATGAATTTTGTCATTCCGTTGGTATTTTTCCAAATATATAGCGGACAGTAACTGTTAAATAATTGGCCTTCAGATTTTTCAGAGATTAAATAAACTTTGAAAAACAAATCGTCGAATCCATCCATCAAATGACCTGTATTTCGGACACGTTGTCTAATGATATCCATATCATAATCTGCTGGTAATTTTATAGTATATTGCATTGCTTGCATTGCGGTACCTCTTTTCTAATTAACTATTCACAGTATAAATGATTTATATCATGTTGAATAATACTTAAAAATGATATAATNATCACAAAAAGTGATAAGGTGTTTTAAATGAATTTTAATGATATGAGCATTTTTGTGACGATCTATGAGACAAGATCAATAAACAAAAGTTCAAAGATATTACAATATGCACAATCTAATCTCAGCGCTAGATTGAAAGTGCTTGAAACTGAATTAGATACGAAATTATTTTACAGAAAATATAATGGTTTAGTTCCGACAAAAAGTGGAGACTTATTTTATCAATTTTGTAAGGAAACTTCTAACAATTTAGAGAAATTAAAAAAGAAATGTGAAACCTCGAAAATATCCATCTTAATTTCAGAATTATTATTCAATCACGATATTAATAATTCGCAAACAATTGATTTGGATAAAAGCGAAATTAATATCCAAAAAACTTCGGATATACCCACCATTGCTCATCAGGAAGACTTTGATAAAATTTTTTGTTTTCAAAAAATTGAAAATTTGAAACATTATGATGAGACTATTGGACATATTGAGTCAGTTTATCTTTGTTCGAGCATCATAAAGGCTACTGAGGAAATGCCCATATTCGTTAATAAAGATAAAAATTGCCCTTTTAGAAAACAAAGCTTAATGAAGTTTGCTCATTTAAAATCAGTTGTAGAAATTGATTCTTTTGAGAACATTATCAGCTTAGTTGAAAACGGGAAAGGAATCGCACTATTGCCTAAATGGCTAAATAAGAGAGCGAATATCAAGCCATACGACCAAGACATCATTCTTATCCCATTTTATCAGTATGAAAAGCAGAATCAAATTAAGTAGACTATTTTAGAAGAAATATTAGTGCTAGAAAGAAAAAACATTTGACAAATATTATAAATATACTTATAATAAGTATACATATTATAAAGGAGTTATTGTAATGGAATTTAGTTTCAGTTTAAGCATGAAAGCAGCAAAAGAAGATGTATGGTCCTACTATGAAAATATTGAAAAGTGGTATGACTGGGAAGAAGATTTAAAAAATATTACATTAAATGGTGGATTTAAGACAGGATCTTGTGGGATAATGGAACTCGAAGGAATGCCCCCAATGGAATATCAGCTGACACTTGTCAAGCCCTTTGAGGAATTTTGGGATAAAACAGCGACCCCGTTTGGAGATATCCTTTTTGGTCATCAGATCATTGAGAACGATGATGGCACTGTAAATGTCAAGCACACCGTAGCTTTAGATAGCAAAGATCAGCAACATTTGGAATTTTTAAGCCAAGTTTTCTCAGATGTTCCTCAATCTATTTTTATTTTAAAAAATTGTTTGGAAAAATAAGAATTCTCTACTTTGCTAGAGAATTTTTTTATTTTTCTAAATTTGGTGTACAATATTATCAAAAGTAAGCTATTCAAAGGAGAAGATTTATGGTAGCAGCAGTTACAGATGCAACATTCGCTGAAGAGACAAAAGATGGACTGGTTCTGATTGATTTTTGGGCAACTTGGTGTGGTCTATGCCGCATGCAGGCGCCTATCTTGGAGCAGTTGGCAGAGGAAGTTCATGAAGATGAACTGAAAATCCTTAAAATGGATGTGGATGAAAATCCTAATACTGCCCGTGAATTCGGCATTATGTCCATTCCGACCCTTCTGTTCAAGAAAGACGGTCAAGTCGTTAAGCAAGTAGCTGGTGTTCATACGAAGGAGCAACTGAAGGCTATTTTGGCCGAGTTAAGCTAAGAAAGAAGCCTTAGGCTGCGATTCAGGTTGAAGACAAAGTTCTTAGAACACCAGTTTCTAAGGGCTTTTCTTTGTGTAAAGTTGCATAAAAGATGTAAGAAGAGTTGCGAGGTGTTTTCCATGTTTCACAAAGAAAAACCAGATTATAATCGTCTCTAATATAGTTTCTATACAATAAATGAATTGGTCCCAAAAGATTCCTTCCTTTGACAAGTAGAATCAAGGATTGATTTGGCTCTATATATGACTTGGTTGAAGATACCTGTGGCCCAGTTATAATGGGTCGTAAACCAAAGAAAATCTGAGAAGAGGTGAGACACAACCAAAAGGTATTAAAGCAGAAAATGACTGGCTAAGAATGGAGGATGCTGTTCTAAAAAAGTTTATAAAATTTCGCTTAAAGGAGGAAAAAAGAAAGAAGAAAAACGGAATTATCCAAGAATTGCTAATTGAGTTTTCTTTTGATATTCTTCTAAAGATTGTCGAAATTGCTTGCTCACCGAACTTGGAACAAGTAAAAACTATGTTGGAGGAAGCATTTACGGAGAAATACTAGGGGAATACCATTCTTTACAGAGACCAAGTTTGATAATATCAACATGTTTCTTATCATCAATTTTTAGAGAGTGAGGGGATTCAATAATTCATGTCATCCAAAGGTAACAGTCCAGACAACGGTATGAAAGAGTCCTTCTTGGGAATTCTTAAGTCTGAGATGTTTTATGGTTATGAGAAGACGTTTCAGTCACTTAATCAATTGGAACAAGCTATTGTGAACTACATTGATTATCACAATAACAAACGAGTTAAAGTCAAATTGAAAGGACTCAGCCCTGTGCAATGCAGAACTAAGTCCTTTACTTAAATTATTGTCTAACCTTTTGTTGGTACATTTTTCTTGTTATGAGAAAGTTTTCTATTGCCAGATATCCTGTATTTGCGAGATTTGAGCTTGGGCTTGTTTCTCAAAAACCTTGTATTTATAAGTCAAGTCCTGAGCCATTTCCTTGATATTGTCTCGCTGTTCTTGGATAATGGAAAGATTGTGCTGGATGTTAGCTAAATTATCTTGAATTTTATCCAAGATATCGGATGTTTCGACGACTTCTTGGCTAATTGTCTTCCGGTTTTTGATCAATCGGTAGCTGGTCCAGGCAGCACCTGTGAACAGCATAAGATTTGAAAATTTCATAGTTCCTCCTTAAGCTTGTGCAATCTTTTCAGCCAATTGAGCTAAGGCTGGGAAATCTGGTTCGTGGGTTTCAAAGCTGATTTGTAAACCGTCTGTCTCTTCATAGCGAGGAGCTAGGTGGACATGGGTATGAAAGACAGTCTGGCCGGCGATTTCCTCGTTGTTGTTAAGAATGTTCATGCCTTTGGCGCCTGTCGCTTTCATAACCTTGCGGGCGATGTCTGGGACACGAGCGAAGAGCTGACTAGCACTGTCTGCATCCATTTCCAAAAGGTTTCTGAAATGCTGCTTGGGAACGACCAAAGTATGGCCTGGAGTGACCTGAGAAATGTCTAGAAAGGCTACCACCCGGTCATCTTCATAAACTTTAGAAGACGGAATTTCTCCTGTGATAATCTTACAAAAAATACAATCAGCCATAAATGATACCTCTATTCGCTAGATTTTTGTTATAATTTAAAATATAAGAACATTATACCAGAATTTGGAGAAAATATGTTAGAAATCAAAGAGCTTACGGGCGGCTATGTAAATATCCCGGTTTTAAAGGATGTCAGCTTTGAAGTGGGCAATGGCCAGTTGGTTGGTTTGATTGGTCTCAATGGTGCTGGTAAATCCACTACCATCAATGAAATTATCGGGTTGTTGACACCTTACAAGGGAGAAATTCGGATTGATGGTTTGCAGCTGGGAAAAAATCCTAGCGCTTACCGTAAGAAGATTGGCTTTATCCCAGAGACACCGAGCCTTTATGAGGAGTTGACCCTGCGCGAGCACATTGAGACGGTAGCTATGGCTTACGACATTGAGCAGGAAGTCGCTTTTGAGCGCGTGGAGCGCCTCTTAACTATCTTCCGACTCAAGGATAAGTTGGACTGGTTTCCAGTGCATTTCTCTAAGGGTATGAAGCAGAAGGTCATGATTATCTGTGCTTTCGTGGTAGATCCTAGTCTTTTTATCGTGGATGAGCCCTTTTTGGGGCTGGATCCAGTAGCTATTGCAGACCTTATCCAGCTCTTGGATGAGGAAAAGAAAAAAGGCAAGTCCATCCTCATGAGTACCCACGTTTTGGATTCGGCTGAGAAGATGTGCGATAGCTTTGTGATTTTGCATAAAGGACAGGTGCGCGCTAAGGGCAATCTGACTGAGTTGCGGGGACAATTTCAGATGCCGCAAGCTAGTCTCAATGACATCTATCTTGCCTTGACGGAAGAGGCAGCGGTATGAAAGAAGTATTTGCTAAACGCAAGCAAGATTTCCGTCAGCGCTGTCTGAAGTATCTGCGCTATGTTCTCAATGATCACTTTGTCTTGTTTTTATTGATTTTTCTCGGATTTTTGGCGGTTCAGTACAATCAATTGCTGCGGAATTTCCCTAGTCAGTCTTGGCCGATAATAGTAGGATTAGTCTTGTTTTCTATACTCATTCTTCCTTTTGGACATATCGCAACCTATCTGGAGAAGCCAGATATGCTCTTTTTGCTGGCGCAGGAGCAGGCGATCATTGAGTTTGTTAAGGGACAAATCCAGCGTTCGTATATTCTCTTTGGTATGCTGCAAACCTTGTTGTTGGTCTTGTTAGCGCCCCTGTTTTTGGCTATAGGCTTGCCAATCTGGGGTTTTGGGCTGTACTGTCTCCTTATGTTATTGCTAAAATGGCTAGTCTTTCAGTTCAAGGGGCGTCGCTTTTTCTTGTCTGATCGTCTCAATTGGCAATATGCAATTGCAGCTGAGGAAGGTCGTAAGCAGAAAGTTCTTCGTTTCTTTGCCCTCTTTACAAATGTGAAAGGCATTTCTAATAGTGTCAAAAGAAGAGCTTATTTGGACGGGCTGACGAGACTTTTGCCTAAGATCCATGCCAAGGCTTGGCAAAATATGTTTCTGCGCTCTTATCTTCGCAATGGCGATCTATTCCCTCTGACTTTGCGTCTTCTACTTTTAGCCCTCTTAACGATTGTCTTCGTCAGCCAGTCTTGGATTGCTGCAGGTTTTGTTGTTCTCTTCAACTATCTTTTGCTTTTTCAGTTATTGGCTTTGTATGAAGCTCTTGATTATCAGTATTTAACTAAGCTTTTCCCGCTGGATAGCAAGTCTAAAATCAAGGGCGCAAGACAGGTTGTTACAGGGATTGGACATAGTGTTTTGCTTTTTGAAACGCTAGTGGCAGTGCTCTTTTTCCAAGATAAGATAGCAGTGTTAGCAATGCTTGGAGCGACAATCTTTTTGTATCTAGTCTATTTGCCGTATAAGCTGAAAAGATTGGTTGACTAAAAGAATGAAAATTAGTAAAATAGTGAGGAAACTTTTTAAGGAGGGGAATCATGGTCTTGGTTGATAACGAGCTAGCCCTGACACCAATAGCTGGTAAGAGCGGAAAGGCCTATATGGGAACTTATCCAGACGGGGGGCGAGTTTTCGTCAAGATGAATACGACCCCGATTCTGGCAGGCTTAGCCAGAGAACAAATTGCTCCGCAACTTCTGTGGAGTCGACGCTTGCCAGATGGCAATGTCATGAGCGGGCAAGAATGGCTTTCAGGTGCCATTTTAACACCTAATGATATGTCTAAAAAGCAAGTGATCAATATTTTAACGCGTTTGCATCGGTCGAAGCCTCTGATGACTCAGTTGGCTAAATTGGGTTATATTTTGGAAACGCCAATCGATCTAATCAATAGCTGGCTCAATCAAGCGCCGGTCGTTTTGAGGAACAATCAGTATCTGCAGTCTATTATTCGGGATTTGCGGCAAACGGTACCTGCTTTTCGTGAGGACTATGCGACGATTGTCCATGGTGATGTACGGCATAGCAACTGGTTTCAGACGGACAGTGGCTTGATTTATTTGGTGGATTGGGATTCCGTTCGCTTGACGGATAGAATGTTGGATGTTGCTCATATATTGAGCCACTATATCCCAGATACCGATTGGCAGGAGTGGCTGACCTACTACGGTTATAAGTACAATGACAAGGTTATCAAAAAACTGTATTGGTTTGGTCAATACTCTTATCTGATGCAGATTGCTAAATATTACGAAAACAATGATTTAGAAAATGTGAACCGGGAGATTTACGCTCTACGCAACTTCCGTTCTAAGTATGGAAAGGTAAGATGAGAGTAAGAAATCGTAAGGGAGCAACAGAGTTATTAGAGGCTAACCCCCACTATGTGGTTCTAAATCCAGTTGATGCCAAGGGAAAATGGCGGGAAATTTTTGGTAATGACCACCCTATCCACGTTGAAGTCGGAAGCGGTAAAGGGGCTTTCATTACAGGGATGGCTAAGGCTAATCCGAACATCAATTACATCGGGATTGACATTCAGAAGTCTGTCCTTAGTTACGCCTTGGACAAGGTTTTGGAAGCTGATGTACCCAATATTAAGTTGCTCTGGGTGGATGGTTCGGAATTGACCAACTACTTTGCAGATGGAGAAATTGACAGACTTTATCTGAATTTCTCTGATCCATGGCCTAAGAAACGGCATGAAAAACGTCGCTTGACCTATAAGTCTTTCTTGGATACCTTCAAGCAAATTTTGCCAGAAAAAGGTGAAATCCACTTCAAAACGGACAACCGTGGCTTATTTGAATACAGTCTGGTCAGTTTTTCGCAGTATGGCATGGTTCTCAAAGGTGTTTGGCTGGATCTTCATGCCAGTGACTTTGAAGGCAATGTCTTGACTGAATATGAACAAAAATTCTCTAGCAAGGGCCAGGTTATTTACCGAGTCGAAGCAGAGTTTCAATAAAAATAAAGAGAGTCCTAAATAGATTTTCTATCTCAAATATCGGGTTTTATGACCGATTTTTGTTGAATAGAGCCTTGTGGGGGCTCTTTTTATTTTGTTTTGATTATCAAATTATAAAGATTATTTTTGTTGTTTTCATTCTCTTGAAACGGCGTCGCTAAAGCTTTTTGCTATACCTATAATATGATGTTGCGCTTTTGTTACAGAAAAAATTAGACGGCAAAATCCTTGATATAATAGGAAAAAAACGGTATAATTATTGGTATGGTTTAGTGTCTAAACTTTGACATTAAAACCACCAATCATATGTTATAAAATACTTTGCTGCTCAGGCGTTAAGGTGTTGAGTAATAGGTGGTTGAACTATATTTTAAAAAGGAGAGATGTTCATGGATAAAAATGCGAGACGCAGATTAAACCGTGCGAGTGCTGAGAAACGGCTTCGATACTCAGTTCGTAAGTTTAATGTGGGCGTGGCTTCTGTAGCAGTCGCAGCTTTCATGTTCTTTGGGGGGAATGTCGTTTCAGCCGATACGTTAGCTAAGACGGATTCTTCAAGCACCTCTACGGAGAAAACGACCTCTGTGCCAGATTCAGGAGAAGATTCGGGAGCGAATGATTCTGACTCCGAGTCGGCCATAGAAAAGAATTCTACCGTAGCAACTGTCGCTGAAAGCAACGCAGTTTCAAGTGCAGCATCTACAGCATCTTCTACCTCTGCTGAAGACCTATCAAGCAAAGTGGAAGAAAAAACTGTTAAATCAGAAGTTGCTTCAAAAAGTGAAGCAGCTTTAAAAGAGGCTACTTCACAAGTATCTAAAGCTTCAGTAGCGACTAGCCAATCAACTGCTGCAACTCAGTCTGAGGCTCGAGTTAGCCCAGCTACTTCAGCTACTGCAGAGTCAACTGCAGTTTCATCTGAAGCAGCTACAGAATCAACTGCTGCTGTAGAACCTGCTAAGGTATCAGTTGAAAAGGCAGCTAGCCAAGCAGCTCGTTTGGCAACAGCTAGCCAAGCAGCAAATGCAGTAGCCAAAAGCGAAGCTAATTCCACATTAGCAGCTGCTCAAAGCGAAGTAAATAAAGGTTACGCTGATTTCCGTAAATCAGGAGAAAGTGGCTTCCGTTCGTTTGACCCACAAACAGGGAAGACAACTGTAACAAAAGAAAACTTCCTTGACTACTTCAGATTGAATGGTTCAGCTACCTATAATTCATACGATGGTATCGTGACCCTTACTCCAGATGAAACCTCTAAGACAGGTAACTTCAGTCTGAAGAGTAAGATCAATATGAACCAAAGCTTCAAGCTGACTGGTGGAGTTAACCTTGGTGATAAGACTCAGGAACGCTATGGTGCCGATGGTATTGGTTTTGCCTTCCATACAGGAAATACAACAGACCTAGGTGCCGATGGTGGTAACCTTGGTATCGGTGGTTTGCGTAATGCGACTGGTTTCAAGCTGGATACTTTCTGGAACGTCTTCACGCCACCGAAAGGAAATCGTTTTGATACTAGCAACACGGACTCTTTCCAATATGGTTGGGCGGAAGACCCTCGTCTGGGACAATTCGGTGCTTGGGTAAATACCACTCATAAAAAAGTTCGTGGTGGTGGTATCTTCACTGGTGGTGAGTATGACCGCTGGTGGGCTGAGACAGATGCTGGTAGTGCTCAACGTCTAGACTCAAGTGACTTGGATGGTCGTTTCCACAGATTTGCTATCCAGTATGACGGTGTAACCAAGGAATTAACTGTCTCTTACGAAAGTAATCTTGGGATTAAGCAATGGAAGAAGAAAGTTTCTACTCCAGAACAACTGATGTCCATGGTGGTTACGGCGACGACTGGTAACTACAAGAACTTGCAACAGTTCCAAATCAAACGCTTCGACTTCTATCAAAGTGCCTCTGTTGACGTACGTTATGAAGATGAGCAAGGTCGAGAAATCGCTGAAGGCTCAGTAACTTATCCACAAGGTGCCTTCAAGGCTAAGCCTTATACCACTGAACAGAAGACGATTCCTGGCTATGGTTTCATTGGAATGAAGAGAGGTAGCTTGCCACCTTCAGGAACTCTGGCTGACTGGGGTACCAACGGTACAGTAACCTACGTTTACCGTAGAGGTGCAACTGATACGAAGACAGAAAAGAAGACAGTCTCTCGTACTATTTATTATAAATATAAACCAGGTGTGACAGGACCGACACTTCCGCCAGCTTACACTCAAACAGCTGAGTTCACTCGGACTGTGACAGGTGGTAGACCAGGTCCATGGAGTCCTGCATCTAAGAATTTTGCACCTGTAGATTCTCTAGATGTCCCAGGATATACTCCAGATACAGCGACTGTTCCAGGAGTTACAGTAAATCCAAATTCTACTCCAAGTGATGTAACGGTTTACTACGACAAGAATGCTCCAAAAGTAACAACAGAAACAAAAGATGTTACTCGTACAATTGTTTACGAATATGAAGATGGTGTGACTTCAGGTCGTCCAGCCCTTCCACGTGAAGTACAACAAAATGTACGATTCACACGACAAGTGTCAGAAGATGCAAGAACTGGTAAGAAGACATACGGCAACTGGACTCCAAGCACTCGAACTGTAGATGCGGTTGATACACCAGCGATTCAAGGCTTTACACCAAATAAAACTCGTGTAAATTCAGCTACTGTTTCACCAACAGATCCAAGCTGGCGTGAAATTGTTTCATACCGTAAGAATAATCCAAAAGTAACAACAGAAACAAAAGACGTTACTCGTACAATCGCTTACGAATATGAAGATGGTGTGACTAGAAATCGTCCAGCACTTCCGCAACCGGTTGAACAAACAGTTCAATTTACTCGTCAAGTATCAGAAGATCCAGTAACTGGTCAGAAAACATACGGTAATTGGACACCTAGCCGTCAAAATGTTGCTGCGGTTGATAGCCCAGAAGTAGCAGGCTTTACACCAAACAAACCACGTGTAAATTCAGCCTCTGTTGCTCCAACAGATCCAAGTTGGCGTGAAATTGTAAGCTATTCAGCTGCAGATCAAAAGGGAAGCATCGTTTACCGTACAGATGGTAAAAATGGTGTTCCAGCTAAGACTCTTCACACAGATAACGTAACTGGTAAATCAGATACGCCTGTAAACTATACAACAACTGCGAAAATCAACGAATTTAAACAGTTGGGTTATGATCTTGTTAGCGACGGCTTTACTAAAGCTGGCGGTCAAAGATTTGACAGTAATAACAATGTAGATCAAACATGGGAAGTTGTTCTTACTCCACGTATTGAGACAAAACAAGAAACGAAAGATGTTACTCGTAACGTTCGTTACCAATACAAGGATGGAGTGACCACAGGTCGTCCAGCACTTCCTCGCCCAGTTACTCAAACAACAACATTTACTCGCCCAGTTTCTGTGAACAAGGTGACAGGTGTTGAAACTCCTGGTCAATGGAACAAGCCAAGTGAAGAACTTCCAAAAGTTGATTCTCCAGCAGTTACTGGTTTCACTCCAGACAAACCAAGTGTTCCAGCTGCAACTGTTACTCCTACATCTCCTAACGAAGATGAAGTAGTAAGCTACAGCCAAGATGATCAACGCGGTATCATTGAATATGTAACAGATGGACAAAACGGTGTTCCAGCTAAGACTCTTTATACTGACGGTGTTACAGGTAAATCAGGTGAAGATGTTGTTTATTCAACTGCTAACCGTATCACCCAACTTCAACAAGCAGGTTACAAGCTTGTAAGTGATGGCTTCACTCAACCAAATGGTCAGAAGTTTGATAACGATAAGACAAAAGACCAAGTATGGAAAGTTGTCGTTACTCCGGTTATTGAAACAAAACAAGAGAAGAAAGATGTTACTCGAACTATCCAATACCAATATGGTGACGGTGTAACAGCAGGACGCCCAGCGCTTCCTAAGACAGTTACTCAAACAACATCATTCACTCGTCCAGTTTCTGTTAACAAGGTAACAGGCGTGGAAACTCCTGGTGCTTGGGATAAACCAAATGCTAACCTTCCAGAAGTAAACACTCCTGCTATTACAGGCTATAGCCCAGATAAACCAAAAGTTCCAGGTGTAACTGTTGACCCTACTACAGGAGATTCAGTTGAAGTTGTCAACTACAACTTAGATGAACAACGTGGTTCTATCAAGTACGTAACAGATGGTAAGAATGGCGTTCCAGTTAAGACTCTTTATACAGATTCTGTTGCTGGTAAGTCAGGTGAACCAGTAGCTTACTCAACTGTAAATCGTCTCACTCAACTTCAACAAGCAGGTTACAAGCTTGTGAGCGATGGCTTCACTCAACCAAATGGTCAGAAGTTTGATAACGATAAGACAAAAGACCAAACTTGGACAGTTGTTGTAACACCACGCTTGGATGACAATACTAATCCAGCTGATTTGAACAGCAAGGTTACACGTACCATCAAGTATCAATATGCAGATGGTCAAACAGCGGGTCGTCCAGCTCTGAAAGCTCCTGTCACTCAAGAGGCAGCCTTCACTCGTACTGGTAAAATAAATGCTGTAACTGGTGAAAAGACCTTCACTGCATGGACACCAGCTACGAAAGAATTGGCTCAAGAAGCTACACCAGTTGTGACTGGATTCGTGGCAGACAAGGCCAATGTAGCAGCGAAGACAGTGAAAGCTGGCGACGCTAACAGCGAAGAAGTTGTACAATACAAGAAGCTCGGTTCATACGTACCAAATGTACCAGATGGACTTCCAAAAGTACCAAACCTTCCATATCCAAACGATCCAAATAACCCAACTAAGCCTGGAACAGATCTTCCAGTAGTTCCAGATGTACCAGGCACTACACCAGTAGGTCCAGATGGTACTACACCATTGACACCGAAAGATCCGAGCGATCCAAGCAAGGGTTACAACCCACCACCAATTCCAAACGATCCAACTCAGGATACACCAATCAATTACGTTAAAGATGGTCAAAAAGCGATTATCACCTTCGTAGACCAAGATGATAACAACAAGGAAGTTGGTAAGGTAGTTGAAAGTGGTAAGTCAGGTGAGCCAATCGGAACAACTAACTACGCAACCCGTCTGAAAGAATTGACAGACAAGGGCTACGAAGTGGTGAACGATGAGTTCAAGGGACCTAAGACCTTCGATAACGATGATAAGAAGGACCAACAATTTGTGGTTACTCTTCGTCAAGGTAAAGAGCCAATTACAGACCCAGCTAAATTGAATAGCAAGGTTACTCGTACCATCAAGTACCAATACGCAGAT
>NZ_RJNA01000020.1 GCF_003943815.1 Streptococcus cristatus | reverse complement strand
GAAATAATCGTAGTTGTTTATATTATTCTCTTTCTAAGTTCGATAAATATCCTAGACCGTAATTTGCGAGAGCGAATTCAACAGCAGTTAAGTGAACAAAGAGAGTTACAATTGAGAAATATGTCCGATTACAGTCAGCACATTGAAGAACTTTATAATGAGTTGCGAAGTTTCCGGCATGATTACATCAATATTTTAAGGAGTCTGAAGTTGGGAATTGATACGCATGATTTACCAGCCATCGAGCAGATTTATAACCAAGTTCTTAAAGACTCAGGTCAAGCGTTCAACCAATCTAAATATGATTTGGGTCGTCTATCCAATATCCACAATGATGCTCTCAAGAGCGTCTTGTCAGCAAAATTTCTAGAAGCTCAGAACAAGGGAATAGAAATTGGCTTGGAAGTTCCTCAAGAAATCAAACCTCAAGGAATGGAATTGCTTGATTTTATCACGATTGTTTCCATACTGGCTGATAATGCTATGGAAGCAGCAGTGGAGACTAGTCATCCAGTGGTTTCTTTTGCCTTTTTGGAGCAGGAAAGTAGACAGATTTTTATTGTTGAGAATACAATAAAAGAGCCTTCTATCTCTCCCGATAATATTTTTAAAAAGGGATTTAGCACTAAAGGAGAAAATAGAGGGCTTGGTCTCTCCAATGTTCAAAATATTATCAGCCACTATCCCAATGTTTCTTTGAGAACTATTAGTCATGATCACTCTTTTAGACAAGAGTTGGAGATAAAATGAATTTATTAGATTGCGAATGATTAGATTTGCCACTTGATTTAACTCAATGAGAGTAACAACAACTGTTTATGAGTAAAAAAAGACAATTTAAGATTTTTTATGCCATACCTGTTTAAAAGTGCTATAATTAATATAGAGTTTAAGAATACGAAGGCACTAAGAGAAATGCCTTGTTTAGAGACAAATATAACTTAAATTCAAACTGTTGTCTGGTTTTTTGTTATTTAATTGTTAGGAGTGACAAGAAATGAAGAAATTATATAGCAATACATATCTAATGCGATTTTTAACTGCCCAGCTTCCTAGTCTGGCTCTATTCATTATAATTTTAAGTAACCAGGTTTTTAAAGCATCGCTTCTAGTCCAGATTTGTTTTTATTTGATACTTGTGAGCAATCTTGTGTTGAATCTTTATTTTATGAACCAAATAAAAAAAGAAAGTAGTTCCGGCATCTTATCAAACCAAATTTTCTTTACGATTTTGACTTTGGCTCTGTTTATATTTAGTTCTTACAGACTGATAACGATTAGTGATGACTTTCAAAAATTAATTGCTCTGATATCCACTATTCTATTATTTATCTTACTTATTCTACTTATTTGGGGAATAAAATATGCCAAGGTAACTAGTAGAAAACATAAAACAAATTAGATTTGCTAAAATTGAACAGTCTATCACTATACTCTCTCTGTCTTACTTTTTCGTGATATTTTCTAAGAATATTTCTTATAGCATTTTTTCAAGAAGACGATACGGAATATCCTGCTGGTCAATTCTTTCTTATGCTCTTTGTAATTTAAATTTTATTATTTTAGTAAAATCAGCATTTGCTTCTAGCAAGTGCTGTGTTTTTTTTTCTTCAAATGACCATTTAGGATGAAATACAGACTGTTTATGATTTTCGGCTTGTTATTTGAAGAAAGTGCGCTATAATCTAAGCAGGTTAAGATTGACTTTACAAATGGTTGAAGTCTATTAAAAAAATTTTTAATCAAAAATTTATGTTATAATAACAGTATAATAATGTTTGTGATTTTGGGAAAATAGTGATTTGCTATCTCTAATGGCATTTTTTGGGATGGAGGGCATCTATGAAATTAGAAATGATAGGCATTAGCAAGAACTATGGCTCTAAGTCTGTGCTCAAAGGTATTTCCTGCGAATTTACTGAGGGAGTTTATGGTTTGCTTGGGGCAAATGGTACGGGTAAGACGACCCTGATGAATATTATTTGTGATCTCATAAAGCCGAGCCAAGGAAGGATAAAGTGTGATGGGGCATCACATACAGAAGACTATATCCAGTATCTCGGATTTTTGCCTCAAGATTTTTCTTATTATCATAACTTTACTGGGCTCGATTTCCTTTTATATATGGCCGCTCTTAAGGGAATGACGAAGAAACAAGCCAGAGTAGAGAGTGATAAGTTTTTGAGACTTACTGGTTTATATGATGTCAGGAAAAAGAAGATTGCTTCCTATTCGGGTGGTATGAAGCAAAGACTTGGTATTGCGCAGGCACTTCTCAATCATCCCAAAATATTGATTTTAGATGAGCCAACCGTGGGATTGGACCCCAAGGAAAGGGTGAAATTCAGAAATATTATCAGTGAGCTATCGGCTGATAAAATCATCCTCTTATCTACCCACATCGTATCGGACGTAGAAGCGATAGCCAAGGAAATCCTAATCCTAAAAGATGGAAATTTTGTGGAGAGAGGTAGTGCTAAGGAACTTCTTTCGCTTATCGATGGGCAAGTTTGGGAATTTC
Source organism: Streptococcus cristatus (assembly GCF_003943815.1). Classification (GTDB taxonomy): domain Bacteria; phylum Bacillota; class Bacilli; order Lactobacillales; family Streptococcaceae; genus Streptococcus; species Streptococcus cristatus_F. Next base: position 19,035 of record NZ_RJNA01000020.1, on the reverse strand, counting down.
GTGTTTCCGAGCGTGAGTGGCAGCGTTTTGCAAAGGATTATGTAATCGTGAATGAGCGGATAGAACCAGACGGTATCGTCTTGCGGGTTATTAGCGATGAGAGTCCTGTCGAAGGGGCGCAAGGGATGATTCCGAGTCTGGAAGATTTGTATATTTATTACTTTAGAGAGGAGGTAAATGGATGATAGCATTAGTTCCTTTTGAATTGAAAAAATTATTAAAAAAGAAGTCAGTTTTAGGTGCAGTACTGGCTATTATACTGGTTTTAGCTGGATTGTTTTATGCAAATTTTTTTAATGATGGACAAATTAGCGGATCTTCAGCTGATCGAATACATGGAAAACAAGCAGTTGTGATCAAACAAAAGATTGCTGAAGAGCATACTGGTTATTTATCTGATGAGTTAATGGATAAAATCGTTAATGACTATGCAGCGAATATGCCCTATTTTAAACAGAATGACTTGTATGATATGTTTTCCTGGTATGCCATTGATCGCCTCGTCCCCAATTCTCAAGAAATTTTAACAGATACCTATAAATCTGATGATGTCTTACATTACGATCAGATTAGCCTCAAGTCACAAGAAGAGCTGCAGTCTCATTTTCCTTTAAAAACTTTAAAGCTGGGAAATTTTGCACCTTGGCATAAGTTGTTTAATACCTTAAATGCTGCTTTTAGTTTAATGGTGGTATTTGTGATCTATATTTGCTGCTCTGTTTTCTCAGGTGATCGAGCAAGAAAGATGGATTCGTTACTTTTGACAACTAAATATGGTCGCAATCAGTTAACGATTGCAAAAATCGTATCTGTTTTTGGAATTGCTACTTTAACATTTGTCCTTGTTAATAGCCTTGTTTTGCTGGTGTTTGGGACCTACTTCGGTTGGAGCGGTTGGGATACCAGCGTCCAGATGAACTTGGAATGGATTTCGACCATTTATAATATTTTGCAATTTCCTGTCCATATGAACCTCTTAGAATTGTTGATTCGCCTTATTCTATTCCAGTTTGTTGGTTTACTCTTTATTCTTGGGGTGATGGTCCTCATATCTAGTTTGACAAAGTCGCCGCTAGCAACATTTGCAAGTTCTGTAGGAATGTTCTTGGCTCCAGACTTTTTGATGAATATTTTCAGAGATGGTCTGATGAATAAGATACTAACTATTTTTTCAATTTCAACTGATGGAACGGAAGGAATCTTATTGAAACTTTCCAATAGCAAAGGATTTTTCTTCAATGATTTTACTGCAAATGGTGTCAGCGTGATCATGCTCCGGCTCTCTCTCATGCTCCTCTGCTGTCTGATGACTTATCGGATCATCCGAAAAAGAGGACTTTAAACTAACTGTTGTCTATTTTAGAAAAGCAGTTCCGCTTTTCTGATGGAATATACAAGGAAAAAAGAGGTCACTAATATGGAAAAAAATTGTTTTTTAAAATTTCTCTGCTTATATCTTTTGTGCTAACGGCAGGAGGTCTATTATTAACACTCTATAATTATTTATTTTTTAATTATCCGTTTTTAAACCAAACTACGGTAGGCCTAATTGTCTCGTTTTTAATGGTTTTGCTTATATTTTTTAGTTCTCATCATAGAAATAAGAATTGATTTTTTGAATTACTTGAGAATAAAAAGAAAAAACTGCTAAAGACATTCTTTGAATTTATCCTTTAAAGGAGTTGATTTTATGACTAATACTAGACGAGCAGTAGTTGCTGCGAGCTTAGGTTTCATCTTATTGTTAGCAGTGGGAATTCTGCTGCGGATTCGCTTTGGGAGAATGGTCTTTTTGCTAAGTTTATTCTGTTATGCGGAAGCCTTTATCATTTGGTACGCGAAAAGTAAGTCTAAGTCGCAGATCAGTGGCAGTAGGAGCATTGAACTCTTCTGGCTCTATATCAAGCAGTTGAAAATATTTTATATCACAATTTTGTCTCTCGCGATTCCCTTCGTGTCCCTGTCCTCTGAGCCCACTTATGATTTATTTTTTGTGCTTGGCTTGTTAGTATTTTCGCTCTTAAGCAATTATATCTTTAGCTCTCATGGCATTCAGCCATCTAAGAAAGAGAGAAATGTAAAAGATTAATTGTTTTAGCTGTAGCAGTTATTCAGCTTGCTGTTTTCTACAAAAGAAAAGAGGCTGGGACAAAAGTCCTAGCCTCTCAATTGTCTGTGGAATGTCGAGCAAGACGCAGTGGTTGAGTGGGCTCTACTAGGCTGATTTCATCAGCTTTTACAGCCCTACTCAACTGTGCGGAGGTGGGACGACGACATCGAATTCTAACGAATTACCGATTTCTGCCCCACTCTCTTTTGTAAAATGTGCAGGCTTAGTGTGCTACACGTTTGCGAGCTGCTTTTTTACGATTTTCTTCGATGAAAGCTGCTTTTTGCTCCTCAGGTTCGATGACTTTTTTCTTAAAGGCATAGACTGCACCAGCAAGAGCAGCGACAGTACCTGCTACACCTGTAAGAACGCCTTTTCCAAATCCTTTAGCCATGTGATTTCTCCTTTTCTGAACTTTTATTATTTATGTTATAATTAATAGTAACGAAAAATCAAAATTTTTTCAAGGAAAAAAGATGAAAACCAAAATAATTGTGATAGTGGGGCCGACGGCAGTTGGGAAAACGGCTCTGAGTATCGATGTAGCCAAGCGCTTCAATGGTCAAATTATCAGCGGTGATAGCCAGCAGGTTTATCGTGGCTTGGATATTGGAACGGCTAAGATTCGTCCGGAGGAGCAGGAGGGCATTCCCCATCATCTGCTGGATGTGCGGGAGGTTGGAGAAAGCTACTCGGCCTATGATTTTGTGACTGAGGCGGCTCAGGCTATTCGCGAGATTGCGGCTCAAGGTCAGCTGCCCATCATTTGCGGCGGCACAGGGCTCTATATCCAGAGCTTGCTTGAGGGCTACCATCTGGGCGGAACCGTCCCTCACGAGGAGATTCTGGCCTATCGGGCGCAGCTGGACAGTTGGTCAGATGAGGATTTGTTTGAAAAAATAGCAGAGCTGGGTATCGAGATTCCACAGATAAATAGACGCAGGGCTATGAGGGCGCTAGAGATTGCCCATCTGGGCGGTCAACTAGAAAACAATCAACCAGACTATGAAGCCCTGCTGATTTGCCTAGATGATGAGCGAGAGCGACTTTATGATCGAATCAATCAGCGAGTAGATCTGATGCTAGAAGCCGGGCTTTTAGAAGAAGCTTGCTGGCTGTTTGAGAAAGCTCCGACCAGTCAAGCCAGCAAGGGTATCGGCTACAAGGAACTTTTCCCCTACTTTGAAGGGCAGATGATCCTTGAAGAGGCCGTGGACAAGCTCAAGCAGAATACTCGCCGTTTTGCCAAGCGCCAGCTGACTTGGTTTCGCAACCGGATGTCCGTGACCTTCTATCAGGTGGGAAATCCAGACTATAAAAATCAGGTCATGGAGGACATCAAGAATTTTCTGGACAAGTAGCTGGCTGACCAAGTCTTAGTAAGGATATGAGATGATAGAAACAGAGAAAAAAACAGAGCGTGTCTTTTTGGTCGGTGTGGAGCTGGCAGACACGGAGAATTTTGACCTATCCATGGAGGAACTGCAAAGTCTAGCTAAGACCGCAGGGGCTGAGGTAGTCGGTTCCTATAGCCAGAAGCGGGAAAAGTATGACAGCAAGACTTTTGTCGGATCTGGCAAGTTAGAAGAAATCCGACAGCTGGTTGATGCCGAAGAGATTTCGACCGTCATCGTCAATAACCGTCTGACACCTCGCCAAAATGTCAATCTAGAGGAAAGCTTGGGGGTTAAGGTCATTGACCGTATGCAGCTGATTTTGGATATTTTTGCTATGAGGGCTAGGAGTCATGAGGGCAAGCTGCAGGTGCATCTGGCCCAGCTCAAGTACCTGCTACCTCGCTTAGTTGGACAGGGGATTATGCTTAGCCGTCAGGCAGGAGGTATTGGCTCCCGCGGTCCTGGTGAAAGCCAGCTGGAGCTCAATCGACGCAGTGTACGCAATCAGATTCATGATATTGAGCGCCAGCTCAAGGCAGTGGAGAAAAATCGGGCGACCGTTCGTGAAAAACGGTTGGAATCCAGTATTTTCAAAATCGGCCTCATCGGTTATACCAATGCTGGCAAGTCTACGATCATGAACTGCTTGACTAGTAAGAGTCAGTATGAGGCGGACGAACTCTTTGCGACGCTAGACGCCACGACCAAGAACATCAACCTAAGTGGCCAGCTCAATGTCACTCTGACAGACACAGTTGGCTTCATTCAGGATTTGCCTACAGAGCTAGTATCTAGCTTTAAATCCACACTGGAAGAGAGCAAAAATGTCGATTTGCTGGTCCATGTTATTGACGCCAGCGACCCTCATCATGAGGAGCACGAAAAGACTGTCCTCGACATCATGAATGAGCTGGACATGCTGGATATTCCCCGGCTGACTCTTTATAACAAAGCAGACAAGACGGAGGATTTTACTCCGACCCTTACTCCTTATTCTTTGATTTCGGCTAAGGCGGACAATAGCAGAGCTCTTTTGCAGCAAGTCCTGCTGGAGCGGATGAAAGAGTTATTTTTGCCTTTTACAATCAAGGTAGCGCCTGCTAAAGCCTACAAGATTCATGATTTAGAGAAAGTCGCGATTATGGGGAATCGAGAATACATAGACGATGTCGAAGTCGTTTCAGGCTGGATTGCCGAGAAAAACAAATGGAAACTGGAAGAATTTTATGACTGATTATATTGACCTGGCCCTCAAATACGGCGGTTTTACAAGCCTAGACAGGGTCTACTTAGAGCAAGTGTTGGCTGGCCTGACAGAGGAGCAGAAGCGGAGCTTTATCACTCCGCCCCCCAGTGTTATCAATGCTTACTTTGCTGAGCTTTATCAAAAGAAAAGTCCGGAAGCCGCGACAGCCTATTTTTTAGAGATTAGCCAGGCGCTGGACTTGTGGAATGCGGAGCCTAGCTTTGTAGAAAATAAACCTTTTGTACGGCTTAATCTTTCTGGCAAGTCCTATGGATTTTGCTATGAGAGCGAGGAAGTCGGCTTGGTCTTTCCTGAAAAGCCAGAGTCGGTAACAGACGACTTGCTCTTTGAAATCGCCCAAGTCTTTCCACAATACTTGGTCTACGAAGAAGCAGGGAGAATAAAAATGGTACCTCTCAAAGTTGAATCTCAAGTCGTGGATAGTCAGGCACTTACTGCTTTGACAGATTGGCAGCAGCTAGCGGATGGCAGCCAGAGAGTTCTGGGCTACAATCAAGATGAAGTCAGTCAGCTGGCTCAGTCCTATGCTGGAAAAAAATACTACCACTCGCAGAATCGCTCTGCCATGATTTATATCATTTAGAAAGAAAAACATGCAATTACAATTTTTAGGAACCGGAGCCGGTCAGCCGTCCAAGGCCCGCAATGTGTCCAGTCTTGTTCTCAAGCTTTTGGAGGAAATCAATGAAGTCTGGATGTTTGACTGTGGAGAAGGCACCCAGAATCAAATTTTGGAAACCACCATCAAACCTCGTAAGATTTCAAAGATTTTCATCACGCATCTGCATGGTGACCATATTTTTGGCTTGCCGGGTTTCCTCTCTAGTCGAGCTTTTCAGGCCAATGAAGAGCAGACGGATTTGGAAATTTATGGACCAGTCGGTATCAAAAGCTTTGTGATGACAAGCTTGCGCGTGTCTGGTTCTCGCCTGCCTTATCGGATTGATTTTCATGAGTTTGATGAAAACAGTCTGGGCAAGATTTTGGAGACGGACAAGTTTACTGTTTATGCGGATAAGCTAGACCACACGATTTTCTGCGTGGGTTATCGGGTGATGCAGAAAGATTTGGAAGGAACGCTGGATGCGGACAAGCTGCGCGAGGCGGGCGTTCCTTTTGGTCCTCTCTTTGGAAAAGTCAAGAATGGTCAGGACATCGTCCTAGAAGATGGTACCAAAATCATTGCAGCCGATTATATCTCAGCTCCTCGCCCGGGTAAGACCATTACCATTTTGGGTGACACCAGAAAGACCGATTCAAGTGTTCGCTTGGCTGTGGCAGCGGATATGCTGGTCCATGAAGCGACCTATGGCAAGGGAGATGAAAAGATGGCTCGTAAGCATGGCCATTCTACCAATATGCAAGCTGCGGAAGTGGCTAAGGAAGCTGGTGTCAAACGCCTCCTGCTCAATCATGTTAGCGCGCGTTTCTTATCGAAAGATATTAGCCAAATGCGGCGCGATGCAAGTAGCGTCTTTGACAATGTCCACGTGGTCAAGGATTTGGAAGAAGTTGAGTTATAATTTTACAGTCTCGGATAGTTGCGTTGAGAGGAAAATAAAATGGCAGTTGAAAGTCGTTTATTAGATAAAGCTGATTGGTATTTTGAGGATGCATTAACTAACTATATTTATAGTTATAACTTAGAAAATGAAGAATTAACACAAGATAATTACCGAGAGGTTCATCGTTGGGCTGCGAATCATATTGGCTTTTTCGTTACTTGGCTCATCCAGCATGATGCAAAGGAAATGATGAGTCCTGATGAAGAAACATCACTCCAGAGTGTCAAAGACGAGCAAACTTTGGGTGTGGATTATGTTCTAGACTGGTGTGACGGAAAATTGGGCACAATGGATGTCAAAAGGGATTTTCAGACTTTTGTGAACGATTATTATGAGGATCGGTACATGAAGGATTATTCTGAATTTGTAGTCAATGACTTGTACGACCTACCTTTGGAATTTTTAGGTAGCTGGGAGGATTATCATCTTTTTGCTCCGGTCATTGATCAAGCTTATGCTGACTATTTAGCTGGAAAAAGATTTCATTAAATTAACAACATGAAAGGCAGAACAATGCGTACCATCATCATCACTGGAGCTAGCGGTGGGCTGGCTCAGGAAATGGTTAAGCTCTTGCCCAAGGACCGACTGATTTTGGTCGGACGGAGCAAGGCTAAGCTGGAAAAACTATATGGAGAAAGGGAAAATCTTGACCTAGTGGAGCTGGATATTACAGACAGTTCAGCTTTGGAAAGTTTTGCTGAGCGAATTGACGGACAATACGGGCACGTCGATGTCCTAGTCAATAACGCTGGCTATGGGATTTTTGAAGAATTTGACAAAATCAGCTCAAGCGATATCGAGGCCATGTTTGAAGTCAATACCTTTGCCTTGATGAATCTGTCCCGTATCTTTGGAGCTCGCATGAAGCAGGCAGGCCGAGGCCATATCGTTAATATCGTTAGTATGGCCGGCCTCATTGCAAGTAGCAAGTCCAGTCTTTACTCAGCGACCAAGTTTGCAGCTATTGGTTTTTCTAACGCCTTGCGTTTGGAACTACTGCCTTTTGGTGTCTATGTCACGACGGTAAATCCCGGTCCTATCAAAACAGCCTTTTTCGATCAAGCGGATCCTGATGGTTCCTATGTGAAAGCAGTAGACAAATATATGCTTGAGCCTGACTTTGTAGCTGGGAAAATCGTCAGTTCCTTTGGCAAAAAGAAGCGGGAAATTAATCTACCTGGGATTCTCAATCTTGCCCACAAGCTCTATACCCTTTTTCCAAGAATTGCCGATAAAATGGCGGCCAATATGTTTAACTATAAGTGAGGTTTTATGACAGCTAATCTACAAGCTTACAAGGCTCATCTGCAGGCGCCTTGGGGCAAACTTCAGTATGATATTGTTTTTGCCTTTCTAGAGTCGCTGAAGGGCCAGAAAATTCTTGATTTCGGCAGTGGTTTTGGAATTGTGGCTGATTTTCTAGCGGAAAAGAACCAAGTGACCGCCATCGAGCCGAGTTCAGAAATGATTGCCGAGCGCAAGCAGGACTTTTATTATGAGCAATTGCAAGGCAGCTTGGACCTTCTGCAAACATTGCCAGACCAGTCTTTTGATGTCATCATCTGTCATAATGTTTTAGAGTATGTGTCTGAGCCTGCTCTCTATTTGACAGAATTTTCCCGCCTCTTAAAAAAGGACGGCAAAATTTCTCTGGTCAAGCATCACGAGGTTGGGCGAATTATGCATACAGTGGTTTTTGAAAATGACCCAGAGAAGGCTCAGCAGCTTTTGGCGGGTGAGGAATATCAAACCCACAGTATGGGAGCTGCAAAGGTCTATCAAGTCCAAGATGTGATTTCAGGTCTCCCATTAGAAGTTGAAGATTATCAGGGAGTAAGAATTTTTTACGGGCTGCAATCCAATGACTACAAAACTGCCCCTGACTGGGCTGAAAAGATGCTTGAGATGGAGCTGGCTGTCTGCAACCAATCACCTTATCGAGACATCGCTGCCTTTCAGCATGTTTGGCTGAGCAAGCACTAAATCTATTTATTAAGCACATCTTCCTAGGGAGAATATTTATGGCAGAAAGAAGTGTCAGAGAGTCAGAGCAGCCGGTCAACTACGCCATGCTCAGTTTGTTTCAGTATGTAGCTTCAATTTTGGTAATTTTGGTGCATTGTCAGCGACTTTTTGAAAATGAGGTCTTACACTTTACTCAGAAAAGCATGTTTGGTCGTATGGCAGTGCCCTTTTTCCTGATTTCATCAGCTTTTATGCTAAAGTCCAGCTTGGCTAAGAAGCAGGATATGAAGCTGTACATTAAGCGTATTTTGAAGCAGTATCTTTTGTGGAGCGGGATTTATGTTCCTTATGCTTTGGCGTATTTTTGGACCCTGCCAGTTCAAAAACATTACGCTCCTTTGGCCTTGTTGGCTGGGCTTTTGTATATCGGCTTATGTTATCAACTTTGGTACATTCCAGCCTTTCTCTTGGGGCTTTTACTTGTTCACTATGTTTATAGAAAATGGGGTGCTAGAAAGACGGGGCTTTTTCTACTCCTGCTTTATGTAATAGGCTCGATCGAGACATATTACGCTTATTTCTCAAATAGCTGGCTTACCCAGTCTTTTGACACCTATGCTAAGATTTTCTTCACCACCCGAAACGGTATTTTCTATACTCCCATTTTTATTTACTTGGGCTATCTCCTTTATGATTATCAGCAGTCTAGCATTTTTAGGAAAGATTATGGGAAAAAGCTATCCTTGTCCGGCCTTCTTTTGCTGCTAGATGGATGGATTGTCTTTATTCATCAAGGGATTGACAAGAACTTCTTTTTGGCTTTGCCTCTCTTTGCTTTATTTCTGGTGAATTGGATTTTGCGTACAAGAATTGGTCAAAACTGGCATCTGTATCACCTTAAAGAATTGAGCGTTTTATATTTCTTTTTGCACCCGATTTTTATAGAATCCTCTTTTTATCTGCTCCAAAAGACTGATTTTGCCAAGTGGCAGCAGGGAAGAATTGTATTTTTGCTAACCTTGCTCTTGACTCATCTAAGTGCAGAAGTCATTTTATTGGCTCGGAAGCGCTTGTTCTTAAAGCAAAGACTTACAAAGGGAATAGGATGACGAAAGAAAGCTAGTGAGTCAGATATGCCGATTGGAGAAGTCCTAGCTAGTAAGAGAAAATCCAGCAAATTGCCCTTGCTTAAATTTAAGCCGAGTGAGGAAGTAAAACATTAAGTGATAGAACAGAAGAAATATTCCATGCCTTTTTCTTCTGCTCTGTCGCTTTTTCATGTTATAATATTCAGACAAGATTGAACGGAGAGAGTGTTTCACTTATCATGATTAGCTCAAAATACGACTGGCAGTTTGCCACTAATTTTACAGACGAAAAATTTTTAAAAAAGGCTAAGAAAGCTGGGCTAGAACCCGCAGCTGCCAGTCTTCTTTACCAAAGAGGAGTGCAGACTGAAGAGGCCTTGCAGGAATTTTTGGAGCCTAGTTTAGACCAGCTTCACGCCCCTTATGACCTGCATGATATGGAGCGGGCAGTGGAGCGCATTCGCGCAGCGATTGAGAATTACGAGCAGATTTTGATCTATGGCGATTATGATGCTGATGGGATGACCTCGGCATCTATTGTCAAGGAAGCCTTGGAGCAGCTAGGGGCTGAGTGTCAGGTCTATCTGCCCAATCGCTTTACGGATGGCTATGGTCCTAATAGCAGTGTTTACAAATATTTTATTGAAAATCAAGGCATCTCGCTCATTATTACAGTAGATAATGGAGTGGCTGGTCTTGAAGCTATCGAGCTGGCCCAGTCTCTGGGCGTGGATGTTATCGTGACGGATCACCACTCCATGCCTGAGGAGCTGCCAAACGCCTATGCGATTGTCCATCCGGAACATAGCGGAGCGGATTATCCTTTCAAGCATTTGGCTGGTTGTGGGGTGGCTTTTAAGCTGGCAACAGCCTTGTTGGAAGAAGTCCAAGTCGAACTTTTGGACTTAGTTGCTATCGGTACCATTGCCGATATGGTCAGTCTGACGGGAGAAAATCGAATTCTGGTCAAATACGGCCTTTCCGTTCTCAAAAATACCCAGCGGGTGGGTCTTCAGGAACTCTTCAAAATTGCAGGCATTCAGCCAGATGAACTGGACGAAGAAACGGTTGGCTTCCAGCTTGCTCCCCGACTCAATGCACTGGGACGGCTGGATGATCCCAATCCAGCGATTGAGCTTTTGACAGGTTTTGATGACGAAGAAGCTCGTGACATTGCGCTTATGATTAACCAGAAAAATGACGAGCGTAAGGAAATCGTCCATCAGATTTATGAAGAAGCACAAACCATGCTGGACTCTAAGAGACCAGTGCAGGTGTTAGCCAAGGAAGGATGGAATCCTGGTGTGCTTGGCATTGTCGCTGGGCGCTTGCTGGAAGAGCTGCACCAGCCAGTCATAGTGCTTAATATCGAGGATGGTATTGCTAAGGGCAGCGCCCGCAGTATTGAAGCGGTCAATATCTTTGAGGCCTTGGACAGCCATCGTGATTTCTTTATAGCCTTTGGCGGGCACGCTGGAGCAGCTGGGATGACTCTCGAAGCAGATAAGCTGGCGGAACTTGCTGATATCCTGACAGCTTACATCTTAGACAATGATTTGGATTTGACTGGCAAAACAGCTCTGTACTTAGACGAGGAGTTGCACCTGCCAGAACTGACCTTGGATACACTCAAAAGCTTTGAAAAACTGGCGCCTTTTGGTATGGACAATAAGAAGCCGCTTTTTTACCTCAAGGATTTTAAAGTGGACAATGCTCGGACTATGGGGGCTGGCAATAGCCATCTCAAGCTGAAAATTTCCCAACAAGATGCATCTTTTGAAGTAGTAGCTTTTGGGCAAGGAAGCCTGGCGACAGAGTTTGCCCAGACCAAGAACCTGGAGCTGGCCGTCACCCTCTCTGTCAATAAATGGAATGGACAGACTAGTCTTCAGCTCATGCTGGTAGATGCCCGTGTGGATGGCGTTCAGCTTTTCAATATCCGAGGAAAAAATGTGACGCTGCCTGACAAGGTTCCAGTCTTGCGTTTCACAGAGGAGTTGCCGGATTTGACAAATAGCAGAGCAGTTGTGGTTTATGACCTGCCCGATGATTTGCAGGACTTGAAGAAGATTCTTCAGTCTCAGGATTTCGAAGCGATTTACTTTAAGAATGAGATTACTAAGCCTTACTATCTGACCGGTTATGGTACTCGTGAGCAATTTGCTAAACTTTACAAGACCATCTATCAATTTCCTGAGTTTGACGTTCGCTATAAACTCAAAGAGTTGGCGGCTTATCTGAAAATCGACCCTATTCTCTTGGTCAAAATGATTCAGATTTTTGAAGAGCTGGGCTTTGTCAGCATTACCGAAGGCGTCATGACGGTCAATAAGGAAGCTGAAAAGAAAGAAATTGCCAGTAGTCATATTTACCAAGACCTCAAGCGCCTGGTCAAAGAGCAAGAACTCATGGCTCTGGGCACTGTGCAGGAGATTTATGACTATCTCATGGATTGCTAGGGGAAAGGTCTCCCTGTTTTACAAATCTTTCATATCTAAAAATATTTGAAAGTCTGCTAGAGCCTTTTTGGATAAAACATGGTATAATAGAGAGTAAAAAATTTTTTGAAAGAAAGAACATTATGAATTTAAAAGATTATATTGCAACTATTGAAAACTACCCAACGGAAGGAATTCTCTTCCGCGATATTAGCCCTTTGATGGCTGATGGAAATGCTTACAGCTATGCTGTTCGTGAAATTGTTCAGTATGCGACTGACAAGGAAATAGACATGATCGTCGGTCCAGAAGCGCGTGGCTTTATCGTAGGATGTCCAGTTGCTTTTGAATTAGGAGTTGGTTTTGCTCCTGTTCGTAAGCCAGGCAAACTTCCACGTGAAGTCATCTCAGCTGACTATGAAAAAGAGTATGGTGTAGATACTCTGACTATGCATGCGGATGCAATCAAACCTGGTCAACGCGTTCTGATTGTTGATGATCTTCTTGCGACTGGTGGAACAGTTAAGGCAACCATTGAGATGATTGAGCGTCTTGGCGGAGTTGTTGCTGGTTGTGCCTTCCTCATCGAGTTGGATGAGCTCAAAGGTCGCGAAGCAATCGGCGATTATGACTACAAAGTATTGATACACTACTAAAGATATAGCTTATTACTATATCTAGTTAGAGAAAAAGTATAATTGAAAACTATAACTCCTTTGAGTATAATAGGTATATTAAACAAAAGGAGATATTTTCATGCCTATCAAGATTGATAAGAAGCTTCCAGCAGTTGAAATTTTAAGCTCTGAGAATATCTTTGTCATGGATGATGATCGGGCAGATCATCAGGATATTCGTCCCTTGAATATCTTGATACTCAATCTTATGCCCCAGAAAATGGTGACGGAAACTCAGATTTTGCGTCATTTGGCCAATACGCCCTTGCAGCTGACTATTGAGTTTCTTTATATGACTTCTCATACGTCAAAGACCACCCAAGTGGAGCATATGCAGACCTTTTACAAGACTTTTGATGAGGTCAAGCATCGTTTCTTTGATGGCTTGATTATCACAGGAGCGCCAGTAGAACATCTGCCTTTTGAGGCGGTGGACTATTGGGAGGAATTCCAGCAAGTGATTGAATGGTCCAAGACTCATGTCTTTTCGACTTTACATATCTGTTGGGGAGCACAGGCTGGCCTTTATGCCCGCTATGGCGTGGATAAGCACCAGATGGAAGAGAAACTTTCGGGTGTTTACGAGCAGTCGGCTCCAAGCAATAATCTGCTTTTCAGAGGCTTTGATGATGAATTCATCACGCCTCATTCAAGGCATACAGAAGTGCTGAAGGAAGACATTCTGAATCTGACCAATCTAGAAATTCTCTCTGAGGGAGAAGACACGGGCTTGTCCGTTTTGGCGAGCCGTGACTTGCGAGAAGTGTATAGCTTCGGTCATATGGAGTACGACCGTGATACCCTTGCCAAGGAGTATTTCCGTGACTTGGAAGCGGGCAAGGATCCTCATATTCCTGAGAATTACTTCAAGAATGATGATGTGAATACAACTCCTTGTCTGCGCTGGAGTTTGGCGGCAGCTCTCTTTTTCAGTAATTGGGTCAATTATGCAGTCTATCAAGAAACACCATTTGATTGGCAAAGTCCAGAGAATGATGCATCCTTCTTTGCTTATTTATAAAGAGGTACTATGACTTATTTAGCAGCTTACAAAAATGGCAACTTGGTTCTTCCAAGTGCCCTCTTTTTGCATTTTAAAGACATTTTTGATTCCAGTGATGATTTTTTGGTCTGGCAGTTTTTCTATTTGCAAAATACCACCTCATTGGAGGAATTTGCGCCCAGTCAGATTGCGGAGTATATTGGCAAGACCTTATCCGAGGTCAATCGCTCCATGTCCCATCTGACGGAAAAAGGCTTGCTCCAGTACAGAACCATTGAACTGAATGGGGAAATCGAGGCGATTTTTGATGCTTCGCCAGCCTTAGAAAAACTAGACGAGATTCTAGGCACTTCCAGTCCTACAGGGTCAAGGCCAGCGTCTGATGGCAATCTTCTCAAGGAACTGGTTGAAACCTTCCAGCAAGAGCTGGGTCGTCTTTTGACTCCATTTGAAATTGAGGACTTGACCAAGACTATTAAGGACGATCAAACCAATCCAGACCTGGTCAAGGCTGCTTTACGCGAAGCGGTTTTCAATGGCAAGCCTAATTGGAAATATATCCAGGCCATCTTGCGTAATTGGCGGCGAGAAGGCATTACAAGCCCAGCTCAGGTAGAAGCCAAACGGGCGGAGCGTGAAGCAAGTAATCCTCAGAATGTAACGGTTTCGGATGATTTCCTCAAGGCCATGAATTTGTGGAAGGACTAGTTACAAGTAAGTGCGGTGGGGTTGTGCGAAATGTTTGAAGATTTTGCTTTTCTTTCTACTATCTAGTTTTAGATTTAAAGATCTTCAAGTCATTATAAATAGTTCCAACTCCGAGTGGTTGCTCAGTAATCGCTGGCTATTGAGCAATAATCTACTATATTGATAGTTTGCTGAACATAATAAGGCGAGAGAGTGGGACAGAAATCGGTCATTCGTTAGAATTCGATTTCGTCGTCCCACCTCCGCACAGTTGAGTAGGACTGTAAAAGCTGATGAAATCAGCGTAGTAGAGCCCACTCAACCACTGCGTCTTGCTCNACAATCCAAAGACAATTGAGAGTCTGGGACTTTTGTCCCAGCCTCTTTTTTATTTTAGAACCTATGATTTTGAGGAATTGTGATATAATGAAAAGGTATTTTGGTAATTCTACAAATAAAAGGAGAAGCGAAGATGGGACAAATTAAATCAAGCACTATTTCAGCTAGGTCTGCTATCAGCGAGCTAGTTGGAGTTGATACCAGCAATGCACAAAATAAACAAGTTGACTTTTCCTATACAGCGGAAATTTCTGGAATGGAAGCTGGCCGTCAAGCTTGCAATCAAATGTTACAGGCTATCAGTGACTTCAGTTCGGCCGTCCTAACTCAGGCCAATAAATTTCCAGAAATTGCTGCAAAAATTGAGAAACGCGATATAGAGCAGGCTAAGCGCTGGGAGAGTTGAGATGAAGGCAGATAAAAGCGAAAAAGAACGTAAGGCACTTTACGAAAAAATTCTCAAAGTTGACAAAAAAGAAGACAAATTTATAGCTCTCAAACATCAATACGAAGATTCTCTAGTAAATTTTGCAACGGATTTCCAATATTTGACGAATCGAATGGAAAATCTACTTTATGAGTATCCGCAAAATACTGCTTCCCTCAGTCGTGATTTAGCAGAGACTCAGCATCTTAACCAACAGGTTAAGAACTATGTTGGGGTGCAGATGGATGAACTAGAAAAGCTCGGTCGTCAAACAAGAAAGACCCTGGAAGAAGAACGAGAAAAACTGACCAAAGAAAGGAATAGTCTGCCATGGGAGTGAAATATAGTGCAGCAGATTCGGCCCAGCTTATCCAAGCGATGACCAGCAATCTGCAGGTAGCTAATCAGGTGACCGATCGTCTATCTAGTGGCTGCGATCACCTGATTTCCTCTTTGGAGTCGGGTGAGCTGCAGGGAGCGGCTTATACAGCGGGAAAGGGCTTATTTACAGAAATTATAATCCCTGCTATCAAAAAGCTACAAGATGCTATTGATGATATTCAGGAGGAGCTTTCCTCTTATAAAAGTGCCGATACCGAGGTGGCTAAATACGGCGAGTTAGATTTAGATTTATTGAAAGAACAACTGAAAATAAAACAGGAGATGCTGGAGAAAACCCAAGCTCAGCTGGCAGAGTATCAATCTCTATTTCGCCGGATTATTGATGGAGTTGCAGGGAAATTAGCTGACAATCTGTCCAAGACGAATGCTCTGACAATGCTGGAAAACCAGCTAAATATTGGCATTCGGGAAATTCAGGAAAAAATTGACAAACTTGAATGGTTTGTGGCTCAGGTGTCCCAGTATTTCACAGATAGTCTGCAGGTTTTGGGTTTAGCTATTCAAGGAGCGACGCAGCTTAGTCAGGTATTGGTAGGCAGTGAGGGTAATTACTCTACTGATGGCATAGATATGAGTTGGTCTGCTAAGATGAAGGCTCAGAAGATTCAGACTGTTTCAAAGAGTGATTATCGGACACCACAAGAACAGGCTATAGACAAGGCTGTCAAAGATATGAAGTTATCCGGTGCTGCTGAAATCTATTACCGAAGTAAGCTTCCAGAGAAGCTGCAGGGAAAACCACGTTCTGAATGGAAGAAGATTATTTCAAACTTTAATAAAGATCTTAAGACAGATAAAGGGGATAATCTACTGGATGTTTTCAATATGACCCGAGCTGAGCTTGAGGAAAAGTATGGTGGCAAGATTCAGGCCTATGAACGTTTTTTAACCACGGGATATGGTGATGCATCTATTGCTACTATGAGTCAGGATGCTCTTCAATTGATTATGGTGAGATATGACCAAGTAAAAAATGATCATCGAGGCTTGAGTCCCACAGAATTAGCTAAGGTTGATCCAGCTTTCAAGAAAAAAATAGATGGTATGAGCCAAGAGGAGATAGAAAAAGAATTTCCTGAGCTCAAAAATGCCATTTCCCAAGCTCATGTGAAACCATTTGGCAGTTTAGGCATGTCAGAGACTGAATGGGCTAATCATCGCTATGTGACAGACCGTTATTTTTTAATGGACAGTCAGAAATTACTTAGTTGGCGTGATCCTAATTACACGGCGAAGTTTAATCATTACATCCTTGAAGAAGGGATCAATCCGATTACACTTGAGCCTGCGACAGCAGAAGAAGTTCAAACAGCTGAATGGTATAATCGCATCCATCCTATCACTGAAACACTTAGCTGGGGGACTGCCTTGTATTCTGCTTATGTGGGCTATAACCAGTATTACAATAAACCTTATACAACAATCCCCGAAGCTTTTGGCAAAGGAAAAGATTGGATTAAAGGGAAAATACCAAGTGTGGGGAGTCAGCCGGTGGTTGGTCCTCAACTTCCATCAAAGAATTGGACTCCGGAATTGCCGTCGATGAACAATATTCAATCTAAATATATGGATTTGTATTCGTATGAATATAATTCATATACCAATCCCGGTCCATTATCTGAATTTTCTACAACGCCAAATCGAAATTTCTATGGAGGTCGATATAATAAAACCGTACTTTCAGAAGATACAATATTTTATAGAGCGGGTAATGCTGATAATCCTTTAGGACAATGGTTTACTAGAGAAGCACCTCAGTCCAGAGCACAGGTGAGGATTGATACAGCAGTGAAAGATATCTGGACAAAACCTGATGGTTCGTATAGTGGTCAGTCTGCAATTGATAAAGTCTATAAAATAAAGATTCCTAAAGGAACTACTATCTATGACGGTCCTGTAGGGAGTCAGGGAGGAATTTATCAAGGTGGGCTCAATAAAGAACAAATTTTCATTGATTCACCATGGAATTTAGATGGTGTGGAGGTCATAGATTCATGGCCAATAATTCATTGAGGAGGAAGATAGTATGTTAGAAACAGTTTTAAAAGCAATTGATGATTTGTTATCAATAATTGACAGATATAAGATTAAAAACGTTCATCCGCAAGTAGAGGATTTAAAATATTTAAAAAAATCTTTGAATACCAATGATGAGCTAAGTACAAGGGAAAAATTTACTCTTTATCAAGAACTTTTTCCACCACGCGGTGGTTTATCAGATATTCATTATTGGCATAACGACTTTGGAACAAGAAAAACAGTTAATGAAGTCATATCAGATTCAACGAAAACAATTGCTGATTATTTGCTGGAACGGTAACAAAATAATTTAATGGTGAATATTCTTAAAAAAATTAAAACTAAAACCTATAAAAATAACGATTTAATAAATAATATAGATTTAAATCCAAGGTTGTCCTGTTTTCCAAAGTGATATTTCATTCACAAATGACCTGCATGATATAAATCAGTCCTTTGATGTATTCTTGTCAAGAGAAATTTTGAAGATTCGGTTAATTGATGTGGAAGAAACATATTATCTAACGAATGGTCGAGTAAAATTAGGTTTTTCTCAAGATGGAATACTAGTGAGTATTTTACTGTTGGATTTAACAGATAAAGAATACGCAGATTTAAAAGATAGTTTTAAACTATACTGAATATTTTTCTTTGTAAAAAGTATTACTTACTTATAGATAGTTAAACGATTTGATTGTGAAGCTTGATTTAGATGGAAAGAACAAATGGCCAAAATAATCTCACTTGATGATACAGATGATATTATTATTCAAATTGGTAATAAAAAATTGAAGCAATGATATCTATGGCCCTGTATAATCCTAAAGAAGGAGAAGAATATGATGCAGAATTGACGTTCTATATGTTTGGAGATTTTAAATTACAATTAGCTACTAATGAAAGATATGATATCACTCATATTGAAAATTACTCTTATGCTATAACAGGAAAAATGATTGACTCAGAAACAATCGCTGTTGGCTTTCCTATCTCAAGTGAGTGGTTAGCAGATTATTCCTATCTAGTCGGTCAATATGTTACATGTAAACTTGATAGGTTAGAAGTGAACTTTTTGTAAAAAATGTTTTTTGTTGAAGAAAGGGTAAACTAACTTCAATCCCCGAAGCTATCGGCATATGTTGCTACTCCTTCTAATATTGGAGCATTTCCAGCTGCTAAACCAGGAAGCGTTTTTAAAGAATTCGATGTTAATTCCCATAGTCTTTATCCGGCTGGAAAAGAAGGATGGGGACAAATCCCAGGTCCAGGCTCTCTATTGATAGGTTAAATCAAAAGAAGGGCTTGCCAGCTATAACAGAAATGCCGGATGCTCGTAATATAAATATCAAAGGAGAAAAGTAATGAGTCGACTTCAAGAAGTAAAAAAAGTGACTAAAGAGTGGCTATCAGAAAACATTAATGTTCTAAAACAAGAAAATATTAGTCTAGAAGTGTTAATTGATAATGAAAATTGCTTGAGAATATTATTAGAAACAAAAGATAAAATGGGAGAAATACTAGTTGAAGAGCCAAGCTTTGCTCCTTATAAAAATTTCAAATTTGAAATTGCTCAAATAATTGATAATCAAGCTCAGATAGTAAATGCATGGTACGACAATGAAAATACAAATATTGAAGACTATAAAGT
>NZ_RJNA01000019.1 GCF_003943815.1 Streptococcus cristatus | reverse complement strand
GTACTAGCGCCGATACCAATTAGAATACTGTTACCAAAACTATCTTTAGCTATAGGTAAATAATGATTTTCAATAAAATCTTCTAAAAATCCTTTTTCGATTAAATAGTTAAAATTACTATGATAGTTAGCTAATGAAAACCCATAAAAGGAGTGGATATCCGAACGAACTTTCTCTACTTTAAAGGTTGTATCAATCGTATCTCCGCCATTATACCTTAATAAAAATTCTTTATATTTTTCAGGCAAGGAAATAGAATAATTTTTCTCTAATTGTTCTATTTCATCTAAGACACCATCGGTTTTAAATGGGAAAATTCTTAACATATCTGCCTCTTTTCACTACTGGCACCAAAAATATCCTCTATCAATCTGGTTGAGCAAAATCATGATTATTTGAAAGCCGTATCTGAATCTCTCTAAAATCAGATGATCTTTTCTTTCAATCTATATCTGCAATTGGCTCCGCCACTTCTAACAAAGGTCGGGATGGCGCTATTTGATTGAGTTTTGCCTGCACGGCTTCTGCCACTGCTCGCGGTACACCCACTTCGACTATTTCATCGACACTGGCTTCTTTAATCTTGGTCAGAGATTTGAAATGCTTCATGAGATTTTGCTTGCGTTTTGGCCCCAAGCCTTCGATGCCATCGAGTTGCGATGAGAAGGAATTCTTAGATCGAAGCTGACGGTGGAAGGTAATGGCAAAGCGGTGAACCTCATCTTGGATGCGCTGGAGGAGGAAAAATTCCTGCGAATTACGGGATAATTCGACGACTTGCAGAGGATCTCCAAAGAGCAATTCATGGGTCTGGTGCTTGTCATTTTTTTGCAGTCCAGCGATGGGAATATCCAGCCCCAACTGGTTCTGGATAACTTCTTTAGCAATATTGACCTGACCTTGTCCACCATCAATGACAATCAGATCTGGTGGCGTCAGACCGTCACGAATCACCCGACTATAGCGACGCTTGATAACTTCTCGCATACTAGCGTAGTCGTCTGGCCCTACTACGGTCTTAATCTTGTATTTTCGGTAATCCTTCTTGCTCGGCTTACCATTGACAAAGACCACCATAGCCGATACGGGACTAGTCCCCATGATGTTTGAGTTATCGAAAGACTCAATCCGAACGGGTGTCGGAATATTGAGGAGCTTCCCTAGATTCTCTATAGCCCCCTGCGTTTTCTCAACAGATTTCTCCAAAAGATCAAATTTCTGCTGGAGGCTGACCCGAGCATTCTTAATAGCCAGATTGACCAACTGCTTCTTCTCGCCTCGCTGAGGCTTGACTACTTTAGTATCCACCACGGCCCGAACAGCTTCTTCATCAATGTCTGATGGAATTAAGATTTCATTGGGCTTGAGGTGGGATTTTTCTTGGTAAAATTGGCCAATATAGGTCAGGAAATCTTCGTCGGGATCATTGTAATAAGGGAAAAGATTGACATCACGCTCAATTAGTTTGCCCTGGCGGACAAAGAAGACCTGGACGCACATCCAGCCCTTGTCCACATAATAGCCAAAAACATCGCGGTTTTGGAGGTCTTTGGCCATGACCCGCTGCTTGGTACGCAAGGTCCCAATAGCCTGAATCAGATCACGGTATTCGGCCGCCCGTTCAAACTCCATGGCTGCAGCTGTTTTATTCATCTTATCACGTAGCTCATCGATAATCTTGTTGTCCTGCCCTTTCAGAAAATCCGACACTTCCTGAGCCATATTCTTGAAATACTGGCTATCCCGCTTGCAAATCGTATGGGCTTCACATTGCCCCAAGTGATAATAAAAACAGACTTTTGCAGGTGGATTGGTACATTTTTTGAACGTAAAAATGCGATCAAGCAGGCGTTTGATTTCATTGGCTGCACCGACATCTGGATAAGGACCAAAATAAAGACCGCCATCCTTTTTGACTTGGCGCGTGATAATCAGACGCGGATAGACTTCGTTGGTAATCTTAATAAAAGGATAGGACTTATCGTCCTTGAGCATGATATTGTACTTGGGCTTATTTTCCTTGATTAGATTGATTTCTAGGAGGAGAGCCTCGATATTAGACTCAGTGACAATAAACTCAAAATCCTCAATCTCGGAAACCAGAGCCTCCGTCTTGGTATCGTGGCTGCCACGGAAATAAGAACGGACCCGATTGCGCAGATTCTTGGCTTTGCCGACATAGATAATGGCTCCATTTTTATCCTTGTGAATG
Source organism: Streptococcus cristatus (assembly GCF_003943815.1). Taxonomy (GTDB): domain Bacteria; phylum Bacillota; class Bacilli; order Lactobacillales; family Streptococcaceae; genus Streptococcus; species Streptococcus cristatus_F. Next base: position 19,557 of record NZ_RJNA01000019.1, on the reverse strand, counting down.
TAACAGCCAGGACTGGTCGGCAACAGTTCCAGCTTGGATTGAATTAGCTTGTTTGTAGACATATTTCTCCAAAACCCTATCTTTTCAATAGAAATTTTTCAATTTCCTAGAACATGCACTTTCCTAACAATTCATGATCATTGCTCGTTACAAATGTTTATTTCTAGGCTATAGACTTACTTTGTTTCTCGCGCTCTTTTTTCTAACATTTTCTTTATGAAATAAGGCATTTTGACATTTTCTCTGCCCTTTTTTTCTATCAACTTTTTGACAAATTCAGGCATTTGAAGTTCTTCCGTTTCGCTTAAGATTTGATTACTTTCTTCTGAAGGGGCCAATTCATCAAAGGTTGTTTCTTCTGGATGCATGTATCGAAGCTCTTCTGTTTCATGCTGACGAATAGTCGCTAATAATGCAGCGATCAAACGGGAGTCTATGTTAGGCATTGGTGGACGATGATAAGCGACACCGAGTTCTTGGCACAATTCCTGACACTCCACGTCATTATCAAACAGCACCTCGATATGTTCGCTGATGAAACTAATTGGGACAAAGATATAATGTTGCGGATGGGTCGTTTGATCTCGGAGATATTCTAGGACATCTGGCTTGATCCACGGCAAGCCAATATCGCTTTCGCTCTGCCAGGTATTGGTATACTCAGATGGAGCAAGGCCCAGTCGATGTGCAATCAACTGTGAGTTTTCAATAATCTGATCAATATATGGATCTTCAAAATCAAGCGCTAAAACTGGCACACTATGAGCTGAGAAGATGACCTTAAAACTTTCATCTTTGACTTGCGTTTGCAAGATTTTCCTGATTTCTTCCTCCCAAAAGCGAAGCAAGTTCTCGGCCTGATACCATTCTTTGATAATATGGAATTTAATTGTCTGGCTCGTAATAAATTTTTCATACCCCATGACAGAGTAAAAAGAATAATGCGGTTCTAAAATCAAGCAGATACATTCCTCAATCCCGTCATCCTCCATCTGCTTAATAACATCTGGAATAAAGGGGCGAGAAAATTTATTAGCAAAATAGACAGCATACTCTCCTTTTAAAGCTTCCTTCACCAGCTTAACCTCTGTCCGCGTGATGCGTTGCAGGGGGCTGCCACCAATACGCTGATAATTATCATGAAGGTGCTGAATCTCCTGATCAGTAGGTCGCACGCCACGACGGATATTCGTAAAAAATTCTGCAATATCCTCAAAAGTATAGCCCTCTGGCGATCCAAAGGTCATCATTAGAATAGCTTTTTTAGTCATAAGTTCCTCTTTTTATATAAAATCCTCTGCTATTATAACATGATATCCCCTGAAAAGCTGATAAAAGGAATGTTTTCTAGCTAAATTAAGAATTATTTGAGTCTCAAAAAATTTTCTTCTTAAATTTATTTCAATCAAACTAATTCACCAATAAAAAATGAAGCGAGATATAACACTCACTTCATTCTTATAACTATAAAGTTTTTCTGCGGCGATGTTTCACTGCACCTGCGAGAAGAGCTGCACCGAGAGTCATTCCAAGAAAGGCTAATTGTTCCGCTTCCGTTCCTGTATTAGGAAGGACAACTGACTGGCTAGGCGAAGCTTTAGGAGTCGCTGGAGTAGATGTAGCATTAGTATTATTATCAGTCTTTGGCTGAGCTTGAGTAGCTACGTTAGCCAATGTTTCAACAGATGCATCCTTCTCATCTTGAGAAGCTGGGTTTGCATTCGAAGTCAGCAGCGTTTGACTACCTGCACCTGCTGCAGCAAAATTAAGCCCACCATTTGCTTGATAAGTAGTTGTAGTGGCCGATGCTAGGGCTTGGCGCACTTCTTTTGGAAGCAGGTCTAGCAAATAATTGTAATTTGCTAGCAACTCATTGTAGACTGTTTGCAAATCAACTAATTTTGCATTCTCAGCCTCAGCAACAACTTGTTTAGCCTTCAGGTCAGCCTCTGCTGCAGCCAAGTCTTGCTTAGCTTTTTCCAATTGTTGTGGAGCTGTTTTGAGATCTGAAACTTTCTTCTGAGCCGCTGCTACACGATTTTGAGCAGCTACCAATTCAGCTTTAGCCGCTTCTAAGGCCTTATTCTTGTTCTCCTCAGCCGTCTTCAAAGCTGCGAGCTGATTCTTAGCCTCTACCAAGGTTGCCTGAGCTTTTTGCAATTTAGCCTGATATGGAGAAAGGGCAGACGCGATTCTTGCTGTCGCTGATTTCAAAGCAGCCTTTTTATCTGACAAGTTTTGTTGAGTCAGAGCTAAGGCTTTCTCAGCAGCTTCAAGATTCTGTTTAGCTTTTACAACAGCAGCCGCACGATCTTTCTGTGCCTTGTACGAATCTGTCAACTGATTATTTAAAAGATTCAAGCTAGACTCTTGGCTAACTTTCTGCGCTTGCAACTCTGCCAAACGATTCTTCAAGGCTGTCACATTGGCACTTGAAGCAGCCCCACGACTGCCGCCGCTGCGGAGAAGTTTCTCCATCGCCTCAACGGTTAGCAATGTGCCATTATTAACTCTTTGATTGAAATTCCGAACATTGTGGAATCCAACTTCTGAAGTTCCGTATGGAGTTCCAAACTGATTTGGATGCGTGTCATAGGCAGCAGAGATTGCATTGGCCTTGTTATCCATCATTTGGACGTAGTGACCGATTTGTGCAAAGATGTTAGGCCCCACCTTCATATAAATGTCATTAGCATCTAGTTGTCTTTCATCAGTTGGCAGGCCGTATTGAGCAGCAATCTTCTGATACAGGGCCTTTTCACTATGCCAGAAATTAACCGCACCTTGAGGATTGAAGCTGATGGCTACGTTTTCATTGCCAATCAGCTTGCCCATGTGCCAGTTAGCCTTTTCAAAGTACAAGGTCTGAATTTGGCTGGCAACATTAGCATATGGATCCACCAAAAGTTCTGGCAGTCCTGCATTACGACGGTAGGCATTGATAGCCTTAACCAATTCCAAAGCCTGCAAGTTATTTTCCAAGCTAGCTGGGCTAGATGGATCTGAACCAACCGTGATCTTGAATTCATTCTGACCACGTTTGTAAAGGGCTAAAGCATCAGCTGCAGCATTTCTCACAGATTCATTATTCGAATTATCTCGAAGGTTTTCCAAGAATTGCGAATAGGTCGTATTTCGTAAATCAACCGGTGCTGTACTTGCATTTTTCTGTTCATGCACCAACTCCGTATTTGTTGCAGCAATCAATTGCTTGGTCTGCTCTAAGTTAGCCTGAGTTTGATTGATTTTGTTTTGGATTTCTGCTTGATTTTGTGGCGCAGCATTTGCTTCTTGGTCTGCTTTTGCTAGTTCATTTTTAGCATGCTCCACAGCTGTTTGAGCTTGATTTTCCTGATTTTTAGCAGTTTCCACAGCTGCAGTTTCTGCATGAACTGGTTCTTTGGCTTTGTTTAGCTCAGATTCTGCCACATCCACCAATGATTGCTGGCCAGCAATTGTATTTTCTTGGTCTTTAACTGCCTGACTTGCTTCTTGTACAGCAGTTTCTGATTCTTTGACAGTTTCTGATTTTGCTGTTACTTCTTCTTCAGCTTTTTTAACACTGGTCTCTGCTTGAGAAATATTTTCTTCAGTTGCTGCCTTTTCATTTTCAGTAGCTGTAGCCACCTTCTCTTTAGCATCTGAAACTGCGGCTTTTGCTTCTTCAAGGTCTGCTTCAGCTTTCTTAGTTTGCTCTTGTTGCTGATTTACATTTTTCTTGGCAGCATCCGCTTTTTCCTTCGCTTCTGCTACATCCGCTGTCGTAATTGGTTTCTCGGTAACTGCTGTTGCCTTTGGTTTCGTAGCCGTTGACTCAACGAGTTCATCCGCTTTTACCTGATGGCTAAGCGCACCAGAAATAATCGTTGTCGCTGCAATGCCAGTTGCTACAACGGATTTACCAATTTTCTTGTCCATAGACATCTCCTTCTAATAGCACATGTATCATTTCATATTTTAGTCCTACGCTATAATACTAACATAAAATGACTGGTTAAACCAGTCAAAACCATATCATTTAAATAGAAATTTTATTACAATTCTATGACAAAAATCGAACGCTTCATCCTAATAAAGTGGAAATAGAGCGGATTTAAAGCGTTTTCTAGCCTCTTCCGCTCCTTATTCCATTTATTTCGAAAAAATCTTTACTGCTTATTTTCTGCTGGTGTCACTTGACTTTCAGCCTCTTTTTCTGAAGGAGCTGGTGCATTCGCTTCTGCTACTTCAGGAGTGGCTGATGAGCTTGACTCTTCCACTGATTCTTCAGGGGACTCACTAGTTTTTTCTTCCTTAGTCTCCTCAGCCGGACTAGCCTCCGTCTCAGTTTTAGTTTCAGTAGGAGCCGCCTTGTTGGCTTGAAGTTGATCGAAGAACGCTTCTGCTTCGGCTAGCAAGGTTGCTTTGTCTACACTCGGATCGGATAATTTATCCAATAGAGCATCTACCTTGGCAAATTGCTCATCTGTCCCCTGTTGTTCCTCAAGCATCTTGTGGGCGGACATCAGCAAATTGTAAATTTTAAGATAAGTCTCTTTATCCTTGAGCGCTGCAGATGCTTGCTGTTCTTTTAAGGTTTCAACGATTTGAGCCAAGAGCGTTTTCGTTTCTGCTAAGATTGTTTCTCTATCTTTGCGTACTTCTTGCAAATCAGTTCGAAGTGCTGCGAGTTGCTTTTGATAATTTTCTTGCAGAGTCGAATCCGTTACTTTTTCCAAAAGTTCTTGACCTTTTTGGAAGAGAGCTTGGAGAGTTTCTTCTGAGATTTCCTCCGTAGGCTGCGGTGCAAATTCTCCATACAATTCTTTCAAGAAACCATAGATAGCTGTCTTATAACTGTGGTCGTCCACCTTTTCGGTATCCAGAACCGTTTTATCCTTGGCCGAAGCTGCCTCGCCACTTGCCAGAGCCTTATCAACTTCGAGCTTGGTTTGATAGAGTTCCAAAAAAAGAGCTTTCAGGTCTACCGCTTCAATAAAGGCCTGAGATTTATAAAGCTTGAGCGTCAAATCAGCAACTTTCTTACGAAGTTCTGGCTGCAAACGAGCATCATCAACCGCAAGATAGAAAGCTTTGAGATACTCGACGGAGGTCACTCCTGTCCGATCTTGATAATCTTGCAGACTTGCCAATAGCTGCTCAATCTCAGCTATCTTAGCTTCATTTTTTTCTACCTTAGCTGTCTGCAATTCAGCGAGTAAGCTAGTTTTATTCACATTGTAGCTGTCCGTTTCCAAACGTTTGATCTTGTCAACCAATTCTTGATATTTTTTATCAACTTCGGTCAGCTCTTCCGTTTTCGCTTTTTCATCAACATGAATGTAGTGCTTATCAAATTGATCTAGGCTGGCCAAATATCCCTCTGTTGAATTGCTTGGCAATTGCTTCATGGTTTCTACAAAATTACCGAGAGCTAGCTCGATTCGACGTTGCATAAGCAGGTCTTTAGCATAAATGGTTCGGCTAGCTGCCAAGAGGGCATCCACCTTTTCTAGAACAGCCTTTTCATCATAGCCTCCTGCTTGATAAGCTGATTGCAAGGCTGGGATTTTATTCTTCAAGCCTAGATTCAATCCTTTGGATTGGACACGAATGTAGTGGTTGTGATCTCCATGAGGAATGACAAATTGACCATTTTCAACCTGAATACTGTATGGAGACAGACCCGAACGCAGGGCTGTTGTATAAAGCTCGTTTAGGAAGTCCAGCTCTGGATTTCCAGTTTCTAGAGGAATCCGAACATGCTCTTTTCGAACAGCATAGGGATGGATATGGGTCGGATCATAGTCTTGATCCGGATTATTAAAGACAAAGAAGCCTTTTGAAATCTTAATTGCTTCACGCGGTACGCCATAAGTCTTGGAAATATAAGCGATTTTCTCTTCGTCACTTGCGTCACGAGAAAAACGGTCATATTCTGTGCTGACTTGACTGGATTGACTTGAATCTTTGTGCTTAGCCAGGTTGGCTTCTGCCGCTGCAATTTGATCTTTGGTCAAATCTTTTTTGAAGAAATAATGTGCATGCCCGCCGTGTTGGACAACGTAACCTTCCTCATCTTTTGAGATGACATGCTCAGCATGGAAACCATGATCGTACTCATCTTTATCAGCTGGTTTGGCTGGCTGATTTGGATTTGCTGGTTGACTAGGTTGGCTTGGTGTACTTGCAGCAGCCTTAGGATAAGTCTTCTGACCAGCAACAGGAATGTTCCGAGCTATTTCTTCTTCTAGGGCAGATAGTTTGCTGTAAGGGATAAAGTGGTAGTGATTTCCATGCGGAATGGCCACTCCTTCTGCGGTCCGTCTAACGATTTTGCTTGGATCAAAGACAAGACCATCTTTTTCAACATAGCGTTTTTCTTTTGGAGTACGATAGAGTTTCTCAAGTAAGGTTTGGTAACTTGATGGTGCATCTTCTGCTTTTTCAGATGGTTTAACTCCGTGCCCAGCATCTGATTGGGCAGGTTTGGACGCTTGAGCTGGCTTAGCAGTCTGTCCCTTGTCAGCTTGATGCGCTGGCTTAGTCACAGTTCCTGCATTTTGATTTTCTGATGCCTTACCTGTAGGAGCAGAAGCCTCTCCTCCTGTATTAGGATTTTCAGCTGGACTAGCCGCTTGCTTGCCTCGCTGCAAGGAATCCCAGTAGGCTTGGGCAGCCGATAATTCACCTGGCGACAGATCACTTTTAGGAATATAATGCATATGACCGCCATGTGGCACAAGGAAGCCATCTCCTGTATCCGAAATCACATCAGATGGACTGAAAACATAGCCGTCATCTGTTGTATAGGCGCCATTGCTCCGACTCGATGCAGTGCCTTCTGCTTGATAGGTTCTCTTTCCTGCAGCATAAGCGGCACTTGGACGACTGAAGTCTTGCGTTTTTCTGCTAACAGTTTGACTCGATTTAGCTTCTGATCCGCTTTCGCCTTCTTCCTTGCTAGGATGAATTTGTCTTTGCCGTGCGATTTCATCAACTGAACGAACATTGCTGGTTGCTTTGGCATTGGTCAGATATAGGTAATATTTGCCTGCAACCTTGATAATATAGCCATCTTTCACTTGGTTGACAATATCTGATTCCTGCAATTGATAATTTGGATCCCGCATAATCAACTCTTCACTCAGAATTGCATCAAAGGGAACCTTGCCATTATAGTAATGATAGTGATCACCATGTGAAGTCACATAGCCTTGGTCCGTAATCTTGACAACGATTTGCTCAGCAGTAATGCCTTCTTTGGCCTGAATTTGCTCAGGTGTCAATTTTTCAGCTTTTTGAGATTTATTGTCCTGCTTATTTGCAGATTTCTTTTCTACATAGGCCACTCGATTTGTTGCTTGTTCTTGTGGCTTATCTGCTTGATACTGCATGATCGCATAACCGCACACACCTAGTGTAGCTAGTGCCGCAACTGAACTAATAATATATTTCTTTTTCATACATCACCTCAATGTTTTAATTCTTTGGCTAAAATTTCTAAATTATTTTCTAAATTTTCAAGATAGGTCTTGTCATTTTCAGGATCTGCTTCCAGAGGATTTAGCACCTTTAGGTTGACTCCTGTCGCCTTCTTCAAGGTTTCAGCCAACTTAGAAGAAGCATTGCTCTCGACAAAAATCGTCTTGACTTTATAGGTCTTGATAAAGTCTTGTATCTCCGTCAACTGTCTTGGACTAGGCTCTTGATCTGGCGAAATGCCTGAAATCCCCAATTGCTTGAGACCGAAACGCTTGGCTAGATAAGAAAAGGCTGTATGCTGGGTCACAAAAGTTTTTTCATCTAGCTCGCTAAAGACTCCTTGATATTTTTGGCTCAGAGCCTTTGCCTTCTCTGAAAATTTTTGAGCATTTTTTTGATAGGTAGCCGCATTTTTACTATCTAGCTTGGACAATTCTTGAGCGATGAGTTGCGCCTCTTCTGCCACTTTTTCTGGATCTAGCCAAGTATGTGGATCATAGAGGGTCTTTTCATCAATCCCTTCCTCAGCGGACACTTCTTCTAGGCCGGCCACCTTGTCCAACTGCATCCCGTTGCTAGCTTCTACGACCGCTACCTTGGACTTTTGTAAACTAGGATCCAAACTACCAGCCCAAGACTCCAAAGTCCGCGAATGATACACAAAGACATCCGCTTCATAAATAGCCGCTACATCGCTGGCTGACGGCTCAAATTCATGAATCCCTGCGCCCGACTGAATCATCCGGACATCGTTCAAATCTCCTGAGACTTCTTTGACCATCGAATAAATCGGGTAAAAACTCGTGACAATATTGAGCCCGCGTTTGCTACCAGCACCGCTTGCTTCCTTTTTGCTACAAGCAGCAAGGCCAAGCCCCAGCAAGACTAGACTTAAAGCTATCAAAACTTTTTTGATTTTCATTTTAACTCCTTAACCAGTTTAGCAATCATTCAAAGAAAGAACTATTTTCAAAACATTCTTTCCAAAGAATTGCTTAAAAAAATAGCTTCTTTTGTTAACTGGTTTATTAACTAGTTAAGATAATACTCCTTTTTATTTTTTCTGTCAAGAAGGAAGTTTGAATTTTTTCAAAAATTTTCCAGCTCTTCATACAAATAAAGAAAGCCACAAACGTGGCTTTGAGAAATCAATATCTAAATTTTGCTACTTGATAGAAAGGACTAGTGTTCACTATCCCTACTATTGGCCCGAATTTCTTCCAACATTTTAGCTTCTTCGGCTGTACATTCATAGTTTTCCAGCAAGTCGGGACGACGCTCATAGGTTTTTTTCAGACTTTCATAAAGACGCCACTTGCGGATATTTTCGTGGTGGCCACTCATGAGAACTTCCGGAACAACCATGCCCCGATAGTCATAAGGACGAGTGTACTGAGGATACTCCAAGAGTCCAGATGAAAAGCTGTCATCTGTATGACTGACTTCCTTGCCAATAACCTCTGGAATCAGGCGAACTGTCGCATCAATCATGGTCATAGCCGCCAATTCTCCTCCGGTCAGGACATAGTCACCCAGCGAAATCTCGTCCGTCACCAAGGTCTTGATCCGCTCATCATACCCCTCATAGTGACCACAGATGAAGATTAATTCCTCTTCCTGAGCCAGCTCCTCAGCATAGGCTTGGTCGAAGGTACGTCCGGCAGGATCCAGCAAAATCACGCGCGGCTGCTTCTTTTCAATGGCATCATAGGCATCAAAAATAGGCTGAGCCCGCAGCAGCATACCCTGACCGCCACCATAAGGCTCATCATCCACATGCCGAGATTTTTCCGCATTTTCTCGAAAATTATGGTAGTTGATTTCCAAGAGGCCTTTTTCTCTAGCCTTGCCCACAATCGAGTGCTCCAAGGGCGCAAACATCTCCGGAAAGAGGGTCAAAATATCAATCTTCATCGTCCAGTCCTTCCGGTATCTCTACATCAACCCGACCTTGCTCGATGTCAATTCCTAGCACCACTGGAGGAATATAAGGCAGCAGCAAATCACGCTTACCTTTACGTTTGACTACCCAGACATCATTGGCTCCTGGCTGGAGAATCTCCTTAATCGTACCTAGCAGAACATCATTTTCATAAACTTCAAGACCGATAATCTCATGGTAGTAAAACTCCCCATCTTCCAAATCAGCCAAGTCTTCTTCGGCTACTTTCAGACTATAGTCACGAAATTTCTCGATGTCATTGATATGGTACATGCCCTTAAACTTGATGATATCAAAGTTCTTGGCCTTGCGGTGGCTGGCAATCTCCACATCCATGACAAACTGATCCTTCTTATCGAAAAGGGCCAGTTTATTGCCTTTTTTAAAACGCTCCTCCGCAAAATCTGTCACTGATAAAACCCGCATTTCGCCTTGTAAACCTTGAGTATTGACGATTTTCCCAACATTAAAATAATTCATTTTTACTCCAGTTAATCTTTTTACTATTCGTTTTATTGTATCATTTTGCTGGCTTTTTCTCAAGATAGACAGCTAGCTCAGACAGCAGAAAAGCCTATAAGTCAATGCCTTTTTCTCTGAGATTTTGCAGGCATTCCTCATAGTAAGCCGTATCATGCTCGGGGTAAATAGGGCTCGCCACAGCCATTTCTTCCAGATGCACATAGGCTGGACAGATCTTGCCACGATAGTCCCGCTCTAGCCACTCTGGGGACACACGATAACCTCGCTTGCTCATCTCCTCCATAATCAGCTCATGGTAGCGATAAAGCAAGTAAGGAGAGTGAGTAAAAACATAGTCAACGGTCGCATGTTTCTTACCCCAGCCATTGCCACGAAGGGCGCAGCATTCCCGATGCTGGCCAAGCAGTTGCGGACGGGGAAGCTTGGGAATCAATGCTTGATGCCAGAGTCTCATTTTAACCTCCATTTAGTAAAAACAAAGCAATCTTTTATTGCTCCAAATCGCAATTGAGCTCCAGAGAACATCCTTTTAATAATCGCTGAAACGTCTATGTTTGATTTCAAAGTCGAAATAATTCTCCTCTTGAAGTCGGTGGAAAATGTCTCGGTAGGCTTCTTCGTCAAAAGAATCCCCTCGATACAGAATTTCAAAGCTAAGATCCTCATATTCCAGAAAGGCATTGGCTGTGCGGAAGCCCTTGCTTTGATAGAAATCCCAGCGAGCTTGACGCTGCTCCAGATTTTCACAGGGCTCGTCTAGGCGCTCAATTTCTAAAAGCATGGTTCGCTGATAAAAATTGACCAACTTTTCAATGATTTCACCGCCATAGCCATGGCTGCGCAGGTGGGGCATAATCGCAAAGAAACTAACATAAAAGGCTTGCGAGTTGGAGATGGCAAAGGCAAAACCAACAAACTCCTTTTCATGATAAAAGGCGAAAAAATTAGCATCTTCCTGTTCCTCATATCGTAAAAACTCGCTGAGCGGTATCCTTTCCTCTTCTGGGAAAGCTTCATTATTCAAGGCTTCTACCTTATCCAAATCTGGAAAATCTGCTGTAATGATCTGGCTGGTTAAGCTCATAAAATCACTCCTTTTCTAGTGATAGTATAACAAATTTTGCAAAAGGGTTCAAAAAAGAGCCCTGAAAGAGCTCTTAGGTATTCATTTGAGGGTAGTATCGACTTTCTGGGAATTACTGATCGTTAGTGCTGATCAGACCTCCCAACGAAGGGTTCTTATTCTAGCCGCTACTTTACTATTTCACGTAATTTATCCAAATGCTGATTATCTGTCACAGCCATAATGCTGACTCCTGCTGGCCAGACAAAGTCTGGAGTAAATTGACTTTCCAAAGGCTGATTTTTTGTTAGACGATAGCCGATAATATTGAGATGATACAGCCTACGAGCGTCTACTTCACGAACTGTTTTGCCAACCCAGCTAGCAGGCAGCTCAAACTCAGCCACGACTACATCGTCATCCAGCTGGAAAACCTCAATCGAATGGTTAAAGAGAATGGTCTTAGCCAATGAAATGCCAGCCTCCACTTCAGGCAGGATAACCAAATCAGCTCCCACCTTTTCCAGTACCTGCTGGGTTACTTCATCCTTGACCTTGGCAATGACATTTTTAACGCCCAATGCCTTACAGTGCATGACCGCTAGGACACTGGATTCCAAACTTTCACCAGTCGCCACGACGACCGTATCACAGGAACCAACGTCTGCCGCCTCCAAAAGCTCCATATCTGTAATGTCCCCGATCACACCGACGGCAATCATGTCTTCATACTGATTGATTGTCTCTTCGTGATTATCAATCGCAATGATTTCTACATCTTGAGAAATCAAGGCCTCAATGATACTCTGTCCAAAAATCCCCAAGCCGAGGATTCCAACTGTTTGATTTGCCATTTCTTTTCTCCTATCCAATCATAATGTCCGCCTTGCTGTAGTGCAAGGTAGTCGCCTTCTTCGGTTGATAATTGCTGAGACTGACCATAAGAGTCAGCGGCCCCACCCGTCCAATAAACATCAGCAGCATAATCACAATCATACCAGCTGTATTGAGGCTGGTAGTGATATTGGCCGTCACACCAACTGTAGCCAGTGCCGACACAGTCTCAAATATTAAGTAAATAAAGTGATGACTGCTATCGGTCACTAGCCCAAGAGCCAAAAGACCAAGCAGAAATGTCAACTGAAAAATCACTGTCACACCAAAAGCCTTCTGCACCAGCTGAGGAGCCAGTGTTCTCCGACCGATATTAGTATGTGGCAAGCCCAGAATTTCCTTACGGGCGAACAGCAAAAGAACTAAGAAGGTCGTAATTTTCAGACCGCCCGCTGTACCACCCGGAGCTCCTCCTAAAAACATTTGGAGCAGATAGATAAACAGGGTTACTGGACGAGCAGCTGTATAATCGATGGAAGCAAAACCAGCTGTCCTCATGCTGACTGTCTGGAAAAAGCTGACCAGTAGCTTATCGCCAAAGGAAAGACTACCAATCGTTCCAGGATTATTATACTCCGTCCAAAGACTCGCAACCGTCCCAAAAACGAGGAGACCAGCAGTAAGCAGCAAGACTACCTTGGTATGAAAGTGCAGTCCCTTCTGTTTTCCTCCTAATTTGGTCGCCAAGTCAAACCAGACCATAAAACCAAGTCCGCCAGTAATGATGAGGAGAGCCAAGGTGATATTGACCAAAACATCTGTCTGCAAGCCTAGTAGGCTATCATTGCCAAAATTATCAAATCCTGCATTACAAAATGCAGAAACAGCTAAAAAGATAGAATTAAAAATCCCTTTCCCCAAGCCAAACTTAGGAATGAAGCGAATCATAAGAAGGAGAGCGCCCAGTCCTTCGATAGTAAAAGTCGTGATAAAAATCGAACGGACAAATTGACCCAAGGTACGATTGTGCCCATAACTAAAACTATCCCGCAGAATGCGGCGATCCTTGAGACTGAGCTTTTTCCGACTTTCCATGGTGAAAAATCCGATAAAGGTCAGGATTCCCAAACCACCAATCTGAATCAGCAGCATGCAAAGGAGCTGCCCCCAGACATTGTATGTATCTACAACCGATCGAGTAAAAAGTCCTGTCACACAGACCATGGAGACCGCTGTAAAAAGATGATCCAGATAGCCCGCTTGGGAACTTGCCGTCTGCACCCAAGGCAGACTGAGTAGCAAGGAACCACAGAATATCACCAGAAGAAAAGACAAGATAATCTTTTGCGCTGATGACAAGCGTGAAAATAAATGCTTCATAAAGTTTCCTTTCCCGATCTAATAAAAGCAGAGGCTAGCTCTATCTGCCCTTTTCTTTCCTTGACAGCCAGCCGCAAATCATCTGGACTCTGCAAGTTTCTGACTTTGATGGCATAATCTGCTGCGACAATAGCATGTCCCCGCATGTGGCCTGTTGCGACTGCTTGGGCAAAGACACGCGCAGCATAGTTGCCGATTTGTGATTGAGCTTGCTGAGACAGTTTGTTAGCCAAGAAACCAGCCTTTCTTAGTTCATAGGCAGATGCCCTCCCATAAAGTCGAGCCTGAAAGACCTCTCTTACCTGAGTCAAAATCTTTTGCTTCTCAAACTCATCTTCCACATCTATCAGAGTTATAAAGCTTGACGCCATTTTCATAGCCCATCGAGCCAGTTGCCCCTGAGGAAGTTCCTCCAAAACAAGCTCCAATTCCAAACTCTTCTCACTATCATCCAAGATTTTCAGTTTGTATGGGCTAGGTAAAATCACTTGATCATTCTCATAAAACTTGCGCTCATGAGCGTTCCAAGCATACTCTTCTGGCTTCATATGTCCTCCGGTTTCGAATTTATTTGAATTCGAGTGTAGATTTTGCGTTTGTCTTAACTGAGATACTTGCTTCTTGCAAAGCTTGAACTGCATCAACGGCCCTAAATTCAACTACACCTAACGGCTTGTTTCATTAAGGATAATAAGGAACGTTGTTCTCGCAGAGCTCGAACTGCATCAATGGCCCTAAATTCAACTGCGCCTAACGGCTTGTTTCATTAAGGAGAATAAAAGGAACGTAGTTCTCGCAAAGCTCGAACTGCATCAATTTCTCTAACCTCACTTACGTGCTAGGCACTCAGTTCGCTAAGAGAAATAGAAAAACGGGACACATGGCCCCGCTGCTTCTTATTTCTCATCAATGACGATGCGAACTTTTTTGTACTCGGTTGGGACAGAGTAAACAATCGTCCTTATAGCGGAGATAGTACGACCTTTACGACCGATCACACGTCCAACATCGCTTGGATCAAGATCAAGATGATACTCTAAAAACTCAGGCGTATCTTCAATCTTGATAGTTAAGGCATCTGGCTGTGAAATCAAAGGTTTCACTATCGCAATAATGAGATTTTCAATCGTGTCCATATATCAACCTGCACTTCTATTATTTAGAGTATTTTGAATCGTGGAATTTCTTCAAAACACCAGCTTTTGAAAGGATATTGCGAACTGTATCTGAAGGTTGAGCTCCATCAGCCAACCATGCAAGAACGCGATCTTCTTTCAAAGTCACTTGGTTTTCTTCAACAAGTGGGTTGTAAGTTCCAACTGTTTCGATGAAACGTCCGTCACGTGGTGAACGTGAGTCTGCAACGTTGATACGGTAGAAAGGTTTTTTCTTAGAACCCATACGAGTCAAACGGATTTTTACTGCCATTTTTAAAATTTCTCTCTTTTCTTATTTTTTATTTCGGTGAAATAGCTGAGCTATTTAGCACATGTTCTATTATAGCAGATTAAATACAGCTGTCAAGTTTTTTTCTTGACAGACTTAAAAATTTTTTCAAATCAGCAATTTTTTAATTTCTTCATAAGAGGAAACGGTATAGGTAGGCTGCGCACTGCTATTGTTAATCAGCTTTTTGGGATTGTACCAGATAGAGTCCAGTCCGGCATTATTAGCGCCAGCAATATCTGCTGTCAATGAATCCCCAATCATCAAAGCCTGAGACAGGTCAAAATCCGGTATCTGCTCTGCTATTTTTTCATAAAATAAAGGTTCAGGCTTCTGAGTTCCCATCTTTTCCGAAATGAAAATGTGATTAAAATAGGGCGCAATACCCGAACGAGCCATGCGACCGGTCTGAATAGCCGTGATGCCATTGGTGGCCCCATAAATCTCATAATCAGCTGCTGTCAGACTGTCCAAAAGCTCGCTAGCACCAGCGTAGGTTTGCCCTTGCTGAGCAATATGCTGCTGATAGAGAAAGGCTAACTCGGTGCCATCCTTCTCAATCCCAAAATGAGCAAAAAGACGAGAAAAGCGGGTATTGACCAGCTCCGGCTTGGTGATTTTACCTTGCTCCAGATCCCGCCAAAGCCCCTTGTTCATGGGAATATAATAGTCTTTGTAGGTCTGGATCTCCGTCACGCCCTGTTCCTCCAAAAAATGCGTCAGCGCGATGTCTTCTGCCGTATCAAAATCCAGCAACGTATGATCAAGGTCGAAAAGTAGAAATTTGTATGACAAAATCGAAATCCTTTCTGCAATTGTAGTAGATTTATTATATAATACTGTACCCAGACTGTACCCAGCAGTCCAATAGCTAAAGTAAACGCTAAGCTCAACTAAAAAAGTAACCTCAAAGGCACTTTTTAGTCTCTGATTAAACCAATCAAATACTAACCTTTGGATTTTTTAACTTTGGCAACTTTAAGAAATGAATCTTTCTCACTCTGAACATAAAAAAGGAGAGGACATCAATTATCCTCTACAGATTTTAAAATTTCATTAATCCACTACAGTTGACAAAGATATCTAACTGTTGGGATTTAGGTCATTTTTTGGAAAGTCTCTTTTATAATAAATTACGAATTTTTTCTTTTATAAATGCGTTAAGAGGATAGTGTTTATCAAGATATTCTAGGAGTGCCTGAGCAGATTCAGAGATTCGTTCGTAACCTTGCAAAAAGTAGGGTAATTGTTTGGCCTCATTTGGATAACCTTTTTCAAATCGTCTGTTGCTGTTAAAAATATCTATAAAATCAGATTTAGAAGTTTTTTCCAAATTGATTAATTCAGTCCAAATCTTGACGGATCTGTTTTGGATGAAATCATAAGCAGCCAATTTTTCGCCTCGTTGATAGCGACCTAGTCCTATATATAGATTGCATAAAATTTCTCCCAACAGCCATTCACGGTCTCTATTTTCTTTTGATGGCAATCTTTGTGGCTGGCAGATTGTTCCATCAAAACCGACCTCCTTCCAGATAATCTTGCCTTCAGCGAAGGGAATGTTTACTAGTTCATGAGCTTCAAAGACAGCAAATTCACAAAAAACATCATCTTCAAATAGAACTTTATGTCCGTCCACTGTATTTTGGTAGTGAAATGCAATTGGTTCTAGCTTACTTAACCAGGTTAGGTCCTGGATATAGGCCTGCTTGTAGCCATCTTTTACAATAACGAAGAAGTCTAAATCTGAGTACTGATCCAATCGTTCTCTTTCTGCTCCGCAAGAACCAAGTGCCAGCAAAGCTAGTGCTTGGTTCGATTCTTTTAGAGACTGACCAATCTCATCTAGTCTTTGTAACAGTAATTCTGTTTTATTCATATCGTTACCTCATTCTTTCTTGTTTAACAAAAATTATACATTTAGCGCTTTCAAATGTCAATTTCATTTAATCCTAACTCTATAGATTGTATATTTTTGCTATAATAAATTGAATCATTTTACGGAGATTTTCTCATGTTATCAAGAGTTGAAAAATTTAAAGTAGTCTTTGATTAATTAGAAAGCGGTTCTTATCTTTAAAAAGATTAAATGATTTAGAAAATATTTGAGAAGGAAGAATATATCGACTTAAGCATCAATTTGCAAACGGTAAGATCTTCCCTCAAACGATGAAAATATAAATACGACCGCGCGAAGAATGGCTAATTTACCTAATTAGGCATGAAACAATCATCGAAAAATATATTTTTTAAATTACTCATAAAACAATGAGTTGAAGCGAGTTATTCAAAGTCATATGTATTGCTGATATTTAAAAGAGCGATCTGAGACTCAATCTATATATAAAATTAGGACTGCTAAGTAAAGTGTGGACATTATACCACAATGCACAAAAAATCAACCGCTCAAAAATGAACGGCTGATTTCTAATCTATTTCACCACTGGTATCCAGAGTTCCATTTGATAGTCTGGCGAGGACATGTCTCCCTCGGTGTAAACTTCAAAATCTGGCGCTCCTGAGTGGCGATAGCCTGTTTCTGGGAAAAAGACTTCCAAGACATATTTCCAAGCATGATGGATGCTGGCTGGTATCGTCCCCTTGACTGGTACGATAGCATATTCAGCTTCTGCGATTTCTTTGATTGACAGACCTAGTTCTTCTGCTTTAGCTTTATCCTTCACATCATAGGCAGCCATATAGTTGATGATTTCGCCCTCTTTGACATCAGAGCAGAGGCCAAAGGATTGGCCACTGCCTATACTTTCTAAGCTTTCAAAGCTGTGATTTGCATAGAGCTGCTCCCAAGCAGATGGGCACTGGCTATTGTCGATAGCTTCCAATAGGACGCCTGCTACAGTAAAAGCAGGTTTCTTTTGAATCTTGATATCCATATTCTTTCCTCCTGTAATCTTTAAGGATAATTGAAGTCTAGGAAAAACCCGATAAGGTTTTCCATTTCGAACTTCTGAGGGAGTCGCACCATGGAATTTCTTAAAGGCTGCACTAAAGGCATCCGAAGACTCATAGCCGTATTTCAGTGCTATATCAATAACCTTCTCAGAGCTTTCCCGCAAATCCGTCACAGCTTCTGACAGCCTGCGATTGCGTAGGTATTCCGCTAAAGTCATATCTGCTAGAATAGAAAAGAGCCTGCTAAAGAGAGCATAAGAATAACCTGATAGCTGCTGAAATTGCTGCAAATCCACTTCTGCGTCCAACTTGCTTTCCAGATATTCCATGGTTCGATTGAATTGATGCATCATATTCTTTTTCACCTCACAAAAGATACTAAGGCTCTTAAAAGCAAAGTGAAATAGGAAAATTGACGGAGGGGCTCCTGCTCCGAGAAAATTTCATCTTTTTCACACAACTTTTAGGCCATGTTCAATTCTAACTATAGTCTAGCAGTTCTAAGATACTTTCGCCCTAGAATTTTTGTACAAGATTTAGGGGGCGATTCTACAACCTATCCCGCAGCTTCTCCACAAAGAGATAGGCCGCTGGACAGGTCAGGGTATTTTTGATTGTCAGATGATTAATTTGATGAATCTTCTTGCGGTCTGTATGGGGAAACTCGCGGCAAGCCTTAGGACGGACATCGTAGATCGAACAGAGATTATCTCCACCTAAAAAAGGACAAGGCATGGCCTTGAAGACCTTGTCACCGTCTTCGTCCACCTGAAGAAACTCCTCTTCAAAAGCCGGCAGCTTCATCTTGAAATACTTGGCAATACGGACAATGTCGGCTTCCTTAAAGTCTGGCCCCAGAGTTTTACAGCAATTGGCGCAGGCTGTACAGTCAATCTCCTCAAAGACCTCATCATGGATTTGTTGGGCAATCTTATCGAGATTTTTTGGTGGCTTTTTCTTGAGACTGGCTAAAAATTTTCGGTGCTCTTTCTGCTTTTGCAGGGCTAGCTGATGGTACTTTTCAAGGTCGATTTCTTGGGTCATAAACTACTTTCTAATCAGTTAATTTTCGTTAGCATTATATCATAAATCTCAAAAAAATGAGACTGGGACAAAAGTCCTAGCCTCTCAATTGTCTTTGGATTGTCGAGCAAGACGCAGTGGTTGAGTGGGCTCTACTACGCTGATTTCATCAGCTTTTACAGCCCTACTCAACTGTGCGGAGGTGAGACGACGAAATCGAATTCTAACGAATTACCGATTTCTTATACGAAAACTCAAAAGAGCGCAAAAAGACTCCCCTTGTGATATAATGAAAGTGAAAAAATTGTATTAGGCTACTGGCTCGTCTCTAGTAGCCTTTTTTGTAGCACAAACTCCTGATAAGTAAGATTCTCTTTCAAAAGGATATAAGCTATTTTAAGAAGTTGATGTGCGAGTGCAATAGTTGCTTTTTGCGGTCCTCTCCTGCTTTGAATCTGGTAATAACGCTCTGCTAGTGGACTTCCTTTTTGTTTTTTTGCAGCAAAAACTGTTTGACAGAGACACCTTTTTAAATAGGAATTGCCATGTCTGATTTTTGTGCTCCTCTTTTTACCGGCACTTTCATTATTTCCAGGACACAAACCAGCCCAGGAAGCGAGATGTCCAGCTGTTGGAAACTGGCTCATGTCTACCCCAATTTCCGCTATGATCACAGAGGCTGTAATGAGATCAATACCAGGAATAGAATCTAGGATTTCCACTGGTCTATCATAGAGATTTAGATAGCCGTTCATACGCTCTTCTAAACAATCGATTTGTTTTTGATAAAAATCGTAAATCTCCAAGGACTGACCTAACATAAAACGATGATGAGCCGAAAAATACCCATCAAGTGCCTCAAGGAGTTGGGGAACTTTTCTTTTCAAACTGGTATAAACAGATTGATGGATCATTCTTGGGGTAAGGGGCGTCTCATCAATAAGCAGTTGCAGTAAGTTTCGACCAGAAGCCCCCATGATATCTTCTATGTAGGTTGTCAGCTTAATAC
>NZ_RJNA01000018.1 GCF_003943815.1 Streptococcus cristatus | reverse complement strand
GACTGGCTGGTGCTCAATGAAGTTGAAGCACTGGCACTTGCTGAGACTGACTGGCTCAAGCTCATTGACGCTGAGGCACTTGCGCTTGTTGAAACAGATTGACTCAAGCTTACTGATGCTGAAGCACTGGCACTTACTGAGACTGACTGGCTCAAGCTCAAGGACGCTGAAGCACTTGCGCTTGTTGAGACTGATTGACTCAGGCTTACTGACGCTGAAGTGCTTGTGCTTGCTGATACAGACTGGCTGGTGCTCAATGAAGTTGAAGCACTGGCACTTGCTGAGACTGACTGGCTCAAGCTCATTGACGCTGAGGCACTTGCGCTTGTTGAAACAGATTGACTCAAGCTTACTGATGCTGAAGCACTGGCACTTACTGAGACTGACTGGCTCAAGCTCAAGGACGCTGAAGCACTTGCGCTTGTTGAGACTGATTGACTCAGGCTTACTGACGCTGAAGTGCTTGTGCTTGCTGAGACAGACTGGCTCAAGCTCAAGGACGCTGAAGCACTGGCACTTACTGAGACAGACTGGCTCAAGCTCAAGGACGCTGAAGCACTGGCACTTACTGAGACAGACTGGCTCAAGCTCAAGGACGCTGAAGCAGACTCGCTTGCTGAAACAGACTGGCTCAAGCTCAAGGACGCTAAAGCACTTGCACTTACTGAGACAGACTGGCTGGTGCTCAATGAGGTTGAAGCTGATTCACTTGCTGATACAGACTGACTCAAGCTCAACGATGCTGAAGCAGACTCGCTTGTCGAAACTGACTGGCTCAGGCTTTCTGATGCTGAAGCACTTGCACTTGTTGAGACTGATTGGCTCAGGCTTTCTGACGCTGAAGCGCTTGTGCTTACTGAGACTGACTGGCTCAGGCTTTCTGATGCTGAAGTGCTTGTGCTTGCTGAGACAGACTGGCTCAAGCTCAGTGACGCTGAAGCAGACTCGCTTGTTGAAACTGACTGACTCAAGCTTACTGATGCTGAAGCACTTGCACTTGCTGAAACTGACTGGCTAGTGCTCAATGAGGTTGAAACAGATTCACTTGCTGAAACGGATTGACTTAAGCTCAACGAAGATGAGGCACTTGCACTTGTTGAAACTGACTGACTCAAGCTTACTGATGCTGAAGCACTGGCACTTACTGAGACAGACTGGCTCAAGCTCATTGACGCTGAAGCACTGGCACTTACTGATACAGACTGGCTCAAGCTCATTGACGCTGAAGCTGACTCGCTTGTTGAAACAGACTGGCTTACGCTCAATGACACTGAAGCAGACTCGCTTGTTGAAACTGACTGGCTCAGGCTTACTGATGCTGAAGCACTTGTGCTTACTGAGACAGACTGACTTGTGCTCAATGAGCTTGAAGCTGATTCGCTTGTTGAAACTGATTGACTCAAGCTTACTGACGCTGAAGCACTTGCACTTACTGAGACAGACTGACTCAAGCTCAACGATGCTGAGGCACTTGTGCTTACTGAGACAGACTGACTTGTGCTCAATGACGCTGAAGCAGACTCGCTTGTTGAAACTGACTGACTCAAGCTTACTGATGCTGAAGCACTGGCACTTACTGAGACAGACTGGCTCAAGCTCAATGAGCTTGAAGCTGATTCACTTGTTGAGACTGATTGACTCGAGCTTACTGATGCTGAGGCACTTGCACTTGTTGAAACTGATTGACTCAAGCTCAATGACGCTGAAGCAGACTCGCTTGTTGAAACTGACTGGCTCAAGCTCAATGACGTTGAAGCTGACTCACTTGTTGAAACTGACTGGCTCAGGCTTACTGATGCTGAAGCAGACTCGCTTGTTGAAACTGACTGGCTCAAGCTCGATGATGCTGAAGCGCTTGTGCTTATTGAAACTGATTGACTCAAACTCAACGAAGCTGAGGCACTTGCACTTGTTGAAACGGATTGACTCAAGCTTACTGACGCTGAAGCAGACTCGCTTGTTGATACAGACTGGCTCAAGCTCAATGACGCTGAAGCACTTGCACTTGCTGAAACTGACTGACTCAGGCTTACTGATGCTGAAGCGCTTGTGCTTATTGAAACGGATTGACTCAAGCTCAACGAAGCTGAGGCACTTGCGCTTGCTGAGACTGACTGGCTAGTGCTCAACGAAGCTGAAGCTGAAGCGCTTGTTGAAACGGATTGACTCAAGCTCAATGACGCTGAAGCACTTGCACTTACTGAGACAGACTGGCTCAAGCTCAATGAGGTTGAAGCTGATTCACTTGTTGAAACTGACTGGCTGGTGCTCAATGAGGCTGAAGCGCTTGTGCTTGTTGAAACCGACTGACTTGTGCTCAATGAAGTTGAGGCACTCGCGCTGGTTGATACAGACTGGCTCAAGCTCAATGACGCTGAAGCACTTGCACTTGCTGAAACTGACTGACTCAGGCTTACTGATGCTGAAGCGCTTGTGCTTATTGAAATTGATTGACTCAAACTCAACGAAGCTGAGGCACTTGCGCTTGTTGAAACGGATTGACTCAGGCTTACTGATGCTGAAGCAGACTCGCTTGTTGAAACGGATTGACTCAAGCTCAACGAAGCGGAGGCACTTGCACTTGTTGAAACTGATTGACTCAAGCTTACTGACGCTGAAGCAGACTCGCTTGTTGAAACTGACTGGCTCAAGCTCAATGATGCTGAGGCGCTTGTGCTTAATGAGACAGACTGGCTGGTGCTCAATGACGTTGAAGCACTTGCACTTACTGAGACAGACTGGCTCAGGCTTACTGATGCTGAAGCACTATTACTCAATGAGACAGATTGACTACCACTCAGTGAAGCTGAAGCGCTCTTGCTCAATGAAACTGACTGGCTCAAGCTCAACGATGCTGAAGTGCTTGTGCTTACTGAGACTGATTGACTACCACTCAGTGAAGCTGAAGCGCTCGTGCTCAATGAAACTGACTGGCTCAAGCTCAGTGACGCTGAGGCACTTGCGCCTGTTGAAACTGATTGACTCAAGCTTACTGATGCTGAAGCGCTCTCGCTCAATGAGACAGATTGGCTACCGCTCAATGATGCTGAAGCACTCTTACTCAATGAAACTGACTGGCTCAAGCTCAACGAAGCAGAGGCACTCTTACTTAATGAGACGGATTGGCTACCACTCAATGAAGCGGAGGCGCTCTTACTTAATGAAACGGATTGACTTAAGCTCAACGATGCTGAAGCACTGGCACTTACTGAGACAGACTGGCTACCACTCAATGAAGTTGAAGCACTCTTACTTAGTGAGACTGATTGACTACCACTCAACGAAGCGGAGGCGCTCTTACTTAATGAAACGGATTGACTCAAGCTCAACGATGCTGAAGCACTATTACTCAATGAGACGGATTGACTACCACTCAGTGAAGCGGAGGCGCTCTTACTTAATGAAACTGACTGACTCAAGCTCAACGATGCTGAAGCACTGGCACTTACTGAGACTGGCTGGCTCAGGCTTACCGATGCTGAAGCACTTGTACTTGTTGAAACTGACTGGCTCAAGCTCAACGATGCTGAAGTGCTTACACTTGCTGAGACTGACTGGCTCAGGCTTACCGATGCTGAAGCACTGGCACTTGTTGAAACGGACTGGTTCAGGCTTACTGATGCTGAAGCACTTGCACTTACTGAGACAGACTGGCTCAAGCTCAATGAAGCTGAAGCGCTCGCACTTGTTGAAACTGACTGGCTTGCGCTCAATGAAGTTGAGGTACTTGCACTTGTTGAAACGGATTGACTCAAGCTTACTGATGCTGAAGCACTTGCGCTTGTTGATACAGACTGGCTCAGGCTTACCGATGCTGAAGCACTATTACTCAATGAGACAGATTGACTACCACTCAACGAAGCGGAGGCGCTCTTACTTAATGAAACTGACTGACTCAAGCTCAACGAAGATGAAGCACTATTACTTAATGAGACGGATTGGCTACCACTCAACGATGCTGAAGCACTGGCACTTACTGAGACAGACTGGCTACCACTCAATGAAGCGGAGGCGCTCTTACTTAATGAAACTGACTGACTCAAGCTCAACGAAGATGAAGCACTATTACTTAATGAGACGGATTGACTACCACTCAATGAAGCGGAGGCGCTCTTACTTAATGAAACTGACTGACTCAAGCTCAACGAAGATGAAGCACTATTACTTAATGAGACGGATTGACTACCACTCAACGATGCTGAGGCACTGGCACTTGTTGAAACTGATTGGCTACCACTCAACGAAGCGGAGGTACTCTTACTTAGTGAAACTGATTGACTCAAGCTTACTGATGCGGAGGCGCTTGTGCTTAATGAGACGGATTGACTACCACTCAACGATGCTGAAGCACTGGCACTTACTGAGACAGACTGGCTACCACTCAATGAAGTTGAAGCACTCTTACTTAGTGAGACGGATTGACTACCGCTAACCGAGCCAGAAACACTATTGCTCGCTGAAACCGAACGGCTGGCGCTCATCGATGCCGATTGGCTATTGCGCAAGGAAGTAGACAAGCTCTGGCTAGCAGAAACTGAACGGCTGGCGCTCGTTGAAGCCGATGCACTCGCTGATGTACTAGCACTTACTGAGACACTGGTTGACTGTCTTTGACTTAGACTAGTTGAAGTACTGCTACTCTTATACTCACTATCAGAAAGTTTTACAGTGAACGTATCCGTAGTCTTATCTTTATAGATAATGGTAACTGTTCCATTGTTACTAATAGTAAAGGAATCAATACGTTTTTCCTGCTTATTGTTTAGTTTCTCAACAGCCGCCAATATACGAGTTTTTTCTTGAGGTTTTAATTCAGAAACATTCTCTACTTGGAAGGTTTCGGTCGGTGCTACCCCTTCCATAATATCTGTCAGTCTACCTTGCACAATACGGACATTGCCCGGTGAATCATTTCCTGCACTATTACTATTACCAGCCTTATCCGTTGCTACTGCATTGCGTTGCCAACTATTTCTACCATTTTTATCATACTCTAGATTATCATTCAAATGAGCTCTTACAGTAATACGGGCTGGACTAGCAGTAGTCGCTGTGATATTCCCCGTTAAATGCTCTACAGTCCCCGTCCCATATTTATTATCTTCAAAGAAATTACTTCCAAGGGCTGAGCCATTTGCATCTGCATTTGAAACGATCTTAAATTCTGACAATTGCCCACTATTATCTGTAGCAGTGAAATTAATTTGAATATCATCTCCTGCGTACACAATATAGTTGCCATTTACAGGGGTCAGGGCTTGACCATTACGAGTCACCGTCGCACTTGGAACTGGAACAGCATCCACATTAGCTGGGATAACAGCTGTAGTATTATCACGGTAGGTAATGGTAATATTCCCATTTTCAGCTACCGAAATCGTTCCGGTTACGCCATCTTTCGTAAAATCACTACCAGATAAAAGCGACTGGTTTTTTTCTTTAAATTTTTCAAGTACTTGATTGCGTTCACTTACAGTCAAAGAAGAGGGATTCTTAACAATAACAGTATCCCCACTAACTGGGTTGTGGCGTTCGTTGAAGCCTTTGATATGGAAATTCGTACGTGCTGTCGCAGTCAGACCATGAATATCTCTTACTGTATATTCCAGAACATAGGTACCAGGTTTATAGGGTTTCCAAGTTCCGTTTTCACGACCCACCGTTCCTATTATGTCAATGGTGTATGACCTTTGGGCACCTGTTTGATTCCCCCATTTATCATAGGTATATAGATCTCCAAATCCCCTTTTCTTGCTAGCTGGATAGTTTGGTGCATTTAAACCTGTAATAATAGCATTGGATGGGGAAGCCGTAACTTTATCCATCCCTTTATCATCATTCAGCCTTATCTGAAAATTATTGATTGCTTCATCATTATAAATTGTGATAGTGGATGGCATAGAAATCGTAGGCGGATTAGAGGCTGCACGTGAGTGTGCCCCTCTAGCAATTTCTGTCCCATTTCGTGGATCACGCACACCAGAATTAGCCGCCAACACAGCATTGACAATCGAATTACGCGCTGAAGTAGCTTTTTGCAATACTGTTGTTAAATCACTAGTTGGATCAGTCAGGGCTTTTTCAATTTCTGTTACTGCAGCATTGGCCTTAGCAAGAGCTGAATCCGTATTTGGTAAATCAACCGCTTTTGCTAGATAGTCACCTATTTCAGCTGAAAGATTGGTCAACTTCCTACGGTTTTCTTCTTGTTGTTTAGCAGTGACTTCTGAAGATGCTAATGCAACCGCAGCAGCTTCAATTAAGCTAGTTGTGACAGAAGTTGATTGAACTCCACTAACACTATTCTTACCAGTAATTTCAGTTATTTTTAATTCAGCTGAGTCAATTTCAAGGTTCTTTGCTTCTTTTGAAGTAGAAGGTTGCTGGTCAATTGCTGTCGTCGATCCACTCTGTTCAATAGACAAACTTGACACTACAGAAACATTCGATCCACTTGTTGATTGACTGGCACTACGGAAGCCTGACCGACCAGACTCTTTTGGCGAGGTTGCCACAGTCTTATCTACCGTTTGATTCTTCTCAGCTTGCTTAAGCTCATCCTTACCTTGGGTTTGGTTCTTATCAGCTACCACACCAGCGGCCAAGTTGTTGCTGGTTGCTAGGGCTTGGCTATTGCTCAACGTAGCACTAGCTACACTTTGTCCGGCAGCAGATGAGACAAAACTATCAGCAACATTGACTCTGATGTCCAGTGAAACAGAATTAGAAGCTGAGACAGAAGCATCAGCTACTGACGCGCTAGTTAGCACTTTATCCTGTTCTAGAGAAGTTGTATTGTTAGCACTTTCTAGCTTAGCGAGCGCTTTGCTCTCTGATACTTTTGCAGCAGGCGCAGTACTCGCTGATTTGCTAGACAAGACCGAACTGCTAGCAGATACAGACCGGTTGATAGAAATTGAGTTACTAGCAGAAACTGATTGGCTGAGCGATTGACTAACAGACTGGCTAGTCGAGATACTAAGAGAGACTGACTCACTTGTAGAGACAGAAGTGCTGACTGACTGACTAACTGAAGCAGAGGCTAACTCAGAAGCTTGTTCTGCTTTTGCTTTTAGCATTTCCGCTTGCGCTTGAGCAATGATCGAATTTGTACTTGCTTCTGCAGCTTCCTCATTGTCCTTGACTTCAGCTGAGATAACTGCTTTATCAGTATATTCAGATGTTTCATCTGCATAGACAGACTGCTCCTGAGTCACCATTAGCCCCGCTGCCCCAGCGGCTAATATCCCTCCCAGACCTGCAAGAGTATTGAGGCCCAGATGATCGTGATCAAGCTCTTCTGTATCTGACAAGCTGTTTGAGACAACTTCTCCCATTCCACCGATACGAAAGAGATCAAGTTGAGAATTTGAAGCTTTTACCCAATTTTTCCCAGACTTATAGAGCTTATACCGCTTCTTTTCGTCAATAATCTCGAAATCTTTGTTATATTTCTTACTTCGAAACATCCTTTTCCTTTCCTTTTCCAACATGCCAGTTTTTGTTAATCTCATGACCATTAGCAAAGAAGCTGGCTTATTGCATGCTATAGTTTATAAGCAAAAATACACACTTTTTTACATTTTTATGATAGGTGCCCTAATGCTCCGAGTAGTATTTTAACAAAAATAAGACAAGAATTCAATCTATTGAAATCTTTATTTATTGAAAATAAGCTTGATAAATCAAGCTATTTCAAACTATCCATATTAACCTAGAGATTTAAAATACAGGTTAATATAGGAATTAACAATAAGTAACTATTTATACAAAAAAAGCTAGACGGCCGACCCGAGATACTTGGCTCAGATCCGTCTAACTTTTTTATATATTTTGAATGGATTAGTGAGAAAGATGATTAATAATCCAAATCTTCTGCATACCCAGCTCCATTTCCTACAAAGTAGCCTGTCTTACAGTTCATACTAAATAGGTATGTACCGTCTGGTTTATAGAGATTGTAGTAGCCATTCCCCTTGACAATGTTAACTTTTTCAAGGATAAACTGATCTCCTACGATGTAGCCACGCTCGCGAGACACCTTGAGGATTGTTTCCAAGACACCTGGATTGAAAGTCCAAGCAGGATTGTTCACATCATCAATCGCTGCTTGATTGTAAGGCACACGGCTAAGGTGGCGCTGGAGGTTAACTCCTGCACTTGGCAGTCCGATACCAGTTTCTGCATTTCTAATGCCACTAGGATCACTAGGCGCTGGATTTACAGCTGGCGGCGTTGATGGTGCGACTGGTGCTGTAGAAGGCGCTGACGGTTCCACTGTCGGACTAGGCGCTGGTGCTGGTAGCTGCTGACTGCGTCCTTGAGCAATAGCCGCCTTCAAGACCTCGTCCAACTTGCTATTACCTGTCGATACATCTGGAAGATTAGCGTTTCCTTTCACTTGGGCATCTGTCTTCAATAGACCGTCAACGATGGCACCTGTGTTAAATTGTGAATTGACACTTTGGATAGCAGAAATTTGCTTAACAAGATCATCATACTTCTTTTTAGCAGCTGTATATTCTGAGCTGCCAGTTAAGACATCTAACTTAGCTTTCAGCTTATCCAAATCGCCAAACTTGTCATTTTTGATAGCTGTCTGACTACTATCCGTAAAGAAGCTGGCATAAAGGTCTTCAAATTCTTTAGCAGCCTCTTTCTTAGCTTCGCTAGAGCTTGTAGATTTCTTTTTGCTAGAAGAAACGGTCGAACTGGAACCAGTTGTCGACTTGTGACTCCCCCACCCTTGATGAAAATACCAAGTCGTTCCAGCGGCAAGTGCCACAAGACCTAAGGCTGAGTATAGGAAGACTTTCTTCTTGTAGAAAGGCTTTGTCTCAGGCTCGTCCTCATCTTCAAACACTGTCGGAACTGGATTTGATACCGGCTTTGTTGCCGGGATGATTGGTGCTTCAGCTGCAACTGTTAGCGCTGGTTGTGCGGCCTTTGTAGCCTCTACATTTGCCGAGTTTGCAGCTTCTGCTTTCACTGGCTGCACCGAAGGTAATGGCACATTGGCAGTATTTTCCTTCACCTGAGACTGACTCTTAAGCTGTTTGATGGTCTCTTGTATCAAAGCTTCTTTTTGTTGTGCCAGCTCTTCCATGATTCTCAGCTTTTGGGTTTCAAATTTCCCTGCTTCGATTTCATCTCGGTGTTGCTTGATGTACTTATCAAGGATATTGTCTCCTTCAGTCACACCAGCTTCGACTTCCTCGTTTTTCCGAGCAGCCTGACCGACCGTCATCTCTTTCGCATCTTCTAAGTCAAGAACGGTTTCTTTTGATTCTTGCTCTGTTGGCATCTTTTCTTCTTTGCTCACAACATTTCCTTTCTAATCTAGTTGTCTTTTGACCCTTTGGCCAAAGTATTGATATAAATCAACTTTTAAAGTACCATTGTAAAGTTTTCGCTTTTTATCCGCCTGACTGCCATATTTGGCTTCAAAGGCCTCATCACTGGTCAAGATAAATTTACTCCAGGTCTTCAAGGGAGCAAAGGTTTCTCCCATTTCTTGATAAAGCTTGGTTACTGCATCATCGTCTAACAAACGCTCACCATAAGGCGGATTGGAAATAATGACACCATTGATCTTGTCCGTATGAAGGTCTTGCAGACGCATTTGCTTAAATTGAATCTGGTCAGCAACACCCGCTTCTTCCGCATTTTTCTTAGCAATCTCTACAAGACGAGCATCCAAATCGGAACCTGAAATATCCAGCTGGATGTCTTGGTCAATCTGAGCCAGAGCTTCTGCCCGAAGCCGACGTACCAAGTCCTTGTCTACCCAATTCCAGTCTTCAAAAGCAAAGGAACGATGTAAACCTGGCGCCATCTTCATCCCAATCATAGCTGCTTCGATACAGAAGGTTCCTGATCCGCAAGTCGGGTCAATCAAGGGTTTATCTGGGTACCAGTTTGACAAAAGTAAAATCGCAGCTGCCATATTTTCCTTGATTGGTGCTCCGCCTTTTTCTGTCCGATAGCCACGTTTGAACAAGCTAGAGCCACTGGTATCAATCATGACTGTCACCAAATCTTTCAAAATGGAAACTTCAATCTTAAACTCTGCTCCATTTTCCTGCAAGGGGACACCTTCTGGACGAGCATAATGCTTTTGCAGTTTTTTCACAACTGCTTTTTTTGAAATGGCTTGAACACTGGGCTCATTATGCAGTTTTGACTTGACGCATTTGGCTTTAGAAATGGGAAATTTGGCACCTAAGGGTAGATAATTTTCCCAATCCAAGGCCAATACACCTTGAAAAAGCTCCTCAAATGTTTTGGCTGGAAATGTTCCCACAACAATCTTAATCCGATCCGCTGAGCGCAGCCAGAGATTGGTTTGAATGATGGTAGCGATGTCGCCACTAAAGCGAACACGGCCATTTTCAACCTGACAATCTAGACCCAAATCTCGGATTTCACGGCCGACAACGGCTTCCAAACCTGCCGCCGCTGTAGCAATTAAATTAAATTTTTCTTTCATTCTTTTTTACTCTATCACTATCCGCTTGGCCACGCCGTTAAAAACTAGCCTCAGCTAGAAAGCAGAATACTCTCGCTTGACGATCCTCTTGAGAAAAGCCTTGCTTTCCTCATTTTATCCCTTCAGCTCACTTCTGTCAAAGGGAATCTATACCTTAATCAAAAAGCTAGCATACGCTAGCTAACCTATGTGCAATTTTCTATAAGCCATGTTTTGTTCCAGAAATGACTAGGTACCATCTCCTTCGATAATCATCTGTCTACTGTTTCCAGTCAGAATGCTATGTTCGTTTCCACGCATTCCGTGCCCCGACCAAAGTTTGGGTTGCTAGCTTGAGGGGTTTACCGCGTTCCACTTCTTCTGTTTCCAGAAGAACTACGTCACTGTGGCACTTTCAGACCTATTCAGACCTATCTAAAGACTTAGCCTTTTCAGTCGCCGTAACGGATTGCTCCGTCCCTAGGCTTATTGTTTCGCCTAGCACAAACACTACCAGCATCACAGCCGGTGCTAGCATGGACTTTCCTCATGAAAATATTAAATCTTCACGCGATTATCCAAAAATTGCACTCTGCAACATTATTGCTCCTCGTTGTCCAGAATCTGTTTGCCAAAAACTTCTTTTTCCAAACGGCTTAAGCGTTTCAAAATATCGAAGTTAGTCGCTGTTCCCATCTGTGGCATCTCAATTGTTGGTGGAGCTGGCTGACTAAGCGTCGAAGGAGTAGCAGTTTCTTTATTCGATACTTGTTCCTTCAGAAGGGTAATCTCCTCACGTAACTCCTTTACCAAAGCTGCATAAGTTTCATAATCCTTGATTACATCATCCAAAAACCCATCCACTTCAGCCTTGCTATACCCTCGCACTTCGCGCTTAAAGTCTTGATCAAAAATATCTTTTGCTGTATAAATAATACTCGCCATGCTCTCACTCCAATCTAGTTTATCATATCCAATTATATACGAAATCACCTATAAAAAGCAAGATTTATACCCTACTTTTCCGAAAAAATTTCTGCAACCTCATTCAGATCATCAAATGTTAATTTTTTGATAAAATACTGTTCTTGATTCCTCATCTCCCTGTAAAGATATTTAAGATTGGTCTCATTTTCTTCATCGTAAAACAGGTAAGCCCCGTCCGTATTCTGAAGCAAAAATTGGTTGTACTCGCGAAATTGACTCGGATTTTGATAGCTAGGATAAGCATATTTGACAAAATCTACTTGTTTAAAATCTGCTAGTTTAGCCTGATTTCCTTCGTTCCAATTTTTTCCCTGATCCTCAAAAAGAAAAATCGTAGCAATCTTGAAATTATAATCTTCTCTCAATTCCTGAGCGACTTCCAAAACCCAAGTTTCAAAACCTAAATTCCCCGTGAAGATAAGCCACTCCAATCCTTCATCCAGCAAGCGCTGCAAATCCCGTCTGACCGCTTCTTTGATGATCTGGATGCGCATGTCTTTTTCATTCATAATGCCAAGTTCAAAAGCCTTATACCCTACAATTAATAGACTTGTCATTTATTCTCCCTCAAAAAATATTTTTATGATATAATAGAGTGATGTTATTGTACCAATAAGGAGTTTTATGGTCAACTACCCTCACAAGCTAAAGATAAAAAGTAAACTAGCCCATCCAGGTTCAAAGACGGCTGTTAACTTTGCCAATCGCGGGATGTCTTTTGAAAAGATGATCAACGAATCCAACAGCTACTATTTGAGTAGGGGGCTCGCTGTCATTCATAAGAAACCGACACCCATTCAGATTGTCAAAGTGGACTATCCCCAACGCAGTCGTGCAAAGATTGTCGAGGCCTACTTCCGACAGGCATCCACGACCGATTATTCTGGTGTCTTTCAGGGACATTATATTGACTTTGAAGCCAAGGAAACACGGCAAAAAACAGCCATGCCTCTAAAGAATTTCCATCTACACCAGATTGAACATATGGAGGCTGTCCTTCAGCAAAAAGGAATTTGCTTTGTCTTACTGCACTTCTCTAGCTTGCGGGAGACTTATCT
The DNA here is from genome assembly GCF_003943815.1 of Streptococcus cristatus. Classification (GTDB taxonomy): domain Bacteria; phylum Bacillota; class Bacilli; order Lactobacillales; family Streptococcaceae; genus Streptococcus; species Streptococcus cristatus_F. Next base: position 18,872 of record NZ_RJNA01000018.1, on the reverse strand, counting down.
ACTTCCGGCATCTTATTTGATTACATTTTATAAGATGGATAAAGGCGGAAAATCCCTCCCTTTATCTTACATTCAAGAACATGGATTTTTAATCGAAACAAAGCAATTTCCAAGCATCCCTTACCTTGAAATTATCGAACAAAAACTACTAGGTGGTATCACAAATGAATAAACAAACCCTTTTGCAGGCCTTAAAATATCTTGCAAGTGTCCTCTTATCTCTCTTTATCATTGGAGTTGTGGCTGGCGTTCTTGTCTTCACATACTATGCCTCCAAGTCTCCTACCCTCTCTGAGAAAGACCTTGTCGCAACAACTTCAAGTAAGATTTACGATAGCGATAACAATCTGATTGCGGACCTCGGTTCTGAAAAGCGGGTCAATGCATCAACAGACCAGATCCCTACACAGCTAGTAGATGCTATCGTTGCGATTGAGGACCACCGCTTCTTTAATCACCGTGGGGTTGATTTCATTCGGATAGGAGGAGCCTTCCTAAGCAATCTGAAAGGAGGCGGACGTCAAGGGGGATCTACCTTAACCCAGCAGTTGATCAAGCTGACTTATTTCTCTACTTCCTCAGCAGACGCTACCCTTTCTCGGAAAATCCAAGAAGCATGGCTGGCAACTCAACTTGAGCGAAAGGCTACCAAGCAAGAGATTCTGACCTACTACGTCAACAAAGTCTACATGTCCAATGGAAATTACGGGATGCAGACAGCTTCCCAAAGTTACTATGGTAAAGATTTGAAAGATTTGACTCTTCCTCAGATCGCCCTGCTTGCAGGAATGCCTCAGGCTCCTAACCAATATGACCCTTACACAAATCCAGAAGCTGCCACTCAGCGTCGTAATCTCGTATTATCTGAAATGTATGAACTCAAGTACATCTCACCAGAACAATACGAACAAGCTATCAATACACCAGTGACCGACGGCTTACAGAGCTTGAAAAATTCAGCTAGCTATCCTGCCTATATGGATAACTACTTAAAAGAAGTTATTGAGCAAGTCGAAGAAGAAACTGGCTACAATGTCCTTACGACTGGTATGGAAGTTTATACCAACGTTAATACCGAAGCACAGAAAAAATTGTGGGATATTTACAACACGGAAGAATATGTTGCTTATCCAGATGATGAACTGCAAGTGGCATCAACTGTTATGGATGTTACCAACGGGAAAGTCATTGCCCAACTGGGTGCTCGCCATCAGTCTTCCAATGTTTCTTTTGGTACCAACCAAGCAGTCGAAACAAATCGCGACTGGGGTTCTACCATGAAACCAATTACCGATTATGCCCCAGCCTTGGAATACAATGTTTTCACTTCCACTGCTGCCTCAATCCAAGATGCTCCTTACTATTTCCCTGGAACATCTACTCCTGTCTATAACTGGGATAAACGCTATTATGGCTGGATTACTATCCAATACGCTATCCAAGAATCCCGTAACGTACCAGCCGTCAAATCGCTGGAAGCAGTCGGATTAGATAATTCATTGAAGTTCCTCAATGGCCTTGGTATTAATTACCCTGAAATGCATTATTCTAATGCGATTTCAAGTAATACAAGCGAATCTGGTAACCAATACGGAGCAAGTAGCGAAAAAATGGCTGCTGCCTACGCTGCCTTTGCTAATGGCGGTACATATTACAAACCGCAATACGTCAACCGAGTTGTCTTTAGCGACGGTACAGAAAAAGTCTTTTCAAATGGCGGATCAAAAGCTATGAAAGAGACAACAGCCTACATGATGACAGACATGATGAAGACCGTTCTTCAGTCTGGAACTGGTACCAATGCTGCAATCCCAGGAGTCTATCAAGCAGGTAAAACTGGTACTTCCAACTATGCAGATGATGAGCTAGAGAAGTTGACAAAACCTTATTACAGTTCTAGCATTGTGACACCAGACGAACTGTTTGTTGGCTACACTCCACAATACTCTATGGCTGTTTGGACTGGTTACTCAAATCGCCTCACTCCTGTTTTAGATGATGGAGTTAAGGTGGCAACCGATGTCTACCGCTCTATGATGCTCTATCTGACAGGCTATAGCAATGAAGACTGGACACCACCAAGCGGACTTTTCCGTAGCGGATCCTATCTCTATCTCAATGGTACTTCTACTTACAGCCGCGCTTATACCCAATCATCTTCAAGCTCCACTTCTGAGTCAAGCTCAGAATCTTCAAGTCAAAGTACGAGCGAATCTAGCGAAGAACATAGTAGTACCAACTCCAGTTCCCAAACAAGTTCAACAAGTTCTGGAACAACCAGCAGCTCAACTAGTTCTAACCAAGGAACTGAACATCGTTAAACATAAAAAAGATTGGATTTTAGAAATCCAATCTTTTTTATGTTTAAATAAATCAATAGCTTTCTGCAATTGCTCATCCTATCAAATTATTTCGCCATTAGCAAGAGCTCCCATTGGATCCCATGGTGCTAGGACAATTGGATCAGCATTGTAGGCTGCCAACTCTTCTGGAGTCAATAATTCTTTTCTGACTACGATTTGGTAAGTGTACTCATCCATCCAAGCGTCGCTAGCGACAAAGTATCCCTTATCACCAACCTTTTCGCCCCAAGAATTTTCTACTTTCCATTTTTTAGCTTGACCATTTTCATCCAAGTCTACTCCAGCCAGTACCATGGCATGAGTCATGAGGCTTTCGCTATAATCAAGACGACCTGCCTTATCTTGGGTCAATTGGATATCCATGCTAGAGGTTAAATCATGCATACCTGCTTCCATGATACCAGCCTTGCGATTGCTGGACTGACCCACATCAGAGCCAAACCAAACAGTCTCGCCAGCCTGCATCTGTGCAATAGCTAATTCCTTGAGACGTTTCATTTCTACATTCAAATAGCGAACAGGTTTACTGCCGACTACATTGCCCAACATCTCGACTGTGTAAGACTTGCCATAAGGTTTATCGGCTGTTGGTGCATTGATAATAGACACATAGTCATCCAGCTTGAGATCTACATATTTTTGGTAAAAAGCCTGCGGAGTCAAATCAGCTTCCCTATGGTAATTACCGCCCTTGTCCCGATAAGCAAAGGCAAACTTCCGAGGCGGTAAGCCCAACGACATCGCTAAGAAATTAAAAATTTCCTGTAGCAAAGTTTCTTTCTTAGCTTGTAGCATAGCCTCATCTGTACCATTCAGGGCTAATTCACGCAAGATTTGCGCATCCTGACGCAAGAGTTTATTGAGAATCTGATTGAGCTCTCGGCTATTGCTGGAAGAAATGGACTCTGGATAGACTGACTTAGGCACAACGCCGTATTTCTCAAAAAGCGCCACGACCATATCCCACTGACCTCCATCCTGCTGAGGCGTATCTAGGAGGAACTTGACCTTGCGGCTAGTCAATTCTTGGTCAGTCGTTGCCAAAACCTGCTCTAAGAACCAGTTGGATTTTTCATATTTATCCCAAAAGAAGGTATGAGCCTGAGACAGCTCAAAATCCTCCAGCTGGAAGCCCGCAATCATCTTGTGACGGAAAGTATTGAGAGCTGCAAACATCCAGCAGCGGCCAGATGCCTTTTGATCACTGACCTTATCTTTGGTGAGATCCAGTGAGAAAACAGGTGCATTTTCTACAGCAGCAGTCCGTTTTTCTAAAGAAGTCAAAAGACCATTGTGGCTAATAGCATTTTCCATTGCCGCATACTTGGGATTGGCCTCATAAGCAGCGTACAACTTATCTGTAAAATCTTGTTTTAATGAATTCATAGAATCCTCCTTGTCATTATACATCTATTATAGAACTTTAAAAAAAGAGCGCAAGTAAAAAAGTTAGGCAAGCCTAACTTTTTCTTTTTAAATCTGATTTTAGGATCCCATAGACGGAAAAATCTTTGACTTGTCCTTTATGAAATATAGCCTGACGGAAAGTACCTTCGTAGCTCATGCCAGCTTTAGTCATAACACGCCCCGAAGCTGGATTGGCTGTTACAAATCTTGCTGTGACACGATTGAATCCTGCATCTTGCAAGAGATAGTTTAGAACAGCTTTCAAAGCTTCTGTCATCAGCCCTTGCCCCCAATAGTCTTTACTTAAAATATAACCGACCTCGCAAGCATTGACTGCTTCATCTCTATCTACCACACTAATATCACCAATCACTTGTTCAGGTTTTTCCTTCAGGCAGATGGCCCACTTGTAAAAATCCATGTTTTGATAATTCTCAACCCAGCGAGCAATAGACTGTTGGGTAACATCAGGACTCTCATGAGCATCCCAAGTCACATGCAGCAAATTATCCGGACGAGAAGCCCAATTGTCATACATAGCTTGAGCATCCGATTCCAGAAAAGGTCTTAGCAAAAGGCGTTTGGTTTCAATAGACTGTGTACCTGTCTTTTCCATAACTTCCTCATTTCTTGGCTCAGACTAAAAAGTTTCGATCGAGATTTTCACTTCCAAAATTCATCAAAAATAGTAATCGGCAAATGCCGTTTGTGCTGACCTTTGTGCCACCAAGACTCGATCGTTTCTTGGGCTTGGGCTGAAACAGACTTGCCTTCGAGATAGTCGTCAATTTCATTATAGGTCACGCCCAGAGCGACTTCATCCGCAATCCCAGGTTTTTCTTCTTCCAAGTCAGCCGTCGGCACCTTTTCATAGAGAGCCGGATCCGCTCCTAAGGCGGCCAAAAGCTGCTTTCCTTGACGCTTATTGAGACGGTAGAGCGGTAAGATATCTGCTCCACCATCCCCAAACTTGGTGAAAAAGGCCGTGACATTTTCTGCTGCATGGTCGGTCCCAATGACAGCCCCACTGTATGAACCAGCCAAAGCATACTGGGCAATCATACGGCTGCGTGCCTTGATATTGCCCTTGTTAAAGTCAGAGACTTTGGCACCTGTCGCCTCTACAGCTTTTGTCATGGCATCAGCCGATTCCTTGATATTAACTGTCAGACTGAGATCAGGCTGGATGAAAGCCAGAGCCTTTTGCGCATCATCTTCATCTGCCTGAACACCGTAAGGCAGGCGGACAGCGATAAAACGATAGCCATTATCGCCTGTCTCAGCCCGCATTTCCTCTACAGCCAGCTGAGCCAAGCGACCGGCCAAGGTTGAGTCCTGACCACCAGAAATGCCCAGAACATAGCTTTTCAAAAAAGGATGTTTTCTCAGATAGGCCTTGAGAAAGTCCACCGACTTGCGGATTTCTTCCTCCGGGTCAATCACTGGTTTGACGCCCAGTTGAGCGATGATTTCTTCTTGTAGGCTCATTTTTCTGCTCCTGTCTGGTGGGCTTTCTTACGCATCTGGTCAATCAAGTCCATCTTGTCCTGCCAAATATCACGCGCCAAATCGACCGGATAATCTTGCGGATTGAGGACCCGTTTGTATTCGTCCCAGAGTTTGTCAAATTCTTGGCGGGCATAGTCCTGAATCTCAGACAGACTCGGCAAATCGTAAACGAGCTGACCTTCTTTATAAATATCTACTAAGAGCGGCACTGCATCAAAATTCTTGACGGTTTTATTGATATAAGTATAAGTCGGATGGAACATTTCGAGCTCTTCCTGATGATTGACATCCACACCATCATAAGTGATGTAGTCGCCCTCAGACTTGCCTTTTTCACGGCTGGTAATCCGCCAAACCTGCTTCTTGCCCGGAGTCGAAACCTTTTCAGCATTATTGGAGAGCTTAATGGTATTGCGCAAGTGCCCATTCTCATCTTCAATCGCGACAATCTTGTAAACAGCACCCAGAGCTGGCTGGTCATAGGCTGTAATGAGCTTGGTTCCCACACCCCAGACATCAATCTTAGCCTTTTGCATTTTTAAGTTGAGGATGGTATTTTCATCCAAATCATTGGAAGCGTAAATTTTAGCATTTGGGAAGCCCGCTTCATCTAACTGCTGACGAACTTTTTTAGAAATATAGGCCAAGTCTCCAGAATCGATCCGTACGCCCAAGAAATTGATTTTATCCCCAAATTCACGCGCTACACGGATGGCCGTGGGAACCCCGATCCGAAGGGTATCATAGGTATCTACCAAGAACACACAATCCCGATGAGTGCTTGCATAAGCCTTGAAAGCCTCGTAATCATTGCCATAAACCTGCACAAGTGCATGGGCATGCGTTCCCAGAACGGGAATATCAAAGAGCTTGCCTGCCCGAACATTGCTGGTGCCATTGGCTCCACCGATAACGGCGGCCCGCGTACCCCAAATCGCTGCATCCATTTCCTGAGCACGACGGGTACCAAACTCCATCAACGGCTCATCTTCGATCACAGAGCGGATGCGAGCTGCCTTGGTCGCAATCAAGGTTTGGAAATTCACGATATTTAAAATAGCTGTTTCTACCAACTGACATTGAGCCAGCGGCCCTTCGACCTGAACAATCGGTTCATTGGCAAAAACCAAATCTCCTTCTTTAGCAGAACGCACGGTCAGCTGCATCTTGAAATCGCGTAAATACTCTAAGAAAGCTCCGTTATAGCCCAAAGACGCTAAATAGTCCAAATCCGTCTGACTGAATGTCAAATTATTCAGATAAGCCACAATCCTCTCTAAGCCCGCAAAAACGGCATAGCCATTATTAAAAGGATTCTTGCGAAAATAGACTTCAAAAACAGCACGCTTATTATGGATACCTTCGTTGAAATAAACCTGCATCATATTGATTTGATATAAGTCTGTATGTAAAGTCAAACTGTCATCTGGAAACATAATTGAGCTCCTTTTATCATAGTTATTATATATTATAACATAAATTGTAAAAAAGCCTTGATTCAATAGCAAAATACCTCCAGAATTTCTTCCGGAGGTATCTTCTTTTATCTTTCACTTGGAATATTAGATTCCATAAGTCTTGTTCACGCGGCGCATCTGTTTAAATTCTTTTTTATAGGTTACTTTAACTGCTACTTTCATTTTTGCCACCTCGTTTCTTTTGATGCTTTTATTATAGGCCTTAAAGCTTAAGGAAGGCTTAGAATTTTCTTGCAGAAAGCTTAAACGTATAAAGCAAAATCTAATCGAATGTTATTTCGCTAGTCCAGATAATCGCGTTTTTCTAGATGCAGGGATACTAGGTGCCAATTGGCATCCTGCCGCCAGCTAGGATTGGCAACGATTTGACTAGCCACCTTGCGCGCTTCTTCCAAAATGGGATAATCCTCCACGATGTCCGCCACCTGAAACTCTGGAATACCAGACTGGCGGGTCCCAAAAANCTCACCTGAACCACGCATCTTGAGGTCTTCCTCAGCCAGAACAAAGCCATCTGTCGTCTCAGTCATGATTTTCATCCGTTTCTTGCCAGACTCTGTCTTGGGATTGGCAACTAGAACGGCATACGATTGCTTATTCCCTCGACCCACTCGTCCCCGCAGCTGATGAAGCTGGCTGAGTCCGAAGCGGTCAGCATCCATGATAACCATGATGGTCGCATTCGGAACATTGACGCCGACTTCAATAACTGTAGTTGACACTAGAATATCCGTTTTCCCGTCCTTGAAGTCTTGCATAATGGCCTCTTTTTCGTCATTTTTCATACGACCGTGAAGGAGAGCCACTTGAGCCTGATTGGCAAAGTAGGCCTTGAGTTCTTCCTCTAGAGCAATCGCATTTTGTAAATCCAAAGCCTCCGATTCCTCAATCAAGGGAGAAATGAAGTAGACTTGAGCACCCTTGACCAGCTCTTTTTTCATCCAGTCCAAGACCACTTCCAACTGCTCATGCTTGACCCAACGAGTAATAATAGGCTTGCGGCCAGCCGGCATCTGGTTGATGATAGAGACATCCATGTCACCAAAAGCGGTAATCGCCAAAGTACGAGGAATAGGCGTGGCCGTCATCATGAGGACGTCTGGATTATTTCCCTTTTCCCGCAAAATCCGACGTTGGTCCACCCCAAAACGGTGCTGCTCATCAATAATGACCAGGCCCAGTCGATGATAGACCACCCCTTCCTGAATCAAGGCATGGGTGCCGACCACCATATCTACTTGCCCCGACTCTATAGCAGCTAAAGTCTCTCTGCGTTCAGCAGCTTTCATACCACCAGTTAGGAGGGCTAAATTCAGTTCAGGAAAGAGCTGAGTCAGACTGTCCAAATGCTGCTCAGCCAAAATTTCTGTCGGAACCATCAAAGCCGACTGGTAACCTGCCGTATAGGCGGCATACATAGCCAAACCAGCCACCACAGTCTTACCACTACCAACATCTCCCTGCAGGAGGCGGTTCATATGGGCAGGCGATTGCAAATCACTGAGAATTTCTTCCAGACTCCGCTCCTGAGCTTCCGTCAAAGAAAATGGCAATGCATCCTTCTTTTGAGCCAGCATTTTTTCCTGCCAAGGGATAGCGAGTCCCTGACTGACATCCTTGGTCTCATGCTTCAGAACCTGCAGCTGCATCTGAAAATAAAAAAGTTCTTCAAACTTGACCCGACGCAGGGCCTGCTTGTATTCTGCCAAATCCTTAGGAAAGTGCATAGCACGCACAGCTTGAGTACGCCCCAAAAGCTGGTAGCGCTCCAGAAGGACAGGAGGAAGATTTTCCTCTAACAACTGATCCAAACCTTGGTCAAAGGCCGCCTTAATCAGCTTGACTAGACTGGCCTGACTAATCCCTTGGGCAACTCGATAGACTGGCTGCAAGTCATCTTCAACCTGAGCTAACACCTTCATCCCCGTCAGACTAGCCTTGGCTTTATCCCATTTACCAAAAATAGCCACCGTCGCTCCCAGTTCGATCTTATCTGCTAGATAAGGCTGGTTGAAAAAGTTGACTGCAATCGCGACTTCTCCCTGCTTAATCGTAAAACGCAGGCGATTGCGCTTATAGCCATAATACTGAACATTAGCTGGAGTCGTGACGATCCCAGAAATGACCGCCTTTTCCCCATCCTCTAAGTCGAGGATATTCTTGCTCTTAAAATCTTCATAGCGAAAAGGAAAATAGAGCAGGAGATCCTGCAGGCTCTCAAGGCCTAGTTTTTTAAATTTTTCAGCCGATTTTGGTCCTACTCCTGGCAGAGCCGTCAAAGCCTGATGCAGATTCATCCTGTTTCCTTTCCTTCTTCTTAATTGTCTTTTACTTTTTATACTCTCTCGGTACCCTGTCGCTGATTAAGCAGACCACTTCATAATTGATCGTACCACGCTTTTCCGCCACATCCGTTGCTGTGATAAGCTCGGCGCCACTCTGGCCAATCAAGACCACCTGCGTTCCCAAAGGGTAGACTTGAGGCAGACGTACCGTGATTTGATCCATAGAAACACGACCGACAATTGGACAGCGCTGACCATCGATCAAGACATCAAAGCCCTGCATATCCCGGGTCCAGCCATCAGCGTAACCCAGAGGAATGGTTCCAATGATTTGCTGGCTATCACTGGCATAGGTCGCCCCGTAGCCGACATGGGCACCCGCTTGAATTTCTTTGACGTGAACCAAGGCAGATTCTAAACTCAAAGCTGGTTTGACCTCATAAGGCAAGTCCAGCACTCGTCCGCTAGGATTCAGCCCGTAAATAATATCGCCCAGCCGAACAGCATTCATAATCGTTTCACTGTGCCAAAGAGTTGTAGCAGAGTTGCTAGCATGCACAATCGGCGGCAAGAAAGCTAACTCATTCAAAATCTCTTTAAAGCGACTTAATTGGGCTATAAAATGACTTGTATCTAATTCGTCGGCTGTTGCAAAATGAGTGAAAATTCCTTCTACCACAGCACCTGCCGCTTGCAGGCGGCTAATTACCTGCTGGGCTTCTTGACTATCACGGAAGCCAATGCGTCCCATGCCTGAATCAATCTTGATATGAACAGTCAAGCCGGTCAGATTAGCCTGCTGGCTCAAGAGCTCCTCCAACCAAGCTAGACTGGCCACCGTCAAAGTAATCTGTTGTTGGATCGCTAAAGGCACAGCCTCCAATGAAGAAACACCCAAAATAAGAATGGATTTAGCAATGCCAGCTTCTCGTAGTTCTAGGGCTTCGTCAATATTAGACACACAAAAACCATCTACAAGCGGCTGAATATGCTGAGAGACAGGAATCGCACCATGTCCATAAGCATTGGCCTTGACTACTGCCCACTTCTGGACCGACTGGGGAATATGAGCTGCAATTTGCTCAATATTAAATGCAATAGCAGACAGGTCTATGACTGCTTTAGTGGGTCTATGTAGACTAGCTTTCATTGTCTTCCTCCAAAATCACACTGGCGGTCACCAGATTTCCAGCATGACTGATTGATAGCCATACCGAACCAGCAAAGGGGGACTTGCTAAAATAAGGCGCCCCCTTATCATCATTTAAAATTTCCAAATCTTGAAAAGTCACAGGGCCAATACCGGTCCCCCAAGCCTTGGCAAAGGCTTCCTTGGCTGACCAGCGACCTGCTAAATATTCTAGCTTGCGCTTGCCCTTTAAAGAGCCAAACCGAGCCAACTCCTGAGCCGTCAAGATTTTCTCAGCAAAGCGCGCATTCTTCTCGTAGGCCCGACCAATGCTGGAAATCTCTTCTATATCGATTCCGTGTCCTCTTATCATACTTCTATTGAGAATACGAGGCAAGTCCCTTCTCCCAAGGAGATTGAAAGAAAATCTAATTTCGACAAGGCAAACCGATGAAAATGACACTGAAATGCATCAAAGAGGTTTAACATCATCAAAATTAGATTTTCGTAGAGTATGAGCTTGCCTATATTCGTTAGCAGACTCCTATCAAAAGCCTACTAATCCTTTCTTTTAAGCTTCTTTTTCTAAGGTATCATAGATTTCCTGAATGAGCTCTTCTGTCTTGTCCCAGCCCAAGCAAGGATCAGTAATGGACTTACCAAATACTTCTGGCTCATTCTGGCGGCCATCCTCCAAATAGGATTCAATCATGAAACCACGCACCGACTTCTTGATTTGCTCATTCCAAGCACAATTGATCAGAGTCTGGCGGATAATCCGGATCTGCTCCAAATACTGCTTGCCAGAATTATCGTGGTTGGTATCAATCATGATAAAAGGATTGGACAGCTTCATATCTTCATAGCGTTTGATCACATCCAGAAGATTCTCGTAATAGAAGTTAGGCTTGTTCTTACCGTACTCATCTAAAGCACCACGCAAAATCACATGCGCCAGGGGATTGCCTAGAGTTTCCACTTCCTGGCCATGATAAAGGAAGATTTGCTTATTTTGAGCAGCGTAAACGGCATTAAACATGACTCCAAGATTGCCAGATGTTGGATTTTTCATACCGACCGGCGCATCAATACCAGACGCCACAAAACGGTGTTCTTGATCTTCAACCGAACGAGCACCTACGGCATGGTAACTGACCAAATCATCTACCAGCACTAGATTGGAAGGATAGAGCATTTCATCAGCTGTGGTCAAGCCTGTCTCAGTAATGACTCGGTAATGCAGCTGGCGCACTGCCTTTAACCCATTGATCAAGCTTGGACTTTTTGAAGTGTCCGGCTGGTGAACGAGCCCTTTATAGCCGTCACCATTGGTTCGAGGCTTGGCAGTATAGACCCGCATGACGATAAAAATCTTATCCGCTACCTTCTGCTGCAGGTCAGCCAAGCGGCGAGCGTACTCCAGCACCGCCTCCTCATTGTCAGATGAGCAGGGACCGATAACCAAGAGTAAGCGTTGATCTTCTCCCTTGATGATGGCAGCCAATTCCTGGTCGCGCTGATTCTTCTTTTGTAGAGCTTGGTCTGACAAAATCGTTGCAGACTTGATCTGCTCGATGTCAATTTCCTGACCTTTTGCTATAAATGCCATATTATTTACCTAGTGTGTCGTATATCTCATGGACGAGTTCGACCGTCTTGTCCCAGCCTAGGCATGGATCTGTAATAGACTTGCCAAAGACTTCTGGTTCATTTTGTCGACCATCTTCCAAGTAAGATTCAATCATAAAGCCACGAACAACCTTCTTGATTTTATCATTCCAGTCGCGGTTGATCAAAGTCTGACGGACAATACGGACTTGCTCCAAATACTGCTTGCCAGAGTTGTCATGGTTGGTATCAATGATGATAAATGGATTTTCTAATCCCATTGCTTCATACTGGGCGATTGTGTCCAGCAGATTATCATAATAGTAGTTCGGAATGTTCTTCCCATATTCATTGATGGCACCGCGCAGAATCGCATGGGCCAAAGGATTTCCACTCGTCTCTACTTCCCGATTTGCAAAGAGGAAGCTCTGCTTGTTCTGAGCCGCATAAATGCCATTAAACATGACATTTAGATTGCCAGATGTAGGATTTTTCAAACCAGTCGGGAAATCCGCTCCACTGGCTACAAAGCGGTGCTGCTGATCTTCAACAGAACGAGCACCGATCGCCATATAGGAAATCAAATCATCTACTAGGGGAAGATTTTCTGGATAAAGCATCTCGTCAGCCGTCGTCATTCCAGTTTCTGAAATCACGCGATAATGCAGATTGCGAACCGCCTTAATACCGTTGATTAGGCTAGGTGCCGCTGTCGCATTAGGCTGGTGAATCAAGCCCTTGTAGCCATCACCATTGGTCCGTGGCTTGGCTGTATAAACCCGCATCACCATAAAGATCCGATCTTTGACTTCTTCCTGAAGAGCTGCCAAACGCTTAGCGTATTCCAAGACAGCTTCTTCATTGTCTGAAGAGCAAGGACCGATAACCAAAAGGATACGATCATCCTCACCGCGGATAATAGCTTCTAGTTGGCGATCTCGTTCTTGCTTACGAGCTAGAATAGACCCTTCTAACTTAGCAAGCTGACGCACTTCTGCTACATTGATTGGTTGACTAGTTGCTTTAAAGGTCATCTTCTCTCCTTATAAACTACTTCTTGCGACCATGACAGTTTTTAAATTTCTTACCTGAACCACATGGACATAAATCATTTCTTTTAACAGAGGATAAATCAACATTTTCTGGAAGATTTGGATTTTGAGCAGCAATATTGCGAGTAGCTGTCGTGCTGATGCTGTGCTCTGTACGTGGACGTTCTTGCTCATGGATCTGTGCTTTCATCATAAGACGAGTCACATCAAACTCGATAGAGCCAATCATATCATTAAACATCCGGAAACCTTCTGCCTGATATTCAACAACTGGGTTGTTCTGAGCATAACCACGCAGTCCCACAGCCTGACGCAATTGATCCAAGGCGTCGATATGATCTGTCCATTTATTATCTACAACTCGTAGAATCAGCACTTTTTGGAACTCTTGAACTGCTTCTTCATCACGAAGTTTAGAAACCTGATTGGCATAAACTTCAGAAGCTCGTTCCATCAAGTAATCTTTGATCTCTTGATTCGATTTACCTTCTAAATCATCAGCTGAGATAGAATCCTCTGCTACAAGGTTATATTTAGCAAAATTCAGAATCGCTTCAATTCTTTCATCATGATCTGAATGGCTGCTGCCATCTACAATCCGATTAATCGTCCGACGGATCATGGCATGGATTTCTGGAGCCAAATCGCGGTCTGCTGTGATGACGTCATAGCGTTGAGAATAGATAATCTCACGTTGTTCGCGCATGACATCGTCATATTGGAGGACTTGCTTCCGAGTATCGTAGTTATTTCCTTCAACCCGTTTTTGGGCTGCTTCCACCTGACGCGTCAGCATCCGAGACTTGATAACGGACTCTTCTTCGCTCAGATTCATCCGGTCTAGCACGGCCTTAATGCGCTCTGAACCGAAACGTTTCATCAAATCGTCTTCGAGAGATAGGTAGAATTGTGATTCGCCTGGATCACCTTGACGACCTGAACGTCCACGAAGCTGGTTATCAATCCGGCGGCTTTCATGGCGCTCTGTACCGATGACACAAAGTCCACCCAATTCACGGACACCTTCACCTAGCTTAATATCGGTACCGCGTCCAGCCATGTTGGTCGCAATGGTGATAGCACCACGTTGACCAGCATTCATGATAATCTGTGCTTCTTTATAGTGGTTTTTAGCATTCAGAACTTCATGAGGAATTCCTGCAGCCACCAATTTTTGAGAAAGATAGTCACTCGTGTCAACCGATACTGTACCGACCAAGACAGGTTGACCTGTTTTGTAGCGTTCCTTGACGTCTTCCACGACTGCTTTAAACTTCGCTTCCAAGCTAGGATAGAGCAAATCTGGATGGTCAATACGTTGGACCGGACGGTTCGTTGGAATTGGAATTACACGGATATTATAAATTTCGCGGAATTCTTCTTCTTCTGTCTTACCGGTCCCTGTCATCCCTGACAGCTTTTTATACATACGGAAAAGGTTCTGGTAAGTAATCGAAGCAGATGTTTTTGATTCTTCTTGGATAGGCACAGCTTCTTTTGCTTCAATCGCTTGGTGGAGTCCATCAGAGAAACGACGGCCTTCCATTGTACGTCCAGTAAATTGGTCAACGATGAGGATTTCCTGCTTTTCACTCACGACATAATCCACATCTAAGGTCATAATATAGTTAGCACGCAAGGCATTGTCGATAAAGTGCGTCAAAGCAACATTCTCAAGATCGTATAGATTTTCTAAGTTAAAGTAACTTTCAGCCTTATCAATACCAGAATCTGACAAACCAATCGTCTTAGATGGGATATCAATGATATAGTCATCTTTTTGAAGTGTTTTCACAAAGCTATCCGCTCTGTAATAAAGCTGATTCGTATCAGAAGCTGTCGGTCCTGATACGATCAATGGCGTACGCGCTTCGTCAATCAAGATAGAATCCACCTCGTCAACCAAGGCATAGTTAAGCGGACGCTGTACCATATTTTCAGCCCGAACCACCATGTTATCGCGCAGGTAGTCAAAACCAATTTCAGAGTTGGTTGAGTAGGTGATATCACAAGCATAAGCTTCTCTTTTTTCCATTGGTGACTTAGATGCTAGGTTGATACCAACAGAAAGTCCTAACCAAGAATAAAGTTCACCCATCTCAGTCGCATCACGTTCTGACAAGTATTCATTGACTGTAACAACGTGAACTCCTTGACCAGATAAGGCATTCAGGTAAACAGGCATAGTCGCTGTCAGGGTTTTCCCTTCCCCCGTACGCATTTCTGGCACATCACCATGGTGAAGGACAATCCCCCCCATGATCTGAACCTTATATGGGAAAAGACCTAAGACACGCTTAGCTCCTTCGCGGACAACTGCAAATGCTTCAAACAAAAGTTGATCTAAAGTTTCACCATTTGCATAACGTTCCTTAAATTCAACCGTTTTTGCTTGCAATTCTTCATCGGTCAAGGCTGCCATTTCGTCCTCATAGGACATGACCTTGTCCGCCATCTTTTCTAATTTTCTTATTTCACCTTTATCATTTTCAATGATTTTTTTTAAAATATTAGCCATTTTATTCCTTACTCGCTATGTTCTGTTTATAAATGTTTCCTCTCATTATAGCATGTTTCCCCATATCTTTCAAGAAATAATCCATTTAGCAACTGGTCTAAAAGGCCGTCAGTTCTCTATTTACAAGCCTATCCGCCTAGCTTGTCCCAGAGCAAAACTTACTAAAGAATCATGGTTTCTAGAAAGTAGTTTCTCGCAAAATTCTCATAATTTAGATATAATAATAGCAATGAATATCAAAGAAGAAATTATCAAATTATCAAAAGAAATTGGCATTTCTAAGATTGGCTTTACAACAGCGGATGATTTTGACTATCTGGAGAAATCGCTGCGCTTGGCTGTCGAAGAAGGGCGAAATTCAGGGTTTGAGCATAAGAATATTGAGGAGCGAATCAAGCCTAAGCTGAGTCTAGCATCGGCCAAGACCATTATCTCTATCGCTGTCGCCTATCCCCACAAGCTCAAGCAGCAGCCGCAAAAAACAGCCTACAAGCGGGGAAAATTCACTCCCAACAGCTGGGGGCTGGACTACCACTATGTCCTGCAGGACAAGCTGGACCGACTAGCCAAGGGAATCGAAGAGCTGACCGCTGACTCTGAGTACAAGGGCATGGTGGACACGGGCGCCTTGGTCGACACCGCCGTAGCACGACGAGCAGGAATCGGCTTTATCGGTAAGAACGGTTTGGTCATCTCCAAAGAATTTGGCTCCTATATGTTTTTAGGCGAACTCATTACCAACCTGGACATTGAACCTGACCAGCCTGTCGACTATGGCTGCGGAGACTGCAATCGTTGCGTGACAGCCTGTCCTACCTCCTGCCTCATTGGCGATGGAACTATGAATGCCAAACGCTGTCTATCCTTTCAGACCCAAGACAAGGGCGTCATGGATCTGGAATTTCGAAAGAAAATCAAAACAGTCATCTATGGTTGCGATATCTGCCAAATCTGCTGCCCCTATAATAAAGGCTTGGACAATCCGCTTGCAACAGAGATTGACCCCGAACTAGCTCATCCTGAGCTCCTGCCTTTCTTGGAACTTTCTAATGGCCAGTTTAAGGAAAAATTCGGCCATATAGCAGGTAGCTGGCGGGGCAAAAACATCCTGCAGCGCAATGCCATCATTGCTCTAGCCAACGCTAATGATCGCTCTGCCATTCCCAAACTGCTAGAAATTATTGACAAGGGACAAAATCCAGTCCATATCGCTACGGCCATCTGGGCTCTCAGTCAGCTAGTACGCGAAGCCAGTCCTGAAATGATTGAGATGATTCTCGCTGTGAAAAATCCCACAGAAGCTATCAAAGAGGAACAGGAACAATTCCTAAAGAAATTCCACTTAACTAACTAAAAATAAATACAGTCTAATTTAGAAACTGCCTTAGAACGCAACTTATACTAAATCAGACTGTATTTTTATGTTATTCAATTAGAAGCCATCTACGTTGGTGTAGATTTTTTGGACATCTTCATCGTCTTCAAGGACGCTATACAATTTTTCGAAGGTTTCTAAATCTTCTCCTGTTAATTCCACTTCAGACTGAGGAATCATTTCAAGCTCTGTCACTTGGAATTCCTGGATACCAGATTCACGCAAGGCCACGATTGCTTTATGCAGGTCAGTTGGTGCTGTATAAACAGTGATGCTTCCATCTTCTGCTTCCACATCATCCACATCTACATCTGCTTCTAAAAGCAATTCAAAGATACTGTCTGCATCATCCCCGGCAAAAACGATGACACCTTTATTATCAAAAAGATAAGATACAGAGCCACTAGCACCCATGTTCCCGCCATTTTTACCAAAGGCTGCACGAACATTGGCTGCAGTCCGGTTGACATTCGAAGTCAAGGTATCAACAATCAGCATAGAACCATTTGGTCCAAAGCCTTCATAACGGCCTTCTGTAAAGGTTTCATCCGTATTTCCCTTAGCCTTGTCAATCGCCTTGTCAATAACATGCTTTGGTACTTGCGCTTGCTTAGCACGATCAATAACAAACTTAAGGGCTGTATTTGACTCAGGATCTGGATCGCCTTTTTTTGCTGCTACATAGATTTCTACACCGAATTTAGCATAAACTTTTGAGTTTGCGCCGTCTTTAGCTGTTTTCTTAGCTACAATATTGGCCCACTTACGTCCCATTGGAATTTCTCCTTTAACTATTCTACATTTTTAATCTTCCTTATTATAACACAGGAAAGACGAAAAATCATCCAACAAAAACAGGAAACTTCTCAATTCCCTAAAATTATCTGCTGAAGTACAAACTAAAGATAGAAAAAATTAGGGCAGTAGTTCCTTATACATTTTAGAATACCGAGATCAGTCATTACATTCTCTCGATAATAAAATGAATGATGCTACTAAATTCAAGGTGATGATCCTTCATTCTCCAGTAAATCTCCTATTTTACTGGAATCTTCTCTCATTTCTTACTACCAAAGTCTGCTAATCAAATAAATAAAAAATCGATAACTTCGTAAAGAAGTTATCGATTTTTGCGAGCTGTTAACTAACCGTCCACAACTCTTCAGTGATTACTATCCAAGCTAGAAAGAATTAATCTTCTTCTTTCAATCTTGGTTTAATCAAGCTGACACCTGCGAGTGTTGCAACAATTCCTAAACCAAGCACTGCTGCTGAAGATGATTTCTCACCTGTATTTGGCAGAGCAGTAGTTCCAGGAACTTTCGGTTCCACTGGCTTGTGCCTTTTTCTACGATCGCTTTCGTTACGACATTGATCTTCAGAATACGCGTGAATTTAGCGCTATCTGTGAAGCTTGGTGCTGCTTCCTTACCATCTTCGTATACGTACTTGATCGTACGGCTCAATTCCTTCACAGCTTCTTGTTGAGCTGACTTGATCTTATCATCTGTCCACTTAGGTCCATCCGGATTGCTTGGATCCATTGGATCGTTTGGTTTCGGTGGATTATTTGGATTGAATGGTACTACGCCTTCTTCCAATTGAACAGTGAAGTTTTGGTCCTTGCTTGCATCATCATCAAAGTTTTGTGGATCCTTGAACTCATCGTTCACAACCTTGTAACCTTGGTTAGTCAATTCTTTCAACTTCGCAAGGTATTGGTCACGGCTAATTGGTTCGCCTGACTTACCGCCTTCTGAGATCTTAGCCAATTCTTTCTTAGCTTGGTCTACGAAGGTGATGGTTGCTTTTTGATCAGCCTTCTTGTAAGTTACNACTTCATCNGCTGGTTTCGCTGAGTCTGCTGTAACNNTCACATCTGCTACGCTNGCTTTNTCNGCTACGTAACCCTTGATGTCTGGTGAAGTTTGTCCCTTGATCACGTCATCTTGTGATGTCCATGGGCCTTTTTCTACGATCGCTTTCGTTACGACATTGATCTTCAGAATACGCGTGAATTTAGCGCTATCTGTGAAGCTTGGTGCTGCTTCCTTACCATCTTCGTATACGTACTTGATCGTACGGCTCAATTCCTTCACAGCTTCTTGTTGAGCTGACTTGATCTTATCATCTGTCCACTTAGGTCCA
>NZ_RJNA01000017.1 GCF_003943815.1 Streptococcus cristatus | reverse complement strand
TCTATGTAGGTTGTCAGCTTAATACCTCCTGATTGGAGGATTTTATGGATCCGATTGGTCTCACGATTACGGCTCTCTACATAGTGTTTCCGTTGTCGTGTTAGCTCTCTCAATTCTTGAATGGTTTCATCAGGAACGAAACTGCGAGGGAGCAGACCGATTCGTGTTAATTGGGCAATCCAGTGAGCATCTTTCTTATCTGTTTTTTGACCTGGAATAGCTTTCATATGAGCAGGTTGTGCTAGGATGAGTTCAAAGTCATCACAGAGTTCATGCCAGACAGGTCTCCAGTAAACTCCTGTGCTTTCCATGCCGACGGCTTCTACATGAAATTGACTGAGAAAATCATGACAGGCTTTTAATCCTTTTGTCGTTGTATCAAACTGAGCCATTTCACGCTTTGGACGAGTAGAAGTGAGCGGCCCATGTAGAATACAAACCACAAGAGTAGCTTGATGGACATCCATACCTGCACAAGATTGATAGAGAACATCCATTGTGATTCCCTCCATTTATAAAGTCAGAGAGCTTGTCTACCGATAACGTTGTCGTATTTTTATACTCATGCTCAAGGCGATATTTTGGGGTACTCGTCGGTAGAGTGGATTAGTTTGTCCCGCGAAAGTGATATTCAAGAAATTATCAACCACAAAGCCCTCACTTAGATTATACTGCTAAATGAGGGCTTTTGTCTTTATTTTCATGTTTCTGTGGGTGACGGCTATGTCGTCATGGCTGTCTGTCCCACTCTCATTTACTTTGTTTTAAAGATTGTTAGTTGGGCCTTTTTCGTCAAGGCTCCATGTTTCCTCTATATATGAGATGACAGAAGCCAGAGTTTTTCGGTCGCCTTCAAAAGAGATCAAATATACTTTGTCGTCTTTTTGGAAAACCCAAGAAACCACTAACTGCCCTGATTTCATAATTACATTCAGTTGAAAAGCTTCATTGCCAGAAACAGTGGATTTTGCTCCCCACATTTTTTCTACATCTTTATTATCATTCCAACTATAGGCTAGTCGCTGGGCAATTAACTCAGCATTGAAAGTTTCCCCATCTTGGACATGAGCTTTTTCTCTAGTATAGCCATTCATAGTAACGATATTATAAGCTGAGCCATCCGTGAACTGAACGCTGTCGCCACCATCTAAGTCGGTGAACTTGATCCAATTACTTGGAATATCGATATAGCCGTAATCAGCCGAACCAATGCGCTTGGTTTTGGTCGTAGTGGAAACATCTTTGTCACTAGCTTTATCAGATTTGCTGCTATCTTTCTGGGAAACTTGACTAGATGTACTGGTAGAAGTTGGCGATTTCCGATTACTATAATGTTTAATAAGGCCACAAGAGGACAGGGAGAGACCGGCTAAGATAGTCAGGGATAGCAGAAAGTGCTTCTTTTTCATGGCGAAACTCCTTTTAACAGGGTAGATTGAATGATATTTATATTCTACCACATTTTTTAGATTAATAAAAATCTTTACTGTGGGGGGTTAGAAAAGGGAAGATAGTGGAGTAAGTAAGCCTCTCTTCCTGATACCAACAGAGCAATTTTTTCATCAAGAAATTTCAAGTAGCTATTATTGCAATAAAGAAATTCCTAGAATTACCGCAATTAAAACAAAACCAATAATGGAAAAGATTAATATTAGCAACTTAAAAATTTTATCAAGGCCTGCATAACGTTCTACAAAGGCTTTTTCAGGCTTCTCAGGATTATAATAAACCATCATGGCTGAACCTTTTGGGAATATTTCTCTTAACTGTAAATTTTTTCCAGCGCTAAGAATATATTTCCTGTCAAAGACATCTTTTTGCTCTTTCTTCCTAGATGTTTCTATGTAATAAGCATATTCAAATTTTTTTCTGTATGTTTCCCCATTCACGAGATATTCTACAATAGGCAAAGGGATAACCATTTCATTACGGTTATCATAATCAACCACTATACCTGAAATTTTAGCAGTACATTTTTTCTGAATATTCTTCTCCCGTCGATAGAATAGGTATAAAACCAAATTTGTAAGGCCAATAAAGAAACATATATCTATTATCAAAATAATCGGTTTATCCAAGATTTACCTCTCTCCTATTTCCTAGCTCGGGTTAATAATATCGACTGAAATTTCCTTCGCCTTTATACTCCAGGAATCAGGCGAATAAAGTCCACCGTACTTTATTCCTCATCCATACTCAAGACGCTGAGGAAGGCTTCTTGTGGGACTTCGACAGAGCCGATCGCTTTCATCCGTTTTTTACCAGCCTTTTGTTTTTCTAGGAGCTTGCGCTTCCGAGAAACGTCACCACCATAACACTTGGCCAAGACATTCTTACGCAAGGCCTTGATGTCTGTCCGAGCCACGATTTTTTGACCGATAGCTGCCTGAATAGGTACTTCAAACTGCTGACGAGGAATGATTTTCTTGAGCTTGTCTACAATCAGCTTACCACGCTCATAGGCAAATTCCTTGTGAACGATAAAGCTGAGAGCATCAACCTTGTCGCCATTGAGGAGAATATCCATCTTCACCAGCTTGGACGAGCGATACTCAGAAATTTCGTAGTCAAAGCTAGCATAGCCACGAGTAGAGGACTTGAGCTTGTCGAAGAAGTCAAAGACGATTTCAGCAAGTGGGATTTGATAGATGACATTGACCCTATTATCATCGATATAGTCCATGGTCACAAAGTCACCGCGCTTGCGCTGAGCCAACTCCATCACCGCTCCGACAAATTCCTGCGGCACCATAACCTGCGCCTTGACATAAGGCTCTTCAATGGAATCAATCTTGGTCGGGTCCGGAAACTCGCTCGGATTAGAGACATCAATAGCTTCACCATCTGTCAGATTAACCTTATAGATAACAGACGGCGCCGTCATAATCAGATCAATATTAAACTCACGCTCCAAACGCTCCTGAATAACATCCATATGTAGCAAGCCTAAGAAACCACAGCGGAATCCAAATCCCAATGCCTGAGATGTTTCTGGTTCAAACTGCAGACTGGCATCGTTTAGCTGGAGCTTTTCAAGCGCCTCACGCAGGTCATTGTATTTATTGGACTCAATCGGATAGAGACCCGCAAATACCATCGGATTCATCTGCTTGTAGCCGTCCAGAGGCTCAGATGCTGGATTGTTCGCCAAGGTCACTGTATCTCCGACCCGAGTATCCTGTACCGTCTTGATAGAAGCTGCAATATAACCAACATCCCCTGTCGCTAAGAAATCACGTCCAACGGCCTTAGGTGTAAAGATGCCGACCTCAGTTACATCAAAGGTCTTACCATTGCTCATGAGCTGAATAGTGTCGCCCGGCTTGACCACACCGTCCATCACCCGCACTTGCAGGATTACCCCACGATAGGCGTCATAGACTGAGTCAAAAATCAAGGCTTTGAGCGGTGCTTCAACATTTCCAGTCGGTGCTGGGACTTTTTCTACTATCTGTTCGAGGATTTCTTCAATTCCGATACCAGCCTTGGCAGAAGCCAATACGGCTTCGCTAGCATCCAAACCAATCACATCTTCAATCTCTGCCCGCACCCGCTCTGGATCCGCAGCTGGCAGGTCAATCTTATTGATAACTGGCAGGATTTCCAAGTCATTGTCCAGCGCTAGATAAACATTAGCAAGAGTCTGAGCTTCAATCCCCTGAGCAGCATCCACAACCAGAATGGCACCTTCACAGGCCGCCAATGACCGTGACACCTCATATGTAAAGTCCACGTGTCCTGGTGTATCAATCAAGTGGAAGATATAGGTTTCTCCGTCCTTAGCAGTATAATTGAGCTCGATAGCATTAAGCTTAATGGTGATGCCGCGCTCCCGCTCCAAGTCCATGCTATCCAAGAGTTGGGCCTGCATTTCTCGGCTGGAAACCGTCTCAGTCGCCTCCAAAATCCGGTCAGCCAAGGTTGATTTCCCGTGGTCAATGTGGGCAATGATGGAGAAATTGCGGATCTTCTCCTGACGTTTTTTCAAATCTTCTAAATTCATTTTTCTCATCCTTTTAGGGTATTCTATTTATTATATCATGATTTGTCGAAAATAAAAACGACTGTAACCAAGACAGTCGACTTAATTTTCCATTTATCTAGAGTCTCATATTATCTAGAGTCTCATAAATACAGAGACGATTAGTCATGGACTTTTCTGAGTTTTTCAAGAGTTTCTAGGAAAATAGCTGGCGCTTCAGCCGTAAATTCCAGCACTTCACCAGTCCGAGGATGGGTGAAGCCCAGTGTTCGTGCGTGTAAAAATTGACCATGGCCCTTCAGGGTCTTACGTGGTCCATAAACCTCATCTCCAGCGACTGGATGGCCGATATAAGCCATGTGAACACGGATTTGATGCGTCCGCCCCGTCTCCAGCTGCAGCTCAACCAAGGTATAGTCCCCAAAACGTTCCAAGACTTGGAAACGTGTTAGAGCAGGTTTTCCCTTGGCTGTAACCGCCTGTTTCTTGCGGTCTTTTTCACTACGGCCAATCGGTGCCTCAATCACTCCGCGGTCATTAGGGAGATTTCCATGAACAATCGCCCAGTATTTACGCAAGGATTTCTTATCCTTGAGCTCATCTGCAAGCGCCAGATGAGCTTGGTCATTCTTGGCAATCATCAATAGACCAGAAGTATCCTTATCAATCCGATGGACAATCCCCGGGCGCAGCACACCATTGATGCCAGAAAGGTCTTTGATGTGGTACATGAGAGCATTGACCAGAGTACCGCTGGTATGTCCAGCTGACGGGTGAACCACCATGCCTTGCGGCTTGTTGACGACGGCAACATCCTCATCCTGATAGACAATCTCTAGCGGAAGATCCTCTGCCACATACTCAACCACCTCTGGCTCAGGCACTTCATAGGAAATGACATCACCTTCTTTGACGGCATACTTGGCTTTTTTTGCCTCTCCATTGACCAAAATCTGGCCATTTTTTATCTGTTCATTGGCTAAACCACGGGATAGCTCCGTCAAGTCCGCCACTGCCTTGTCCAAACGCAGGCCTGCGGCTGCTGCATCAATTTTCAATTCCATTTGTTTCTTCCTTCAACATCACCAGTAATAAAATCGCTACTCCAACAGTCAGGTACATATCCGCTACGTTAAAAATAGCAAAATTGACAAAATCTAGCTGGAACATATCCACTACAAATCCTTGCTGGATCCGATCAATGAAATTGCCCAAGCCACCAGCAATAATTAGAATGAGTCCCGTCAGCATCCACTTAGAAGCTTGGATATTTTTAATCAAATACCAAACGGCAACTCCAATCACGATACAAGTTATCAGAGCGAAAAACCACTGCTGATTTTCCAAGATAGAAAAGGCTGCACCAGTATTTCGCAAGTAGGTCAAACTGACAATCTTAGGAATAAACTTTCTGACTTGCCCCAAAGAAAAATTGGAAACAATATAATACTTGACTGCCTGATCAAGAGCAATCAAAAGAACAACTAAAAAAGGAATGGTAATCTTTCGTTTCATACTTCTCTTTTCTGTGCAAAATATTCTTTCATAACGGCTACAAAGGCTTCTCCGACCTGACTCAGCTCCACATCTTCCCTCTTGACATAAACCATGTGATTGTCTAAATTGTCTCGGAGTTTGATGACAGTGATTCCATTTACACTGTTGCTATCCAAAAAGCCAGATCCAGTCGCGTAAGCATCCGTCCGCTCCAAAATCCCATTCAGCGTAGCTCGATCCGTCACATTAAACATCTGGGAACTAGCGCTGGTATCAACAAAATTCTCTGAATAATAGAGATACTCATCCTTTTCCTGTGTGAAGCGAACGGTTGGCAAGGTAGCCAAATCCTCCATAACCAGTTCCTCCTTTTGAGTCAGAGGATGATCTTCCCGCAAATAAATGTGGGTCTGGAAAGGAATTAGCTCAATGACCTCCAAGCCGAGCTTCTCCACCCGCTGCATAATGCCCTTGCTATTCTGATTATTGAGGTAAATGATCCCAATCTCGCTGTGGCCTTGGGCCACTTCGTCCAAAATCTGCACGGTTGTTGATTCAAAAATCCGAAAATTCTTGTAGTCAGGATAGCGCTGAGAAAACTCTGTTATCAAAGGTGGTAAAAAGTCATAATGCTGACTGGCAATGGAAAATTCATCCTTTTCCTCTTCAGGATTGGCATATTGATTTTGAAAGACATCGAAGCCTTTGACCAATTCCTGAGCTCTCTCGTAAAATTCCATGCCCCGCCGAGTCAGAAAGGTTCCGCTACTCGTTCGGCGGAAAATCTTAAATCCTAGCTCCTTTTCCAAATCTCGCACCGCGATAGATAGACTGGGCTGGCTGACATACATTTTTTCTGCTGCTTCACGGAAGGTTCCGCTGTTGGCAATGGCTACTACATAACGCAATTGTTGAATATTCATATCTTTTTCCTTTTACAAATACTCCTAATTATACCATAAACTCAGCCTTCCTCAAAGGCAGGCAGTGACTTTCCTCTTGGAAATACATCTCTGAAATCTGCCTCATTTGCCCAAAATATCCTTTGTATACAAGAAGGTAACATAAAGAACAACGAGCAGGGCTATTAAGACCTCAAAAGTAAGCAAAATTTGCCCAGCTAGACCAAGATTCAACACGTTTAAAGATTGCTTCAAAGCCACAGCCGAAATGACCAAAGGGAAGGTAAAGGCAGAAAAGCCTGCTGAAAAAGGACGATTGATCAAACGAGGAAGTTGCCACAAAATAAAGGCATATAAGCATTGTCCTGAAATCAAGAGCAAGCTCAATAAGACAGGATTTGGCTGAGAAAAAGTACCTACATAAGCCGCTGTCACCAAGGAAATAG
This sequence comes from Streptococcus cristatus, assembly GCF_003943815.1. Lineage (GTDB taxonomy): Bacteria > Bacillota > Bacilli > Lactobacillales > Streptococcaceae > Streptococcus > Streptococcus cristatus_F. Next base: position 26,628 of record NZ_RJNA01000017.1, on the reverse strand, counting down.
GCGCACAAATCGTTGTCGTATTTGGACGAACATTCTCTGCTAAGCCAATTTTATAGGTCTTATAAAGGACGATTGGCAAGACCAAGATGGTCGCTAAAAGGCCGTACCAAAAGACCAGCTGCCCCAAAGCTAACTGCTGGGGAACCGCAATGGTCAGAGGAGCGACACCAATCCCGACAAATAAGACCGTCCAAGCAGGAAAAACATTCTCCCACTTGAAAGGGAAGACAAAGGTCAGGATATAATAGACCATCAAGAAAACCAACCCGCCAAAGCTCAGCCACCACAGCACTTGCGCATTAATTCGGGCAAAATTTCCCAAAAAAGTCCAGCTCGCTAGATAGGTCGAAGCCACCATTCCCTGCATGAAAAAAGTCGGGAAGACCGAGGCCACTAGCGCTTGACCTAGTTGCTCTTTGACTTGCTTGGTATGCGTCAGCATTCCCATCACTAGATGGAGGAAGAACAAGAATGCCAGACTTGCTAAAAGATAGCGCAAGAACTGACTGACATCACCGACTAAATTTCCCAAGGCTAGTAGGCCTAGCACCAAGCCCGCCTGAACCAAGTATGGCTCTTTTCTCTTTATCATCAACAGATCTCCTAACCTTAAAAGCTCTTTTCTTCGAAAGATAATTCTTCTATTTTCTCTTTAAATAAACTGTTTCCGATTTTCGTTTAAAGCCTAATCTTTCATATAGCCTCAGGGCACCTGTATTTTGAGCTTCTACGACGATTTGACAGACTTGTCCATTTCGGCTAGCAAGGTCTTTCAGTATAGACCTGACTAGGTGACTCCCTAAGCCCTGTCCCTGAAAGGCCTGATCCACAGCTAAGGCGAACAGATGATTACTTCCAAAAGTTGTATCCACTGAGCAAGACGCCATGATTTGACCGTCTTTTTTCAGGACATAGAGCAGGCTATCTGAGCTCTCCAGTGCTTGACTGGCATAGTGAAGCGCAGTCTCCATCGGCATTTCAAAAATCTGCGACTGAAACGCTGCAATCTCCGCAACCATTTCTTTTTTCCCCAGCAAAACTTCCACGCCTTCTTTTTCTTCTTCAGGGAAAGTCCCCGCTGCCTGCTCCAGCCAGATTTCCGTTTCTTTCAAATCATAGTCAAACTTTTCAGCAAAAGCCGGATGGTCTGTTAAAAACTTGACTTCACTGATGTATTCGATTTGGGATAAATCGTATTTCTCTGCAATTTTGGAAAATTCCTGCAAAAGAGCGCTCGCTATGCCCTGTCTGCGATAGTCAAGCAATACATAGACAGATAGCTCTGCTTGCCCCGGCTCATCCGCATATACCGATAAAAAACCAACCGTTTGATGATCTAGATTGGCCAGAAAAAAGGCTGGCATAGCTCCATCAAAATTATAGGCGTTATCCAGATAAGGAAGACGATAAGTCCCATCTGTAACGTGGCAGTTTTGAACCAGCTCAAAGAGCTGATCCTTGATTTCCTGACTGGGCTTGCTATAAATCTGTATTTCCATCATTCTCCCTCACAAACTTGTATCCACAACTAATGTACTACGTACTGTCCTACTCCAACTCACTCAGATACTCATAGCGCTCATACTTTTCAAGAAGCTGCTCATTCTTGTCATCCAGCTCCTTCTGAAGTTCCGATAGCTTGGTAAAGTCCGAGCCGTTCTGCTCCATTTCCGTCTCAATGGCGGCGATACGTGTCTCCAGCTCCTCGATATCCGCCTCGATGGTCTCCCACTCTTGCTTTTCAAAGTAGCTCATCCGCTTCTTCTGCTCCCGCGCCTTGACGGACTTTTCCTTTTCTTGCTTTTGGGAAATAGCTGCGCTGGATTGTCTAAAAGCCTTCTCATCCAGATAGTCCGTGTAGTTGCCAAAGAACTCTCTGACCTGTCCATCTTCAAAAGCTAAAATCTTGCTGGCTACTTTATCGAGGAAATAGCGATCGTGACTAACTGTAATTACTGGCCCTGCAAAGCCCTGTAGGAAATTTTCTAAGACCGTCAAGGTTGCGATATCCAAATCATTGGTTGGCTCGTCCAGAAGCAGGACATTGGGCTTTTCTAGTAAAAGCTTGAGCAGGTAAAGCCGCTTCTTTTCACCGCCAGACAACTTCTCAATCAAAGTACCGTGGCTTGAGCGAGGAAAGAGAAACTGCTCCAATAGCTCAGCAATGGATGTCGTCCCGCTACCACTCTTAACCTCTTCCGCCACTTCTTGCAAGTAATTGATGACCCGCTTGGACTCATCCAAGCCTTCAATCTGTTGAGAGAAATAAGCTACTCGGACTGTCTCGCCAATTATGACCTGACCAGACTGAGGCTGCAACTGACCAGCAATTAGGTTAAGCAGAGTAGACTTACCCACTCCATTATCTCCGACAATGCCCAGTCGATCTTTATTTTGCAGCAAGAGATTGAAATGCGACAAAATCTGCTTGTCTCCGTATGCAAAATCCACATCCTGAAACTCGATAACCTTCTTCCCAATACGGCTGGTTTCAAAGTTCATCTCTAAGTCTGTCTGATTGGTCTGACCAGCCAAATCACTTTTGAGGTCATGGAAACGATTGATACGTGCCTGCTGCTTGGTCGCTCGCGCCTGAGGCTGACGGCGCATCCAAGAAAGCTCCTGCTTATAAAGCTGCTGTTTCTTGTGTAGCAGGGCAGCATCGCGCTCATCCTGCTCCGCCTTGAGCCGGACATAGTCCTGATAGTTGCCCTGATACTCAATCAAGCTCCCGCTGTCTAATTCAAAAATCCGCGTGGAAATATTGTCCAAAAAATAGCGGTCGTGAGTGATAAAGAGGACGGTCTTCTTTGAGTTTTTCAGGAAATTTGTCAGCCATTCAATCGTATCAATGTCCAGATGGTTGGTCGGCTCATCCAGCAGCAACAAGTCTGCTTCGGAAAGCAAAACCTGCGCCAACTGCACCCGCCGGCGTAGACCACCAGAAAGCTGGCTGATTTTTGCTGCCAAATCTGAGATACCGAGCTTGGATAGGACTGTTTTTACCTGACTCTCAATTTCCCAAGCATGTAGCGAATCCATTTCTGCCATGACCTTGTCCAGACGAGCTTGCTTGGCTTCATCATAAGCAGCCATGAGCAGTTCATATTCTCGAATGAGCTGCATTTCTCGCAAATCACTGGACAAAACAGTATCCAAGACCGTCTTCTCTTCATCGAAGTCTGGTTCCTGAGTTAAATAGGAGATTTTATAGTCAGATTTTGCTGAAAAAGGATATACATCACCATCAAAGCCTGATTTGCCAGACAAGACATCCAAAAGAGTGGTTTTTCCTGTCCCATTGACTCCAATCAGTCCGATCCGATCCAAGTCGTGAATGATAAAAGAAATCTCTTGAAAGACTGTCTTATCCCCGACAGACTTGGTCAGCTTTTCAACGATAAAGTCACTCATCCAACTTGCTCCTTAATAAAGTTCATAATCTCTTCCTTGCTATTTGCCAATTCTCCGTCGACAATGGCTAATTCAATTTTAGTCAGGATTCGTCCCAATTCTGGTCCGGGTTTAAAGCCATAATCTCGGATCAAATGACTGCCCGTCACCACAATCTCATGTTTGTCATGAATGGTCAGAGCAGCATGTGTTGATTCGATGGCCTCAAACTCAACTGGTAAGCCTGCTGCCTGTCTCAAACTTTCTGCCTGCAGAATCAAATCCAAATCATACTGATAGCAATCACGCTTAGAAAGACTCCGTTCCTGCCGAATCTCATAAACAGCCACTAGCTGATTTACTCGCTTTTGAAAGTCATTGGACGTTTTCCAATGTTTCAAAAACTTGCGAACATCTTTTACCTTCAAAACCAGTAGAAGCGCAGCCCAAGCCTGCTCGGAACTAGAAAATCGAAACTCTTCTACTAAACCATCTAGTAGTTCCTGCAAAGTTTCTGCTGAATCTTTCATATCAGGAAGAAAGTCGTAAGCAGCAGCTTTGATCAGGCTCTCTAGACCTTTTCTCCAGAAAGGTGCCATCAGGAGCTTGTCAAACTCGATAAAAATCCGTTCTACCGATATCTTCTCCAAAAGCGGCGCGCAATCTGCCATAGCCTGAAAGGTCAAGTCTTCCAAATCAAAGTCTAAACCAGCCTGAAAACGGAAGCCCCGCATGATGCGAAGGGCATCTTCATTGAAACGCTCTGCAGCTACTCCGACTGCCCGCAGAGTACGATTTTTCATATCTGCCAAACCGTTAAAGAGGTCTACAATCTCCCCCTCTTGATCCAAGGCAAGTGCATTGATTGTAAAATCCCTGCGCTTCAAGTCTTCTTCCAAAGAGCGCACAAAAGAGACCTGACTAGGCCTGCGGTAGTCCACATAGACATCCTCGGTCCGAAAGGTCGTTATCTCGTATTCCCCCTGGCCTTCCAAGACCAGCACTGTTCCATGCTCAATGCCGACATCAACTGTCCGAGGAAAGATTGTTTTGATCTCCTCGGGATAGGCCGAGCTGGCAATATCCACATCGTGAATGGGCCGATTCAACAGAGCATCTCGTACAGAACCGCCGACAAAATAAGCCTCAAAACCAGCCTCTTTAATCTTCTCTAATACTGGCAAAGCCTCCTGAAACTCAGAAGGCATCTTCTCTAATCTCATAGTAAATGTTCCAATCCATAGACCAATTCAGAGCGCTTGACTACCTCTTTGATACCCAGATTTACCCCAGTCATAAAGGAAACCCGATCATAGGAGTCATGCCGCAAAGTCAGTCCCTCTCCTTGACTACCAAAGATAACTTCCTGATGGGCCACCAAGCCAGGCAAACGTACTGAGTGAATCCGCATGCCGTCAAAGGCTGCCCCACGGGCACCAGCTAATGATTCTTCTTCATCAGCCGCTCCCTGCTGCTTGCTCGTCCGAACTTTGCTGATCAATTCAGCTGTTTTGATAGCTGTACCGCTCGGTGCATCTTTTTTGTTGTCATGATGCAGTTCGATAATCTCCACATCTGGAAAATACTTGGCTGCTTGGGCTGCAAATTGCATAAGCAAAACAGCTCCCAGAGCAAAATTCGGCGCAATCAAACCGCCCAGACGCTTTTGACGAGATAGTTCAGTCAAGTCTTCAATCTGCTCAGGCGTAAAACCAGTCGTTCCGACCACTGGAGCAAATCCATTCTCAAGGGCAAAGCGAGTATTTTCATAAGCCACTTTGGGAGTCGTAAAGTCAATCCAGACATCCGCCTGAAGACCAGCAAGTTCTTCTTTAGTATTAAAAACTGGAACTCCCGCCACTTCCTTTTCATCTGTAAAAGGATCCAGCAGTCCAACTAATTCTAGTTCAGGATCTTCTGTTACCATTTTATAAGCTGCTTGTCCCATCTTTCCCTTGAAACCAGCAATAATGACTTTTATACTCATCTAGAACCTCTCTCTATTCTTGACTAACCGCTCTGCAAAACTCTAGACCAGCGGAATGTAGGCCAAAGCGACACTACCCTCGCCCAAGTGAGTTCCAATCACACTACCAAAAGTAGCAAGAGGAATATCGTCCGCTATGCCAGCCACTATCAGCTGCTGGCGTAAGCTTTCCGCCTTCTCTTCAGCATTCCCATGAATCACCATGACCTGATAAGAAGCAGAGGCAGTTTTTTCCTCCACTACTTCAATCAATCTCTTAATCGCTTTCTTTTCTGTCCGAATCTTTTCAAAGACTTCAATGACACCTGCATCGTTAAAATACAGAATCGGCTTGATACTTAGGAGATTTCCCAAAATAGCTGCACCATTGGACAAACGACCGCCCTTAACCAGATGATTGAGATCGTCAACCATGATAAAGGCACTGGTTCCATCGATTTGTCTCTGAATCTTGAGCAAAATCTCTTCAAAATCCTGTCTTTCCGCAGCCCAAGTCAAAGCATTTTCAACCATGAGACCCAGCGGAGCACTGGTGATTTTTGAATCAGGAAAAGCGATTTTCAAGTCAGGAAACTCGTCCTTGAGATACTGGATATTTTGATAAAATCCTGAAATCCCACTGGATAAAAAGAGCCCCAGCACATGCGTGTAATCCTCGCTAGCAAGACGCGTCAACGTCTCCTCCAACTCTGCCACACTAGGCTGACTTGTCTTTGGCAAATCATCTGCAGCAGCCATTTTCTCATAAAACTCACTGGCTGTCAGATTTTTTCCTTCCACATAAGTCTCTCCAGCAATCACTACTGGAATATCGAGCACAAAAAGATGGTCATTTCCACGAAGGCTATCCGGTAAAAAAGCGGACGAATCCGTTATAACCGCTAATTTCATCATTAGAACTCCAAATTAATACCTGGTAAATCTAGCGCAATTTCAGTCACTTCATACGTCAAGCGATTGAGCATAGTCAAGCAAGGACGCGCCAATTCTTCCACTTCTTCATGCTCAAACTCACTAGGTTCCTGCACCAAACGTCCTTGAATATGATTTGTCTGCGTGATCGTTCCACTAATTACAAAACGATCAAACACAATCATGAAAGTCAAAATCACAATCATGGATGTTGAATTCTTTTCTTCATTTCTTTCAATCAGCTGAAAATTCACGTCAACTTTTGTTTCAGGTGTTCCATTCTCTTTTTCCCATTCAAANTTGCGTGCATCAAAATGATACTGGCTGACAAATTCTTGTTCACGTTGTAATTCCATTACTATTCTCCTAAAAATATACGATAGTCCATTATAACATAATTTAAGGAAAGTTTCTATGTAAAAAAGGAGCCTACCCAACAAATAGATAAAAAACTTCTCCTAACATTGCACAAGTGTAAGCAAATCTTAAATTTAGTATTTTTAAATAAGTTTTATTGCGCAAGATTTCAATTCAAGAAAGATTATAACTACCTTAGATGGATGTGCTCAAGTAACTACTTGTAATTGATTTCGGCGCTATTCCAGACTGGTTCGAAACGGACTTATAGTTATTGCCATGGGTATACTACAACATAGCTAAGGATCTCTTTCTTTCTGCTTAAATTGTCCTCGATCGCTTTCACATGTACAACACCTAAATCAGACTATGGACTGCCTTCACATCCAAATCATGAAACAATTTGATCAAAAATCTCGCGATTACAAGACAATAAAACGATGCTGGAAACTCATCTAACAAGATAGTCAAAAACTAAGGAATAAACGTTTTTATCGCCCATCCTTTCCTATGTATTGATCAATAAAGAAATCAATGTTAACTAACATCACCCAGCTACAAGTTAACAAAGAACCAAAAAGCCTTAGTTCTGTATTGTACAAAACCAAGGCTTCTTCTTACATGACTTATATCACTTTCGAAAAGCAAGTAAAACTTACTTTATCCATGACTCTATTAGTCTTTTTTCTTAGCACTAATAGTCAATCCTGAAGCTACTGCAACTAATGCTACTCCAACTACAGCCAAACCTGAAGAAACTTGCTCCCCAGTTTTTGGTAATTCAGCCACCTTATTAGAAATTGATGTAGTATGATAAACTGGCTTCGTACTTCCAATAGGTTTCGCTACTGTAGGAGCTGGAGCTTTTTGCTTAAGTACGACATGTGCTTCTGCCAAGAAGTCATATTTCTCTGTCACAATGCGGTAAACACGTCCTTCTTGGACAGTCTTAACAACATGATTTGTAAAATCACGATTTAAAAGACTAGAAAATTCTTGACGAATATCAAGGTAAAGACCTTTTGTTCCTTCAACTAGAGGTTTAAAAGTCGTTTTTTCGTATGTTACACCCACAACTGATAGGGAAATATCAGCCGCTTTAAGAGCTTTCAGAGTTTCTTCTACTGTTGGAATACCTGGAGTACTGAAATCAATACTTTCATCAGTAATCAAGAAAGCAAAACGACGATTATTAGAAGCTGTAGACCAATCGTAATCTTTTGAAGTTGCAATATGATGAAGAGGGGCTGTAGGCTCTTCTGTTCCACCGCCTGTTTGAATAGATCTAAGAGCCTTAATATACTCCTCTACATTCTTAGTGAATTTAGACCCATTAAAATCGAAATATTGAACATCCTTAGCAGACTCATACGCGATTAAGCCAAGGCGAGCATCAACCTTTTTACTAGCCAAATCACGGACAAAAGCCTCAATATTTTGCATAACATTCTGAATAGATGAACCCATTGAACCTGACTTATCAATAGTAAAAACGATGTCAGCAGAACCAGACGATTGCTTCGTAATTGTCACATCTGCTTCTTTCATCACTTTTTCAAATGTTGTCTTCTTGATGGTCTGAGTAACATCAGCTACATACTCATCCGTATCAACATGATCGGTAACTGTCTTTGATGTAGCAACTGGCGCTTTTTCTCCAACAGCAGTTCCTTTAGCAGCTACACTAGTTGTCTCAACACTCACAGAAGCCTCTGCTTTAGCAACAGCTTCTGTACCGGCTTCATTTTCTTTCGTATCCACTTTGACATCAGTAGAAGTAGTAGATACTTTCACTACATCACCAGGTTTAGCCTTATCAATTGGCACTACTGGAGTACTAACCTTTTCTTGAATCTCTTTGGCTGTCTCAGAAAGTTGTTGATTAGNCTGAGTTGTTTTAGCAGCAAGTTCATTTGAGCTTATTTGAGCTAGCTCATTAGCAGCTTGACTTGGCTTATTTACCTCATCAGCATCAGCTTGTGTAACCGTTGTGAATACAGATGCTAGGGCAACTGAAAATAAAACAGATTTGCATTTCCAAAATAAAGAACGCTTCTTATTTTTCATAAATATTCTCCTTTAATAAATTTTGATTATATTGTATCAATATCAAGGGAATTTGTCAAATATGATCTAATGTTCGGAACAACTTGCTATATTTACTAAAATCAGATTCTAGATTCTCTTTGGTAACAAATTCAATTCTTGAAATTATTTTCAAAACATGGTATAGATATTAATCTAAAGAACGCTTCTTATTTTATTTCTGTAAGTAAAGTTTTTATCAAGATTTCATTTCCTTTTATTTCACCTAACAATGAGACCTCTGCCTATCAAGATTCTAGAAGATGCAAAAAGAATCTTGATAAACCATCAAGATTCTTTCGCATATGTTTTATTTTTCCAGTGGTTTACGCAAATATCCGAAAAGAATACCGCTGACAACTGCACCAATCAAAACATACACAAGGTAAAGGATTGGGTTGTTAGTCAAACCGATAACGAAGATTCCTCCGTGAGGAGCCATAAGTTTGATGCCAGACAGACCGACAAGTGCACCTGTAAGAGCTGAACCGACGATAAAACTTGGAATTGCACGGGCTGGGTCAGCAGCTCCAAAAGGAATCGCACCTTCTGTGATGAAGGAAAGCCCCATGACGATATTTGTCAAACCAGAATCACGTTCTTCAGTAGTAAATTTATCTTTGAAAAGTAGAGTTGCAACAAATACTGCAAGCGGTGGAACCATACCGGCTGCCATAACCGCTGCCATGACTGGAGAACCACCAGTTGAAACAGTGCTTGCCAGTGTACTTGTACCAAATACATAAGCTGCTTTGTTGACTGGTCCACCCATATCGACAGCCATCATACCACCGACTAAGAGACCGAGAAGAACCGCAGAGCTTCCGCTTAGACTAGCCAAGAAATCGTTGAGGGCTGTATTGATTGCTGACATAGGGATATTGACTGCCAACATAAGGAATCCAGTCACAAGAACACCAAGAAGTGGCAAGAGCAAGATGGAGCGAATACCTTCAAGTGAGCGAGGCAGACCTGCAAGTAATTTGCGAAGGACTAAAATCACACCACCAGCTAAGAAACCACCGACCAGAGCTCCAAGGAAACCAGATGATACACCCGCTAGAGAGAGTGTCTTCTCACCACCTGCAGCAAAGGCAACACCACCAAATGATGCGCCACTGCTAGCAATTGCACCAGCTACAAAACCAGAAACCAAACCTGGTTTTTCAGCGATTGAGTAAGCGATATAACCAGCCAATACTGGCAACATGAAGCCAAAGGCTGCACCACCAATTGCCTTAAATTGAGCTGCAATCTCATGATAGCTTCCCAGATTAGAAAGCTGATCCTTTGGCACGCCTAAGATCTGATCCAGCAAGAAGGCAATGGCAATCATAATCCCGCCACCAATAACGAATGGCAACATTTGAGAAACACCGCTCATCAAGTGCTTGTAAAAAGCTCCGCCCAAGCTAAGTTTTTCATTGCTGCTAGCTACTGCAGCGCTGCCATTAGCAGCCTTGTAAACCTCTGCATTTCCAGAAAGGGCCAGATTGATGAGTTCCTCTGTCTTACGAATACCATCTGCAACTGGACGATTGATCAACGGCTTGCCGTCGAAGCGATTCATCTCTACTGCCTTGTCAGCTGCAATGATAACAGCTTTAGCATTTTTGATATCTTCTGCTGTCAGTTTATTTCCGACACCACTGGCACCGTTGGTTTCAACTTTGATGCCAACACCCATTTCAGCAGCGACCTTTTGCAAGGCCTCTTGAGCCATGTAAGTATGCGCAATCCCTGTTGTACAAGCCGTCACAGCTACAAGGAAATCTCCGCCTTCATTGGCAGGTTCAACAACAGCAGGTTCTTCTGCTTTTTCTGAAGCTTGGTCAAAAAGCTCAATCACCTGATCAGGCGAAGTAACTTGGCGCAGTTTATCCGCAAAGCCATCTTTCATCAGGTATTGGGACAATTCAGCCAAGGCTGCCAAGTGAGTGTCGTTAGCACCTTCTGGAGCTGCAATCATGAAGAAAAGATCAGTTGGTTGTCCATCCAAGCTCTCATAGTCGACACCCTTGTTTGACTTAGCAAAGAGAACGGTTGCTTCTTTGACAGCAGAGTTCTTGCTGTGAGGCATAGCAATTCCCTCACCCAAACCAGTTGAAGTCAAGGCTTCACGCGCTAGGATTCCTTCCTTAAATGTTTCAAAATCCGTCACATAACCGTGATCGACCAAGCTTTTAATCATCTCTTCGATGACAGCTGTTTTTTCAGTTGCCTGCAAATCCAGCAACATGACATCTTTTCTCAATAGGTCTTGAATTTTCATCGTTTTTCTACCTCAACTTTTTCATATGTTTCTTTAATAAATTCCGCTGTTGCCAAGTCATCCGAGAAAGTAGTTGCCGTTCCGCAGGCCACTCCCCATTTGAAGGCTTCTACTGCATCTTTTGATTTTACAAACTCACCTGTAAATCCGGCAACCATGGAGTCGCCAGCTCCTACTGAATTTTTGACTGTTCCTTTGATTGGTTTAGCGAAGTAAGATCCCTCAGATGTTACCAAAAGGGCACCGTCCCCAGCCATAGAGATGATCACGTTTTGAGCACCCTTAGCTAGCAACTCACGAGCGTATTTCTCGATTTCATCTAAACTTTCGAGTTTAACACCAAAGATAGCTCCTAGTTCGTGATTGTTTGGTTTGACCAAAAGTGGCTGGTAGTCCAAACTATCAATCAAGGTCTGTCCTTCAAAGTCACAAACCACTTGCGCACCAGTCTGGCGTGTCAATGCAATCAAATCCTTATAGATGACATTTCCCAAGTTCTTAGCACTTGAACCAGCAAATACAACCGTATCTTCTGCTGTCAAACTAGATAAAATAGCTTTCAATTCTTCTAGCTGAGCTGGTTCGACATTTGGACCCGTTCCATTGATTTCTGTTTCTTGGTCTGCTTTGATTTTAACATTGATACGCGTATCTTCTGCCACTTGGACAAAACGAGTTTCAATTTCTTCTTCTGCCAATGTATCTGTGATAAATTTACCAGTAAAGCCTCCGATAAATCCAGTCGCTGTATTTGGAATATCTAAGCGTTTCAAGACACGACTGACATTGATTCCTTTCCCACCAGCAAACTTATCATCACTGTCCATACGATTGACACTACCGACTTGAACTTGGTCCAAACGAACGATATAGTCAATGGAAGGATTGAGTGTGACTGTATAAATCATGCTTCTATTACCTCCGTTTTTTCTTTAATCTTTTGAATCACTTCAGATTCAGTTTGGTTTGTAATAAGCCTTGCGCGCGATATTGGGGCCACTTTTGCAAAAGATGTATTGCCCAGCTTTGAAGCATCAGCTAAAACATAAGTTCTCTTAGCATTTTCAAGAATAGCGCGTTTCACTGCTCCTTCTTCCATGTCTGGAGTCGTGAAAAATCCACTGTCAATTCCATTCATTCCGATAAAAGCCTTGTCAAAATTCAGCTGGCCGATTTGATTTAGAGCGACACCACCAATACTAGCATCTGTCGAGCGTTTTACCACTCCACCAATAATCACTGTGGGAATATTGCGCTCCACTAGCTTAGTTGCATGGTGGATCGAGTTGGTCACCACCGTCACGCTCGGATCGTGCAATTCATTGACTAAGAGTTCATTGGTCGTCCCTGCATCAATAAAAATGACATCGTATTCTTGAATCAAGCTGGCTGCTTTCTGAGCGATTCTGGTTTTTTCTTGAATGTTTTTGATAGATTTTTCTTGATTGCTTTCTTCCTCCTGCAAGAAGTGAAGACTCTCGGCACCGCCATGCACACGCCTCAACTTCCGCTCGCTTTCAAGCTCATCTAAATCTCTTCTAACAGTTGATTCTGAAGTGTTTAAAGCTTTTACTAGATACTCTAAAGAAACAAATTTATCTTTCATAACTTTCTCGAGAATCAGCTGCTTTCTTTTCGACTTCAGCATAGAATACCTCCTCTGCAATCGATTACAGTTCTATTATACAAGATTAAATTTCAAAGTCAAGCATTTTCTATCATTTTCTATCAAAATAAATCATTTGTTTGAATATAGAAAAAAAGAAGCCTGTTAGACTTCTTTTAATTTCTTTATTATCTTGTAGTGATATAGACAAGAAGGATCGGCAAAAAGGCAGCAAGCACACATAAAATTGAAAATACCCAGAACCAGACTGATTTAAGAGCTTGCTTATATGTTCCCGGCTGAGATCTATTTTCAGTAATATAAGCTTTAATTTTCGACCTATTTAGGATGAGTACAATCAATACTACCGTTGTTCCTACAGTCATCAATCCATAATTTATAAGATTCACGATACTTTCTGGGATATAGTTGGTCAGAAAATCAAGTCCTTCTGCGATGACCAAATTATTGAAAATATGGAAGAAGATCACCCAGAAAATGGAATATTCAAAAGCGATGTAACCAAATCCCAGACCAATCATAGCAGCAAAATAAAGCTGATAGAGATTTTCATGAAACAGTCCAAAAAGGAGAGCCGTCATGACAATGGCAAATACTTTTCCGTGCTTTTCCAAAGCCCGCAAACCTGCTCCCCGAAAAATAATCTCCTCCGTAATCGGTGCCATGATTGTTGTATAGATAAACATGGTGATTGAATGAGAACTAAAATCCTGTGATAAAATCTCAGAAAGATCCAAACCAAAGAGAGACAAAATAGCATTCATGATTTGACTTGTCACAGTGCTAAACAGCTGAGAGAAAAACAAGAAGCAAATCATGAAGAAGAAGACTTTGGCTGTCATTTTCTTATTTTTCTTGCGCAAATCTCGCGTGAAAAGCTGCTTGCCCCTGAAAATCGTGAAAATAAGCACTCCCACACAAGAAGCGATAATGTAGGAACCGCCATCTTTATCCATAAAACTTTTTACAAATTCCTCAGTCTTACCTATATCAAAACCCTGCTGAAAAAGAACAAAGAAATAGGAAAAGACAGTATAAAGTATGACAACCACTAGCATCACGATAGAATAAGTGAAGCAGCTTGCTGAAAATCTTCCCAAATCTTTCTTGGGATTTAAAGGCTCAGGTAAAGTATTCATAAAATCTCCTTTGTTATTATTAGCTACGAGTCTTTCTACTGAAAAAATACAAACTTAAAAAGATTCCCTCGTAAAGAAGAGCAAAAAGAATAAAGGCGTGCATGAAAAATTCCTCTGGCAAAATCCAAATGACTGGATCCTTGGCTGGATCAAATAGCCATGTATTGTCTCCCACAAAAAGCACTTGATGAAAGAGCGTAAAAAAATTATTAAAACCAATCAAGCCAGCCAAGCAAATCATGACGAAGGGCAATACGCTTAAGAAAAACAAACTTCTTTGATAAAGAGCTAAAAATCCTTTTTTGACCACTTTTTTGATAAAGAAAATCAAAGCAGGCAGAGTAACTAGAAAAATAGCCTGCGCCAAGTGGAAGAGATACTTGACCGCCTGAAAATGATGCAGACCTGCTGCTGACGAACGAAAATCCGGCATCGACAGCTTCTGACTAAAAGGATTGGTCAGGTAATTCATCAAAATGTTGAAATTATACTGGATAGTCTCTGCTTTCAAATGAACCCTATCGGGCAAAGCGAAATAGGAAATTTCCAGCGGGTAAAACAGCCAAGCCAGATAAATGGTCAACAAAATGGCTACTGCTAGCAAGCACAAGACGCTGGCTGAAAATCTTAACTTATCACGCATCGAAGTCCCACTCCGCTAGACTGGACAAGACATGCGTCGGTTGGATCGGCAAATTTGGCACCTCTTCTGGCAGGGTAAAGCCTGTCGTAACCAAGAGAGTCGGAATCCCATTGTCGATTCCCGCTCGAATATCTGTCAGGTAGTTATCGCCGACCATAACCACATCCTCACGCGCTAGTCCTAGATGCTCTATGGCTTTTTCCATAATGATGGCATTAGGCTTGCCGATAAAGGTCGGCTCAACACGAGTAGCGGCTTCCAAGAGAGCATTGATAGCACCCGCTCCCGGCTGCAGTCCTCGCTCAGTCGGAATATTGAGATCGGGATTGGTCCCAATAAAGTGGGCACCCTTTTGAATAGCCAAAGTCGCTACTGTCAGCTTCTCATAGTCCACTTCCCAGTCCAGACCTACTACCACATAGTCAGGATTTTCTGTGTCTTCTATATATCCAGCTTCTTCAATGGCATGTTTAAGACCAACATCACCAATAACGTAAGCTTTCTTGCCCAGATTTTTCTCCTGCATGTAGTCAATAGTAGCTAGAGTTGCTGTGTAAATAGTCTCAAGCGGCGTCTCAATATTGAAATTCTCAGCTAGCATGGTTTGAACCATTTCTGGCGTACGCGTGGTGTTATTGGTCACGAAAAGATAGGGAATCTTGCGCTTCTGTAGCTCATGCACAAAGGCTTCGCCAGCAGGAATCCGGCTCTTTCCCTTATAAATCGTCCCATCTAAATCGATCAAATATCCTTTATAAGTCATACATTTCTTTCTAATCTTTTTCAATCTCTTGCCAAGTGATCATAGCCTGGGCATTGACTTCGCCATCACTAGAAATCTGGTGATTACTCTGCAGACCGTCTAGTTCATAGCTAGAGGCAATCATCCCGCCTGGTCGAACTTCCTTGACATACTTCAGGTTAATTTTCTGAGGAATATGCTGGGTAAGGAAATCTGCTCCCATGACCTCAAAAATCCAGTCCAGATACTTGCTGTTATTGACATGTCCGTTCATATCCAAATCGTAAAAGCGCACATGGTAGTCCTTGCTTACAGGATTTTCTAAGTTTGGATATTTAGGGCCACGAAGTAATTTCTTAGAAAACTCTGATTGGTAAGGAGCTACAATCTCAGGCTCAACAGCGTGAACCTTGCGGCTATCCCGATCCATAAGGACAAAGGTTGCCATCATCTGGATAATGGCCTCGCCCGCTTCATCAAAAATCGTGAAGCGCCGGTAGCAAAAGAGTCGATTGTATGTCAAGGCTTCTGTCTCAATGGTGATCTCCTCTGCAAAGCGAGGCAGTCGTGTCACATCAATATCATAGTCAGTGATAATCCAGACCAGATTATACTGCTCCAGCATGTCCTTGTCACTAACACCAAGCTCGATCGACTGCATCCCCGATACCTGCAAGGACAGCAGGATGACATCAGGCAGCTTGATATGGCCATTCATATCTGCCATATCAAAAGGAATTTTCATTTTCATTTGATAAGTTAAGCCCATGATTTACTCCAATATAAATTTCTCAGCAACCGTATCGCCCAAAAAGAGGCCTTGTTTGGTCATGCGCACGATGTCTCTGTCAGGCACTAGCAAGCCCTGCTCAGTAAGCTCAGACACAACATCTCCGTATTGATCTTCAAAGGAGAGACCGAATTTTTCCTCAAAGAGCTTTTTAGAAACACCTGACTTCTTTCGAAGCCCCAGAAACATCTCTTCTTCCATCTTTTCTTTCAGCGTCAGCACTTCTTCCTGCACACGGGCATTGCCCGCTTCCACCGCCTGCAGATAATGACGAATGGGCCCGTGGTTTTTATAGCGAACACCATCGACATAGCCAGACGCTCCCGCTCCAATACCATAATATTCCGCATTGTCCCAGTACATGAGATTGTGGCGGCTCTCAAAGCCTGGCTTAGAAAAGTTTGAAATCTCATAATGCTCAAAGCCCGCCTTTTCCAACTCCGAAATAATGTAGTCAAACATCTCCGCTTCCAAGTCTTCCTTGGGCAGAGGCAACTTCCCCCGCCGCATCCGATTCATAAAGACCGTATGATTTTCCAAAATCAAGCTGTATAGACTCATGTGGGGAATGTCCAGAGCAATGGCCTTGGCTACATTGATTTTCACATCCTCCATGGTCTGCTTGGGCAGGGCATAAATCAAATCGATTGAAATATTATCAAAACCCGCTTTTTTGAGATTGGCAATATTCTCATAGATGTCCTTTTCTAAGTGACTGCGGCCAATCTGCTTGAGCATGCGGTCATTGAAGGTCTGTACTCCCAGCGAAACCCGATTGACAGGCGAGTCTTTAAGTACAGCAATCTTCTCCTGATCCAAGTCCCCAGGATTGGCTTCAATGGTCAGCTCCTCAAGATAAGACAAGTCCAGCTTGTCCGTCAGCTTTTCCAGCAAAAAAGCCAACTGAGGCGCCGATAGAGCCGTTGGAGTCCCACCACCGATATAGAGGGTACGAAGCTTTTTGATGTCGTAAGAATGATATTCCTCAATCAAATGCTCCAGATAACTATCTACCGGCTGATTCTTTATAAAAACCTTGGAAAAATCACAGTAATAACAAATCTGAGTACAAAAAGGAATATGCACATAGGCAGAAGTTGGTTTAGTTTGCATAGTATTTATTATAGCATAAAATTAGCGACAAAGCCCCTTTAGAAAATAGAATAAAAAAACTCAAGAAATAGAAAAATTCCTTGAGTTAATGTTGAAAGAGCCCCTGTTCGAGCAGATCATAGATAAAGCAACTGCTGAATCACTAAAACATGGCTCTCTTCTACACCATATAAACTATGAAGTTCATTAGGCTCCATTGTCAGAAAACTTCCCGGTACCAATTGTACAGTTTCTCCTAAGGCAGTAAAATCCACCTTCCCTTCTAGACAGACAACTGTAACAAGAGCATCTGCGCTATGTTCAGGAATTTGTTTTCCTTTAGCAAGGTGCAAATGGCGGATGAGACGTCCTTGCTCTTCAACCGGAGTTTCAACCACATCAACATTTGGATCTATTGAGTAAAATTTCATCGTTTTCCCTCCTTTTCTTCATTTTAGCATAATTTTAAAGAATTGTCAGAATTTTTTAATATTCCTAATTGATACCTACAAAGTTAAAAAATGTGGTATTTTCATCATGCTCTATTCGATCAATTTTCTTAAATATAAAAAGATTGAAGAGCATCATCTAAAATAGATCTTTTCTTCAATCTAGAAATTTGTTATGAATTAGATTTAAAAATCATTGAATTCCATAAGCTATACTGATCTGGATTTTAGCAGCTCCATTCTGCAGGCTGATTTTGTCAATGCTAAATGGACTCTGCGGCAGAGGTAGAAGGAAACTATCTCCCTCCGTCGTGATAGTCGAATTAGAGGTCTGCAGTTGCTGCTTCAGCATGCCAGTCACCCAAGATTTAGGGATAGGAAGGATGCCTAGCTTGGCATTATCGATTGTGATGTATAAGGCACTCCCCTTCACCGTCACATCTACCTCTAGATCCAGCTTACTATCAATAAAAAATAGCTTAACCGGATACTGGATGCGCAGCTTATTGCCTTCAATACTGTAAGCACCGTTCAATAGTTCCTGATTTTCAGACTCAGTCAGCGAAGACCTAAGCACCTGATTAAGCTGGACACTATTGAGAGAGACCTCTGTGCTGACTCCCTGAGCCGTCACATTGGCGTTGCTCAAAGCTGGCTCAATCATACTTTCCCACGAAGTATTCGCTTGAACATTTTTTAGTTGTTCATTCAGATTGATAGAAGAAGGAACCAGAAATAGCACTGCTGCAAGCAACAGCACCAAAACAATTCCTACCAATCTTTTGATCAATTTCATTTTTGTCTTCCTTTACTTTGAGAAATATCCTTAGCTGAAAACACAAAAAGGATTTATCTCATTTTACACTATTTTTACATCATTTTCTGTAACAAACAGATTAAAAGGCTAACAATCCTATAAAAAAGACTGGGACAAATAATCCCAGCCTCTTCGTCTCATATCGCCTGTATAACAAGGCTTAGCATAGATAGTCTATTCTTACTTAATCACTTGTTGCGTCTTAGCATAGTTGGCTTCGACTGCTTCTTTTTCTGATTTCCACCAGTCTTGGTTGTCTGTGTACCACTTGATTGTCTCTTTGAGACCCGCTTCAAAGTTGGTAAACTCTGGCTTCCAACCTAGCTCATCACGGAGCTTGCTAGCATCAATAGCATAGCGAAGGTCATGACCCGCACGATCTGTCACATGATCATAAGCATCAGCAGGCTGTCCCATTTCCTTGAGAATCAGCTCCAGAACTTCCTTATTATTCTTCTCACCATCAGCACCAATCAAGTAAGTTTCGCCGATTTGTCCCTTGGTCAGAATCGTCCAAACGCCTGATGAATGGTCATTGGTATGAATCCAGTCACGGACGTTTTTACCTTCACCATAGAGTTTTGGCTTGATACCACTCAAGATATTGGTGATTTGGCGCGGAATGAACTTCTCGATGTGCTGGTAAGGACCATAGTTGTTTGAACAGTTAGAAATTGTCGCTTTCACGCCAAATGAGCGCACCCAAGCTTTGACAATCAAGTCTGAAGCTGCCTTGGTTGATGAGTAAGGCGAGCTTGGATTGTACTTGGTTTCAGCCGTAAATTTCTCACCTGGGCCTTCTCCATGACCTGGCAAATCTTCACGCAGAGGCAAGTCTCCATAAACCTCGTCAGTTGACACATGGTGGAAACGAATGTCGTATTTACGTGCTGCTTCCAAAAGTGTGTAAGTTCCGATGAAGTTGGTGTGGATAAATGGACTCGGGTCATTGAGCGAATTGTCATTGTGGCTTTCTGCCGCATAGTGAACGATAGCATCCGCTTCAGAAGCAAGCTTATCTACCAAGGCTGCATCAGCAATATCTCCAACAACCAACTCAACGCGGTCACCTAAAATTTCTTCAATATTGGCACGATTACCCGCGTAAGTCAGCTTGTCCAGCACAGTCACATGAACATCTGGAAAGTTATTATAAACATAGTGGACAAAGTTAGAACCGATAAAACCAGCTCCGCCTGTCACGATAATTTTTTTGTATTCAGTCATTTTTATTCCTTAAACTTTTTTATAATTGCCTTAAGTGGTGGGGACGCAAGCAAACCTCCGGTTTCATTGCTTATTTTTGAGCCTAATGTCTCAAAAATCCCCTGTCATGTAACAAACTAAACAATTTGTTACATGACTTACACCACAGCGGCAATCATTTCTTTAATTCGCTTCGCTCGGATTAGAGCTGAGCTAAATCATATATTTCAATATAAATTAATGCGTCAGAAAAGAATTCTTCTTACAAATCTTCTTTTCTTAGTGGTTTTACATCCTTGAGTAATGGATGGTTCTTGTCTGCTTCTGAGACTTCTGCTGCTTCTAGGTTTTCCCACTGGATGCCTAGAGCTGGATCTGCATAGTTGACAAAGGCATACTTCGGTTTAAGTTCCAAAGCCCAATAGTCATTCACCAGATAGCTATAGGAAACGGTGTCAGAAAGGACTTGGAAGCCGTTGGCGACGCCCCGTGGCACAAAAATCCCCTTACTGGCATCAATTACTGTTTGGTAGGTGTTGCCAAAGGTCTCACCTTCACGCAGGTCGACCCAAGATCCTAGCACCTTACCATCATCTGCAACTGAGATGTACTTGTCCCATGGTTCAGCATGAAGACCACGCAGGACATTTTTACGAGAAAAGCTGACATTATTTTGCAGTTTCCCTTCTGCAAAAAAGCTTTCAGGAAAGCCTAGCGGCAGCATTTTTTCCTTTTGGAAATTTTCCTTAAACCAGCCTCGGTTGTCCCCGCGAACAGGAATATCAAATTCTAGCATTCCAGGAATTCCGGGAACTTCACGCGCTGCTAATTCCTTATCAAAAAATTGTTCCGTCATCTTCTTATTCTTCTCCAATCAAGCGCAAGAGATAGTGGCCATATTCATTCTTTTTCAGTGGTTGCGCCAATTCGTGCACTTGCTCTTTAGTGATATAGCCCATACGATAGGCAATTTCTTCCAGATTTGCCACCTGCACGTTCTGCATACGCTGAACTGTTTCGATATATTGTGCTGCCTCTAGGAGACTTTCGTGGGTACCTGTATCCAACCAAGCAAAACCACGTCCCATGAGCTCAACAGACAAATCGCCACGTTCCAAGTAAGCCTTGTTGACATCAGTGATTTCCAGTTCTCCGCGAGGACTTGGTTTGATGTTCTTGGCAATTTCTACAACATCGTTATCATAGAAATAGAGTCCTGTCACTGCATAGTTAGAGCGCGGCTGTTCTGGTTTTTCTTCGATGGAGATAGCATTCATATTTTCATCAAATTCTACGACACCAAAGCGTTCTGGATCCTTGACATGGTAGCCAAAGACAGTTGCTCCTTTTTCCTTAGCCGCAGCATTTTGTAGCATTTTACTCAGACCTGGTCCATGATAAATATTATCCCCAAGAATCAGCGCTACATTATCATCGCCAATAAAATCAGCCCCAATGATAAAGGCCTGCGCCAGTCCGTCTGGACTTGGCTGCTCTGCATAAGAGAGCTTGATACCAAACTCAGAGCCGTCACCCAGCAAATCCTCAAAACGAGGCAAATCCGTCGGAGTGGAGATAATCAAGATGTCCTTGATACCAGCCAGCATAAGAGTTGACAGTGGATAATAAATCATGGGCTTGTCATAAACCGGCATGAGCTGTTTTGACGCAGCGCGGGTCAATGGATATAAACGAGTACCAGAACCACCTGCAAGAATAATACCTTTCATATGAGTTTCCTCTCTTAATGTATTCCCTTTATTTTACCATTTTTGAAAGCGAATGTCATCCTTTTCACTCCCCTTAAATAAAAGAAAAAAGAGCGGAAATTCCGCTTCCTTCTGCTCTTTGATTCTAAATTGGCATCAACCTAAAGCTACATCCAAAACCATCATGAGAACAAATCCCACCATGAGACCTAAGGTCGCCACATCGGTATTGCCATTGGTCTGCGAATCCGGTATCAGCTCCTCTACCACAACGAAAATCATAGCTCCTGCCGCAAAGCCCATCATAATATTCAGCAACTTACGACTGACCTTTTTAAAGAAAAATACAACAGCCGAGCCCACAATGGTACATCCCCATGTGAACAGTCCAGCCAAGAATGCCTGCATAACCACAGGCTGCGATCGTAACCAGTCCATAACTTCTCCCTATCCTCTCAAATCAATCATACAAAATTGTCTTGGTTTCGCCGATACAATGTTTTTCCTCATTCCAGTAATGAATCCGCTCAAAAGAGCCTTTCCGCCAGTAGAGAGGTAAACGTTCACGTATGTCGTCCTGCATATCTATTTGGTCAAGTTCCGAAATCTTCCACCATTTGGGCTTCCCTTCATGATCGTTTCCCCTAACTTGCCCCTCAAAGGCAGTACAAAGAAAATCATAATACACATACCGTTCTTTTTTACTCGGATTAGTGAAGCCTGAAATTCCTTTCAATTCCAAGTTTAGAGCAGTCAACCCTGTTTCTTCTTTTAATTCGCGCCTTGCAGCTTCAAAAAAAGATTCTGGAAACTCCACCTTCCCGCCTGGTTGTATCCACCCTTTAAAATTGTCATGCTGGCGATTGAGCAGTAGAATTTCATCATCTTTTTTTACACAAATATTGACCCAATTCAAAATAGTTTCTGTCATATCAAACCTTCCTCACATGAAACTAGTAACTTTAAAACATACATTTGCACAACTACAAGCTGTAATTAAAAGCAAGCTCCCAAAAAGATTATTCTAACTTATATTGTTCATTTTGGATAGAAAATCGAACGATCTGATGATTTTGAACAATGACTTCATATTTACCAAATCCAAAATACTTGCTATGTTTCCCGACACTAATGGCCATAAGATAGCGTGCATTTGGTAGCTTGGTTAAGTCTAGCTGCTCTTGTAAAATCTGCTTGATTTTATCATCATTCTTCTGGTCTTGGCCAATACTAATGATAGATCCATCGTCTTGCTCCACGTTCAAAATTACCTTCATTTCAATGGCAAGAGCCTCTTTTTCCAACATGTCAGAAATAGGGATTGGGTACAAGCCCTGCAAAGGCTGGCCTTCTGCCCGATTCTTTTTTATAAGGGCCTCGTATGCATCAATATTTGGCGCATCCTTATCTATCATAAAATCAAGGGATTCAAGATATAGTTTCTTCTTATCTGCCTTTGTAAAACTATCTTTTACAGTCTCTAAAGTTTCACTATAACCTGGACTCAGCTCAAGTCCCCTATAAGCGATACTAGGGAAAGCTTGATAAATTGCGTCTCCCTTTTCAAGCTGTAGGTCAATATCTGTTTTTCCATTTTTCTCATCTCGAGAGGTGTAATACTCAATTCGGTCACCGATCTTAACCGTTTGCCCCTCAATTTCCTCAGAATATTCAGCTCTGATTAAATAGCCAGCGAAAGAGGTATAGTTTTTATTGGCATCTAAAACTCTGACCGTTCCTTCAAAACCACTCTGCTTATAAGAGCGCTGAACAGCCTGTACCATTTCATATTTCGGCACTCGTACAAAAATCCCCCATATATCTATGAAATTCAGAAACATAGAGACAAGAGCCATGAAACAAACGATAACCACCCCAGATAGGAAACAGCCCAAAACACCGAAACCTATTTTATGTTTGTTATTCTTTGCTAGTTCCTGATTTCCTCCATTATTTTGAGCAACAAGAGAATGTTGAGAACGACTTTTATGTCTAGTAAATAGAATAAGTGAGATTGATATTAATATTGATATTACTAATAAAAGTAAAATGAGGAATATTATAATCATTTGTTTTCCTTAAGTATCTTCTTCTCCACGTACCGTCCAATAGGATAGTCAGATGGATCTAGCAGTCCTGCTTCTCCTAAAGCTATCTGAGCTAATTGGCGTCCGATGAGCGGACCAGTTGTCAGACCAGAAGAGCCTAGACCGCTTGCTGCGTAGACATTCGGCAAGTCTGACACAGCTCCAAAGAAAGGAGAGAAGTCGCTGGTATAAGCCCGCGTTCCCACACGCTCGCCTAGAATCTCTGCTTTAGACAACTTCGGCAAATAAGTTTCCGCTTCTTGCTGCAACTGATTCAGCACCGTCTTATCTACTGTCAAATCAAAGCCCCGATCATTTTCATGACTAGCACCGACGCTGACCTTGCCCGCCAAAAAGGGAATGATATCCAGCTCGCCCTCAGGCATCACAACAGGGTAGTCATCTGTCTTTTCAGCCAGCCTAAAATCACGTAGCTGTCCTTTTTGCGGGCGAACATCTGTCTCATAGCCCAGTGGCTGCAAGATTTCTCCCAGCCAAGCCCCCACAGACAAGATAACACAGTCAAAGCTGCGTCCGTCCACAAGAACTTGCTCCCCATCTACTGCTAGACTTACCTTTTTCTCAACCAATTCTGCCTTGCTGGCCTTCAGAAGCGTCTCCGTCAAGAGTGCTCCCTCCACACGGGCACC
The DNA here is from genome assembly GCF_003943815.1 of Streptococcus cristatus. GTDB lineage: Bacteria > Bacillota > Bacilli > Lactobacillales > Streptococcaceae > Streptococcus > Streptococcus cristatus_F. Next base: position 2,671 of record NZ_RJNA01000017.1, on the reverse strand, counting down.
ACCGGAAGCATAGAGAAGCCGCTCAAAGCCTTGCAAGCCTGGAAATTTCTTATGAACTTCCTGACGGCTGAGAAGATTCAAGACTCCTATTAAGGGCGACTCTTCACGACGATTAGCAGCTAAATCATAAAGCTCCTGCAGCTTGCTCTCATCTTTTTTCAGCAGATAAACACCTGTCTGTTGGTAAAAGTCTGTCTGAATTCCAGCTACTTTCAGTTCTGCAATCAATTCCTGATAAAAATCAGCGCCCAAACGCGCCATCCTGTACCAAGCCTTGTTGCGACGCTTGGAAAACCAAGGACTGATAATACCAGCAGCTGCCTTGGTTGCCTGCCCCTCGCCATCATCAAAGACAGTCACCTCAACATCTGGAGATTTGGACAAATAGTAAGCCGCTGTTGAGCCGACAATCCCTGCTCCAATCACTGCTACTTTTTTCATGTCGCTCCCTCTCAAATATGTCGGAAAGGATTGGTCGAAGCCTGACTAGCCAGAATCTCAATCTCCCAGCCTTCTTCTGCCTTCCATGTATCAAATTTTTCTTTCAATTTTTCCGTAAAAAGAACCTCGATATGGTGACCTGGATCTAGCGCCAAAAGCCCCTCTGTCAGCATTTCCTGAGCTGTGTGATAGTAAATATCACCTGTAATGTAGACTTGCGCTCCCTTGGCAAGGGCCTCCGTATAAAAGGACTGACCGCTGCCACCACAAATAGCTACACGCTCAACCACACGTTCGAGATCTATTTCATCATAAGTAACCAGACGCAAACTATCTAGTCCAAAAGTTGCCTTGACCTTAGCCGCAAAGTCCCCAAAGGTCTGAGGAGCAATCCTCCCCACGCGGCCAATACCGTGATCTGGCCCCGTCTGACTGAGAAAACTTGTATCCTCAATCTCAAGAAGTTGGCAGAACCAGTCGTTAAGCCCGTCCTCCACAACATCAATATTGGTATGACTGACATAGACAGCAATATCATGCTTGATGAGGTCTAAAATCATCTGATTTTGTGCCTTATCCGCCACTAGATCCTTGAGCGGGCGAAAGATAGGCGCATGTTTAACGATAATCAGTCCAGCACCTGCCTCAATAGCCTCCGCCACCGTCTGCTCGCGAATATCCAACGCTACTAGAACTTTGTCCACTTCCTTGTCCAAAGTCCCGATTTGCAGGCCCGAAATGTCGCCCTCCATAGACAATTCTTGCGGGCAGTAGGCTTCATAACGGGCGATGATGTCACTTGCTAACATGGAGTACCTCCTTGATACTTTCGATTTTTTGGGACATAGCAGAGCGTTCCAGCACATTCTTTTCTGGGATATGGGCCAGTGCTCCTTCGAATTTCTTCAGTTCTTTCTGCCATTTTTTCCGAAAAACTGGAGATTGCTGTTCTAACAGGAAAGGACCAAAGCGTTTTTCTTGCTCCGTCAAAGTTTGCTGGCCTGCCTCAGCCACTAGGATTTCGTAAAACTTACCAGCCTCTTCTAAGATATCCTCAGCCAACAAACGAAAACCTTTAGATACCAGCCAGCTGCGGAGCTCATCCTCTCGGTTATTGGGCTGCAAAATCAAGCGGGAAACAGACGCAAGCTTAGCTCTGCCATTTTCCAAAATCTCTGAAATCAAGCGACCACCCATGCCAGCGATGACGATGGTGTCAATCTGATCTTCTACTTCAAAAGCTGCCAGACCATTGGCTAGGCGAACCTCAATCTGCTCCGTCAGCCCATGCTCTGCCACATTTTTCTGGGCAGACTGAAAAGGCCCCTCTACCACTTCACCGGCCAGAGCCTTCTCAATCCGTCCCTGCTGAATCAGGTAAATAGGCAGATAGGCGTGATCACTCCCAACATCCAGCAACTTTGCTCCATCCGGCACAAAAGCAGCCACTCGCTCCAAGCGTTGGGAAATAGTCTTTTTTTGCATTGCTTACTCTTTTCTATACATTCTTCTATTCAGTATATCATTTTTAAGGGTATAAAAAAAGCAGCGGAACAAAAATCAGCCTGTTAATAAACTGATTAGATTGATTATTACAACAAACGAATTGAAATTAAATAAAAAGGACTTGGCCCCATCCAGTATAGAATTTTTCTATCTCCTCTTGACTTTTTTCTTGAAAACTGGATTAACCTTTGCTAATTCTTTAGGGCTAAAATCTCTTTTAAATAATTACACGACCTGATTAACCCCAAGCCGTGTAATAGTTTTATGAATCTCTATTGGAGTCTTTATACTAGTTCAATCTTCTAGGATTATGGGAAAAATATCTTCCCCTCTGTACATTTTTTCTTCCATTTCTTTCCACTCTAAAACCAATTTATATAGTTCATCAGTTGAAATAAAGCAAGGTTCCCCAAGACTTTCATCATCCATTTGATAGTACACTCCTGTTTCTTCTTTGCGTATATCAATATTTAGCATATTACCGCCAAAGTCTGATTCTTTTTTTGACCAGTAAGAACTGATTCCAATTCTTTCTGAATATGGGTGTAAAAATTATGAACCTCAATAATAAAAAACTCGCCTAAAGTTTGATAGTTTTCATCCAAGAATTTTATCGATAATCTAATATCACCGTCAGGATATTTAAATATTCCATATTGTCTTTTTAACATTTGTCACATCCTATATCTTTCTATTTATTTACTGCTAGGAAAAGCTGAAATAA
>NZ_RJNA01000016.1 GCF_003943815.1 Streptococcus cristatus | reverse complement strand
GGTCTTTGATGATGGCGTGAAACGACTGGCCCGAGTATTGGACCCCAGTCAGCAGAGCTTGGAAATCTTGGAGGAACTGGCAGACAATACCGAGTTGCCGATTCAAGTGACCATTGCTTCAGGCTTTCCTTAGTTTTGGAGTTTATGAAGCGCCAACTGAATCCTAGAACCAACATCAGATTGATGAAAAGGTACACAGCCGTAAAACTAGTTAAACCATGTTGTCTGATATCATCAAAATATAAACTAGGTTCAGTAAAGAACAAATAAATTCCATAGACCTCCACGAAAATAAGAAAACTGACAAAACCAATCAGGAAAAGTCCACTGGCAATAAGAAAGAGTCTCCATAAAAGAATGAGAATTCCTCCTACTGCTAAAAAAATTACTGGGATAAGGAGTAAATCATTCATGACTTTCTCCTTTCTAGTCAATCAATTGACGATAATGGGTGGCAAGAGAGGAATCAAATTCCTCTAGCTTTTGAACTAAGTCCAAATACTCCTCTTTTTCATGCTCTTCAAAGTCAACGCCTCGATGATTCTGAAGAGAGATTTCCAATTGACTAGTGAGTTCTCGTTTAGAAAAACTGTAATCCCCCGTCACTTCCTCATAATGTTCCTTTAGCTCCTTGTAGGCTTGGTATTCTTCAGGTGTTTGAAATCCCTGTACCAAAGCCTCTTCTAATTGATAATAGGTATCTTCCATCATAATTATTACCTCGTTTCTTTCTATCTTTATTCTACCGCGCTTTTCTTTTCTTGTCCGCTATTTATATCTATTTTTTAATCTAATTCAAAAGAAAGTTGTTCTTGCTTTTCTTTTCCTTTTTCGTGGAATTGTCTTAAGGCCTGATCAATAATATCTAAATCCGTTTCTGTTTCAATCAATGGCGCGAGTACATCGTATTCGGCCTTTTTTGTTTGATAGTCTTCTTCCTTTGGAAAATTTTTCTCAATTTCTACCTCAGCAGTAGTCAATTTATCCTTTAATTCATCCAATAAGTTCTGAGTTTTCACTTGGTCCTCTTTAATGTGATCAATCGTATGCTGAAGCCTTTGAATTGTCCCCAATGGAGAATACAAATCTAAACTGACAGAATATTGATTTTCTCCTACAATCTTAACAGAGAAGGATTCAGGAAGAGGTTGATTTGTTGGAAGACTAAGCATTTTTATTTCAAATCCTCTATAGCTTGCTAGGGTTCGGAATTCTTTGCTGTCAGCTTGATTATGACGGATAAGACGGTGTAGGGATTCCCCTGCTTCAGCTCGTTGCTCAAAAGCTTGCTTACCTACCGTCATAGAAAATGCCTGGTCTTTCGACATTTCAGACTGTTGAATGTCGCCTTCATACTTGCTTAATCGTTTCTCAAGAATAGGTATATTTTCTTCACAGTAAGAGATTGTATGACGATAGTGATCCTTGCTGCGTTGAAAGGCGCGTCTTTGATTTTCTAATAGAGTTAGATCATTCTCTAGTTCCATCTTATATTTGAGATAAGGATTACCTGTTGCTAGTGCCTTAAAATCAGAAGCTGTCATGGTCTGTTCATCAATGTCTTCTGCAGCACGAATCGGCTCCTTAGAAGTCATAATCTGCTTAATATAACGGAGTTTGTTCTCCTGAGTTGCCCATAGATAATTATCAAACGAACCTTTGCTAATATAGTGGTAAATATCCACTTCCTTGTTTTCATTTCCTTGTCGGATAATCCGTCCATTGCGTTGCTGAATGTCACTTGGTCTCCAAGGGACATCCAGGTGATGAACTGCTTTCATCTTGCTCTGAACATTTAAACCTGTTCCTCCTTTTTCAGTTGAGGCAAGGAGAATCCGCACCTCTCCTGCATTGACCTTTCGAGACAAACTATTCTTCTTTTCATCACTATTGGCATCATGTACAAAGGCAATTTCCTTACTAGGGATTCCTCTATCAACTAATAATACCTTAATCTCAGAATAAACATCAAAGCCATTATCTTTTTTCTTAGGTGTTCCAATATCTGAAAAAATCATCTGAGTAGCCTTATTTTCCATTCCCTCACGATAAATTCTCTCAACATTATCAACTACCTGAAGCAGTTTATGATTGTCTGCTAGACTATAGCTAGAGTCCAATAAACGCATATCAATAGCTAGTTTCCGTGCCTCACCTGTTATCTTTAACATGTTATCCTGGCTCGGATCAACTGTTCCACATTTGACCATATCTGAACGCATAACCAATTCTTCTAAATAGAGTTTCTGGTTTTCAGTTAACTCACTCTCAATAGGGATAATATGAGCTTCTGGAACAGGTAAATCCAACATATCTTGTGTTTGAATGTCGGCTGTTTCTTTATAGATTTTCATCAACTCAGGTAGATTGACAAACTTTTTAAATCGTTTCTTAGGTTGGTACTTATCCCCTGTAGGAGCTAATTCCATAGAGTTTTGAATTTCTCCAAAAGCACCTACCCAAGAGTCAAAATAATCAACTTGATAGCGTTTTAAGATATCTGGTTGAATATAGTTCATCATAGTATACAACTCACTGATAGAATTGGAAACGGGTGTTCCTGTCGCAAAAACAATATTTTTAAAATCATGTTCTTCCTGAATCTGTCGAACCTTCATTTCCATATCCACGTTCTTCTTAGAGGTTGTATTGGTAATCCCTGCTACATTTCCAAGTCCCGTAATCGGACGAATATTTTTAAAGTGATGTGCTTCATCCACAAAGAGAAAATCAATTCCTAAGTTCTCAAAATCAATAAAACTATCACGATTAAAGCGTTGGAGTTCTTCCAATTGTTTCTCTAGACCACTTATTGATTGCTCTGCTTCTTTAACGGTATACTTATTTTCAGAATGCGTTTTAATCTCTCGTAGTTCATTGAGTTTATCCTCTATATAATTCATCTGTCTTTCCTTACTGACAGGGATTTTTTCAAATTGAGAATCCCCAATGACAATGGCATCGTAATCTCCTGTAATAATCCGTGACACAAATTGTTTTCTTCTCGCCTTCACAAAATCTTTCTTAGTAGTCACAAAGACTTTTTTAGTAGGGAAAAATTTCATGATTTCTTGGCCAAATTGAGCAGACAAACTAGAGGGCACTACATACAAGGGCTTATGAACCATTCCCAACTCCTTTAATTTAAAACCAGCACCAAGCATGGTCAAGGTCTTTCCTGAACCTACCTCATGAGCTAATAAGGCTCTTTTTTCTTCTACGATTCTTTGAATGGCATTCTCTTGGTGAGGACGAAGACTAATGTTTTGAGCCAAGCCATCAATGACTAGATGGCTACCGTCATACTCTCGACTAACCGTTCGATTATAAAGACGATTATAGCTTTCCTCAATGACTTGTTGGACTTCAGGATACCGTGAGACAAATTCTTGAAAGAGCTCTTGTAAATGCTGCTCTTTTGCTCTTAGAACAGAGGTTTTTTCCAAATCTGTGATAGTCTTTTTCTTTTCTCCCTCCGTAACAGTCATAGTAATCGTCGGTTGGTTCGAATTAAGTAAATTCTCAAAGATCTTTCTTCCTGTATCATAACGTGACCCACTGACTCCAAGACTACTATCTTTTGCACTTGGATAGCGATAAGCAAATGATGTCCTTAAATGAACCTGCCCATCGACAGGATTCACTTCAATGACTTGTTCAACATCAGGCGAAGACAATTCAAATTCACGATTGGTAAAACATTCAAAGGCAAATTTACCATAAACGGATTGAGGAATCCAACGTGACCCTATTTTAAACTCAATATCTGCCAGATGAATCCTTGGAGGGCGAACAGATTCTAACAAATCTAAAGCATGATTCCAATCATATTCTTGGTTGTTTTCCTCCACTAATAGTTGAACTACTTCTATCTTGTTGAGAATGTCTCCTGATAAAAACTGGTTCTTAGAAAGATATTTTCTTTCCCCTCTTAAATAGCTTTCTGGATCTATTAAAATCTGGTCACCTAACTCATCTAAAATAGCAGCTTGGCTATGTTCGGGATAAATTGATACCATATAGTCTAAATCAACCCCTCTACCATCCGATAAACTAGAGTTTAAGGCATCTAAAGCCGTTGAAACTCTTGCAATCACTCTCTCCGGCCTAACCAATGCTTTCTCAAAGGCTAAAGATTTTTTATATTTTACTTTCTGATCTTTAGAATCAATGTATTCATCTTCTAAACTTGCTAGTAAAGAATATTTATCGTCACTATCAAATAAGTTCCGATTGACTGAGGCATTCAAGTATCCAAATTGACTTACAAAACGGTCATAGTCATGATTGAGTTTACTAAGTAATACCAGAAAATCTGTTCGACTATAATCTTGATGGCGTTGAATTTCAATTAAGGCTTGATAGGTCTCTCTCAAATCAACCATTCCCTTAATCCGACTAATATCCTTATCCGATAAGGGATTTTCATAAAAGACAGTTTTTTTGAACAGTCCCTTATATTTCCCTCTTTTACTCGCTTCTTCCGACTTGTATACATCTAGTGCATCCTCATCAGTCAAATGGAGTTGCACGAATCGGTCTATTTTATGTTCAGACAAAGAACTGTCCCAGGCTTTAAATTCTCCCTTCTCGTCTACATAATAACTAATTTCGTCTACTTTTGAACTTTTCCGAATACCATGCGTATCTCGATAATAAATTTGATTTCCCTCATATCCAAAAGAATAGAGCGCTAAGTCCTCACGTATACGACTTGGGATAGAATTATCCACTTCTTCTTTGATAAAAACAGGTGCTTTCAAAGAATTGTCAATTGGTTTAGGTGCTTCCACATTCTCGAATGCTTTCATTATGTCAGTAGCTAATGTTTCTGATACCCCCTTAACATTGAGAGTTCCTCCATTAAAATTACGTACCTCATATTCACCCAAAACTTGTGTATTGTATTTCCCATCAAAATAAGGATTGATCCAGACACGATTATCATCCTCAAAGGGAATAGAGCCACTAAAGACAAGCTCATCTTCATTAAGATTCTTTGCTTGATCCTTTTGAAAGAAGAGGAGGTCTGTGGTCACTCGAGTACCTGCAATCTTTTTAAAAGCCGTATCCGGCAAACGAACTCCCCCTAAAAAATGAGTGTTGGTTTTAATCTCTTGTAAAACATTATCTGTCCGCTTATCCATTGTCCCGATAGATGAGATAATCGACACTTGTCCTCCGTCTCTTACTAAATCAAGTGAGTGTTTGACAAAGTAATCATGAATCATATAAGGTTTATCATAGTTTTTATCGGCAATGCGAAAATTTCCAAATGGAACATTCGTTAAGACTAAATCAAAACTATTATTTTGATAGGGAACTTCTTCAAATCCTCGCACTTCAATGTGGACATTTGGATGGAGTTGTTTTGCGATTGCGCCAGTCACACTGTCTAATTCAACCCCATAGAGTTCTGATTTCTCTCGTATACTTTTAGGCATAGCCGCAAAGAAGTTCCCAGTCCCCATAGAAGGATCTAATATCCTTCCTCCCTCAAAACCATCATCCAGTAATTTTTGCCAAATCTGGCGAATAATCATCGGGTCTGTATAATAGGCTGTGAGAGAACTTTGTTTCATAGCGGAGTATTCTGATTTACTTACTAAACTCTTAAGAGTTAAACGTTCTGTTTCATACTTTGGATTGAGTTCATCAAANAATTCATTGGCAAGACCACCCCAGCCGACATACTTGGCTAGTAGTTCTTGTTCTTCTGGACTCGCTTGTCGTCCCTCTTTTTCTAATCTTTTAACAAGATCAATTGCGGCGATATTCGTTTCAATTTTTTCTCGATTTGTCTTAGGGTAAAAGTCCTCTAAATCATCTGGAAAAACAAAATCTTGAACGGGGACATCCGTCTCTTCCATATCTGAAATAAGCGTTTCTGTTTCCTTATCCTTATCTTTTTCCTTTTCCTTTTCACTATCTTCTTCCAGATAGGAAAACAAATCTATTTCCTGGCTTTCACTTGGTGATTCAATCTCAATATCAATATCTGAATCTTCTTTTTCAAGTTCTACATGAGACAATACTTGTTCAATCTCTTCCAAACTGTTCAAGTATAAGATAGGATTTTCTTCAAATAACTGGTTGGAATCATTGAATAGCTCTAGGAGAACTAAGTCATTTAACTGGGCATTTTCAATCGAAACCAACTGAAATACTTGTCCTTTATAACTTACTTGTGAACCGATTGGATATTCCTTCAAAGCTTCTTCTATAATTTTATCTACTTTAGATAGGGAATGAACTTCCACATTTTCTTCTACCTGGTCAATATTATCTAAAGGTAAGACCGCTTCCTCTACTTGCTTAGACTTTTCTCTTATAGCCTTTACTTCATCAAAATGAGTAATAATCTTCAGCTTTTGTGTCAGTGGAAGTTGTTGGTAGTTTTCTTCATGATGGACAAAATCCGTAACGGTATCTAAAGTAGCCATCAATTCTGAACCCAAATAGGCTAGAACATCTCCCTCTTTTTCTTCAAAATGAATCTCAAGAACCTCTTTTTTTAGTTCTTTGGAATCAACCATTAGAAGAAACTCCTCTATATCTCTACTAATGCGGTCAGATAGATTATTCGCAACCCGATAGACATTGACTAAATTGACATCCTGATTCTGATGAAATACAAGCTCACTTAATGGTGTTAGCTTCTCTTTTTCAGATTGGATGTAAAATCGAGTGGAAAGGTTATAGGTTGCGACTTCTAGCACCAAGTTTTTCTCAAAATTACTTAATTGAGATAATTTACTTAGACCTGCTTGTCCAAAATTTCTTGTGTAACTTTCTAAATCTTGGTCATTATTTTCAGAACTGGCCTCTAGGAAAGAAACAATATCTTGATGAAACGAATAGACATGAGGTATCTCTTCTATCTTGCCCTCTTCAGCCAAAAAACTCTCTACCAAATCCTGCCATTTCTCATCAAAATGTTGCGCTTGATAACGAAGGAATAAGTCCATTTTATCCCTATCTTTTGGAATTGTTCCACGAAACATAGCCAATAATTGCATTACTTCCATACTCGCTCCTTTCATCTATACGAAAATAGGAGAATCACATGATTCCCCTACAACTCTATCTCCATTTCCACCTCTTGAGGACTGGTTTCTAAATCACTAGACAAAAGAGAAACGGCATCTGTTCTCATGTAGTAAGTATATAAGTCTTCTAGGTCTTGTTGGTTTTCAATCCCTGTTTCAATACTAATCATAGCCTGTATAAATTCCTTGTAGTGACTCTCCATCATATCTGAAATCTTTTGTTTCATTTCCATAAATACTGAAGACGGTTCAGTTATAATTATTTGATCTATGTTTTGTAAATCCTTTTCTAAGGGATTGGTTCCTTCTTCTACTTCCACTAAATCTGAACGACCATCACCATCAGAATCTGCGCTAAGAGGATTGGTTCCTAGCGCAAATTCTTGAGCATCAGTCAGTCCATCTTGATCCGAATCACGTTGATAAATGGCTTCCATATACTTCCTTCTTTCCTAGTTAATCTTTTTTCACTCCAATCCTACCAAATATTCCTTGAAAGAAGTATCACAACAAAAAAGAGAACGAGCCAAAACTGCGTTCTCCTTAAAATGATAAAAATATATTTTATGCCACAAAAGATATGTAAACTAATCTTTTGAATAATAAAAAAGTTCCGACGTTTGTAAATGTTTTGAGTAAATTGAAATTACTTTTTGACCTTTTGGAAATACTGTCTTTCTCTTCAAATCTAATAAAGATTGAGGAACAATTTTCCTTGATGTTTCTTTCAATGTTAATGCTAGTATCTGTTTTCTTGTACGTAGAGCATAATCAAACTCCAAATACAAATAACGTCCTGGACCAGTTAAATGAACATGCTTTCCCAATAACTCCTCAATGGATCCTAAAACTTGTAACTTTTGCATCGTGGTTCCATCTTTTTTTATTTTCAACTCATCAATTATGACATGTCTATTTAAACAATCGTCAAAGAAACTGCCTGCACCTTTTCGGTAATCAACACCATATAGGTGCATGAAATTAGTAGGTGAAAAATGAAGTTCAACACTTTCTATTTCAGTTTCATAATACATGATTTTGCCAACGAAGTGCTCTTTAAAAAAAGAAGCCGCAATTTGTAACTGAGTAAAAAAACGCTGAAGTTTTATTTTTTCGGTGTAATTTGGATTACGATAATCTCTAGAATTTACCATATTTTCCTCACAAAAAAGGTGGTTTACAGAGTCTGTAAGCCACCTAGTCAGTCGGTTTATTCTGGTGTCTGCCACCGCTTGGCCCTTACGTCCAAGATTGCTATCGGATTTCGTTCTGGTGTCCGCCACCGCTTGGCCCTTATGTCCAAGATTACTATCAGATTGACCATGAGCCGACCACTCATCTACACTATTTATTTTACCTGAAAATGGATAAAATTTCAAGTGTAAACTCTTCTATTTCGTCGTATAGGCAAAACTAATGGCGCTATCTGCTTGAGAGATTTTTCTAAAGGTATAGTTAGGGTTGCCACCATAGTTAGTTTCAGACACAAGGAAAGAACCATCATCATAGACCTTCTCTACAAAAGCCACATGACCGTAGATGGCTGGTGTGCCATGTGTACCTCCTACAAAAGAAACAATAGCACCTGCTTTTGGTGTGGAACCTGTTTCTCCTCCAAGACTTGAAGCTGTCGCAACCCAGTCCTGACCATTACCCATGGTATTAATGATTGAAATCTTCTCTCCATTACTTCCTTTTAATTTTAAGCCTAATTGATTCATACGAGCCGCAACACCCCATGTACATTGTCCATAGGCATAGGCCATACCATCTCCACCACCAGGAACAGAATGATCATACAAGTCCCCACGAACTCCTTCAAGGGATTGCGGGTCACTTTTTGCCTGTCCTCCATTTGTTTGGCTGAAGCCTTTTTCAATTTGGTAATACCATTCCGTTGCTCTGGTTTGTCTTTCCAGTAGTTTGTCACCAGAATTTCCCTCCCAATAGGTCAGAAAGAGTTGGGCGAGATTGGCTGCACTGCCCGTATTTCCAAAGAAATCCTTTAACCAACTTTGATAGTAAGGACTGTCCCCGTGAAGCATAAAATCAAGTTGGAGGTCTAAATCATACCACTTCTTATTTTGGGTGTGTGCATAATTCAATAAAGCTGTATGACGTGTTGAACCATCTGCAGTATCTGTCCATTGCCCTAAACCTAAACCTCTATGAAGAATATTAGGATAAGCACCACTATAAATGGCTGGACCTCCAATTGCTAACCAGCTTTCATCATCCCATGAGGAATCGGTAGCGCCAACTGGAGGAGATAAATAATCTCCCTCAGCTCGTTTAGGATTGATAGAAGACTCTACCGACCAATTTCCTAAAATAGCCGCAATGGCTTGAGGACTTGCCCCTTGAGATTTCAAAAACTCATAAATATGTTTTGCACGTTCAAACTCATCTCCACCAAACTGACCAATGGCAGGTAAGATAGTGGTCTGAAGTTGAATGACCTTTGGAAAATAGAATTGCGGATTGACATACACCAATTTTTCTTTCTTGTTCTTATACTTTTGATAGGAAACTTTCAAACCTGTATCGTCTGGTGTCTCACCAATAATATCACCAGTAAGAACTCTTGTCCCCTCTATCGCACGGCCATTATGAATGGAATACAAGGTCAATCGACTTTCATTCTCTCCATTTCCGTTAGTGAGAATAACATTATCACCATCTAGAGATACAACCCCATCCATTGGTGCGACTATTGTTTGGTGAGCCTTAGCTTCTAGTAGAATATACTCCTGAAGAGTAGGTTTCCCGTCTAAATCATAGTATCCATAACGATACGTCATGGTTAGACTATCTTCGTTGCTTTTCCCCTCAAATGGATTGTCCAATTCCTGCATGGAAGCATACACACCTTCTTCTTTTAATTCCTTCATTTCCTCTTGATCATCTTTCGAGAGTTTATACTTAGGAGTTTCATAAAGGTCTTGCATGGATTTCAAATCTTCCCCATCGTTTAAATCATGCCACAAAGTAGACAGATAATCCTTGTAAGTTTCTGAACTAAATAAGTGAACTGGTTTGTGTAACTCATAGTCATGGAATTTAAAGTTCATATATCCCATCACATCATCAATTTTTGTGTAATAAGTAATTCCTTTGTCATTTGTGCGAGTATGTTCTGCATCTTCCCAAGTTAGGTGGGTATAAGCTTTTGTTAATTCAAATTCATCTTGTTGAATCAAACTAGCAGATGAAAATCCTAAAAAGAAGCTCATTATAAGTAAAAGAAGAAAGACTATTCCTCCAACTATCCAGGTTACAGGATTTCCAGCCGCAAATGTAAAGAAGGAAAAGGCTGCTTTTAGTTTTTGATAGATGTTTCGGACACTTGTAAGACCTTGTTTCTTTAATTTTCGAAACCGATTTTTAAAGGAACTTGGATTCTCTTTCGCTAGTTTCCATCCTTTTCCATTCTTAAAATGATGGTATCGCTCTTTTGTGTTGGTCAGTCTTTTATTGGTAAAACGACCTGTTGCTTGTCCTGTTTTGACACTAGCTTTTCCAAGGTTATAAGAAAGCCGACTGTAACGTTTTCCTTTTCTGATGGTCTCTTGTAGCGTGCGATAACCTTCTAAATCTTCATTTTCTGAAGCTAACTCTCCACCTTCACGTCCAAGGAAATAAAGAAAAGTTTTGGCTTTCCTACTGACTTTTTTGGACTTATAGGCTTGTTTAGTAGATTTTAGATTCTCTTTTGCGGCCTTGACTTCTTTCTTAGATTTGAATTCTTCTAAACTCTTCCCTTGAAAGAAAAAATTGGATTTTGCTTTCGATTCCTGACCGTAGAGAAATTTTTGATTGGTTTTTCTTTCTTTACGACTCTCTTTTCTTTCTTCTTTTGACTGTGCCTTGGCTTCTCTAAATTGCTTCTTGGCTATTTTCAATCGCTTCCTAGCATGAAGCAACCGTCTGTCTCTTAATTCTTTTCGATTCAAAAGAGATGGAGGACTATTTTGAAGAATATGATTGTAGTCTTCATTTGCTTGTTTTACTCTAGCCTTTGAAGCTTCTCTCATCTCCTCTAGCTTTTGCTTTATCTCTTTTTTCCATGCTTTTTCATCCAGTACAGCGGAATCTTTTTTCTGTTTTCTCACCTCCTTCTTTCCTTTTTTCAAGAATTTCTTCTCATCTTTTAGACTTCTTCTAAATGCCTTTCGTGCACGTATGATTTCTCTTTTATCCTTCATTTACCTTCCCCTTAATTAGAAGCCATTTTATCAGGATCTGTACTCATAATATCAAACAATTGAGTACCTTGAGGAATCTTATTTTTAAAGGGTACGACAACTGAACCAGCTTTTATCAGTCCTGCCCCTTTTTCTGGATTGACAAGGTATTTTTCGAGTTCTTTTGACAAGCCTAAGAGTTGAACCAGTTCTTCTCTATCATTTTTTGCTTGCTTGAGGAGAATCATAAATTCACTATTGGCAATAATTCGTCTACCATTTGGATCTAACAATAAGGTTTCGACGTTTTGAGTTATTCCAGTCGGACTGGCTCCATATTTTCTGACACGACTCCACAATTTAAAGAAGAAATCGCTGGCATATTTATCTAATAAGAGAAGCTGCATTTCATCAAAATAAATCCAAGTCTTCTTCCCTAATTTTTGGTTTCGAACAACACGATTCCATATTTGATCAAACACTACCATGAGGGCGATTTGTTTCAGCTCATCTCCTAACTTTTTAACGTTATAGATTAAGAAGTTAGATCCTGTCTGAATATTGGTCTTATGAGAAAAAATATCAAGAGAACCTTCGACATACAGTTCCATATCAAGTGCCAAATTCTGCGCTTCTTCTTCTGGTTGTTGGCTCAAGACAAAGACCCATTCTTCCAAAGAAGGCTCTTTAAATGACTGATAGGTGAGTCTGGTAACTCGGTCGATAATCGATTTTTCTCTCCCATCCATTTTTCTATCCAATAACTTACCGATAAAGGATAAAAGAAATTCTGATTTTACCTTTACAGGATCCTCATCCATATTTTCCTCAGACAAGTCAAGTACATTTAGATAAGTCTGGGAGTCGGGCGCAATATCAATCATTTCTCCACCAAAAGCCCGTCCAATGACACTGTATTCTGCTTCTGGATCCACGATGATAATTTCTGTATTTTCACCAGATTCCTTGATTTTGGTCGTGATAATTTCATGCTTGGTTGCCATCCCTTTTCCAGCTCCAGATGTTCCTAAAATCAGACCAGATGGTGTATTTAATAGGCTACGATCAATGGTAATAATATTGCTTGATATTTGATTGATACCGTAATATTTCCCACTACGGTCTTGTAAATCGACTGAAGTCCATGGAGAGTTCACTGCTACATTGGACGTTAATAAACTCCGTGATACTCCCTCTAAAAAATCACAACCAAATGGCAGCAAACTATTAAAGGCTGCTTCTTGCATATATGGAAGTTTATCAATCATTAGGTCATTTGAGCCGGCCACTTGTTGAATCGTATCTAGTGCTTGTTTGAGTTCTTCTTCATCCTGACCAAAAACACCAATCAAGAAGACAGTTTGAAATAGTTTATCTCCTGTCTCGGTCATGGTTTTTAAGAGTTCTTCAGCTTCATCGATATTGCTTTCTAATACATGACCTACTTTTTCCAAATAGATACCTGTACGAGCTAGTTTTTGTTGTTCTCCTATCTTTTGGGATTCCATCAAGGTCTTCTTTGTTCGTAGTTTCTTCATGGCATCTGCCTTGGTCGAACTTTGTGCATGGAGGCTCACAATCAATTCCAAATCTCCTTGCATGAGGTCTCGAATAAACTGATCCCCTAATTCCATACCGTAGTCTCTCACATAGACAATCTGCAATAAGCGGTCATTGATTTGTAGGTAATTCTTGTTTTTAAAATCCAAGAGGTTAGGAGCTATAAAGTGACGAGTTGTCTGACCAGATCTCGTTAAATCACGGTAAGAAAACGGAAGATGGTGTTCTCCTCTAAGCATATCCGCCAACAAGTTGACACGCTCTTCACCAGCCAAGGATTCAAAACGTGCATCAATTTCTGAGAAACCACTCTTGAAATATTCTCCTATTTGGGACAAGGAACGATAAGCCTGTTTGGGATTAGAATCCTTTCTACCAAAGCTAATCAGTTTCACAGCTGAAAAGTTATTTTCCCCACTGTCTAAATTTTGATTCATCATCCTATTCAATTCTTGACGATAGCTATCATACCCATCTTCTTTTTCCTCATACAAAACACTTTGTCTAAACTTTTCTAAATTCAATCTTTTATTAAAGATAGTCAATTGGAAGTTGGTTTGGTCATCTAAGGAGTTAATCAAATCAGAATACTTCTCAATGATTGCCCCCTTATCTTCTAAACCAACGGTCTGGTAATTGACATCACCAAGTAAATAGCTTTGTGAGAAATAATCTTCTTTTACCTGCATCAGACCATTTTGATACAGGGCTTGATAGGAAAGAGTATTAGCCGTAGAGGGTAACACTTCCTCTTTTTTTCCTTTAACTACTTCTTTCTGATTAGTCATTGAAGTTTTTTGTTTCTTTAATGTATTTGATTTTCTTTTCATGTTCAGATCCTTTCTTTCCTGTAATTGTGCGTAGGGGAACCGTTAGTTCAAAATGAAGACGGTATTTCAAATAATGTTCAAAATATAAATCATTGGGTTTATAGACTCCAAAAAGCATTAGGGGGATGGTAAAAGCAAACACAAAACCGTAAACAAACCAATCTCCAAATTGCCAGAAAAAGAGATTCAAGCCCAAAACAATAATTGTGACAATAAAGGCTGGTAAAACAAAGATGATTTGTCTTGTGGTGAAACCTAACCAAGCCCTGTGTTGGTATTTTGAGATGTCTTTAAAGACACGTGTATTCATGACTTTCCTTTCTAAAAAGGCTAAGAAGCAATCACTTCCTAGCCTTTATCTAATTACATACCTAAGATTGAGCGAGCCGTACGTTGAGAACCAACGAGGGCAATAATCAGTAAGATAGCTTGTATCAAACTACCAAACATAATCGCAAGTGATTGCAGGACTCCTGCACCATTTGAAACAGCTATTTTCCCAGCAGATTCAAACAAAGGAACAAGAGAAACAATCAGAAAAATAAGAACCCCTTGTACCGCATAGACCATAATATTTTTTAAATAGCCAATACCAATAGACTTCCACTCATCACTTAAAAATGTTGGAATCGTAAGAGGGGCAAATGGAATCATAAGGTAAAGTTGAATAAATCGAATGGATACCAAAAGATTGACCATGGCTGCACTTACTATCCGAACAAGCCAAATTAGGAGGGCGAAAAAGCCCACAATCATCCGGCCAATAAATCCTGAACCTTTTAGTCCAGAGATTGTATCATACTTTGCCCCACCGTGAGCCACAATCGAAGCCACTTGTTCAATGGCGTGACTCGCAATCCCGATGATGGCTTCTACAATAACGGTAGTGTTGGTAATCACGACTGCGACCATGATATAACTAATCAACATCGGCGCTAATGCTTCAAAGGTCATCGCTCCACCAGAGTTAGCAATTTTCTTTGCCATCTTTGAAAATTCTAAGATGAGAACAACTGATAAAATCGCAACTCCAAGAGGCTGCATGACACTTTTAGTAATACTAGACATATAAGTCCAAACTGTTGGATTGTAGCTAGATAGAGATTTAATCAGATCTACCGTAGATTGTAAATCCACATTAAATCCTTCAAATAAATTTTCAGCCGATATTTTTTCAGATGCAAGGTAAATAAAGGGTGAGACTAAACTAAGATTCATGTCATTGTTTATCCTCCTAAATTGAAATCTGGGTTACAAAGGCTCCAGCAGCCCCTACCATAACACCACCGACAATTTCCAGAATGGCATTCCGAACACCTGGTCCACCATCTTTAATGTTGGTTGCAAGGTTGACAATCCCCACAACAACGAGAAAGGCACCAACTGCAATCAATCCCTTCTGTAACAAAGACATAGCTTGTGCAAACATGGCACTTGCGTCTACTCCATAAACAAAACCTTTAAAATGCGTAATCATCTATTTCCTCTTTTCTATTTTTATTTTAAACTAGATTCAAAAGTTAAATCACGAATTCTAAGGCCATCAAGATGATTTTCTTGTCTTTGATTCAAAGGATTGATCTGATAGTTCCACCACCGTTCATCGGTTTCTTGATTGGCTAGGTACTTCCAGTTTGGATGCTTGGTTGAATTGTATTTTTTGCTTTTAAAGACAGGCATATTGGCAATTCGGACCAAGCTTTCATGCCGTTTCATATTTCCGACTTCATCAGGTGTCATTAAATCACGAGCAATCTTTTGATGAGAAAGGGATCCTGAACCTGTCTGGCCAAAGGAACGACTAGTATTTCGAACATCAATGGTTTGTTTACCGAGTAAGCCACTCATAAATTTAAAGGTATCTTCATCATTACCACCTAAGTAGACTAAGCTATCACAGTTCCCAAGAATGGTTTTCCAAGCTTCTTTTTCTTTATAGAGCCCTTGAAGTTGGGCAATATTTTGAAGAATGGGAACGAGACTCATATTGCGAGAACGAACTGTTGAGGTTTGTTCAGCAAAATCTGGGATTTCTCCGATATTTGCGAATTCATCTAAGTAGACTCTCACATGAAGAGGTAATTGCCCCTTAAAATCAATATCTGCTTGTCTTGTTAAGGTTTGAAATACGGTTGAAAAAAAGAGGGCTGAAAGAAAGCGGAAGGTACTATCGTTATCAGGGATAACTAAGTAGACCATTGATTTTTCCTTCCCCCATGTCTTCATATCAAGTGTATCTCTTTTGGTCAAATCCATGACACTTTGAATATTAAAGAGGGCAAATTTAGCAGTGGTTACAGCTATAACAGAATCTAGTGTCTTGTCCTTATAATTTTGAAAATCTGCCCAATTTCGCATGGTAAAATTTTCAGTCCCATACTTTTTAGCATAATTTTCAAATAGAATTTCTAAGACACTTTTTTCCTGATTTTCACCTTTGGATAAGTGTTTAATGAGTTTTGAAATTTCAGCAAAACTTGGATAACGCCCTCGTTTTTTTCGCTCTTCCACTTCTTTTTTTTGACGTTTCAACAAGTTTTGGTATTCTGTTTGACTCAAACGACTTTCTTCTATGAGCTGTTCTCTTGTTTTAGGTGGATTATAGAAATCGACCAAGTAAGAGGCTAAAGCTCGAACCAAAGTCATAGAAGCTTCATCCCAAAATGGATCACTACGGGAGCCAGAGCCTTTAGTGTTATTAAAATAAACCGTCAGCATGCGATTCAAATCGTTTTCTGTCTCTATATAGCGAAAAGGATTGAAGCCATCTGAGTTCTTCATATTGACTAAATCTAATACCTTTACTTGGTAGCCATGTTCTATAAAGAGTTTGCCTGTTTTCTCAGCTAAGTGATCTTTAGGATCTACTACAATATTAGAACTATTCATCTGAATCAGATTGGGTTTCACAAAGCGAAAGGTCTTCCCACTTCCTGAACCTCCTATCACCGCAATATTTTTATTTCTATCATATTGTGGTGGCTTTTTATCTAACAAAGTTAGACGAACATCTTGGGCTAAGATCGTATCATGAGAAAATTCCTTACCGTAAAAGAGCTTCTTTTCTTTTAGAGTTCCAAAACGGGCGCTCCCATATTCTACCCCTTCTCGGTATTGTTTTTTTCCAGTCTCTAAATAGAGATAAACCAGCAACATCATCACAAAGCCTAGTAGAAAAAAAGCACTTGATTTTCCAGTAAAAGAAACATTCCACGGCGACTGAAGAACTTCATCTTGACCTTCCATCAGTAGATGAGTCCATTTATCTAATGTATTTCCAGTATAGGAATCATACAAAAGCGTCAAACGATGAAAAAGATAGCCTAGAAAGATACCTAACAGTGAGAATAGTAGGAATTTCTTTCCACTGTACATTATCTCACCATCTCTTTCTGTTTGACGGCTCCTTCTTGTGCAAAGGTAATTTGGGATTTAGCCTCATCAATTGCATCGTCTAATGACTTATCCATAGTAAAATCAGCTAATTTCTCCGGATCATTGACCATTTTTTCTAACAGATAGTCTAAATGATTGTCCAGAATCGAACGGTCTTTCGTGTAGAAATGCAGAGAATCCCCTTGCCAAGCGATGGCCAAAGGAATCTCTTCTTTTTCTAAAAAAGCTTTAAATTTCTCTATATCAATTGGTTTGTCTAAAAAATCTTTTTTCAGATTAATCGTATCAATCGAATAAGGAGATTGTAGCAATTCTTCTAATTTCTGCACCCCTATCTTATAGGCAGAATCTTGTGCTAGAGCCTGACGTCTGGACCATTCTAGAATCTTTAAGAGACTTTTGACAGTAAATAAAAGACTACGCTCTGCATATTGAACTGCCATTCGTTCCTGTTGTTCAGAGGACATCTGATGCCTCCTTCTTAACAAATAGCAGCTTTCCTTCTTTATAACGATAAGCTATCAATTTCTGACGTTGCTTAATCGACTTGACAACCTGCAGTAGATCTCTCGAATAAGGTTCTCGAAGAGTAACTTCTACTGCTTTCCCATCAATGATACCAACACGTTTAAATTCAATGTAGTCTTTTTTGAGATGTCCTAAGCCCATACCAAAGGGAAAGTGATGAATCAATTGGATGGTACAACCACCTTTATTTCCCATTTGTTTCAAATCATACAAGTTTACTACCTTCATGATTAACTCCTTTATCTAGTTTGTCGCATCGTTTAAGTCTGGTAACGATAAACTCCGTGTCTGT
The DNA here is from genome assembly GCF_003943815.1 of Streptococcus cristatus. Classification (GTDB taxonomy): domain Bacteria; phylum Bacillota; class Bacilli; order Lactobacillales; family Streptococcaceae; genus Streptococcus; species Streptococcus cristatus_F. The sequence continues at coordinate 24,543 of NZ_RJNA01000016.1, read as the reverse complement.
TAGAAAATTCTCACACACGTCTTGTGCCAGTTGCCCTTCACAGGGAAATACTCTCAGTCCCTACTTACACAGGCACGCTAATCAAGACGGAGTGGATTCAATTTTCAAAGAACAGGTAGCTTTATTATAGATAAGAGTAGTTGAAATTTTTATCACATTTCTAATTTTTCTGTCGAGCTAAATTCATACTAAACAAAGATTTTGAAATAAAAGACTAACATTATGAAATAACGTTAGCTTTTCATTTCCCTAAACAAGCAGCAAACTATAAACTAGTAGGTTCCACACCAAATGTAGCTCCATACTGCCCCATAAATCAGATTTATAGCGCACCATCCCTAAAAACATCCCAAGTGAAACATACAAACACCAAGCTAGAATGGTTCCAGGATGATGTGCTAAGGCAAATAAAACGCTTGTCAAAGCAACTCGAATATCTAATTTTCTAACCAAGTTCCATAAAATTTCTCGATACAGAAATTCTTCAACCATACTCGCATTGATTAAGAACAATAAAAATGAAAACCAAGGAACTTGATGTTGAATGCCAATTAAGTTTGCTTGATTCGTACTTCCTTGAGCATGAATCAGGCTAAAACATAGACTTATAATCAGTAGGCTAACAAATCCAACACCAAGCCATTTCATCCTAGTTTTCATATCGATTTTATGCGCTTGTTTACGTTGACCATACATCCATAAAAAAGAAATGAGCGACCCACAATAGAGAATCTGTAGTATAGTTAACTCACCGCTACAAAGAAATTTCAGTAAGTATAGAGATACCAATAGGATATTTACTTGTTGGAATATATAAACTGGAATTATTCTTTTCATAGTTACCTCCGAAATAAATCTTCATAATCTAAATCTAATACCTGCACAATCCTTTCTACCCATGGACTTTGAGGCATTCGTTGTTCCACCTTGTAGTGCCGAATTTTTTGATACAAACGATTCAATTCACTTGGATAGTGAAACTCTCNCGCAAACATTTTTCTGGTTAACTCAATCCAGCTGATATTTCTTTCAGCTAAAATAATGGACAAGTTCTCCCAAAATCGTTCAGCCATATTGCTTCTCCTTTAGTTAGATAAATAATGTGTTTGTGCCATGTAAATCAATTGTTTCGTATCCCTTGGCAATAAAGCTCTAGCCTCTTCCAAATTCAGATTTGGATAAACTCGCTTATTTGAAACCGCAAGAGGAAGTCTGATGGTTAGTTCAGGATTTTTTAAAATCATCTCAACGAAATCCGTTAATCTTAGATTGTCACGGTTCTTAAATCGTAATAAATTGGGAGATAAAAACTCAAAACAATCTGAAGAATAGCTCATCATCTCAATTAATTTGTCCTTTGTCATTTCAGAAACTGAATGGCAAGATACTTCGATACCATAGTTTTGGAAGAATTCTAAAAGAAGTTGATTTCTATGGCTATTTTTACTTAGATAGAGATCAATCATGGGAGACCTCCCACTGATTCGCTTCAATTTGATATTCTGAGACGATTAAGGAATCTAATGAATGTGAGAAGTTAATTGATTTCTTGTCTTCATCATAAGCTTTTACAGTTACTTGGGTTGTAAGTATTCCCTCTTTTCCCTCTGCTCGATAACCTTGTCCATATAAAATAAAAACGAGATTTTGATGATCATCTACAAAGGCATCAACTCCATTCTTTATGTCTTGACTTTCAAGGAATTCCATAACGTTTTGAAGATAGGATTCGTAAAATAGTGGGTAGTTGTGTTTTTTATGGTAATCATCTAAAAATGTCACTTCAAACTCACATGGATAATTGGGCATCAAAAATAATTGTTCATCCAGTTGTTTGATTTCTGCATCATGTAATTCTGTTTCTAATTCATCACAATCTAGTATTGATTCTTTATTTAATGCTTTCATCTTTTTCCTCTATTTCTTTTAATTTATTTGCGATTGCGGCAATCACAGGAACGGTTACACTATTACCAGCTTGTTTATAGAGCTGACTATTACTAGAGACTTTTCTAGCAGCTTCAAAAGCCCAATCAGGAAAACCCTGCAAGCGAAAACACTCTTTAGGAGTAATTCGTCGTATCCTCAGACGGTAAAATTGTCCATCTATTAATACACCGGCTACATGATAAACTTGTTTATCTTCTCCTTCATAGCTAGCCACTACTACTCCCATTTGACCACTAGTTGTTAACGTATTCGCTATACCTTTTCCAACTCTACCTCGACGATACTGAGAACTTGGTCTTTCCAAATTGATGGAATCTCCTATTTCTGCTTGAGCATATCCTTTTTTCGTTGCTTCCCGTACTTTTAGAAATTGGATTGGTTCTGGAATTAGTATTTTGGGGATCTTATCTCCTCCTTGCATCGTAGTCAGTGTTGGAGATAAACCCTCACTTCCATAGACACGACCAGTTTCCTTAAAGCTAGTTGGTAAATCTCCAACAACGACAATACCATGCCGATCTTGAGTATTTAAAGTAAACATTGGCTCTTGATTATCCTTAAAACGTTTACCATTTTGTCTTTTTTTTAATCTGTCTGGTGTCATACAAGGAATCGCAACTTTAAATCCTTCTCCTTTCCCACGAACTAAGGTTGGCGCAAGACCTTCTGAATAATAAACTTTACCACTCATTCCACTTTTTGATGGATTTAAATTTCCTAGCGCTTTCAAAGTCTCAGAGTTAGTTGCTTGACCTTCTCGTCTGAAAGGAAATAGGAGTCTGGTACCTTTCTTTCTAGAATGTCCGATAATAAACACCCTCTCTCTGTTTTGGGGAACGCCAAAATCCTTACTGTTAAGCACCTGCCACTCAACATCAAACCCCAACTCATCAAGTGTGGTAAGAATTGTGGTGAACGTCCGTCCCTTATCGTGATTGAGTAGGCCTTTAACATTTTCAAGAAAAAGAAAACGTGGTTGGATTTGTTTGGCCGCCCGAGCAATTTCAAAGAACAAAGTTCCTCTAGTATCTTCAAATCCCAATCGTCTTCCTGCGATTGAAAATGCTTGACAAGGGAATCCCCCACAGATGACATCGACTTTCCCTCTAAGTTTTTTAAATTCGTCATCTGAAACATCTCGTATGTCATGAAATTCAATTTCTCCTTCCGTTTGAAAAATGGACTTATAAGATTCTCTAGCAAATTTATCAATCTCACAAAATCCAATACACTCGTGTCCGACACTTTCCATTCCAAGTCTAAAACCACCGATACCTGAAAATAAATCAATAAATCTCATTTCTTGTCCACCCCTTTCTTATCGACTATCATTGTCAGAACTGTCACTCCACTTGAAATGACAATGAGCATAACTAATATCCACTCGATTGGCGACATTTAACCACCTCCTTTTCTAACATGGTTATTCCAAACAGAATACAAGCCGTTAAACACAAATTCAGCAAGGACTTCAGCTCGCCTAACAAAGCGAACATTGTCAAGAGCATACTGATAGATTCTCTCAAAATCGGTCATAGCAATTTCACTGGCTGTTTCAGAAAAACCTTCGCGTCTAAATTGATCTTGTACCAATCCCCAAATATAATCTCGATCATATTTTGTGACCTTTTCTACTTTTCTTTTCAAGATAGGTTGAGTATTCCTATCCTCCTCATCCTCAATAAATAAAGAATCAGTCTCACTATATTTAGTCTCACTAACTTCAGTCTCACTAGGGGCTGAATGTGAGACGGGGGCCGTTTGATTTTCAACCTGCCCTAGTCTTTTTTTAACACTAGGCCTGTTTGAATTACCTACTGGGGTAGAAGATAATTCCCCTAAATAAATCTTATTAGCTAGTCTTCCTTTCTCACTTGAAGACTGTTGAACTTCATCAATTAAGTCATATTCTTTAAGAGTTTTTTTGATGGACAGTAATTTTGACTTCGAACAACCTAACAGCCTCATCAGTTTAGAATTAGAAAATACTAAATAGACCGCGCCTTCTTCATCTATCCAACCACGACTGAGAGATAATTCTAAACGATCTTTTAAAATAGAATAAGCCACCTTTACTTCTAGTTTCATATCCATATATTTCTCATCCTCAAAAAGAATTTTAGGTAATTTATAATACCGTTCTGAAGTTTGGTATTGATTTGCGGTAATTCGTTTCATAGCTCTCCTCCAAGTTCTTTGAGTATTAAATCGCCATTTGATTCCAAGCGAACCAAGCCACTTTTTTCTAATTCAGCCATAAGAGAGATGGCTTCAACAATGTCAATTCCCATTTCACGTACTAAAAATGAAATGACGATATAGCGTGATGATTGTAATTCTTTTGTCATTTTCCCTCCAGAAAATAAAAAAAGGAGAACAATATTCAACTGTTCTCCAAAATATTTTTATTAAAAAGAAAAACCCTGCCAAATTAATTTTTGGTAGGGTTTTTGGCAGGAAACTAAATTAATTTATCAGTTTCTAAAATGTGTTCACGATTCTAAAAGGCTGATACTATAGTATTCCGAATTCTAATTGGTATATGCCTCTTATTTAAGAGTAACTGAAGCTCCAGCTTCTTCCAATTTAGCTTTGATTTCTTCAGCTTCTGCAGTTGGAACGCCTTCTTTGATGACACCTGGTGCACCATCAACAAGTTCTTTAGCTTCTTTAAGTCCAAGACCTGTGATTTCACGTACAACTTTGATAACGCCAACTTTTTTGTCACCAGCAGCTGTCAATTCAACGTCAAATGAATCTTTAGCAGCACCAGCGTCAGCAGCACCAGCTGCAGCAACAGCTACAGGAGCAGCTGCAGTTACACCAAATTCTTCTTCGATAGCTTTTACAAGGTCGTTCAATTCAAGGATTGAAGCTTCTTTAATTTCAGCAATAATGTTTTCAATGTTCAATGCCATTGTTATTTCCTCCAAATAAGTTTTTATTTTTATAATAATTTTTTTGTAGCTAGGCTACGCCGCGTAGCTTAAGATTAAGCTGCGTCTTCTTTGTTGTCTGCAACTGCTTTGACAGCAAGTGCAACGTTGCGAACTGGCGCTTGAAGTACAGAAAGGAGCATAGAAAGAAGTCCTTCGCGGTTTGGAAGAGTTGCAAGTGCAAGAATCTCTTCTTTTGATGCGACAGCGCCTTCAATAGCACCACCTTTGATTTCAAGTGCTTCTGCATTCTTAGCAAAATCGTTCAAGATTTTCGCTGGTGCGATAACATCTTCATTAGAAAATGCTACTGCAGATGGTCCAACAAATACTGATGCAAGATCTTCAAGACCAGCTTTTTCAGCTGCACGGCGTAAGATTGAGTTTTTAATGACTTTGTACTCAACTTCGCTTCCACGAAGCTCACGACGAAGAACTGTATCTTGCTCAACTGTCAAACCACGAGCGTCCACAACAACGATTGATGCAGCAGCTTTCATTTTCTCAGCTACTACGTCAACTAATTCCGCTTTTTTAGCAATAATTGCTTCACTCATTTAGTGTTTCACCTCCGTAATTATTTTGCTTGGGGAATTTTCCTAAAAGAAAAACGCGCCCAAACCTAGACACGAAAGTACAATACGCTTCTTTTACATGATACGTTTTGTCCTCGGTAGGATCTTTATGAGTCGAGCTCCCCTACTGTCTTAGGCAGTTTTTTCAAACCATGGATAATTATAGCAAAAGAAAAAAAAGATTGCAAGCTTTTTGTGCAATCTTTTTAATTTTTTATGCATTTTTAGGAAAAGTCTTGTCAAGCAAGGCTTTACTAGCATCGTCAGCAGGCACCCAGCCATCTGTGAAAACTCGGTCTTTTATCCAAAGACGATTATAGAAAAAGGCCCAAAACAAATTGTAGGCAGTTCCTGCAGGTCTTAAGAAATCATCTGGGATAAGAAGCGTTGCAATCACAGCAAATACAAACAGTGAGCCAAGCATGATCCCAAAGTATTTCCAGTCTTTACGAAAGAGAGGAACGAAAAAGTTAAATAGCAAGGTTGTAATAGAGTACATAGGTGACAAAGTTTTAACATTGCTGCCATCTGGTGCTTGAATAGTAAGTTTATTCATCAAGATCTCCTTAAATATAAAAATATTAATAAAGTTTAACAAAATTTTATATGTTTGTCAATTTAAGCAGATCTAGACGGAAATCAGAGCGTCACTTCTTTAAAAAAAGTAGCCCTAGGGCTACTTTTTAATCTACATAATGTTCTTCTTTTTTATTGAACCAAGCATATGGCAGACCGATTAGAAGACCACCACCAATCAAGTTTCCTACGAAGGTCACAGCCCAGTGGCGCAGGATATTTCCAATACCAAAATTTGCCACCTGTGATGCAGCCGAGCTAAATTTGACGATAGCAAAAGAAGCAAAGTTAGCTGCCAAATGTTCGTTTGTTAAGAATACAAACATATAAATGGCTGAAATAACCAAGAAAAGCTTAGCTGTGCTATCTTTCACCAAGACGAAGGAAAGAATCGCAATATTAACGAAGACATTAGCTAGTATTCCCTCAAGTAAAATAAGTTCATTGGAACGGGCAAGCTTCATCTGCACAACACCAGCAATGAAACTTTCCTTGCTAAGTCCCGCATAAGCCGCAGAATTAGCAAAAAGCCAACCAGCAATTAGAGCCCCAATCAAGTTAAAGAAAGTACAATAAAACAAAATAATCAACGCTTTTTTCCAGTCAATCTTCTTTAGGAAAGTTCCCGCTGTCAGAAACATCATATTGGAAGTCACCAGCTCAGCATTCAGAAAGACGATATAGGCCAATCCCCAAGCGAAGATAAACGGAAAGAGAAAGCGACCCGTTCCTGGGACAATCTTATTTGTCAGGTCTGCCGCAATAGCTCCCGCACCAGTACTAAAGGTTAGGAAAGCTCCAGCAAAGATGGAACGAACAGCGTACTTGGCCTTGCTTGTATCAAACAAAGCTTCTTTCTTGCGGCAAGCTGCTTCAATTTTAGGGATAAATGTCGATTCAGGCATAAAAAATTCTCCTATTAATTTAAACTATGTATAGCATATCACAAAGTTCTTTCTTTTGATAGCNTTTTCGAGAACCTTTTTAAATTTTCTAAAAAAGGATTGAAAATCTATTTTCAACTCTTAAATCCTTTTGCTAACTGAGCAATATCTTCTGGCCGTGTTCTGCAGCAACCGCCAATAAGCTGAACACCCTGTTTTTCCCAAAGCTGACTATAGTCGAGCAAACAGAGATTCTGCTCTGGATTGTCCTGCCAAGTCTTGGTCAAGCCATTATAAATTTCGCCAGAGTTTGGATAGGCCAGCAAGGGCTTATCGCACACCTGTTTTAATTTTTCTAATAAGGGAACAAGCAGATGCGGAGCTGTGCAGTTAAAACCAACAGCCATAATTTGCGGACTTGATTGAGCCAAGCGCCCAACTTTTTCTATTAAGGTTCCGTCCGAAATCGCTGATACCGTCTGAGCTGTAAAAGATAAATAGGCCTCCGCCTGCGGAAATTCTTCTGCTAATAAGTGAACAAGCGCCTCCGTTTCTGCTCCGTTAGGAATCGTTTCAAGTGCCAATAAATCACAGCCCGCGTCCAGCAAGGCTTGAATGCGCGGACGATGAAAGTCTTTAAATTCCTCCTCACTCAAGTGATAAGATCCTGTATATTCCGATCCATCAGCCAGGTAAGCAGCATATGGTCCAACAGATCCAGCTATCAGAGGATAAAAGCGCTGCTTCTGCTCCTCTAGCGATAATCCCCGCCAGACATTTTTGACAGCTGTCTGTGCCAAAAAGACCGTCTCTTTGAAGATTTCATGAGCCTTATCTAAACTAAATCCTTCTTCGACAAAAGCTGGAATGCTAGCCTGATAACTGGAAGTGATGATAATATCACTGCCCGCCCGAACATAATCCTCATGCAGGTCTTGGATAATCTGAGGATTCTCAAGCAAGTACTTGGCTGACCAAAGCCGACCAGAAACATCATAACCCTGCCTCTCCAGCTCTGTCCCCAAAGCACCATCTAGAATTATTATGTCTTGCTTTTCAAGTAAGTCTTTAAATGCTCCCATTCTTGCTCCTCAAGCTTTTTCTAAAATAACAACTTAGTCAGTTTTGCTAAAGATAAATAAGTCTGCTTATTTGAAATGATCGTCTACTTCATTAGTAAAACGCAAAAAAGAGATTATTACAATCTCTTTTTTCTTATCTAGTTATGTGATGCCCATGCTTGGTCTGTTTCCAGAACATCTTGAGTCGTGTATTGTCCACGGTAAGGATTGTAAACCATATTAGACGCTCCTGTCTGATAGCTAGGCGAATCAAACTGGGTCAGATTGTATGCTTCAATCAGATAGTTCAATTTTGCATAGTAATGACTATCCGTCGCATACACACCAGTCAAGGCAGCTGTCGCGTCTTGATAAGTCGGGGCATTGCTCTTCCAAGCTCCTGCAAAATGACTTTGTCTCAAGACGTAGACATAATCCTGAAGTGACTCAGCGTAACTTGAGTAAGAGCGGAATTGATCATTGATCGCGTAAGTATTGCCCTGACCATCTTCTTCCAAGGTCTCCATCGTCGCTGACTGACCAGCATAAGCTCCTTTAATCCCGAACAAATTATAGTGAGGATAGCCTGATAGACCAGACTGGCCAGAACCACTCTCTAAAATAGCTTGTGCAATCATCACAGAAGCATATAGATCATTATCCTGAGCCAACTGGCGAGCTGGCTCACTGATTTGTGAAATGAAATATTCTGTTTGGTTCAATGGTTGCTGAACAGCATCATTTGCACTTGCTGGCTTGATTTGCTTTGACAAAGCAAGACCAAAGACAACGGTTGAAGCCATTACTGCCAAACCTGTCAAAAGTTTTTTTCTTTCTTTTGAAATTCTCTTCTTCACAGTCTTTCTCCTAAATACAATATTTATTCTACTATTGTAACATACTAAAAACAAAATAACATTAGCAATAAATTACAAGTATATGACATTTTTTATATCTTCCTCAAATATAAGTTTCACAAGCCACGATTGTTCCATTCAAAACTTCCTCGTTCGATTTGCATAATGAGCCTTATCATAAAGATATACAGGCTGAACTGAAAATGAAAATGAAAATAACCTGACTCCAACCCATACGGAATCAGGCTATGATCTTAAACCCTGAAAGTTCAACTATCATTCCGATATAATCTAACATCTAGATCTTGTCCAAAATCGCATCCCAAGCTTGATCAAGACCAGTTTTATCAACTGAAGAAAAGATGATAAAATCATCAGTTTTGTCAAAGTCCAGCTTTTTCTTAATGGCACTTTCATGCTTATTCCACTTACCGCGTGGAATTTTATCAGCCTTGGTAGCCACAACAATAACTGGAATTTCATAGTATTTGAGAAATTCATACATCTGCACATCATCCGCACTAGGATCATGGCGTAAGTCTACTAGACTCACGACCGCTCGCAGATTGTCCCGACTGGTCAAGTATTCCTCAATCATTTTGCCCCATTTAGCGCGCTCCGCTTTCGAAACCTTGGCATAACCATAGCCAGGAACGTCCACAAAACGGAGCTTATCATCAATGTTAAAAAAGTTCAACAGTTGCGTTTTACCAGGCTTACCTGAAGTCCGTGCTAGATTTTTGCGATTAAGAAGAGTATTGATAAAACTAGATTTACCAACATTGGAGCGACCAGCCAAGGCGATTTCTGGGATATCATCCTGAGGGTAATGCGACTTATTGGCTGCACTCAGTAAAATCTCAGCATTATGTGTATTGATTTCCATAAGCTTCCCCTAGGCAGTTTCCAAGATTGGCTTGTCTGTGCCGTCCACTGCTTCCTTCGTGATACGAACCAGTTTGACATTTTCCTGACTCGGCACTTCAAACATAACATCCATCATGGTTTCTTCAATAATTGAACGAAGTCCACGCGCACCTGTCTTGCGTTCGATGGCTTTTCTCGCAATGGCTTGCAGGGCTTCCTCGTCAAATTCAAGCTCAACATCATCATAAGAAAGCAAGGTTTGGTATTGCTTCACTAGCGCATTTCTCGGTTCATTCAAAATGCGAACCAAATCATCAACAGTCAGCTGCTCTAGGGCTGCAAAAACTGGCAAACGACCAATCAACTCAGGAATAATCCCAAATTTCTGAATATCATCAGCGACAATGGCCTGCATATAAGACGCACCTTCGTCAATGGCCTTATTATTTTGACCGAAACCGATAATCTTCTCACCAAGACGTTGTTTAACAATTTCTTCGATACCGTCAAAAGCACCACCAACGATAAAGAGAATGTTCTTGGTATCAACCTGAATCATTTCTTGCTGTGGATGCTTACGACCACCTTGAGGAGGCACGCTGGCTACCGTTCCTTCAATAATCTTCAGTAAAGCTTGCTGAACACCTTCACCTGAAACATCACGGGTGATAGAAACATTTTCGCTCTTCTTAGCAATCTTATCGATTTCATCCACATAAATGATGCCACGTTCTGCCCGTTCAATATTGAAGTCAGCTGCCTGTAAAAGCTTGAGCAAGATATTTTCTACATCTTCACCAACATAGCCAGCCTCAGTCAAGGCTGTCGCATCCGCGATAGCAAAAGGAACATTGAGGCTACGCGCCAAGGTTTGCGCCAGGAATGTTTTCCCAGATCCAGTTGGACCAATCATGAGGATGTTTGATTTTTGTAGTTCCACATCATCCTCTTCACGACTGTCATGAAAATTAATTCGCTTATAGTGATTGTAAACAGCAACTGCCAAAGCACGCTTAGCCCGATCTTGACCAATCACATAGTGGTTCAAAATATTGAGCAATTCTTGCGGTTTTGGTACTTCAGAAAGATCAGCTAGAACTTCCTCAGCTAATTCTTCTCGGATAATTTCCTGCGCCAACTCGACACATTCATTACAGATAAAGGCATTGTTGCCCGCAATAATTTTTTGAACTTCGTCCTGATTCTTTCCACAGAAAGAACAATATACCATCATCTCATTATTACGATTTGTAGGCATTTTTTACTCCCATTCTAAATTTCTAATTCAATTTTATTTACATTTTAAAAGAGGGTCATATAAAAAGCATGGATGGAATTAACAAGATTTGTAAAAGCATTTAACAAAAATAAAATAGCCAATCCAAAACGTTTTTTACGAAAAGTCTGAAAAGAACAAATCAGACAAATTGCACATAAAAAGGCCGTAAAAAAACCAAAAACACTTCTTTCCATTCCTATGAACCCTTTCTTTTGAGGATTTTTACGGTGAAATCATACTCATTTTTTTCATCTTTGGGTCGAAAACGACTGCTTACTTCATCAAACTGTGTCAAATCAAAGTCTGCTGGGAAATAAGTATCACCTTCTAAGCTAGCATGGATTTCTGTCTTAATCACCTCATCCAATTCATGCTCGAATAAAGAAAAGATTTGACCGCCACCGATAATATAAAGATTCTTCTCTTGCTCTTGGTACCATTTCAACACCGCTGGGAGATCATGGAACACCAAAACACGCTCATCTTCAATCTGATAATCCCTATCACGTGTCAATATCAGAGTCTGTCTATTTGGCAGCACGCGCCGATGCATGCCATCAAAAGTCACCCGCCCCATTAAAATTGCATGTCCAGTCGTGATTTCTTTGAAATGCTTCAACTCTGCTGGTAAATGCCATGGCAAGCTTTGGTCTTTTCCAATCAAACCATTTTGATCCTGTGCCCAAATAGCCGCAATCTTTTTCGTCATTTCTCCATCCTTCGCATTGATATTTCTATTCTATCAAAATTTATTAAAAAAGACTTGTTTGGACTATCACTTCTATCTATTTATTTTTGCCAGCTGATCCAGATAAAAAATCGATAACCCAAAAGATTATCGACTATTCGTTTGCTAGGCAAATTACTCTTTCTTCATCTTTTTGATAAAGACAAATCCTACAACAGCAGCTACAAGGCCAAACAGGGAGACATTCAAGAGCGTTGAGTCTGTCTTCTTAGACTCAGCAGCGGCGGCCTCTTTTTTATCCGCTAGGGGATCAATATCACATCCCTCTCTTTTGACTGACTTACCTTCAGTTGAAGCATCAGCATTGCTTTGCTCGGTCCCTTTGTTTTTAGGGCCTTTTCCATGACAAAGCAAATCAATCGTATAGGATTTCTTTCCCTGATTTGCCCCATCCGAACCTTGGTCTACAAGTTGCAGAAAGTCATCTTCTTCCACTGAAGAATCCGCAATTTGCTCAGGTTGGGACTCTGCCTGCTGGACTTCATCCGCACCCACAACAGCCATCAGTGTCACAGAAACCGATAAGCCAAGCAAAAATGAACAAATGCCTAAACTAAAGAGCTTTCTCCTGCTTCTATGTGTTAAAAAATTTGCTTCCATATCAATACCTCCGAGATAGGCACTAGCGAAACACATATATCTATTGTCATTATAGCACTTATAAAATATATTTCAATCATTTGCTCTTGAAAATAAAAAAACCTACTGACGGTCATTCAGTAGGAAAAATATTATCAAATTGCCAAATCAAACTTGAGTTGAGGTTTGACCGGATTGTAGTCTAATAGCTCAAAGTCCTCTGCTTTGATATCAAAGAAATTGGTCCCATCTGGCACATTTAAAACGAGTCGAGGTTGGCAGTTGCTAGGTTCCCGACGCAACAACTCCTCTGCCTGCTCAAACTGATTGTCATAGATGTGCAAGTTATTGATGAAGTAAAAGAACTTGCCGACTTTCCAACCGAAATGCTTGGCAATCATCATCTGCAGAGCCACATATTGCATAGCGTTGATATGGTGAGCCACTAGCATATCATTTGAGCGCTGGGTCAGAGTCGCATCCAGATAAATGTCTCCATCTACACGCCGAACGTCAAACATGGTCTGAAAAGCGCATGGTAGTAAACCGTCCGTTTCTTCAAATGCTTCATAATCCCAGAGAGAGATGATATTGCGGCGGTTCCAAGGATTGGCTTCCAGCTGTTGGAGAATTTTATGGATAATGTCATGCTTCTTGACAACAGCTCCGTAGCGCTGGCCAATCGTACCCGTATCGCCAACTTCCCAGTCATTCCAGTAGTGAACATTATACTTGTCGTTGAGCAGTTCCAGACTATTAGACTGGTCTTGATAGATCCAGAGCACTTCCTTAATGGCAGACTTGATGGCAATAGGGCGCAGAGTCGTGATTGGGAACTCTCCCTTGCTCAAATCGTATTCTGCGAAAGAACCAGTGATATATTTAGAGTTGGCCACATTTCCATCCTTGTAACGTGGACGGGCATTTTCAGAAAAAACACCTTGCTCCATAATCTTTTTTATATTCTCTTTAAAAATCGTATCTGCTTTAGTCATGATGTCTCCTGAATCCTTAAACTTTCTTTAGTATAGCAAATTTTTTAAAAAAATTCTCCTGCCAAGTTTAGCAGGAGAAAAGTTTATTTGACCCATTCATCTGGATGATTGAGCTTATTGACATCTCTTTCTGATAATCTCAAGGTGATATCTGACACAGCAGGAATATTTGAGATGGTGACATAAGGGTAGTTTTTGTAGGTCGTGAATTTGACACCACTTTCTCCCTTTCTGCCACTAATATCATAGATATAATTAACCTCTGCATCATCAGGTAAATCAACCCAGGCATCTTCATTATCTTCCTCAGACTCTACAAGATCTAGAATATCTGCAAATTCATCCAAGGTCTTGGTATTTCTTGTCTGATAAACTTGCTGATTCTGACTATCCAATATGGTCAGAAAACCCTCTGTCTTTGATTTGCAAGCGGATAGGATCAAAAGAAAAATGGGAAATAATATTAGAAAATATGCAACTTTTCTCTTCATTTTTAGCCCTCCTTATAGCTATGCTAAGAGAGGAAGTAGTTAGAACTATTGAAGTACCAGCGAAGCTGCTCCAATAACTCCGGCATCGTTTCCGAGAGTTGCAAGAGCTAATTTAGTTGATGTACGCACTTGTGGGAAGGTATTTTCATCATAAACTTTTTGAACACCTTGTAGAAGGAATTCTCCCGCTGCTGACACTCCGCCACCGATAACAATGGTTGAAGGGTTTAGGATAGAGCCGATATTGGCACAAGCGATTCCCAAGTAACGTGAGAAGTTACGGTAAACGATCAAGGCAAGGTCGTCGCCTTCTTTTGCCAAATCAAATACAGTTTTAGCAGTTACTTCTTCTCCGTTATCAATCAAGCGTTTCAAAGTTGCGTCGCCTTCATATTCATCAGCGTAACGACGAGTCAAGTTGACAATCCCTGTTGCAGAAGCTACTGTTTCAAGGCAGCCTTTCTTACCACAAGTACATGCGATTGGTTGATCGAAATCAACAGTGATATGCCCCAGCTCACCTGCCGCACCAGCCACACCGTGGAGCAATTTACCTTCCGCAACGATACCGCCACCAACACCTGTACCAAGCGTCATAAAGACAACGTCTGGTTGGTTTTCACCAGCACCCATCCAACGCTCACCAAGCGCAGCTACGTTGGCATCATTATCGATGAAGAATGGGATACCCAAGGCTTTTTCGATTTTTTCTTTAATTGGTTGAAGGTTTTTCCAGTTCAGGTTGTAGGCACCAATAACAGTTCCTTTTTCACGGTCAACCACACCTGGTGAACCCATTCCAATTCCGATAAAGTTCTCAGCTGATAGATTTAAGAGCTCCAAGCGATGCTGGATAGACTCAATCATATCGTCTACAATATGGCTTCCTTCATCCAAAATATTGGTTTTAATAGACCATTTTTCTTGGATTTCACCCTCTTGCGTTAAAATTGCAAATTTGATAGATGTACCACCAAGGTCAATCCCAATAATTTTTTTTGACATGATATTCTCCTCTGTATTCGTTCTCCCTCTTATTATAGCAGATTTTTTTAACGGTGAAAAGGTTTGCATGATATTTTTTGTAAATCGCTGATTACTACACTTAAATTAGAGATTATGAATATTCTTTCATGTAGAAAAAATATCTTTTGAACGACAAGAAAGAAATAATAAGATCAAGAAGAGCAAAGATTTCTTTTTCACAATTTCAGAGGCTTCAGACTCTGCATTTTAGATTCCGAACATCAAAAAGGAGAAGACCAAAAGATCCTCTCCATAAATTGACTTATCATCAAACCACTACAGTTGACAAAGATCCCTTTTATTCTTCCTTCTTCTTCATCAGGAATAATCCTGTCAATGCTAACAGAAGGCCGAGAAGGAAGGCTGAATCTGTTGCTGTGCCTGTACTTGGTAAGGTTGCTGACTTAGTGGCTTGACCTTTAGTAAAACCATCTACTTTAGCTCCGTGCACTTGCTCCTGCACCTGCGGGGTTGCAGTTGACTTGTAAACAGCCGCATAAACACCTAGCTGATCTGTCATGTACTCGATATAATGACCTTTTTGCTGGAAGGATACCGCATCAAGCTGATCAGCCGCTGTCATAAAGAAGACATTTTCAACATCTTTGTTAGATGCAACTGGAAGGCTGATAAAGACCTTGCCCTTAGGTTGTACAGATTGGCCAAATTGGTCTTCTAGTCTAATGTCATAAGCATCATAAAGCTTACCTTCTAGGCTTTGAGCTGCTACTTTCTTAACCTTCAAGGCCACAACTTGATCAAGCGTAGACTTCATGCCAATCACTTGAACCTTGGTAGCTTCATCCGTCAAGATACGTAAGTTATTTTCTGGCTTAGATGGCTCTACAGGCTTCTCTGGTGTAGTTGGTTTGTTTGGTTTTTCTTCCTTGCTTCCAACTTCCACAATCTGATCAACGGGATCTTTAGAAACGAAGCTATCGCGAGTCACTCGACCAGTTTCCTGACCATTTTCAATCGCGACTTCCACAAGCGTGGTCTTCTCACCAACCTTGCCTTCTTGGACAACTTTTCGGGTGCCCTTAGACAATTGAGCATTTTCACGTTCGACGGTATTAAAGCCAACCTCTTCAGTCACCACATCCAAGCGTGGCTGCTCGACAACCAGATTCTTAACGCCTTCAGCTGGAGTGATTTGCTCAGCTGGCTTGCCAACTTCCACAATCTGATCAACGGGACCTTTAGAAACGAAGCTGTCGCGAGTCAATCGCCCGGTTTCCTGACCATTTTCGATGGTCACTTCCACAAGTGTGGTCTTCTCGCCGGCCTTGCCTTCTTGGACAACTTTTCGGATGCCCTTAGGCAATTGAGCATTTTCACGTTCAATAGTATTAAACGGTAGAGCTTCAGTCACTACATCCAAGCGTGGCTGCTCGACAACAAGATTCTTAAGACCTTGATCTGGTGTTACTTGCTCAACTGGTTTGCCAACTTCCACAATCTGATCGATTGGGTCTTTAGAAACGAAGCTGTCACGAGTCACACGACCAGTTTCTTGGTCATTCTCAATCGTCACTTCCACAAGCGTAGTCTTTTCGCCGGCCTTGCCTTCTTGGACAACTTTTCGGGTGCCCTTAGGCAATTGTGGATTTTCGCGCTCAACGGTGTTGAACGGTAGAGCTTCTGTCACGATATCAAGTCGTGGCTGCTCTACAACAAGATTCTTAACGCCTTCAGCTGGAGTGATTTGCTCAACTGGTTTACCAACTTCCACAATCTTGTCGACTGGGGCTTTGGAAACGAAGTTGTCACGAGTCACACGGCCAGTTTCTTGGCCATTTTCGATTGTTACTTCAACCAGCGTGGTCTTTTCACCGGCCTTGCCTTCTTGGACAACTTTTCGGGTGCCCTTAGGTAATTGAGCATTTTCACGTTCAACAGTATTAAACGGTAGAGCTTCAGTTACCACATCCAAGCGTGGCTGTTCGACAACTGGAATCTTAACTCCTTCGTCTGGAGTCGTCTTGTGAACTGGCGGTGTATCTGGATTGGGGGTCTCAGCTATCTCGGCATGATAGGTAGAGACTTCGTAAAACTCAGGGCGACCACCTTCCCACTTCAACTTAACATCTAATAAGTGGGCGCTATTAGCAAGCTGGAAGGTTTGGAAACTTGTGGTAACCGCACCCAAGTCTTGCCAAGCTGTTTGGCCATCTTTGGAAATGGTTCTTGCCCAAATGTGCGCTGAGCTTCCTGCTGGAATATCTGAAATCAGGCGAACGTGATTTGATTCTGTCTTTTCAGATAGATGGTAAATCAACTCACCGCTGTCTTGGGTTGCCTTGTAACTGCTGAGAATATTTCCATCTGCTATATTATTCTTTTCAGATGACTTGGTCTCTGTACCAGTACCTTCCACAGTTGGATTATTGATTGACTTAGTGTATTCTCCATCATTGATAACTAACTCTGTAAATCCAACAAAGCGATGACGATAAGGAGCTGTGTAGAGCACTCGGAGATATTTCGCCGCAGTTGCTTCTGGCAATTCTCCCTCAATATAGCGATTTCCAGGTCGCTGTGAATCATGTGTCCAGCCATCAGTTAAGGAGTCATCACGTGCTGGATTTTCCTGACCGTCTCCCACTGAAACGACATCTTTCCAGGTCTTGCCATCTGCGCTAACTTGAATCTTTCCATCACGAAGATAGTTCTGTGTACCATCTTTAATGTAGGCACGAATCTTCTTGATTTGACGGGTTGCTCCAAGATTGAGCGTCATATGACCATCGGTTTGTGGATAATCAGAAAATTCAACATAATTGTTTAAATCACCATCAAAGAGCTGGTCTAGGTTTTTCGCTTTACGAACATCTCCGCTACCATAGTTAGGATCAATACCCATGCTGGTAGACTCAATCGATGTTGGTTGAATTTCCTTAGTAATCAAAAGCAAGGAAGTCGTTCCGATTGCCTGTTTCTGACCTGTCTTGTTTTCAATACGTACATAACGAACAAGCTGGTGGTCTTGTAACTCAGAGGCACTATACCACTCCACTCCATTTGGAGAATAGCGAAGCTGGAGTGCTTGATTAGCATTCTCACCCAGTTTCAAATCCCCAATTTCATGGAGGCGATCTAGTTTCATTCCAAGATATTGACCCGCATCTAAAGTTGTACCGGCTGGAATATGCATCTCGTAGCGACCCAATTTTTCATGGACTTGAGTAGCCTTGAGTTGATCAACATTAGTATCTGTGTATTGGTCTGTTCCAGTCTCTGACTCGACAGATAGGTTGCCAATTCGCCACCAGAAATTCGTCTTTTGCGTATTTCTAACGCGTACATAACGGATATTCTGATTGGTTTCAACTTCTTTGCTTTTCTCACCTGTCAAGTTGGCTACTGTTGTCCAGTTTTGTCCGTCAGTAGAGACTTCGATGACACCAGCTGCTAGCTTATCTGTCACACCTTGTACCAAACGAATCTTCTTGACTGTTTGTTTAGAACCAAGATCCAACTGCACCCAAGCATCTACTGGCGTTGTATCTCTTTCTCCATTTGTCGTTGAAGAACTTGCCAACATTGCTTCTGTGCTATCACTATTGTCTGTCATCTTGGCAGCCGTTGTATTGAGTTTATAGACCAGATTTGGACTGATGGTAATGCTTCCAGCTTTCTTCTTGGCATTTTCAAGAGGACGGTTAACTGCGATTTCACGGACTGCAAACCAAGTATTGTCTCGGTCTTCTGTCGCCACCATCCGAACGCCCTTAGCCTTAATTTCAAGATTATCTAAGGTAATCTCCGACTCATTTCCGACATAGTTACCTTGAGGAAGGGCAGTCCACTCACCTGCTTCATTTAAGTATTCAATCTTGGCCTTGTTAAAGGTGTCTTTCGGATTGCTGACAGCTCCCATAGCAAAGCTCAATTTCTTGATAGAAACAGGCTTATTGAACTGAAGTCCAACATAATCGCCAGCGCTAATTCTAGTTGGATTTTTAAAGATAATCTGAGTCGACAAGTCTCCGTCTAAGACCTGAGCCAAATCTCCTTCACCACCTGTACGGTTAGTAATAAAGGTCGTTACAACTTTATCTGGATTCAGTTCTTTTTCGATTTCCTTAGCTAGATATTCTTTAAGGTTAAGGATAAATGGACGGATATGCTGTACACCTAGCTCAGCATTTTCGTAGTGGTCAACATACCAGAAGGAATGTTTCTTAGATTGCTCATAATCTTTCAAGCCCTTGTAGTAATTATTCCAAAGACCGTCAGCATTTTTGCTACCAATAAATTCAGTAGCTGTCAAGAGAGCATCTAAGGCATTCATCTGGTCAATGGTATTGTCAAGCCAGTACTTAATCTGCTCACGCATCTGTTCATTTCCTGATGCTTTATAGGTCTCAGCAGCAGCTTTTAGCTTAGCAAATTCTGCCTTCAACTCTTTGCGCTCAGCTAAAACATCTTGACCTGCTTTCAGCTTGTTCATGAAGTTTGTCAATTTCGGAGCTAGCTCTACAGACTCTTCTAGCTTCACAACACGATTATCCATATGTTGGTTAATCATGTGCTTACCTAGCTCACGGAAGGCTGCAGATTCTTTGGTCTCTGTAAAACGACCTGTTTCTGCAAAGTTGAAAGCTATATCGTTAACAGCTTTGGCTTCCGCCTCATTCTTCCAGATATTCCAGCTGTACTCTGCAGCTGAGAAGAGAGCAATTTTAGATGGTTCTGATTGCTGCATTGGATTGAGCATGACCCCACCGATTAAGCTTGGATCCACACCAGGATGTAGGAATTTCTCACCACCACCCAAGATAAGGTGTTGCTTAGAATTATCCGTACACGGCCAGTTAATCCAAAGTTGAACAGGACGATATGGTTGACCAGATGCTTCTATATTTTGCTTGAGTTGAGTCAAGAAGTTTTCAGAAACTTCGCCCCAAATCTTGCCTCCTGTCAGAGTCATAATGCTACTTTTCGGAAGATTACGGTTTAGGGAACGCAGTTCGTCTTCTCGACCATTGCCCCAATACTGACTTGGAACAAAAATCATCTCTTTCTTCAAGCCTGGATAAGTCGCTTGTTTTTCAGTCAACCAATCGGTCATATCTTTCATCAAGCGGTTGTAACTTTCATAACCACCATAAGGCTGAGCCGCATCATCTGCAAGAATACCAAACTCACGAACGCCGACGTCCAGTAACTGAGTAAATTTAGCTTTGATTGCATTCAAGTCTTCTTGGTAAACCGTCTCATTTTGGAAGCGAATTCGACTATTCATAAATGGATGAATGGTCCAGACATAGCGAGTCTTAGTTTCATTCCCTACTTTAGCAAGTTGGCGGATTTCTTCTAGTTTTTCTTTTGGATAAAGTTCTCTCCACTTACTGTTGTGATATGGATCATCTTTCGGTGNAAAAATATACTGGGTCANTTTTAAATCACCGCCATATCGCATCAAGGCCGCCCGATCTTTATTAGACCATGGATTACCATAATAGCCTTCGATAAAGCCACGATTCTTCATATCAGCATAATCTTCAACATTGACCTCACGCAGAACTGGAGCAGGGCTATCATTTAGCATATGCTTGAGCGTTGTTAGTCCATAAAAGACAGCATCTGTATCTTTTCCGACAATGGAAATTTGCTGACCTTTAACAACTAATGAATAAGCATCAATCTTATCAAATAGTCCTTGGTTGACAGACTCTGTTCTCTGAGCTTCTTCCGCTTTTGAGCCAGTCTGGTGAACTCCCAGATAGATATTGGTTGCGCCAACTTCGGCCGTCTTACCAGTAGTATAGGAGATATTGCTATTTTGCAAAATAGATTTGAGTCGATTACGAGTGTAAATATCAACTTGCTCACCGATTACCAAATGAACTTTCTTATCTAAACGTACCAAGCCATCACCATAAGTAACCTTGTGAGGAGTTGGGAAAATCTTATACTGTTTCTTAAGATATTCTTGGCTTCTCAAAGCTGCTTCTACTACACTTGGATCTGCTGGTTTTTTAGCGATAAAAGTATCTTCCAATTCAACAGTTCCGTCATCTTTCGGAGCTGGAGTTGGAGTTTCGGGTTTTGGATCTGGTTTTGGTGCTGGTGGTGTGGCTGGCTCATCTGATGTAGCTATTGGTTTCAAAAGATTGATTTCAGCTGCACTAGCATATCCTTCTACTCCCTGTAGGATCTTCAACTGGATTGTATCCGTTTCGACAGCTTCAAAGTTTGCAATCTTTTCAGCTACATTATTATCCCAAGTACCTTCAGCTACCTTAACCAATTGATCAGCCTTTTTAGCATAGACTTCATATTTCGTCACAAGACCATTTCCACCGCCTGGACGAGGAAGATAAGTCAAAGCATTGACAGCTGTTGCTTGCTTCAAGGTCATAGTAACCGTATAAGACGGGTCCTTCTTCGTCCAATGTGAATGCCAGAAGGTTGCAGGATTGCCATCAAAGGCTTTAGAAACAGCTCCTTCTGTAGCATTTCCTGGTAGCTGCTCACTACTTGCTTCCACACGGGCAATCTGATCCTGTGCAATCAAACGTGGATTGACAAATGGCTTATCAGATAAGCTGAGATTGTGCAAAGTACCTTCAAAACCTCCGATTTTTTCAAGAGGTAGGACAAGACTTGTGTGAGCCAATCTTGGATGAGCTGGATTGGCAATACGATTGATCTTTTCACCATTGACATAGAGCTCAGTTGACTGAGGTTTGGTGACAAAGACTAGCTCATAGCGTTTACCTTTTTCCAATGTCTTGTCAAACTGAATATGGTGTTGCTCAAACTTATAGGCTACTTTACCTGACTCATCAGACAAATAGAGCTTGTTCCCCTCACTAGAAGCTAACTCCTGCACACCATCACCTGTAACCGTCACATCAACTTTTAAGACGTGACTTGGACCGACGTTTCCAATGGCATTTTCAATCTTGCTTTCTTTATTGAAGACCAGGCCTTTAGTGCTTTGTGTGATGTTTTCTGCATCGTAACGCTTGATTGTCTTTGGATTGATTTCATAGGTCTCAGTATCATCAATCTTGTACTCTGGATTGCTACCGGGTGCATAAACATAGTCTGCGTGTGGTAAGGTTCTTCCTGCAAAGTTGTTAGCAGCCCGGTTTGATCCCCAAGTCTTTTCAGCAGTAACTCTTGTTGCTTCAAAGAAGCGCTTGAAAATATCATAAGAAGTCATGCCTGTTTCGTGGAGATCAATATTATCATTCCAAACAGCATGTCCACCACCCAAGATATGAGGGTTTGAAGCTGCTAATTGTGGACCATTTCCTGCTGTCGTAAAATCATTTGGCGTCCAGCGATTATATTGATACTCATAAGAAGAGTAATCACCGTATGCTCCTTGCTGGTTATTACCATTTGGCACACTGTAAGTCGGAACATCCGTAATATTGATAATTTTAGCACCAGCCTTCAAAGCCGCTTGTGGATGTTGCCAACCTAGACTCCAGATATCCACCTCGACACCCTTCAAATCAACTGGTGTTTGCCCACTCTTACGGCTAAGTGAACCCCAAATTCGTGGCGTATAGCCCTTACCTTTGATATAGGTGACCAAATCATTGACATAACGACGATAGTTTTCATTGTTGCCATAGTACTCATCTGTTCCGATGTGAATCGTCTTAACACCACGAAGCGGTGCATCCTTACCATCCAGCAATTTATCATAAACAGACTTGACAAAGCGCAATGTTTCATCATAATTCTTGTCCAAATCAAGCATCGCAACACGCTCTACATTGTGCTTATTCGGACTCAGCTGTCCTTTATACATCAAGTCTGGACGAACCTTCACAAATGATAAAGCATGCCCCGGTGTATCAATTTCTGGTACTAAGTTGATTCCTAACTCATCAGCCAAAGCGATGAGTCTTTGCATTTCATCCTTAGTATAGTGTTGCTTAGAAGTCAAAGACACACCATTGTCACTGACAATATCTGTCTGTAAACGGAAACCTGTATCTGCATGATTGAGCACATATTCAATTTCCTGCTCCTTGGTCAGATGTTTACCTGCTAAGTGCTCCTTGAGGAAAATATAGTTATCATTCAAATGCAACTGCAAGTCATTCATCTTGTAGTAAGCCATGTTTAGCATAATGTCCACAAGAGTATCATAAGGAATAAACTTACGACCAGTATCTAGCATAAATCCACGGTGGCTGAAACTTGGAAAGTCTCGAATTTCACCATTTTGGATATTTTCTTGCCCCATTTGAAGTAGAGTTCGAGTAGCATAAAAAGCACCTTTATTGGTCTGCGCTTCAATGGTAAAGACATTATCACGAATCGTAATACCATAGCCTTCTTCACCATAGCCCTTGTCCGTTACCTTTTCAAACTCAATACGATGCGCGGATGTACTGTCTCCCTTGGCAAGCTCTAATCCTCGAGAAATCAAGTCATTAGCATAAAAATTAGCTGCCTTGTCAAATCCTGAATCTCCAACAGATAGAACAGTGTCTTCCAAAATAGAAGAACGTCCTTCCTCACCATGCCATTGCTGAACAGTTGGAGCCACTGTTGGCTTGTCTCCAACTCCCTCGTCTGCATAGCGACCAGGAACTCTAACTTCAAATTCCTTGGTAATGGTTTGGCCTTCATGCACTTGTTGCAAAGAAACTTTAACTGTCTGGTCCGTTAGAGGTTGGTGGATTTTATTATTCAGATCAATCACACCTGTTTTATTGCTACCAACTAAGCTAACCTTACCTGGTAATTCAGGTAAAACAAGTGAATGTCCATCTTGAGCCAAAGTCAGTGACTCTACTTGGTTAAGATTTGTCACCTTATCTGGTTCTGGAATGTTAGAATAAGCTCGTATTTCCTGAACACCGACATTGCGCCAGCGCATACTACCTTCAGTGTATTTTGTGATTTCCAACTTGAGATATTTTGCTTCAATCGGAGCATCCAAATTGACTCTTTCGTCTAAAACTGGTTGACCATCTTTTTCATAGGCCAATTTCCACTTACGTGTCGCTTCCTCTTCATTGATAGCCTCTGCTGTAGCATAATAAAGTTTCCATCCTTGCACATTTGGATCATTAGGCTGTCCCGCTCTCTGCCTACGATCCCAATCAATCTCAATTCGCTTGATTGATGTCACCTTATTTAAAGTCATGGTTAGATGAGGAGTTACTGCATTCCTATCTGTTGCCCAACGACTATTGTCGTCTCCATCTACAGCTTTATCGCCAGTATTGGATGTATTCTGCTCATGGTTGGACGCTCTCACCTGTGCATTCAATAAATGATTAACATCAGGAATATTTACCACTTCTTTCACTGGTGTAGTTGGTGCTGGAGGTGTAGTCAGTGTTGGTTGAGTCAGCTGTGGATTAGTTGCTTCTTTGTTTGCAGATGGCTGATCCGGTTTGGGAGTAGCTACCTCTGATGTTGCTTCAGAAGTATTTCCGCTATTATCAGAACTGCTTCCTCCATTGTCGCCAGAGTCGGCTTTTGCTAATTTATCTGCCAATTCAGCTGGTAAACTGGTTAGACCTTCTACCCGCTCGACCGTACCAGAATCATTTCCTCTGCCACCTGATGACTCGCTAGTAACAGTTGCTGAACTGGACGGTTGTACCACATCGGCCGATGCCAATGGCATACCAAATAACAGGACACCTATCATAACAGAACAAGCACCGATAGCATATTTTCGAATACTAAACTTACATTTCTTTTCCATAAAGGAACCTTCCTATCTGTAC
>NZ_RJNA01000015.1 GCF_003943815.1 Streptococcus cristatus | reverse complement strand
AGCTTAGCCTGCCTGATAGATTCGTCTCAAAGGAAAAGTGAAGTTCATCTTTGCTTTGTTTCTTTCTTCAGTGCGTCCAATTTTTTATTGTACAAGCGATTTTCTTCTTGACAGACTTCATTCAGTCGATCTTCGTAACGCCTCATTTTCCGCTCAAAATCTTCTCGATTTTCCTCGATTTGATTTAATATATAAGATGAATCAACAGGCGAACTGTGACGACAAAATGATAGAACCCAATTACTCATTTCCTCCGAAAAATTTCTAGCCTCCCGTTTCATATCGTGATAATCCCATTCCAATTCACTGGCTTTTCTTCGAAATGCTATATGTTCATCGTCTAATTGTGCCATCCGTTTTTTTGTATCCATAACCCCTCCTATAGAATTGGACTCATCAAATGAGGTGTTGAGATTTCAGTTAAAACATTCTTGACCGAATCGGCTGCTAATCCGGAAAAAGCACCTTCCAAATCGGCAGGAACTTGAACTGATGAGAATGATTTCATCGTCTCAGCCTGATTGGTAAGCCATTCTTGCAATAGACGACTTTCTTCAAGGAGAGTGGCTCTTTTGGCTGAGATTAATCCTCGAATAGCCAGACGTTCCTGTATCCTCAGATACTCTTTTTTGATACGCTCTGCTTCTGCTCGATCTTCTATAATTGGTTCAATCATACGCTTCCTCCTATAATTCCCCAAAAATCTGGCTACCTTTTTGGTCAATTTCTACAATTCTATCAGCTGCCTTGTTTAATTTACCTGATATACTTGTCATTTTCGTTTGATATGAGTTGGCCGAGGAAAGAGTTGCTGCTTCTATTCCAACATTCCAAGCTATCTCAAAGCTCAGCTCGGATAGTAAATCCTCTATCTCTCCACCAGAAAGGTTATGAGCCAGCGTATACGCTGCTGATCGTAGTTCTGTTATGTGCTGAGTGACACTTTCCTTGGCATTTGCAAGTTTATCTTTGATCGCCTGCTCATATTCCTCAGCTTGTAGCTGAGCAGTTTGCGCGCTTGTACGAACTAATTCTTCTCTCAAACTAATCGTTTGACTGCCTGAACTAGTCTTCAAGGAAGCGTGCAGTTCACCAATGCGTTGTCTATTTAAAGTGAGTAATTCTTGCTTAGAAGGCTCAGGAGCAAAAGAACCATATTTTTCTAAATATTCTTTAACATAAGATTCTGGATCTGTACTATCAAACCATGTCTCTAGCTTAGACAAGTCAAATTTTTCAGCAGCTTTAGCTTTTCTCTTAGCAATCTCCCTCACTTGCTTTTCAGTCATGCCGGAACAGAAAAGACTATTTTTTACATACCATTTAATATCTAGACTATTACCTTTAATCTTGGGTAAGCCAGCATTATGATGTTTTCCCTCTACAGTAAATACTTTTCCATACGGAATGATCCCTCCATGACCATCCCAACTTGTTAAATCTTTCCCTTGATCACTGTATGAATGTAAGTGTTTATTAAGATATGCTAATTCTTCATCACTAATCCCTCTATAATCGGCTGTATTTTTTGTCAACGAATTCCACGCACCCCAGTCCATGAAATTTGTAATCTTCTGGACTTTCATTTCCGCAGCTACTTTAGCAACAGCTGGTCCCGCTTGACTAAATCCCGACATATTACTGATATCAACTTCTTGTCCCTTGCCAGCCATTTTTTTAGCCTTAGATAATGATTGGTTATAAAACTCCCGAACGTCCTTTGTCTGTTCTGTTAATTGATTTCTTGCCATTACTGCATTAAATCCAGATTCTATAACATGATTATTAATATCTCCGTTAGGTGACTGAGTTCCGGCAACAACAATAGTAGTTTGACTATAATCTGGCTTACCTTCCTTATCAAGAGGCGCAACAGCAATAGCTTGGGTGGTTTCGTTGACTTCGTTGATTAATTGATATTTCTTTCCGCTTCTTTCAAGACCAAATTGTTCATTAACATTTTTTTCTTTTATTATTTTTAACACATCAACTTGTAATTCCTGTACCTGTTCATCATTTAATGCCATTCCCAATGATATCCTTTCTTGATTTCTGTATTATAAATAACCTCTGCACTTGGACTGCCTTCCTCACTTTTAACCACGTCCTTCAGCTGTCCATCTTTAACAAGCGCTTCAATGTTTTCATCCATCTTGGGTTTAGATGATAGTTTGACTTCCTCAGGGAGTTTTTTATTGCCTGCAATATCAATAAAATCATCTCCTACTCTTAGCTCAATTATTTCTTCATCAAATCCATTAAAATCCAATCTGACATCACCATAATCTCCATAACTAGCATAACCGAAATTTTGAACTGTTCGACCTAAATAGACTTTATTACCATGAGTATCATAAATGACAGGAACAACATTGGCATGAAACATATACTGCCCATCTCCACCTTGAACAAAAATTGGTGAAAACTCTATTTTACTAACTCCTGAATAGTGCTCTTTGATGTAAGTCGCTAGTTGTTCTTCCAACAAACGAAATCCGCGTTTGTAAAGTTTTACTCCTTTATCGTCTAAAACATCACTAACATTATACGGCGAGTTTTGATGTTCAATCCATTTTGTCATACAGTATCCCCCTCCTAAAACTAAGGTAATTAATACAGCTATAATTGCAAGTTGTTTTTTCTTCATTAACTGTCACCTCTATATCTAAATGAAAACGAATCCATTTTTTCTGTTTATAGTATATCACAATATTGTATTTTTTGCCGAGTACTTCTGCCATATTATCCATAAACAGAAACCTCCCCATTTAATCAAAGATTATCCCCATTCTGAATAACTCCCTCTTTTAATTTATAAGTTGTAGTCTAATTTCGGCATTCGGACTTCCTACATCTGATTCCTTAACATCTTTTAGCCTTACTAAGTGTTATTTAATATAAACAATGCCATTCTGTCAACGCCAATCCAAATAGTCTCCTTTCTTAATTTCTGTATTATAGACAATTTCCGCTTTTTGACTACCTTTTTCACTTTTAACCACATCTTTTAGTTGACCAGCATTGACAAGCGCTTCTATATTTTCATCCATTTCTTTAACAGAATTAAGTTTTACATTTTCAGGTAAACATTTACTATCAGATATATCAATAAATTCACTATCAACTCTTATTTCAATGATTTCTTCATCCAATCCATCAAAATCGAGTCTGATACTACTAAAATCATCATAATGAGCAAATGTTCGATTTCCAATTTTTTTACCTAAATACGCCTTATCTCCATATTCATCATAAACTATAGGAACAATATTGGCATGAAACATATATCGTCCGTCACCTCCTCGAACTAGTATAGGTGAAAACTCTATTCTACTTATTCCTGAATAGTGCTCCTTAATATAAGTTGCCAGTTGTTCTTCCAACAAACGAAATCCTCGTTTGTAAAGTTTTACTCCTTTATCGTCTAAAACGTCACTAACATTATACGGCGAGTTTTGATATTCAATCCATTTTGTCATACAGTATCCCCCTCCTGAAACTAGAACGAACAAAATTGCCAGAACGACAATAATCTTTTTTCTCATAATTATACCTCCATTACAGTATTCTATAAAACAAGGTTTTCAGCTATCACTTTCCTACATTGTAGCATAATTTTTAGCGTTATCCTCCATTTCTTTTTCAATCACTTCAACCAAAAGGAAAGTACTTGGGTCATATCGATAAATTATCTTTTTGTTTTAGACCTTTTAATCCATTGAAATCCAATTTGTCTGTTATCTACATGAAGTCCAAGTATCTATCTTTTAAATTCGTCTCATATCACCTTTTCTCCTCCTCAAAACAAAAAAGACAAGCTTAGCCTGTCTCTTTAACATATATTATAATTCAATAATTTTACCCGTTTCAAAGTAAACGACCCATTCGCAGATGTTTTTGGCATAATCGCCGATACGTTCCAAGAAAGAAATAACCTGGAAATAATCACGGCCTGTAACGATGGCTTCAGGATTTTTCTTGATTTCTTCCGTAGCCAGATCACGAATGCTATCAAAATAATGGTTGATTTTTTCATCCATGGCTGCTACTTCATAGGCTTGATCTACAGAACCATTCAGGTAGAGATCAAGGGCAGCTTCAACGAAATTTTTCACATCGCGGCCCATCTTTTTAATTTCGTCCTCGACAGCTGGAATACGCTGCTCCCCCTTCATACGAATAGCTGCTTTTGCAATGGATACCGCATGGTCTCCCATACGCTCTAAGTCTGAAACGGCCTTGAGAACGGTTAGGACAGTGCGAAGATCTTGAGAAACGGGTTGTTGGAGGGCAATCATTTCAAATGATTTCTTTTCCAATTTCACTTCATATTCATTTACTTCTGCATCATCTTCGATGACTTCCTTTGCCAAGTCACGGTCATGTGTGACAAAAGCACGCACCGTGCGGTTGATTTGTGAGAGCACTTCTTGTCCCATTGCGTAGAACTGATTGTGCAATTTCTCCAAATCTTCTTCAAATTGAGATCGTAACATCATTCAACTCCTTATCCAAATTTTCCTGTAATATAATCTTCTGTTTCCTTATTTTGTGGGTTGAGGAACATCTCCTTAGTATCATTAAACTCCATCAAATCACCACCCAAGAAGAAGCCTGTTTTATCCGAAAGCCGAGAAGCCTGTTGCATGGAGCGCGTCACCAAGAGCATGGTATAGGTGTCCTTAAGTCCATAGAGAGTTTCCTCAATTTTACCCGCAGAGATTGGATCTAGCGCTGACGTTGGCTCATCCAAGAGGATGATTTTCGGACTAGTAGCCAAAACGCGTGCTACACAAATCCGCTGTTGCTGACCACCCGAGAGTCCGATAGCCGAATCATGTAAACGGTCTTTCACTTCGTCCCAGATAGAAGCCCCAATCAAGGAACGCTCCACCGCTTCATCTAAAACTTGTTTATCCTTGACGCCGTTAATGCGCAGTCCGTAGACAACATTTTCATAAATGGTCATTGGGAAGGGATTAGGCTGCTGGAAAACCATGCCAATCTCCTTGCGCAACTCCACCGTATCTGTCCGAGGACTGTAAATATTGTGTCCGTTATAGATGACCGTGCCTGTCGTTGTTACTTCTGGATTCAAATCACCCATACGGTTGATAGCCTTGAGCAAGGTAGATTTCCCTGAACCTGATGGTCCAATCAAGGCAGTGATTTCATTAGTCATAAAGTCCAAGGAGACACTATTGAGTGCTTTCTTTTTATTATAATAGACCGACAAGTCCTTGACTTGCAAAATAGGTTCTGTCATAAGTTCATTCCTTTAGTTTCTTCACCTTTAACCAAAATGACCAGAAACATAGTCATTGGTCGACTGCAGTTTGGCATTTTGGAAAATATTGGCAGTTTTGTCATACTCAATCAAATCCCCCAGATAAAAGAAGCCGGTGTAGTCACTGGCCCGGGCAGCCTGCTGCATATTGTGAGTCACGATGATGATCGTATAGTCCTTTTTGAGCTCAAACATGGTCTCTTCCAGCTGCATGGTCGCAATCGGATCCAGCGCAGAAGCCGGCTCGTCCATAAGCAAGATATCTGGCTTGACCGAGATAGCTCGGGCAATACAGAGGCGTTGCTGCTGACCGCCTGACAAGGTCAAGGCTGATTTATGAAGATCATCCTTGACTTGGTCCCAAAGCGCAGCTTGCTTGAGCGAAGTTTCAACAAGCTCATCCAAAATCTTTTTATCTTTTACACCAGCACGTTCATGAGCAAAGGTAATGTTGCGATAAATAGACTTGGCGAATGGATTAGGCCGTTGAAAGACCATGCCGATGTGCTTACGCATTTCGTAAACGTTGATATCAGACCGATTGACGTCTATTCCTTGGTAAAGAATTTGCCCTGTTACCTTGGCAATATCAATCGTATCATTCATACGATTGAGACTGCGGAGGTAGGTTGATTTCCCTGAACCTGAAGGTCCAATCAAAGCTGTGATTTTATTCTTTTCAAATTGCATATCAATGCCCTTGATGGATTCTTTTTTACCGTAGTAAACATGCAAATCCTTGGTCGAAAGGGCTACTTTTTCTTCAGGAAAAGTAATGATATGCTTTTCATTCCAATTATATTCTGTCATTGCTTCTCCTTTATGCAGAGGTTAATTTCTTGTGCAAGTAAGAACCGAGTTTGCGGGCTCCAAAGTTGAAAATCAAGATGAAAATCAGAAGCACCGCTGCTGATCCTGCTGACACCACAGTTCCATCAGGAATGGTTCCTTCACTATTGACCTTCCAGATATGGACGGCTAGCGTCTCCGCTTGCCGAAAAATCGAAATCGGGCTGGTAATGCTAAAAATGTTCCAGTTAGACCAATCCAGAGCCGGCGCAGATTGACCTGCAGTATAGATCAAGGCAGCTGCTTCACCGAAAATCCGACCAGAAGCAAGGACAATCCCTGTCACAATCCCTGGCAGAGCTTCAGGAATGACCACATGAAGCACCGTTTCCCAGCGGGATATTCCCAAAGCTAGTCCTGCTTCACGCTGTGTATGGTGAACGTGACGTAAGCTGTCCTCGACATTGCGAGTCATCTGAGGCAGATTGAAGACAGTCAGCGCCAAAGCACCAGAAATGATTGAGAAGCCATACTCAAACTGGACAACGAAAATCAAATAGCCAAAGAGTCCGACTACCACGGATGGCAGCGAGGACAGGATTTCAATACAGGTACGGACAAAGTTGGTCACCGGACCTTTTTTAGCATACTCAGCTAGATAGACTCCCGCTCCCATCGAAAGGGGAACAGAGATAATCAGAGTAATCACCAGCAGGAAGAAGGAATTATAAAGCTGAATCCCAATACCACCGCCAGCTTGGTAAGAAGAGGATTTCCCTGTCAAGAAAGACCAGGAAACATGTGGCAGACCTCTAACTAAGATATAGAGGATGAGAGAGGCAAGGATGGCAACAATGATACTCGCTATTGTGTAGAGAACACCAGTCGCCAATTTATCTAATTTCTTAGCGTGCATAGTTTTTCTTACCTCTTTCTTTTGTAATTAGTTTAATCACACTGTTAAAGGCTAAGCTCATCATCAAGAGCACCAGAGCCAGAGACCAGAGAACGTTATTGTCCACCGTTCCCATAACGGTATTTCCGATTCCCATGGTCAAGACAGAGGTCAGTGTGGCTGCTGGTGTTGTCAAAGAGGTTGGAATCACCGCAGAGTTACCAACAACCATCTGGATAGCTAGGGCTTCACCGAAAGCACGCGCCATTCCAAAGACCACCGCTGTAAAAATACCTGAGCGAGCAGCCTTGAGTGTTACCCGCCAAATAGTCTGCCAGCGCGTTGCGCCCATAGCCAGACTTGCTTCACGGTAGTGACGCGGCACAGCACGCAGACTGTCCGTCGTCATAAAGGTTACTGTCGGCAAAATCATAACAAAGAGCACAAAAATACCAGACAAAATCCCAAAACCAGTACCGCCAAAGACTGTACGGACAAAAGGCACCACGATTTGCAGACCGATAAATCCATAAACAACAGACGGAATACCAACTAAAAGTTCAATAGCCGGTTGCAGTATCTTTGCTCCTTTTGGAGAAACTTCTGTCATAAAGACAGCTGCACCAATCGCAAAGGGAGTTGCTATCAGAGCAGACAGAATGGTAACGATAAAGGAGCCTAAAATCATTGGCAGGGCACCGAATTCCTTACCTGACGGATTCCAAGTGGAGCCAAATAAAAATTCAAATACATTAACTCCGTTGACAAAGAAGGTCGACAGCCCTTTTTGTGCTACGAAGATTAAAATCATGGCTACAATCAAAACGATTAAAGCCAGACAAGCAAAGGTGATATATTTCCCAAATTTTTCCAGACGAGAGTTTTTCGAAGGGGATAGTAATTTTTTCGCTAATTCTTCATTTCTCATTTGCTATCTCCTTTTAAGCTTGTAACGTTTCCATCAGCATCCTTGCTGACCTGCATTTCCTTGATGGAAATATAGCCCATTCCTGAGACGATTCCATCCTGAACTTCATCGGACAACATGTAATCCAGAAACTCTGCTGCCAGACCAGTCGGCTTGCCTAATGTATACATATGCTCATAAGACCATAGTGGCCAAGCATTGGTTGCAACATTCTTGGCAGTTGGCTCGTAGCCATTGAGCTTCAAAGTCTTGACAGAATCATCCACATAAGCAAAGGCCAAATAAGAAATGGCTCCCGGTGTTTGAGAAACAATGGACTTAACCATCCCATTTGAATCCTGCTCCTGACTTTGAACGGCTGATTTACCGTCCATGATGACACTGTCAAACGTAGCCCGGGAACCAGAGCTTGCCGCACGGTTGATGATAGAAATCTCTAGATTTTTCCCGCCCAGCTGCTTCCAGTTGGTCACTTCACCAGTAAAAATCTTCTGCAGCTGCTCCGCTGTTAAATTATCGACGGATACTTCTTTATTGACAATCACCGCAATCCCGGCAACTGCTACTTTGTGGTCAACAAGGGCTGAAGCATCAATCCCTTCTTTTTCCTCAGCAAAGACATCTGAGTTGCCAATTTCAACCGCACCAGACTGAACCTGAGACAAGCCCGTACCTGATCCACCACCTTGAACATTGACCGTTTTTCCAATATTGGCCGAACCAAACTCATCCGCTGCTGCTTCAACGAGCGGCTGAAGGGCTGTCGAACCAACGGCAGTCATGGACTCGCCTCGGTCAATCCAGCTGGAGCAAGCAGAGAGGCTAACCGCAACTAGAACTAGAATCGCTGACAAAATCAGCTTATATTTTTTCTTTACCATTTTTCTCCTCGAAATCTTGAGAATGATAGTGGAATGTCTATTTGAAAGAAACTGAAAATCCCACTATATCCACTATAACATAGAAAGAGGGCTTTGCCTAGTCTTTTGAACGAAAGCGAAGCCCCTTGGGGAAATAATTTTTCAAGGTATTTCCAGTAATTTTTGAAAAACCCAAACCGTTGCCTTGGGCAAGCACTTGATACCAGCCATTTGGATAGTTTTGTGAGAGTTGAACCGTCTCGCCTGCTACATATTTGCTAAAGGCCTCATCATCAATCTCAAGGACTGAGACGACTTCACTAGGCCTCAAAGCTAGGCCTAAAGCAAAGCTCGGTTCAAAGCGATTTTTCTTAAATACACCCAGATGCAGGCCATTGCGAGCAATTTTCAGCTTGGAGACATCTGGCAGTCCAGCTGGCAGCAGATAAAGATTGTCCCCAAAAGTATCTAAATGTCCTTCTAGCTCAATTTTCAGATGCTTTTTCTGGAAATCTTGCCAGAGTTTTCTCTGCTCGGCCGTTAATTTATTTTTGGCTGCCTTGATTTTTTTAGCAGACTGACTGCCTGTAAAACGAAATTTGGCTACAAATTGCCCTTCACCTTTGAAATGGTGAGGATACATACGAGCTGTTTCTGGGAAATCAATCCCTGCCATCATGCCATTGATTTTTGGTATTTCCAGCAATTCCAAAGAAAAATTCTCTAAAAGCCAAGCGACAATTTCTTCATTTTCTTCTGGTGCCCAAGTGCAAGTCGAATAGACTAGCTGCCCGCCTGTCGCCAACATCTTGACAGCGTCCTCTAGAATTTCTCGCTGGAGACGCGCACACTGGGCAGGATATTCCGGACTCCAATACTGGGTGGCATCCGGCTGCTTGCGAAACATTCCTTCGCCAGAGCAAGGAGCATCCAGAACAATGAGGTCGAAATAACCCTGAAAAACCTTAGCCAATCGATCCGAAGATTCGTTGGTGACAAGGACATTTCGCGCTCCAAACCGCTCAATGTTTTCTACCAAAATTTTACTGCGTTTGGCATTGATTTCGTTAGAAACCAGCAAGCCTGTATTTCCCAGATAAGAGAGTAAATGAGTAGATTTTCCACCTGGTGCAGCCGCTAAATCCAAAACTTTCATGCCCTTTTGTGGTGCTGCAACCTGAGCGACCATTTGCGCAGCTGGCTCCTGAGAATAAACTAGTCCCGTGACATGTTCTACCGACTTCCCAGACGCTTTTCCGTAATGTCCCCAGTCTGTGTTCGGGATAGCATTCACAAAATCTTTCTGATTTTCTTTTAAAGGATTGCTGCGAAAGGCTGAAATCGGATCTTGTTCAAAAGTCGCAAAAAAAGCCTCTGCTTCCTTCCCCAAGAGCTCCTCATACTTTTCCTTAAAACCTACTGGAAAGTCCATACTAGCCTTTTCCCTTTCGTAAATACTCTTGTAATTCGTCTAACTTGCACTTTGGTGCAATCATAATCGGCTCCTGAGTCTGAAAATTCGGCTGTTCGCCATCAAGAGTCTGAATGACGAAGCCTAGTTTGTCAGCCATCACATAGACCGCAGCATAGTCCCAAGGCCAATTATAAGAGAAATAGGCGGCTAATCCACCAGCCAAGGTCTTAGCAAAACTAATCCCAGCACTGCCATAGACACGCACCCCCAAGCAATCACGAGCCAAGTCAGCTAGTCCCCAGTGATTATGCTCCAGCATACTAGCATTTGAAGCCATAAGATATTTCTGCAAGGGCTTATCGATAAAAGCAGATAATTTTCGTTCATTACAGTAAACATCAAAAGCCCCACCTCCATGAAAAAGCTGGTCTCTTGTCACATCGTAAATTAAGCCGAATTTGCCCTGCCCATTTTCAAAATACGCCAACATAATAGCAAAATCAGCCCGCTGGGTGATGAAATTATTGGTACCATCAATGGGATCAATCACCCAGACATTACCATCCGCGATGTCGTGTCGCAGGTCATTTTCCTCTGCCAAAATCGCGTCGTTCGGATACTGAGCTAAAATTTTCTCAACCAAATCATCTTGGATGAAGCGGTCCATTTGAGTCACCAAGTCAGTCGGGCTGCTCTTTTGTAGGACATCTAAGTCATCATAGAGATGGTCTCTTAAAAAAGCCCCTGCCTGATAAACTATTTCTTTCGCAAAATGAAATTTATTTTCCAAGAGAAATCATTCCTTTCCCTTTCCTTTTTGCCTCCTGAACAGCGCGATAAAGAGAATAGCCACTGACCGTCTCAAACTCACGGCCGAGTCGCTTCTCTTCTCCCTTACTGGGAACAACTTTTTTGAAGACTGCATAGGACTGGAGCAGTTTCTCCGCTTGAATCTTCTGTTCATAGGCTTGCTCTACATCATTAAAAAAAGAAAGCACTGAAGCAAGCTCTTCAGTGCTCCACGATAAGTCTAGTGGGTAACTATAATTTTTTTCCATATTTTAAATATCAGCACGCATAGTTGCGGCTCTGAGTTCTTCTTTCCGATAGCCTCTAGGCAAGAAAGCACGAATTTCATCTTCATTGAAGCCGATTTGCATTCGTTTACCATCAAGGATAATTGGGCGACGCAAAAGACTAGGATTTTCCTCAATCAGCTTAATGAGCGTTGAAATCGATAAATCCTCTACATCTAAATCTAGTTTTTGAAAAATTTTTGAGCGGGTTGAGATGATGTCATCAGTGCCATTTTCTGTCAATGAAAGAATGTGTTGCAATTCTGGAGCAGACAGAGGGCTCGTCATGATATTATGCTCCGTAAATGGAACTTCATGACCAATCAACCAAGCACGCGCCTTGCGACAGGAAGTGCAGCTAGGCGATAAAAATAATGTAATCATGCTGTTCTCTTCTTATTTTTATATAGTAACTAACTCTATTATACTAAATTTTATCTCTCTTGACTAGATATTTTTAAGAATCAGCTTGAAATACTAAGAAAAATATCAAGAACTGATATTTATTCCGAACATTCCCAATTTCTTGCCACTTCTTCATCACTCTTTAATTGAGCAACCAGTTCTTCAATACCATCAAATTTAACCATATCACGAATCTTATCCAGCCAGATAATCCGAATCGTATCGCCATAGATTTCCTCCGCAAAGTCAAATAGATTGGCTTCAAAACGAAGCTCATCTCCTTCAAAGGTCACATTTTTGCCAACGCTAGCCATGCCACGAAAAATCTTGCCATTGTGCTCAACATCTACCACATAGACACCATCTGCTGGTAAAATCACGCGATCCAAAGGGGCTAGATTGGCCGTTGGATAGCCAATGGTGCGCCCTCTAGCATTGCCATGAACCACAATGCCCCGAGTAGAGAGAGGATAGCCTAATAGCTGATGCGCCTTGGCAACATCACCATTTTGAATGGTCTCTCTAATCCGAGTAGAGGAGATTTTTTCCTCATCTTGATTGACTGATGAGACGATGACAATCTGACCATCAAAATAGTCTGCAAGCTCCTCTGCCTTTCTCTTGTCAGATCCAAAATGGTAATCAAAACCTGCCACAACTGCTTTCGCTTTAAGTGCAGCAACGTATTTATCAAAAAATTCTCGGGCTGTATTTTTAGAAAAATGACTAGTAAAGTCAATCAAGTAAAGGTAGTCCACACCCAAATTTTCTAAGTGAGCAGCTCGTTCCTCCGGATGATTCAAATGCAACATCAACTCTGGCTGATAACGGACAAAAGCTAATTTTGGTGACTCAGGAAAAGTCAGTACCGCAATCTTCAGTCCTTGCTCATCCGCTATCTTCCTAGCTTCCTTAAAAAGTGTCTGATGTCCCTTATGCAGGCCGTCAAAATAGCCCAGAACCAAGACTGTATCTTCTTCCTGATTTATCTCTAATTCATTATTTATTCGTCTTATTTTCATCATTTTTCTATTTTACTATGTATCCGCTTTTTTTACAACAAATTAAATCCCATGAAAAGAACTTCTATCACTCCAAGAAAACACCTTGCTATCTCTAACAAAGTGTCTCTGTAAATATTTGAAACTACACTGGTTACTGGCGATCATCATAGCCGTTTGGATGACTGGAATGCCATTTCCAAGCAGTTTCGATAATGGTTTCGATATTGTCAAATTTTGGCTTCCAGCCCAAAACTTCTCTTGCTTTCTCAGAGGAAGCAATCAGCGTATCTGGATCCCCTGGGCGTCGCTCTGCTATTTCCAAAGGAATAGGATGTCCGGTCACTTTGCGTGCTGCTTCTACAATCTGCAGGTTGGAAAAACCAGTCGAAGAGCCAAGGTTAAAGGCATCCGAAGGTTGACCAGCTCGCAGGTGTTCAACAGCCAGAATATGGGCATCAGCCAAGTCGAAAGGATGGACATAATCGCGGACATTGGTTCCGTCTGGAGTATCGTAATCGTCTCCAAAAACGGCAATCTTCTCACGTTTGCCCTGAGCCACCTGGAGCACAATGGGTAGGAGATGGGTTTCTGGTCCATGGTCCTCGCCAATCGATCCGTCGGGCTTGGCACCGGCTACATTGAAATAACGCAGGGCCACAAACTTGATGCCATAGGCCTGGTCTGCCCAGCGCATAATGGTCTCCATCATAAGCTTGCTCTCACCATAAGGATTAATCGGCTTTTGCGGAGTTGTTTCCAGAATCGGAACTTCCTCAGGAATGCCATAAGTCGCTGCTGTCGAAGAAAAGACAATGTTTTTAACGCCGCATTCCTGCATGACCTCCAAAAGAGAAACCATGCCGGCTGTGTTATTATCAAAATACTTGAGCGGGTCCACCATGGACTCTGCGACCAGTGAAAAGGCAGCAAAGTGAATGACTGCATCGATAGATGGATGATTGGCAAATACACTACGCATAAAGTCCTTGTCCGCCAAATCCCCCTCATAAAAGACTGCCTGAGGATGAACCGCTGCGCGATGACCAGTCACCAAATTATCAACGACGACTACCTCTTCCTTACCTGCCTCTACCAAACGGTCTACCATGTGCGAGCCGATATAACCAGCTCCACCTAATACTAAAATTGCCATGTTTCTCTCTTTCTTGTTTTGATTTTTATTTAACTATTTTATCAAAAATAGGGACAAATGAAAACTCTCACTGCAATTATTCCTCTTTCAAACCAACAGATTGGACAAAGCGCATGAAAGCTTCCTTGCCCTCCTCTGTTCGCTTGTAAACTCCTGCATCTTCCAGCACACGGCTGAAAATTTGTCCAACCGAAGCCTGAACTACTCCTTCCACCGTCTCAGCGGTAACATCTGGATTCTGGTCTTTGAGTTGCTTGGCCCACTCCTGATGATAGGCAGCGACCAGACAGTCTTCTCCTAGCAGAAACAGCTCCACCTGCTTGAGCTCTTCCTTGAGCCGAGGCGGCAGAATAGCCAGTCCCATAACCTCAATCAGACCAATATTTTCCTTCTTAATATGCTGCACATCCCTATGAGGATGGTAAATGCCATCTGGATATTCTGAGGAAGTTTGATTGTCCCGCAAGACCAAGTCTAGCTCAAAACGTCCATCTTTCCTGCGGGCAATCGGTGTGATGGTATGGTGAGGCTCACCCTCAGACTCTGCCAAAATCTGCACACTAGGATCAGAATAAGTCCGCCAAACTTGCAAGATCTTGTCAGCCAACTCAATCAACTGTTCCTTCTTATCAGACTTCAGACGAATGACGGACATGGGCCACTTGATAATTCCTGCTTCCACCTCTTCAAATCCGCTAAAAGTAAAGCTGCAATCCAGCTCTGCTATTACCATAGGGAAGGTATGACGTCCACCTTGATAGTGGTCGTGGGTCAGGATGGAGCCACCGACAATAGGCAGGTCGGCGTTAGATCCTGCAAAATAGCCTGGAAAAGTCTCGACGATGTCCAGCAGACGCTCAAAGGTCAGACGGCTGATAGCCATAGGAAGGTGCTGGCTGTGCAGAAAGATGCAATGCTCATTAAAGTAGGCATAGGGCGAATACTGGAAGCCCCATTCCTGTCCGGCCAAATCGAATCGAATAATCCGATGGTTAGCTCGGGCTGGGTGATCCAAGCGGCCTTGGTAGCCTTCATTTTCCATGCAGAGCTGGCAGGCTGGATAGTGGCTGGTCTTAGCCTTTTTAGCTGCCGCAATTTCCTTGGGATCCTTTTCTGGCTTAGAGAGATTGATGGTGATTTCCAAATCTCCGTATTCAGTTGGCGCTTTGAAAGCAATGTTTTTAGCAATGGCCTTGAGTTTGATGTAGTCGTTCTTTTTACTAAGCTGGTAAAAATCAGCCACAGCTTGCTCAGGATTGGAGCCATAAGTTGTCCAGAAGTCCCGATTGAGCTGACTAGGGGCTGGTGTGATGAAGTTCATAAGCTCAGCACCAAGGATTTCACGCGCAGTCTGACTATCCTCAATCGTCTCTAATCTAACTGCCTCCTCAACCAGCTGGTCCTTGAGGTCAATCAAGTCATCCAACTCAGTCTCAACTTCTAAAACACCATCTCCCACTCGTGCCAAAACACGATTGGTCAGGTAGATTCGATCCATTTCCTCAAATGAACTTTCAGAAATGACTTCTGTGATAAATGCATCTAGAACTCCCTGACTCATTGATTCTCCTTCTTACATTCTAAATAGTCTCTGACAGCGTCTAAATCCTGAAAAACTTGTTCTGTTTTATTTAAGAAAGACTGTGCTGGTATTTTTTAGTCTGGAATACAAATGACTGGTATCCCAGCTCTATACGCTGCCTCAATCCCTGCTTCACTATCCTCTAGTACTAAGCAATTCTCTGGTAAAACATTCAAATCACTACAGGCCTTTAAAAATATATCAGGGTAAGGTTTGCTTCGCTTTACATCTTTTGCAAAAACTAGATGGTCAAATAGAGACAGTATACCATTACTATCCAAAATCATTCTAGCTCTAGATTCAACACTTGAAGTTGCTAGGGCGATTGGGATGCCCTCTGTTTTCAAAAAAGTAAGCAAATTTTTAGCACCTTTTTTTAAATGAACACCTTGGGCTAAGATTTTAGCTTCCAGTTCATAAACTTTTTCCAAGGTTTGGTCAAAGTTCCAAGGTAAATCATAGGTATCCAAAAATCGTTGAACATTCTCCTCTTCCCTATGTCCACTGTATTCTCTAGAATATGTTTCTTTTGTGAAAGGAATTCCAAAGTCTGCAAGCAATTCTTGATAAACTTTTAGAGAAATGATCTCAGTATCAGCTAATAAGCCGTCTAAATCAAATATTACAGCGTCCATTTACTTCTCTCCTAGTCTACAGCGCGAGTGCCACCTGCAACTTCAGCGATATAGAAGCTTGGAGCATATCCAACGACTTCTTCGTAGTACTTACCAACAGCTTCCTTAAAGGCCTCAACGGCATCTTTTCGCACCAAGGCAATGGCACAGCCACCAAAACCTGCTCCTGTCATACGAGCACCCAGAACACCTTCCTGAGCCCAAGCAGTATGAACGAGGGTATCCAATTCCAAGCCAGTTACTTCATAGTCATGTTCTAGAGAAACGTGAGAAGCATTCATGAGGCGGCCAAACTTGTCAAGATCGCCTGCCTGCAAAGCTGCCCGCGCTTGCAAAGTGCGTTGATTTTCCAAAACGGCATGGCGAGCCCGTTTGAGACGATTTTCGTCCTCTATCAGATAGCTATACTCATCAAAGGACCACTCGTCCAACTCACCCAAGGTTGCGATAGATAGCTTGCGGTTAAGTTCTTCAACAGCTTTTTCGCACTCCGCCCGACGCTCATTGTACTTAGAGTCAGCTAACTCACGCCGCTTGTTGGTATTCATAATCACTACGACATTGTCCTTGAGATCAAGCGGCACCAAATCATACTCAAGAGTATTGGTATCTAAGTAAATGGCACGTTGGTCAGCTCCCATACCGATGGCAAACTGGTCCATAATACCAGAATTAACCCCGATAAATTCATTCTCAGTTAATTTACCAATTTTCACTAGATTCAAACGTTCCAACTGCAAATCAAAGAGTTTCTCAGCAATGACACCCGTCAAAAGCTCTAGTGACGCAGAAGAAGACAAGCCAGCACCATTTGGAATATTTCCATAAACATAGACATCCATGCCTCGGTCAATCTTATGACCCGCCTCCTGCAGAAAATGCAGAACTCCTTTTGGATAGTTGGTCCAGTTGTGCTCAGGCTCAAAGTGCAGGTTTTCCAGTGGCACTTCAATAATCCCTTTTTCTTCAAAATTCCCTGAGAAGAATCGCAAGAGCTGGTCGTCTCGCTTGCGAGCCGCTCCATAAGTTCCTAGAGAAATGGCTGCAGGAAAGACATGACCGCCGTTATAGTCCGTATGCTCGCCGATCAGATTGATCCGACCGGGTGAAAAGAAAGTGTGATCCGCTTCTACTCCAAAAACCTTGGCAA
This sequence comes from Streptococcus cristatus, assembly GCF_003943815.1. Classification (GTDB taxonomy): domain Bacteria; phylum Bacillota; class Bacilli; order Lactobacillales; family Streptococcaceae; genus Streptococcus; species Streptococcus cristatus_F. Next base: position 38,919 of record NZ_RJNA01000015.1, on the reverse strand, counting down.
AATCTGCGCGGATTTGCTCTACTGAAATGACATTTGACATAAACTAAACTCCTTTAAAATGATGATCGATATTGTAATCGTTTTCTTAATTTCATTATAACTGTTTCCGAGTAAAACTTCAATAATTTTAGTAAATTTTTACTTAATAAAATTATTAGATGTTATTTACTAAATTCCTCTTTGTTATTTACTTGTTTTTGAGGTATAATAGCCCATATAAGACAATAGGAGAAAAAAATGGCTACGATTAAGGATATTGCCCAAGCTGCTGGAGTCTCTCCCGCTACAGTTTCTCGCGTACTCAACTACGACCCAGCCATGTCGGTCAGTGATGGCACTCGTAAAAAGATTTTTGATATCGCCGAGCAGCTGAACTATAAAAAATCAAGAAAAAGTAAGCCAAGCAAGACTCAGGCCTACCGTATCGGGCTCATTGAATGGTACACTGAGCATGAAGAGCTCGATGACCTTTACTACTACTCCATTCGTTTGGGTATTGAAAAAAAAGCCCAAGAATTGGGCTATGAGATTCTCAGAGTCTTTCAAAATGATTCTCTTGAGCAATTGAAAGACATTGATGGCTTGATTGCCATCGGTAAATTCAGCCCAGCTCAAATCCAGCAGCTGGAGCAGTACAGCAACCACTTAGTTTTTGTCGACAGTGATACGCTTAATGCAGGCCACAGCTGTGTGACGGTTGATTTTGAGAATGCTGTACAGAAGGTTCTTGAGCACTTCATGAACGCTGGTTTTGACCAGATTGGCATGATTACTGGCCAAGAAAGAACTTCTGACCAGGCTAGCCTCATCAGCGATCCTCGCCTAGCAAGCTTTCAGCAATATCTATCTGCCAAAGGAATCTTTCAAGCTGACTTGGTTAAGGTAGGCAGCTTTTCTTCGGAATCAGGCTATCAAATGATGTCAGAAATTATCAATAAACACAAAGACCAGCTCCCGCCCGCCTTCTTCATCTCTAGCGATGCTTTGGCTATCGGTGCCTTGCGGGCTCTGCAAGAACACGGAATCCAAGTTCCCCAAGATGTCAGCATTATTTCATTTAATGATACGTCTATTGCTAAGTACATCTATCCCAGTCTCAGTACGGTCACCGTTTTTACAGAAGAAATGGGCAAGCAGGCTCTGCACATTCTGAATCAAATTTTAACATCCGAAGAGGACTCCATTCCCTATATGGTCAAACTTTCTACCAAGCTGACCATTCGAGAAAGCAGTATTTAACAGAGAAAGAACGAATGAAAACCTACGAACAATTATTTACCATTCTCAGCCAAGCTGACGATTATGCCAATGGAGAAAGTCTGGCCCAGACATTGGGTATTTCCAGAACTTCCATTTGGAAGGCCATTCAGCGCTTGGAAAGAGAAGGAATCCAGATTGATTCCGTTAAAAATCGGGGCTATAAGCTCAAAGCGGGGGATTTACTAATCCCAGAAATCATTGAAAAAGAGGCACCCATCAAAGTTTCCTTCAACCCCAACTGTCAATCTACTCAAATAGATGCCAAAGCAGGTCTGGAAGCGAGCGGCGAAGCAAATACCCTTTATCTAGCTGCCGCTCAATCCGCTGGTCGCGGTCGCTTCGGCCGAAACTTTTTCTCTCCAAAACAAGGCGGCTTTTACATGTCCCTCCATCTCAAGCCCAACCTATCTTTTGATCAAATCCCTGCCTATACCCTCCTGACAGCTGGAGCCATCTATCAGGCTGTAAAAAATCTAACCCTGATAGACATAGATATCAAGTGGGTCAACGATATTTACTACAAGGATAAAAAAATCGCAGGCATTTTAACCGAGGCCATTACTTCAGTCGAGACAGACTTAGTCACAGATATTATTATCGGGGTCGGGTTTAATTTTTGCGTTAATGATTTTCCAGAAGAATTGCAATCTAAGGCTGGATCACTCTTTACAGAGCGAGCTCCTATCAGCAGAAATGAGCTGATTGCTGAAATCTGGAGATGTTTCTACGAAAGCGATCCCCAAGACCTGCTCTATCTTTACAAAAAGCACTCTCTAGTCCTCGGTCGCCAAGTGAGCTTCCAGCAAAATAATCAAACCTATAAGGGAATTGCTAGCGATATCTCGGACAGTGGCCAACTTCTAGTCCAGTTGGAGAACGGCCAAAATATCTGGCTCAACAGCGGGGAAATTTCACTAACTAGCTGGTAGTTTGTACAAAATTACATTCAAAAAGCACTTGATGTTCCATTCAAGCGCTTTTCTGTATAGTCTTTCTTCCAGTGTGATGTCGCTATTTAATCCCTAATGCAATTCGAGCATAACGACTCATCTTTTCCACTGTCCAAGCGGGATACCAAACCAATTTGACTTCTGTCTTAGTAACCTCTGGAACATCTGACATGGCGTCATAAATCTGGTCAGTCAGAAGATCCGCCAGAGGGCATCCCATAGTGGTCAAGGTCATATCGATTTCCGTTTCCCCATTGGTCTCGTCAAAACGGATTTCATAGATTAAACCTAGATTGACAATATCAATCCCCAGCTCTGGGTCAATGACCTGCTCCAAGCTCTCCAAAATACGCGTTTTAATCTTTTCAACTTCTTCAGGGCTGTATTTTTTTTCTGACATGCATATCCTCCTTATAGATATAGCAGAAATTTCAAGTTAGCTCGAGGGGACCTTTGTTTTCAGCAAGGATCGCCGACTTGACACTTCCTACTGAAAGATTTCTGCCCCTTCTTGCTTTTCAGTTCTTAATCTTCGATAAAGTCTCTGAGTGGTTTACTGCGGCTTGGGTGGCGAAGTTTACGCAGTGCCTTGGCTTCAATCTGGCGAATCCGCTCACGGGTGACATTGAAAACCTTGCCGACATCTTCCAGCGTCCGCATTTTTCCATCGTCCAGACCAAAGCGCAGACGCAAGACGTTTTCCTCACGATCTGTCAAAGTATCCAAGACCTCATCCAACTGCTCACGAAGAACGACACGAGTTGTGTAATCAACTGGATTTTCAATCACTTCGTCTTCGATAAAGTCTCCCAGATGGCTGTCATCTTCCTCACCGATTGGCGTCTCTAGAGAAACCGGCTCTTGAGCAATCTTGAGAATCTCACGAACCTTGTCAGGTGTCATATCCATCCGCTCAGCGATTTGCTCAGGCGTAGGATCTTGACCTAATTCCTGCAATAGATTACGTTGCTCACGGACTAGCTTGTTAATGGTTTCCACCATATGGACCGGAATCCGAATAGTCCGAGCTTGGTCAGCAATCGCACGGGTAATAGCCTGACGAATCCACCAAGTCGCATAAGTTGAAAACTTAAATCCTTTGGTGTAGTCAAACTTATCAACAGCCTTCATCAGTCCCATGTTTCCTTCTTGAATCAAGTCAAGGAACTGCATACCACGGCCGACATAGCGCTTGGCAATGGAAACAACCAGACGAAGATTGGCCTCAGCCAGACGCTGCTTGGCTTCCAAGTCTCCCTGCTCTACCAAAATCGCCAGCTCTTGTTCTTCTTCATTGCTAAGAAGCGGCACAACCCCGATTTCTTTCAGATACATGCGGACTGGGTCATTGACCTTGGCTGAATTGCTACCCAAGAGCTCTTCATCGGTCAGTTCTACTTCTTCCTCTTCAGTATTCAAGACACGCGCGCTGGGATTTCCTTCCTTATCCGTGATAGAAATGCCCGCATCCTGAATGCGTTGCAGCAAATCCTCAATCCCATCAGCGTCCAAAGTGAAAGGAATGACCAGCTGGTCATTGATTTCATCGTCTGTCGCTACACCTGTCTGCTTGTGATTGCGGATGAATTCTGCAATTTGAACGTCTAATGTTGTTACTTCTTTTTGTTTTGTAGCCATACCTACTCCATTCTTCTTTTTTGTGCGATTAAGCGCTCCACTTCTAATATAGCGGCATTCTCATCTCCAGTATGCAAAGCTTCTCGAATCTTTTTGCTAATCAGCTGATTATTCTTACGAAGCAATTCACGTTCCCTAGTCAACTCAACTTCTGCTAACTCTCCGTCTTCCATCTCCTCTGGCAAATCTTCCTCCAACATCCGATACCAAAGTTGCTGGACTCTTTCCGGTAAGCTGGATAAATCCTGCGAAGTCACTTCACCATTGGCCAGTAAAAGCTCGTATAACTCCTGCAGTTCCGCCGTATCAAAGGCAAAATCTGTACGAAGCCGATAGCTATTTAAAACCAGCGGATTGTGTACCATACGATAAAGGATATGGATTTCTGCTTTTATCAACCGTGAAAGCTGTTTAGACAGTGGAAGATCTACCAGTACAGGTCTTCTTAGAGATTCCGACTGCTGTCCGCTTCGGCTACTTCGCTCAGCCAAACGACTGTTGTTAACCGTATTCTCTACCTGCTGGTAATCAAAATCTGGCAGCAACTCAGCCAACATATAAATATAGGAATTCTGAGCTGTAATAGACTGCGTTTGAGCAATGATTGGCGCCATTCGCTCCACGAATTCAATCTGAGCCTGCAAATTTTCAATATTATCCGGCTTGAGATAGCGTAAAAGGAACTCTACATCACTAATTCGCGTTTTAGTCAGAAATTGTCGCAATTCCTCGGCAGAATTTTTAGCAATAAATTCGTCTGGATCCATATTGTCAGGAAAGGACACAATCTCTACCGACATATCCCGCAGCTCTTCTAAAGCCTTGGCTATCGCAGCCTGACCAGCCCTGTCTCCATCATAAGTCAGAATGATTTTCTTGCAATACTTACGCAGGTGCTGGACATGCTCAGGCGTCAGAGCTGTTCCCATAGATGCGACTGCATTTTCAACTCCAGCCCGATAAGCCGCGATCACGTCCATAAAGCCTTCCATCAGATAAACTTCATGGCTCTTCTTGATAACCGGCTTGGCCTTATCCAGATGATAAAGCTCATAGCTTTTATTAAAAATAGGGGTGCTGCGACTATTCTTATACTTGGCAGTCTGTGAAACAGCCTCCGAATCTTGCCAGATTCGACCAGAAAAGGCGACAACCTGCCCCTTGTCATTGGTCAAGGGAAACATAATCCGGTTCTGAAAAGCATCATAGACCAGATTATTCTCTGCCAGATTAAAAAGACCCGAGTTCATGATAGTGAACTCATCAAACTTACCAGCCATACTCTTATGAAGATAGTTGCCTTCATTAGGAGCCAAGCCGATTTGAAAATGCTTAATGACCTCATCTGTCAGCCCACGATTGTAGAGATAAGCGCGTGCTTCTTCTCCTATTTTGGTCGTCATCAGAACCGCATGGTAAAACTTCGCTGCCTCTGTATGAATATCGTAGAGCGCCTGATGCGGATGAGCCTGTCTCGGTCGATCTGCGCCAGCTCTCTCCATCCCTAAGGAAATGCCCGCTCTGTCTGCGACAATCTGAACAGCATCCATGAAGGATACGCCTCGGTAGTCCTCAATAAACTTGAAAACATCCCCCGACTTGCCACAGCCAAAACAGTGATAAAACTGCTTGTTCTCTACAACGTTGAAAGAGGGCGTCTTTTCGCCATGAAAGGGACAAAGTCCCAGAAAGTTTCTGCCAGCCTTGGTTAAGGCTACCGTTTCTCCTATGACATCGACGATATTGACACTATTTTTTATTTCAGAAATCATTTCTTTATCCAATAGACAATACCTCCAATTCATCACAGAATATCACTCTATATTTTATAATAATTTGACGCAAATGTAAAACATTTGATAGGCAAATGACTTGAAATAATTGCTTCTTTAAGCTATAATATAATATCAAATATTAAATTATTTTTTGAAAGGAAAAGAAAATGTTAAAGGATCTTAAAGAATTTTTGCTACGCGGTAACGTGATTGACTTAGCAGTCGGGGTTATCATTGCGAATGCTTTCGGAGCAATCGTTAACTCATTGATTACTGACGTTATCACTCCCCTCTTCCTCAACCCAATTTTGAAAGCTGCACAATTAGAGCAAATTTCTCAATTGAAATGGAACGGAGTAGCTTATGGTAACTTCTTGAGCGCTGTGATCAACTTCTTGGTAGTCGGTACTGTTCTCTTCTTCATCGTTAAGTCTGCTGAAAAAGCACAAAGCCTTGCTAAAAAGAACGAAGAAGCTGCTGAAGAAACACCAGCTGGACCAACAGAACTTGAAGTTCTACAAGAAATCAAGAGCTTGCTTGAAAAACAAAACTAATATCAAAACAGAGGCTGGGACAAAAGTCCTAGCCTCTCAATTGTCTTTGGATTGTCGAGCAAGACGCAGTGGTTGAGTGGGCTCTACTACGCTGATTTCATCAGCTTTTACAGCCCTACTCAACTGTGCGGAGGTGGGACGACGAAATCGAATTCTAACGAATTACCGATTTCTGTCCCACTCTCTGTTTTATTATACGCTTTCCATCCAAAAGAAAAAAACAGCCAAATCGACTGTTTTCTCATTCTAGTTATTAGAATTTTTTACGTTTACGAGCTGCTTCTGATTTGNGTTTGCGTTTTACAGAAGGTTTTTCATAGAATTCACGTTTGCGTGTTTCTTGAAGAGTACCAGCTTTAGTAACCGCACGTTTGAAACGACGAAGAGCATCGTCAAGAGATTCATTCTTACGTACTACTGTTTTTGACATTTTTTTCACTCCCTTCAAGTCCAAGATCTATTCTATTCTACACGCAAAATGGATAAATGTCAAGAAAAAAACTGCCATAAACTTATATTATCTTCACTTTCTTTTTTAAAAGCAACAAATTGTTAGAATGAACATCATAATAGCAAAAAGAAATTTATTTTAAGTCTGTTCAGAAACGACTTCTCTTTCTTCACCATTTACAATTACGGCTTGGGAATTGTTTATTAGCATTAAACTGAACTGATTTTTATAGGTTTCAAAGGTCTTTTTGCTACTATCAGTAAAAGGCTCCTCACCATAATGTGGAAGGATGTAAAAATCCACTTCATCCAATCCTGCTGTATCAGATAACTCTGTCGCTACGGTCTTATCGTCCATGAGTTTATTGTAGTCAATATCCTTAGCTGTAATGATAGCCCCTGCTGATTCTCCCACATAGACCAACCCATCTCTTATTTGTTCTTTGATAAGAGATAGGAGTTGTTTTTTCTTTAATTCTTGTAATAAATAAAATGTATTCCCGCCAGAGATATAAAGAATTTTGCTTTGGAAAATCTTTGCCTGTGCAGTTTCTCGATCACAAGAAGCAATATCTAGAACCTCTATCTCAAATCCTAAATCTCTGAATGTTTGCTGAGCCTCATCAATATAGGCAGTATAGTCCTCTTTGTTCCCAGCGGTAGGAATAAATAAAACCTTATTTTCTAGATTCTTTTCCTTTGCATAATCTCTAAAAAGCTTTTTGACACCAGCAAAGTATGAACATAAAAATAATTGTTTCATGATTGTGCCTCCATTAATGTTTGACAATTTTATAAAGGATCCACGATCCCTTTCTTTGACTAGTTACGAGCTCAAAGCCTACTGATAACAAAAATCGTCTAAATGCTTCTTCGCTTTGGACCTCTGGTAAAAAGTAAGACAACTTGTTATATTCACAAGCCAGTAAGAGCATCCCATCTGATTTGAGTATCCTTCGAAGCTCTATAAAAGAAGCATCTAGGTCTTGCCAATGAAAATGCGTTTGAAAAGCTGTAATCAAATCAAAACTTTCATCAGAAAATCCTGTCTCCCTAACGTCTCTTCGTTCAAAATTTAGATTGACCATCCCTATCTGTTTGGCTTGAGCTATTGCAATGTCTGAAATATCGATTCCAGTTATAGTACTTTGCGGAAAGGTTTCTTTCAGTAGGATGGTTGAACGGCCGTTCCCAACTCCTACATCTAAGATTACAGGGTAAAATGTCCTATCCAGATGACGAATTGCCCATACAAACATGGGGATATAGGCTCGATTCCACAATTTCATCATTCGTTTTCCTAGAAAGCCCGAAGGATTCTTTGATTGCTGAATCAAAGAATGAAACATGAGTAATAAAAGTATGATAGAAATGATGATTATTATATGAAGCACTCTTCAATCCTCCACTTCTGGATAACTACATTATAGCATTTTAGAGAGATTACAGCTATATTGATCAACAAAACACTTGCATCCCAAAAGATAACTTTTGGGATGCAAGTCATTCAAAACGACTGTCTTTTACCTTACAAGGTTTTTCGTTTTTTGGCTTCTTTCGAGAAGGAAATATTCTTAATCTTCTCATAGCGTAAGAAGCGTTGAATGAGGTGCTGGTCGCTTACATCTGGTTTCAAATCAACCACGTAGTCCAACTTGATAAACTTATTGTCAACTGACTGGACCGAGGTCAACTCAAAACTTTTGCAGGCTGTTTCAAAGATTGCTTCAAAATTGACCTCAATTTATGAGTTAAAGACTAGATTATACCAAAAATAAAGATAAAAAAATTCTACCAATCGCTGCTTCTATCAAGAAATCTTGATTGGTAGAATCTTTTATCTAATCGTCATCATCGTCGTCGTCATCGTCTTTTTCATCATCACGATCTTTATCCTTACTCTTTGAGGAGCTAGTTTGAGCAGGAGGTTGGACAGGTGCTGTACTAGTGTTTGTATTTGAATTTGTCACAGTATTGGTCGCAGGAGGCGGCGCGCTAACACTTCCCGTATGACCTGCATTCCCATTCCCACTTCCACTATCAGCTGGAGTCGCTGCAGAAGACGAAGATGGCGGAACTTCTTTTTCAACTGTCACTGTCTTTTCGACAATTGTATGCTGCTTGGATTGGACGACTTTTCCAGTCTTGGCATTGACAAGCATCTCATGCGCCGTCTGTCCATGTGAAAAGAGAATCTTATAATTGCCTTTCTCACGTGAAATCTTCACATCCTTAACGTCCTTTTCAGCCAAAGATAGTTCTTTCAAAACTGTTTCTAAAGCCTGACGCTGACTAAGTCCTTCCGCTTTTTTAGACTCTAAGACAAGTTTACTATCTTGTGCGACTGGATTTTCTAAGGCAAAGACCGAGCTAGTCAAGAGCAAAAGTAGAGGAACTGCTACTACGAAGGAAGCAGACAGAAACTTTTTCGGCAGGCGGCTGTCCATGATACCAATAATCCGTCGCTTAAGATTAAACTTATCCGAGTAAAAACAAGTTGTCAAAGCAATCGGAGTCTTCTTACTACGGTCAATCATCGTCAGAATGATCTCACCATAAAAAGTGCGATATGCTGTGTCTTTTCTACTCAAAACATCGTAGTCGCAGTACATTTCTCCTGCTTCCTGAGTTTCCCGACAAGCAAAACGAACCACTGGATTAAACCAATGCAGGCTCTTGGCAAGAATCGCGAAAAGATTAATCAAGACATCATAGTGCTGATAATGGGTCAACTCATGCTGGAAAATCAGCTGCAGCTCCTCCTCCGTATAGTCCAGCTCCGGTAGCACAATCAAAACATCCCTGAAACCGAGCAACATTGGACTCTGTGTCATAGGATAGTGGAGCAGACGAATCTTGCTTTTAACGCCCATCCTTTCTTTGATCAAATGCAACTGGAACAAAGTCTCTTCATCCTCAACATCTGTCCCCCAACGTTGCAACATCTTTTTGAAACGGATATAAGAATAGGCATATTTGCCTAGATTAAATGCACAACCAAGCAGCCAAATGGTAAAGAATATTTCAAACCAAGGTAGACCTAGAAAAGTCTCCCAGAGATTTACCTGGCTAGCTTTTTCAGCTACTTGAGAAACAGCCTGCCCTCCACTTGTCTGGCCAGCTCTAACAGCTGTCTGAACAGTCGCCCCAGTACTCAGCCGAATCAAACCAGAGCCAAATTGAGGACGGATTGGGAATAGAAAGCTCAGCAAAATTAAAAACCAGATAAAATACTTGACCTTGACTGAAATCTTGCTCTTAAGGATTGCAAAAAGAAGGCTCAAAAACAGAACCAAGATCGAGGTTGAGAAACTGGTTAAGAGGAAAGACAAAAGGAACTGTTTCATGGATACTACCTCATCTTACTCTTTCTGATTCAGTAAATTACGCAACTCATCCAGTTCATTTTCTGAAAAGGAATTGGATGAAAAGAGAGTCTTGACAAAGCCTCCCATGGAATGTCCGCTGTAGCGCTTCAAAAAGTCTGACGTCTCTACTTCTAAATATTCCTCTTCCGAAATTAAGGCCGTATACTGCCTTTCACGTCCCTTGCGAACACTTTCTAAAAAGCCCTTTTCCGTCAAGCGAGCTAAGACTGTCAATAAGGTTTGAGGCTTCCAATGGTTATCTTCACCCAGCTTTTCCATGATTTGGGCAGAGGTCGTTGGATTTGGCAGGTGCCAAATAATCTTTAAGATGGCAAATTCACCATCTGGTAAACGTTTAATTGAATGATTCATTGTATTTCCATACTTTCTAAAGTTTTCTTCTAGTTTTATTCTACACATGTCTAATAAAAAAGTCAATCATTATGTAAAAAAGAGCTGGAAATCGCTATTTCCGCTCCTTTTTAGAAAAATAAACTCAGCAAAGTCAACATTGCCAAACCACCCTGCTTGAACAAAATTTTCGGATCGCTAGTCACTGCACCGTAAGCAGCTACCAAGATGATATAAACCATAAAAATCCCCAGCCAAACTGGACTAGGCTGCACAAAAGCCGCAATCAAGACCAAAACAGCTATCAGCCCGTTGTAAACTCCTTGGTTTTTGAAAAGTGTATTGACCGACTGCTGCTCCAACTCCTCTTGAGGCATACCAAAGACCCGTGCTGTCGTAGCTGAGGTCGTTGCGATGGTCTCTAGGTACATAATATAGAAAAATTCCAAGGCAACCAAGCTTGCCAAAATCAGTGTAAAAACAGACATTTTCTTCTCCTTATAGTAATTTATGATGAAAAAAAGTATAACATATAGCAAGAAAAAGCGCTAAAATTTAGTTCCAATAAAATGGACAAAGTGTATTAAAATGTTTTATGATACTTTTTTAAAATAGGCGTAGCAAAACTCAGCATTTTCTGATTAGATGTGATACAATCTTTTTGAAAAATGGAGGTAAATTATGTTAACCTATGATTTAATTGTCATCGGCTTTGGTAAGGCCGGTAAAACATTGGCGGCCAAAATGGCGGCCCAAGGAAAAAAAGTTGCTTTGATTGAGCGAAGCAAGGCTATGTACGGGGGAACCTGTATCAATATCGCCTGCATCCCAACCAAGACCCTGCTTGTTGCAGCTGAAAAAGGTCTGGCTTTTGACCAAGTTATGGCTGAAAAGAATGCTGTGACCAGCCGTCTCAACGGGAAGAACTACGCAGCAGTCAGTGGCGCTGGTGTCGACATCATTGATGCGGAAGCTCATTTCCTTTCCAATAAGGTCATCGAAATCACAGCTGGCGATGAGAAAGAGGAACTGACTGCTGAGACTATTGTCATCAATACTGGTGCTGTTTCCAATGTCCTGCCGATTCCAGGACTGACTGAGACCGAGCATGTCTATGACTCAACTGGCATCCAAAATCTGAAAGAACTTCCTAAACGCTTGGGAGTTCTGGGTGGCGGTAACATCGGCCTAGAGTTTGCTGGGCTCTACAACAAATTGGGCAGCCAGGTGACTGTGCTAGATGCTGCTCCTGTCTTTCTCCCTCGAGTAGAGCCTTCTATCGCTGCTCTAGCTAAGCAATACATGGAAGAAGACGGAATCCAACTCCTGCAAAATGTACGTACCACACAGGTTAAAAATGATGGTGCTGAAGTTGTCGTTGTGACAGAGGATGGAGAATTCCGCTTTGATGCCCTGCTCTATGCTACTGGCCGCAAGCCTAATGTTGAAGCACTACAGTTGGAAAATACTGACATTGAGCTGACAGAGCGCGGAGCTATCAAGGTTGATAAACACTTGGAAACATCTGTACCCGGCGTTTTTGCAGCGGGCGATGTCAATGGCGGTCTGCAGTTCACTTATATCTCACTGGATGACTTCCGCATCCTTTATAGCTATCTGGCTGGCGACGGCAGCTACACACTGGAAGACCGTAAGAACGTACCTACCAGCATGTTCATCACACCGCCTTTAGCTCAAATCGGATTGACTGAAAAGGAAGCCCTAGAGCAAGGACTGCCGATTGCAGTTAAGGAGATTCCAGTCGCAGCAATGCCTCGTGGTCATGTCAATGCTGACTTGCGTGGTGCTTTCAAGGCTGTTGTCAACACTGAGACCAAGGAAATCGTCGGAGCGACTATCTTCGCAGCTGGGGCTCAGGAAATTATCAATATCCTGACTGTAGTCATGGATAATAAGATTCCTTACACCTACTTGAGCAAGCAAATCTTCACTCACCCGACTTTGGCTGAAAACCTCAATGATTTATTTGCTATTTAATGTTAAGCCCCTGATGGGGCTTTTACAATCCCTACAAAAATTCAACTACATTTCAACCTCTTTTTGTGGTACAATAATGCTAGTTTATTTTAAAAAGATTGAGGAAAATTATGTCTGAACTGTATGATATTACGATTGTCGGCGGCGGTCCAGTTGGCCTATTCGCTGCATTTTACGCTCACTTGCGCCAAGCCAAGGTTAAAATCATTGATTCCCTGCCTCAGCTGGGTGGTCAGCCAGCCATTCTCTATCCAGAGAAGAAGATTCTGGATGTGCCGGGCTTTACTAATTTGACTGGCGAAGAGTTGACTCAGCGTCTGATTGAGCAGCTGGAGACTTTCCAGACTGAAATCTGCCTCAACGAAACGGTTCTGGATATCGTTAAATCTGATGATGGCTTCATCATCACGACTTCTCAAGCCCAGCATCAGACCAAAACCATTATCATCGCCATGGGAGGTGGCGCCTTCAAACCGAGAGCTTTGGAGCTAGATGATGCTGAAAGCTACAGCAACCTTCACTATCATGTTTCAAACATCAGTCAGTATGCTGGCAAAAAGGTTGTTATTCTGGGAGGTGGTGACTCGGCTGTTGACTGGGCACTAGCTTTTGAAAAAATCGCAGAAACCAGCCTGGTTCACCGTCGGGACAACTTCCGGGCTTTAGAGCATAGTGTAGAAGAACTCAAGACTTCTAGTGTTGAGATTAAGACACCATTTGTACCCAGTCGATTGGTCGGCGATAATGGCAAGATTACCCACTTGGAAATCAGCCAAGTCAAGGGAGAGGATAATCAGCTTTTGCCTCTGGATCATCTCTTTGTCAACTACGGTTTTAAATCCTCTGTCGGCAATCTCAAAGATTGGGGCTTGGAGCTTAACCGTCACAAAATTTTGGTCAACAGCAAGCAAGAAACTTCCGTGCCAGGTATCTATGCAGCTGGAGACTGCTGCAGCTACGAGGGGAAAATTGACCTGATTGCGACTGGGCTAGGTGAGGCACCTACTGCTGTCAACAATGCCATTAACCATATCTATCCTGAACAAAAAGTCCAACCTAAACATTCTACAAGCCTATAGAAAAAGCTGCCGAGCTCAAGCTCAGCAGCTTTTATAATTCATCTGCGATTTTATTGATTTTTCTCAAGCGATGATTGACACCACTCTTAGTTAGAGGTCGGCTCAGACTATCAGCTAGCTGCTGGATAGAGTAGTCCGGATGCTGGATACGAAGCTGAGCTACCTCCTGCAGGTCTACAGGTAAACTCTCTATGCCAATATTATCGCTGATTTTGGCAATATTATTGATCGTTTTCATACTGGCTGTGACCGTGCGGGCGATGTTCGCTGTCTCCGCATTATTAGCGCGATTGAGGTCATTGCGCGCTTCCCGCATGAGCTTAAGAGACTCAAACTCAGCCATGGCTTCCATAGCCCCGATGACAATGAGAAAATCCATGATATCCTCAGCCCGCTGCAGATAAGTGACAGCCCCCTTCTTGCGCTCGATGGTCTTGGCATCCAGCAGAAAACGCCGCATCAAGTCAGCCAAGTCCTCAGCATGATCCAGATAAACGGACAGGATTTCTAGCTGGTACTTGCCTGAGTCTGGCTCCCGCATGCTGCCATTTGAGAGAAAGGCCCCCCTCAGATAGGCTCGGCTGGCTTCGTCATCTGACAAAATGGCCTGGTCAATCCCTGCCTCAATACCAAAAAAGGAGTCAGCCAAGTGCAGGTCAGATAAGATTTCTTCTACTTTCTGATCTAGAAATACTGTATAAACACGATTCTTGCGCAGATTAGTCTTCTGATGGTGGCGAATTTCCGACTTGACCTGATAAAGGTCCGACAGCAGCTCATAGAGATGGCGAGCAATCTTGGCATTTTCTGTTGAAATGGATAAGGTGAGGCCGGCCGAAGAAATTCCTAAACTACCAGCCATCTTGATCATGGCAGCCAACTCATTTTTGTCTTTTACAGATAAGCTTAAAAGCTCTTCTTTTACTTTTACTGTAAAGCTCATTTGCGCACCTGTATAATCTGCATCAATTCATCCACAAGTAACTCTCCGTCATGGAAAGCTCCGCCATTTTCCAACCGAAGGAAATTCGATGAAATGACACGCGGAACTTGCTCTTGCAGCCCTCGAAAATTATGCTCAACCTGAACCAGATATTCATCAAATTTATTGCTATTCATATACTCGCGCGGAACTGGCTCGATATTGACCAAGACAGTATCAATGAACTTTTTGCCCAGATGACGATGCAATACTTGAACGTGGTCGCTATCTGAAAAGTGCTCTGTTTCGCCGCGCTGGGTCATAATGTTGCAGACATAGGCTACTTCTGCCTTAGTATCTAAAATAGCTTGGCCGATTTCTTCGATTACGATGTTTGGCAAAATGGAGGTAAAGAGAGAACCCGGTCCCAGCACCACCATATCGCTATCCAAAATGCTCTGGACCACCTTTCTACTAGCAACAGGCTTTTCATCATCATAGGTATTGGTCACATAGACCCGCTCTATCATGCCAGTCTTACTGGCCAGATTACTCTCACCGACAACTTCCGTTCCATCAGTAAACACAGCGTGCAGAGTCAGCGGAGTGTCGCTTGAAGGGTAGATTTTACCTGTCGTATGGAAAAACTTAGTCAGAAGCTGCATGGCATTATAGGTCGAACCCTGCATTTCGGAAATGCCAGCAATAATCAGATTACCCAAGGGATGACCTGCTAGAACGCCGTCTCCTTTGGCAAAGCGATACTGGAAGACCTTCTCATAAAACTTTGGCATGTCAGACATGGCCACCAAAACATTTCGAAGGTCACCCGGCGGCGTCAGCTGCTGGATGTTTTTCCGCAGCTCACCAGAACTGCCGCCATCATCTGCTACTGTGACAATGGCTGTGATCTCCACATCCTTTTTCCGCAGGCTGTTTAAAATAACTGAAATTCCTGTACCGCCGCCGATGACTGTAATTCTCGGTTTTCTCATGAGCGGTTCACCGTTTCCTTCCGACGATTTTTGTCGCGATGACTGGCATTGACTGGCCAGTTTTTTGCCAAATCATCTGCCAAACGCTGTGCAAAGGCTACGCTACGGTGCTGTCCGCCCGTGCAGCCGACTGCGATGGTCAGTACAGACTTTCCTTCCTTTTGATAGCCCGGCAAAATCGGCTCAATCAGACCCAGCAAATGCTGGTAAAACTCTTCTGACTCCGTATGGTTCATGACATAGTCAAAGACATCCTTATCCAAGCCTGTCTGATTACGCAGCTCAGGTTTATAGTAGGGATTAGGCAGAAAACGCACATCAAAAACCAAGTCCGCATCCAGAGGCAAACCGTATTTAAAACCGAAACTCATAACCTCAATGCGGAAACTGTGCAGATCAGCCTGATTTGAAAATTGTTCAGAGATGGTCTTTCTTAGCTCCCGTGGTGTCAGTTCCGTCGTATCTACAACATTTTGACTGAGATTTTTCAGAGGGGCTAAGAGTTCGCGCTCCAGTTTGATTCCATCTAAAATTCGCCCGTCAGCTGCCAAAGGGTGACTGCGTCTCGTTTCCTTATAGCGAGCCACCAACTCCTTGTCGGCCGCATCCAAAAATAGAATTTTAAAATCAATTTCTGTGCTTCTTTCTAGCTCATCCAGAATATCCTGAATCTCCAAAAAGAAGGAGCGACTCCGCATATCAACAACCAGAGCCAGTTTATCATTGTCAGTGGTTCCTTCGACCAGCTGCAAAAATTTTGGCACTAAGGTCGGTGGCATATTATCAATGGTAAAATAGCCCAAATCCTCAAAAGACTGGATAGCAACGGTCTTTCCGGCACCGCTCATTCCTGTCACAATCACTAATTGAATCTTGTGTTCAGCCATTCTTTCTCCCTTCGTCTAACATTTTATTTCTAAAAAAGGACGGGAAACTTCTCCCGGTCCCAATCATTTATTCTACAATCTCAGCAATGACTTCAATTTCGATTTTTACATCACGAGGCAAGCGAGCCACTTCTACTGCCGAACGAGCTGGAAACTCACTCTTAAAAGCCGTTTTGTAGACCTCATTAAATGGCACAAAATCATTGATATCACTTAGGAAGCAGGTCGCCTTGACCACATGGTCAAAATCTGTTCCAGCCGCTTCCAAAATAGCTCCTACATTTTTTAAAACTTGCTGAGTCTGCTCTTCAATCGTTGCACCTACAATTTCTCCTGTCTCTGGTGACAAAGGAATCTGACCACTTGCAAATAAAAGGTTACCAACGATTTTTCCTTGAACATATGGGCCGATTGCTGCTGGTGCTTTATCTGTTTGTACTATTTTTGCCATTGTATTCTCCTCATTTCTTTTATCTTACTTATTATATCATAAAGTCAAAAGACTGACTATTCTTGTCCCCCTTCCCATTGACTTTTAGGAAATTTTTCTTTATGATAGTAAATGCATAATTCAAAACACTTGTTTTGGACTGGTTCGCAAACTTCCCAGTATAAAAAACTAAGTACCCTTATATTCTAAAGTAATGTAATTGCGCATAGTTTTTTCTGGTGTCCTGCCACTTTGGCAGAACTAACTGAGAGGTTGAGACGGAAGTTTCAGCCTTATTTTATTTCTCAAAAGGAGGACCTATGAAAAGAAAAGTTATTATTGACTGCGATCCTGGCATAGACGACAGCATAGCCCTGCTCTATGCCTTGCAACACCATGACTTAGAGGTCGTAGCTTTGACCATAGTCGCTGGAAATGTCCCAGTGGAACTTGGTCTTGAAAATGCCTTTAAAATCTTAGAAAGGCTGAATAGGCTGGATATTCCAGTTTATGCAGGAGCCGACAAGCCCTTAGTTCGTGACTTTGTCTCCGCCCAGGATACCCACGGTATGGATGGAC
Source organism: Streptococcus cristatus (assembly GCF_003943815.1). GTDB lineage: Bacteria > Bacillota > Bacilli > Lactobacillales > Streptococcaceae > Streptococcus > Streptococcus cristatus_F. The sequence continues at coordinate 21,683 of NZ_RJNA01000015.1, read as the reverse complement.
TAGGGGAAAGTGGGATAACAAGAAATAGTTCCACCCAAGCCCAGCCACAAGCGGCATATGATTTTCTAGCTGACTATTTCCAGAAAAATAGTGATACTTCCATCATTGCACTAGGACCTTTGACCAATATTGCCTTGGCTCTTAGGAAAAATCCTACACTTGGGCAACATCTAGACCGATTTGTCAGCATGGGCGGCAATTACAAATCGCACGGCAACTGTTCGCCCGTAGCGGAGTACAACTACTGGTGCGATCCGCATGCAGCCCAAGAAACCTACGAAAAATTTGGAAAAAAGATTGAAATGGTCGGTCTAGATGTCACTCGAAAGATTGTCTTGACACCCAATCTCTTGGAATATATGCGTTTTATCAATCCTGAAGTCGCTGACTTTGTCGGAAAAATCACTCGTTTTTACTGGGATTTTCATTGGGAGTATGAACATATCATCGGTTGTGTCATCAACGATCCATTGGCCGTTGCCCATTTCCTGCATGAGGACCTTTGCCAAGGCTTTGACTCCTTCGTCGATCTTGCAACGGAAGGCATTGCTGTGGGACAAACGCTGGTTGATGCCTATCATTTTTATGGTAAGCAAGCCAATGCTAAGGTGCTGACTCAAGTAAACCCCCGCCTCTTCTTTCAGGATTTTCTCTCCGTGATACTCAGCACGTCAAAGGAAATCATCTGCCAAGATCTAGAAACTTTAAATTTAGGATAAGATTATGAAAAAAACAACACCATTTACCATTACATTTACAGCTATCTGCATCGCTCTAAACTATATCGGGGCCAACATCGCATTTTTTCTAAAACTTCCTGTTTATTTGGATACTTTTGGAACGATATTGGCCAGCCTCATTTTAGGACCTATTTGGGGAGTAGGAACAGCGGTTGCTAGTGCTCTTATTAGCGCTTTTACAACAGACATTTCTGCTATTTATTTCTCTCCAGTAGCCATTCTTTTGGCTCTGCTTGTCTCGGTCTTTTTCACTGCTGATTCAAAACCAAGACTAAACCTCCTCTGGAAAACGGTTCTAGTCTCTCTACCAGCTACTGCTTTAGCCTCTCTGATCACTGTGATAGTCTTCAAAGGAATTACCCCAAGCGGCTCTAGTATTATCGTTCAAGGTTTACACGGTTTAGGCTTAGATTTGGTCACCAGCACCATCATCGTCCAAGCGCTAACCGACTATGCAGACCGCCTCATCGTTATTGGGGTCAGCCTCGTCTTCATCCCACAACTCAAAAAAGTCATCCCAAGAATCTTTGCAAAATCCAGCAATGCATAAATCAAAAGAACTACTCAAAAAACATAATTTCGAGTAGTTCTTTTGATTTTAACATTTGTTTTTTTATAAGTCTTTAAGATTAATTTTAAAAAAGGAGTAGGAAGACTCTTCTTGAGTCCAATCCTACTCCTAAGCTACATTTGAGATTAATTTCGTCCTTTGAGAACAGCCTCAATGATAGCCATTCTGACAAAGACGCCATTTGTCATTTGTTCTACAATTCGAGATTTTGGAGCTTCAACCAAATGGTCTGCAATTTCTACATCGCGATTGACAGGCGCTGGGTGCATCAGGATCGCAGTGTCCTTCATACGATCATAGCGCTCTTGCGTCAAACCATGGAGTTTATGATAATTTTCCTTAGAGAAAATGGAGTTGTAGTCATGGCGTTCGTGCTGTACGCGGAGGAACATCATGACATCCACTTGGTCAATCACTTCGTCAATCGTTACGAATTTACCATAGTCAGCAAATTCCTCACTTCTCCACTCATCTGGACCAGCAAAGAAGAGCTCCGCACCAAGACGTTTCAAGATTTGCATATTAGATTTGGCTACACGAGAGTGATCAAGGTCACCAGCGATAGCTACCTTCAAACCATCAAAATGACCGAATTCTTGGTAAATGGTCATCAAGTCAAGCAAGCTTTGACTCGGATGCTGACCAGAACCATCACCACCATTTACGATAGAAGTTGTAATTGTTGGGCTTTCGATCAATTCTTTATAGTAATCCACCTCAGGGTGACGGATGACACAGACATCTACACCGAGAGCTGACATAGTCAAAATCGTGTCATACAAGGTTTCTCCCTTGTTGACTGAGCTTGTCTTGACATCAAAGTCAAGCAGGTCGCATCCAAGTTTTAATTCTGCTACTTCAAAAGCCTTGTGAGTCCGAGTTGAAGATTCAAAGAAGAGGTTTGCAACGATATGCTGCTCATCATAATGAACCTTTGCGCCGTTTTTAAATTCAATCCCGCGCTTGATCAAAGCCATTACTTCTTCGTTCGTAAGGTGTTCCATAGATACAAGATTTTTAAGTGCGATTTGATTTGATGACATGATGTTATACTCCTTTTTTATTAAAAACTTTGGACAAATGTAGCAATCTCGTCAGCCTAATTTTTAGGTTCTGGCAGGATGAGGTAGAGGGCAATTCCCAGAACAGTTGACAAGGCAACTCCTGAAACTTGCAGACCTGATAGTTGCAGGGTCAGACCACCGATACCAGATACCAGAACGACACTAGCAATCAGCAGGTTCTTTTTGTTGTCAAAATTGGTTTGCGCTTCAATCAGAATTTTCAAACCGCTGGAAGCAATTACCCCGAAGAGGGCGATGGAAATACCTCCCAAGACTGGACTTGGAATTGATTGGAGCAGGGCGGATACTTTCCCGACAAAACTCATGACAATAGCCAATACAGCAGCACCAGCAATTACATAAACACTGTAGATTTTATTGAGCGCCATAACTCCGATATTTTCACCGTAGCTAGTCACTGGTGGAGCACCAAAGATACCCGCGATGACCTGAGCCAGACCATCCCCAGCCAAAGTCTTATCCAAGCCAGGCTCTTTAAAGAAATCTTTGCCTGTCAAGCTATTCAGAACCATAACATGCCCAAAGTGCTCTGTCATCGTTACAAAGGCAATCGGTGCCATTGTTAGGATTGCACTTGGATACAATTTAAAATCATAATCTATAAACGGAAGATTCATTGGCGGAACGTGGAACCAAGAAGCTTTTGTCACGTTGGCAAAAGAGATAATCTCCTGACCTGTCACCGCTCCAACAATCAGGGCAAAGATATAGCCAACAATCAAGCCCAGCAGTACCGGAATAATACCAACGATTTTCTTACCGTAGATATTAAAGAGAATGACACAGAGGAGGGTTACCATACCGATAGCAAAGTAGGTAATGTCGTAGACCTTCTGGTCCCCAACTGTCTTATACATGACATCGCCAACGGCTGTGCCCGCTAGACTCAGACCAATCACCATAATAATAGGCCCTACCACTACTGGCGGCAAAATCTTATCAATCCAAGCGTTACCTGCGAATTTCACGATGAGGGCTACGATGAAGTAGACCAGACCGCCTGTGATGGCACCTTGTGCAACCGCAGCGATCCCATCTGTCTTCATTAGAATTTGCATGGCAGCGATATAAGCAAAGCTGGAACCCATATAAGCAGGGATTTTGTACTTGGTCACTGTCAAGTGAGCCAGCGTTCCCAAACCACTTGAAAATAGAGCTACCGCTGGGTCAATTCCCACCAGAATCGGAACCAACACTGTCGCCCCAAACATAGCAAATAAATGCTGGAATGAAAGTCCTAAGAGTAAGCCAGGTTTTGGCATATCATGGACATCGTATTTAACTTCTTGACTCATCTTGTCTCCTCCTCTACAATCAGAACTCGGTCCTGACCATCTTTTTCAGTCATTTCAACAATAATCTCTTCAAGGTGGCTCGTTGGAATATTTTTGCCAACATAGTCTGCCCGAATCGGCAACTCACGGTGCCCGCGGTCCACTAGAACAGCGAGGCTGACACGTGATGGTCGCCCATTGCTGACAAGATTATCAATGGCTGCGCGGATCGTCCGACCTGTATAGAGCACATCGTCAACAATAATCACTTCACGGTCAGTAATGTCAACTGGAATCACTGTCGTGTCTTCCTTAACCTTGATATCGTCTCGGAAGGGCTTTGTATCCACTTCGCAAACTGGAATCTCAATTTTCTCTAGCTGAGCTAGTCGTTGCTGGATGCGTTTGGCAATGAAGACACCTCTGGTCTTAATGCCTGCCAAAACGATTTGGCTTAAATCCTTGTTGCGCTCGATGATTTCATAGGTGATTCGCGTGATGGCACGATTCATGGTGATCTCATCGACAACTTCCTTTGTCTTCATCTAAACCTCCTAAAAACATTAAAAAAGCCTCCTTTTGCAAGGAGACCTCAGAAAATAGAGACAGGCTGAAACAAGACGCACTTGTCACACTCCACCCATCATTTTTACTTTGCTCCTTGCCTATCTCTCTGGATAGAATTAAAGGACTATTTAATTGTTTATAACTATACCACAATTTCAATTCCATTTCAAGAAAAAAATGAATTTTTTTCAAGATAAATTATTAATCCTTTTCAACAAAATAAAAAACAGAGAACATCTGTTTTCTATTTCCTATTACAAGACTCTAAGCTTTCTTCTTTGAAAATGAGATAGATTTGATTCCGTAAAAAATATAACCAAAGACCAGATAAGCCACAAAGATAATCAAGCACATCTTGATGACATAAGGCCAACCATGCTTATAGACATTCAGGAAAAAGTAGGGAAAGGGTTTATCCTTAGCATTCGGAATATCAATTTTCAAGAAAAAACCGTTAATAAGAGCAAAAATCATGTAAATCAGCGGAACACTCGTCCAAGAAATGGGATCAAACCAACGATACTGCCGACTTTTATCAAATACAAGAGTATCAAAGAAAAACATGAGAGGCACAATGTAATGGCAAAGGAAATTTTCCAGCCGATAAAAATCTGTCGCAATCGGAGCTAGGAGCAAGTGATAGACCACGCAGGTAATCATGATACACATGGTTACACCGCCCTTCACGCGCAACAGCTTGGAACTCTCCCAGTTATTGCCCGTCCACATTCTAAAAATGAGATAGGCGGTGAATAATAGAACCAGAAGATTAGACAAGACCGTGTAGTACATCAGCATTCCCACGCCAAGTTTAGCAATTTCCAGATAGACCCCTACAAAAGCTAAAACCAAAAGAAGAAGGCGATAAGAAAGAATTACTTTTTTATTCATAGCGCTTCTCAGATTTTCTTGACAAATTCTGACTTGAGCTTCATAGCACCAAATCCGTCAATTTTACAGTCAATATTGTGGTCTCCTTCGACGATGCGAATATTTTTCACACGCGTTCCTTGTTTAAGATCCTTAGGAGCACCTTTGACTTTCAAGTCCTTGATTAAGGTAACTGTATCCCCATCGGCCAACTGGTTTCCATTTGCATCAATAGCCACTGGACCAGCTTCTCCTGCTACAACTTCTGCTGGATCCCATTCATAGGCACATTCTGGACAAACCAAGAGGACACCATCTTCATAAACGTATTCTGAGTTACATTTTGGGCAATTTGGCAAATTATTCATTAATTCATTTCTCCTTATAAGTGGGCAGACATTCAGAAAAAAATAAGAACCGAATGACAGCCATATTTTACCGTCTTATTATACGATATTTTATCTTAATTGACAAATGGACAAAGAAAATCACTTGTTTTTAAAAAACTTTCTTGACTTTTATGACAAAACAATGTACTATTCTAGTGTATATACAGTAGATAAAAGGAGTTTATTATGAAACCAACATCCAAAAATCAGTTTATGACACTGACCGCTTTCTTGACTGCCCTAGCCATCGTTATTCCGCTGGTTATGCCGATTAAGATTGTCATTCCGCCTGCTTCCTTCACTCTAGCCAGCCACGTTGCAATCTTTCTGGCCATGTTCATCTCACCACTCATGACAGTGATTGTCGTCCTCGGCTCTACCATCGGGTTTTTCATGTCCGGCCTTCCTTTCATCATCACCCTGAGAGCTCTGTCTCACCTGCTCTTCGGGACTATCGGCGCTCTTTACCTGCAAAAGCATCCTGAAACACTGGACAGTCAGAAAAAGACTTGGATCTTTAATTTTGTGCTGGCCCTGATTCATGCTTTTGGTGAGGTAGTGGTCTGCATTCTCTTTTATACGACAACAACCTATCCGGCAAATGCCTTCTATATCCTCTTCGGTTTAGTTGGATTTGGTACAATCGTCCATAGCATGGTGGACTTTGTCATTGCAAAATTTGTCTATCAGGCTCTGAAAAAGATTCGCTAAACCTTGAATCTTCTAGAGATTTGATTTACAATGAAGATATGACAAAAAAACGAAGAAATGATGTATTAGACCTTTTGAAAGAAGCTCGGCAACCTTTAAACGGACAATTTTTGGCGGAACAATTTCATGTTACTCGCCAAATCATCGTTCAGGATATTGCTCTGCTACGGGCTGATGGTGCTCCTATTATCAGTACCAATAGGGGCTATCTCTATAAAGAAAGCAATGAACCCGCTCATTTTCATAGGCTATTTAAACTCAAACACAAGGCGGACGATATCGAAGCCGAACTTTTGGCCATCGTTGATAATGGCGGACGGGTGCAAAATATCATGATTGAGCATCCTGTCTATGGGGAAATCCAGACCTATCTGAAATTGACCTGCCGTCGCGATGTGCAGCAATTTTTAGATCAAGTCTCAGAGAGCGATTTTCGTGCCTTATCTGAGCTAACAAATGGAGTCCACTACCATCTAATCGAGGCAGATTCTCAGCAGGACCTAGACTATATCGAGGAAGCCTTAGCTACACTGGGCTTTCTGCAAGAATAAGCACGAGGCAAATATTCTAGATTGAACTAGTTTTGAAGGAAAGTCAAGGCTGGTTTTTATATTTTGAATGAACAAGAAACTTTGTCAGCTTCCTAGAAATAAGGTAAAATAAGAGAAAGGAATCTGTAGGGAGACAGAATGGCAGCAAAGACAAAATACCAAGTTATCATGGATAAAATTATTAGGGACATTGAAAAGGGAAGACTTAGTACGGGGCAAAAGATACCCTCCGTCCGCAAGCTGGCAGACCGCTACAGTTGCAGCAAGGACACTGCCCAGAAGGCTCTGATTGAACTTCGTTATCAGAAGTACATCTATGCTGTGCCTAAGAGCGGCTACTATGTCTTGGAAAATGACCAAAATAAAAAGGAAGATATCGAGCTGGCTGTGACAGATGACCGCCACCAAGCCTACGAAGACTTTCGTATTTGTGTCAATGAAACGCTGATCGGTCGAGAAAACTATCTTTTTAACTACTACTCCCAGCAAGAAGGACTGGAAGATCTGCGACAGTCGGTCCAGCGCTTACTCTTGGACTCGGCGGTCTACACTTCTGCAGACAATCTGATTCTGACTTCCGGTACCCAACAAGCCCTTTATATTCTCTCTCAGATTGACTTCCCTAATAGCAAAGAGACCATTCTGGTTGAGCAGCCCACCTACCATAGAATTAACGACTTACTGCTAAATCAAAAACTGACTTATGAGACTATTGAGCGTAAGCCGTCTGGGATTGACCTGAAAGAGTTAGAAAGGATTTTTCAAACAGGGCAAATCAAGTTTTTCTATACGATTCCCCGTTTCCACTATCCACTAGGACATTCCTACAGCCGTCAGGAAAAGGAAGAAATCCTTTCCCTCGCTGAACGTTATGATGTCTATATCGTTGAAGACGACTATCTGGCCGACTTTGATAGTAAGCGAGAACTGCCTTTTTACTATCTAGATGACAGCCAGCATGTTCTCTATATCAAGTCTTTTTCCACCAGCCTTTTTCCCGCCCTGCGCATCACTGCTTTGACTCTGCCACCTCAGATTCGAGAGACCTTTCTGTCCTATAAAAAAGCGGTTGACTACGACAGTAACCTCATCATGCAAAAAGCTCTCTCCCTCTATATTGACAATCTAATGTTTGAAAAGAATCGTCTGGCATTATTGAACCAACTGGAAGTTGAAAAAAATAAGGCACAATTCCTCTTGGACGACCTTCATTTACCTCTACCCCACCAGTTGACAACCGATGGCGTGATTTTTGACCTTCAATCCCTCGCATCAGTCAGCTCCCTCAAACATAGCAAGCTGCCGCTGGACTTTTTTGAAAGCAGCTACATTCAGACTTGCCCCTACCACTATGCTAAGATACGGTTTGATGATTTGAAAGAAAATCTGGAAAAATTGAAAGACTATCTAAAAAAGTTGTAGACTTATTGTCCTACAACTTTTTGAATTTCTCTTACTCTATCAAGCATCCATCATCCCTGCCTGTAACTGATACATTTTCTTATAGGTCCCATTTTGTGCTAGAAGCTCTTCATGGCTACCAGACTCAATGATGCGCCCTTTATCTAAAACGTAGATGCAATTGGCATCCTGAATCGTGGACAGGCGATGGGCGATGGCAATAGTGGTTCGACCTTGCCGCATTTTCCGGAGAGAATGCTGGATCAGCTCCTCAGTTTCCGAATCGATATTGGCAGTGGCCTCGTCTAAAATCAAGATTTTAGGCTTGGTTGCGATGGTTCTGGCAAAAGCCAAAAGCTGTCGTTGGCCACTAGAGAAGGTGGACCCGCGTTCAGTAACCGGACTATCATAGCCCTGAGCTAGATGGCTGATAAAGTCATGGGCATCGACAAAGCGAGCTGCTTCTTCGACCTCTGCTTGCGATAGATTTTCCTGATACATGCGGATATTGGAGGCAATGGTGCCGTGGTAGAGAAAGGGATCCTGCAAGACAAGACCGATATTGCGGCGTAACTCTGCTTGACTATAGTCTCTGATGTCTCTGCCATCGATAAGAATCTTCCCTATCTCAAATTCATAAAAACGCAGGAAAAGGTTAATAATGGAGGATTTGCCCGAACCCGTTGACCCGACAAAAGCAATCGTCTCGCCTTGCTTAACGCTAAAGGAAATGTCCTTTAGAATCTCTCTCTTTCCGTCATAGGAAAAGCTCACGTGCTGAAAGTCAATATTTCCTGCCTGAATCTCAGGTCCTTCTTCTGCTTGTTCAGGCTCAAAGTCTCGACGATCCATGAGTTCAAAAACGCGCTCCGCAGCCACCATCGATGTCTGAAGAACAGAGTAATTTTGCATGACATCAATCAAGGGATTGAAAAGCTGGTTGACATACTGGATAAAGGCATACATGACACCTGCAGTTACTCCAGCTACTTGCCAACTCAAGCCAAAATAAGTCAGAATAAGGGCATATGCCAAGATTTTCAGCAAAGACATGGCAGGACGCAGAAAGAGACTGTTCACATTCAGATAGCGGTTGCTAAAGTCTAGGTGTTCCCCATTGATTGCTTCAAATTCTTCTAACAACCGTTTTTCCTGACCAAAAGCTTGGATGATCCGCATTCCTTCAATGCTCTCAGAAAGTTTGACATTGAGGTCGCTTAGTCTGGCTCGAACTTGCTTGAGCAAGCGATTGGACAGCCGCTGATACAGGATAATCGAACTAAGCATGACAGGCAAAAAGAGGACAATCAGCAGAGTCAGCCGCCAATTCAGAGCCAGCATGGTTGCAATTGTCACTACCAAGATAAGCATGGAGCTGAGGAAGTTTGAAAAAATACTGCTAAACATATCAGCCACTGACTGGGTATCATTGGTCAAGCGGGAAACAATAGCTCCTCCTGCAGTCTGATCAAAATACGCCATCCCTAATTGCTGCATATTCGCAAAAGTCTCCTGACGGAGATCGCGGACAATGCTATAAGCCACTCGTGCAAAAGCATACTGCCCCAGAAAAGTAAGGAGCACCCGCAAAAGAAAGAGACCATAGTAAATTCCCAGAAGATAGAGCCCATTTGTGGCTGCCTCTCGGCTAACAAACTGGTCAATATAAAACCGAGCCAAGAGCGGCAAGGCCGTTGTCACCAGAGTCGTTGCGAAAATAAAGGCTAGAGCCAGGAGGCTAATCCATTTGTAGCGCCACATATAACCTAGGAGGCGTCTAAAAGTTGATTGTTTTGTCATTTTGCAGACTCCTCCTTGAAACGTTCATATAGTTGTTGATTTTGATAGGTTTGAGCATACCAGCCCTCTGCTGCCAGAAGTTCTTGGTGGCTACCTCGTTCCTTAATACGGCCATTCTCCAGCACTAGGATCAAATCCGCATGGACAATGGCTGACAGACGATGGGCAGTGATAATGGTCGTCTTACCAGCTCGTTCCTGCTTTAGATTTTCTAAAATCACATGCTCGGTCTTGGCATCCACTGCTGACAAGGAATCATCCAAAATCAAAATTTCTGGATTAGTGATGAGGGCTCTGCTCATAGCCAAACGCTGCTTCTGACCACCAGAAAGCGAGACGCCCCGCTCGCCAAGTAGCGTATCCAAACCATCCGGCATAGCCTTAATATCCTCATAAACACCACACAGCTGGGCTGCTCGGATGACCTGCTCTTCTGACAGTTCTGGATTGGCAAAGCGAATATTGTCCCGAATGGACAGGGCAAAGAGTATCTGATCCTGGGGCACATAACCAATCAGACCGCGCAGATCCTTAAGAGCATACTCTCGGATATCGTGGCCATTCAGATAAATTGCTCCTTCTTGAATATCCTGCTCCCGAAGCAAAAGGCGTAGCAAGGTGGTCTTCCCAGATCCAGTCGGCCCGACGATCCCCAAGGTCTGCCCTTTTTCTAATGTAAAGTGAATATCCTTCAAAGTCACTTCGTTCTCATAAGCAAAGTAATCTATCTCATAGTCCAGTCGGCCATTTTGAATACTGGCAAGTGGCTGCTTGGCTTCCTCGACATCTGACTCCTCAGCCAGCAAGCTCTCAATCCGTTCATAGGAAACGGATCCCCGCTGACTGATATTCACTAGATAACCCATCGCCTGCAGTGGCCAAACCAGCATATCCAGATAAGTCATAAAAGTAACCAGCTCACCGACTGTAAATTGACCTTGGGAGATAAATATTCCTCCGAAAATCAGGGTCAGAACATAGGACAAGCCGACAAAAATTAGCACCATCGGGTCAAACAGGGAATTGTACTTGGCAGCCAAGATGTTCTTTTGGTAGACTTCTTGGTTGATAGCTGCAAAAGACTGAATCTCCGCATTCTGATAGCCAAAGGACTTGGTCACTTTAATCCCTGCTACGCTTTCCTGAACTTTATTGTTGAGATCAGAAAAAGCCTCCTGAGCCGCTTTAAAGCTCTCGTGATTCTTCCGACCAATCAAGCTGGTTCCCCAAGACAGAAAGGGCAGAGGGAGAATGGCAATCAGAGTCAACCGCCAGTCCAAGACCAAAAACATGGTGATGAGGGTCACCAAGGCCGTAATAGAAGCATCTACCGCTGACATAACACCACCGCCAGCCACGCTGACTACTGCATTGATATCATTGGTCGCATGGGCCATGAGGTCACCCGTTCGGTATTTTTGATAAAAACTTCGTGACATTTTCGTAAAATGTTCAAAAAGGCGAAAGCGTAAGATGCGCCCCAGATCATTTGCTGTGCCAAAGATATAGAGCCGCCAGACATACCGCAGACCATACATGATGAAAGCGGACAAAATCAAAAGAAGAAGATTATAAGCAAATTCTTCAGTAGTCAGATCCTGCCTAGCAATTCTATCTATGACCTGCCCAATGACTCGTGGCGGAATCAGATTAAAAACACTGACCAAAGACAAGGCCAAAATGCCGATCATATAGCGCCGTTTCTCCAGTTTAAAAAACCAGTCCAGTTTTCTGATAAGATTCATTCCGTTTCCTCATTCCAAACAAAGGACGGACAGCCCTTAATCCGACTGTCCGTTTCTCACTATCTCTATTATACGCTATTTCATCTAAAAATGAAACTCAGGCAAACTATCCTCATCTTTTCTTAGTCAGGACAAAGCTGGTGTCCAGCAAATCAAAAAGTTGCTGATCGAGCAAAGTTCCATCCAAGGGCAGGCTGAGCCAGTATTTTTTATTCATATGAAAGGCGGGATAAATTCCCTTTTTTTGAATAAGTTCCGCAACTCGGTCACTCTTGACATTTAGGACCTCGACCGCACCACTGCGCTCCTTTTCAAACTTAGACCAATCGGTTGTCAAAAAAGCTCCGTACCATTTCTTACTATCCTGATGGCGAAAAACAGCGGCTCTATTAGCGCTTTTACGAGAAGAATTTTCCCAAAGATACTCCAACTGCCCCTGATAAGTATCCGCCACATAGCTACTCAGTCGCTGACTTTGCTCATAAAGAAAACCTACTTCCTCAAAGCAATGCTGCCGAATATCCAGCAAAATCTCCTGACAGGCCGCTCTGACTAGTCCGACAAACTCTCCAGCCATACTTTCCATCTTGACTGGTCGATATTCATCACCTGTATCCAAGTCAAGCACCTGAAAATCCAGTTTTCCATCAGAAATCAGCACATCTATCTGGAAGTCGCCAGTCATAATCTTAGTCGAATATCTGTATTCTGCACTAGACCTGACAAAGCCATAATCCAGCAAACTTTCTTCCTTCAGCCTATATTTTTCAAATAAATCCAGCATGAACTTTCCTGCTAAAATACTACTTTGGTGCCGTGCAATTGATCAACACCCAAAGTGTCAGCAATCTCGGCACGATTTTCTAGATTAATCCCACCACCAGGTAAAATTTCTATCCGCCCTGCCGCATGCTCAATCAATTCATCCAGCCAAGCCAAATGCTCTAGAATGGACTCTGACGCTGGCCCGCCATGAGTCAAAATCCGCTTAACTCCATGTTCAACCAGCCAGTCTAGCTCTCCGAACTGATATTCAGCAGGAATAGCGTCAAAAGCCATATGGAAGACCACATCCAGCCCCTGAGCTGCCTCAAGCAGCCGCTTCATCTTAGGATAATCAATCTCATTATTTTCCGTTAAAACACCAAAAACGAGGCCATGACTCCCTGCTTCACGTGCCTTCTGAATGTCCGAAAGCATTATCTCGATTTCCAAATCTGAATAGACAAAATTCCCACCACGAGGACGAATCATGGTCATCACAGTCGCATCATAAGGCTTGACCATTCGTACTGCAGCCTCGATGACACCGTAGCTAGGCGTTGTTCCACCAACTGTTAGATTATCACACAGCTCAACCCGCTTCGCTCCAGCCTCTAAAGCCTTGTCTAGTAAGGTGACATTCTCAGCACAAAATTCATAAATCATGGTACTACCTCTTATTTACTATATTGATTTTCTACTTTTTATTATATCACAAAATTTCCTTTAACATGAACCTCTAGCATTTTTGCCACTGCTTTTCTCAATCATTTTATATTAATAGGCTTGCCAAAATTTTCTATTGTCTACTCTTACAAATCTTATTTGCAGCTATTTCCACTACGAGCATCTTCCAAGACCTTCAACTAGAGAAATGTTGACTTTCGGGTGTCTTTTGTTCAAGATTGTGCTAAAATAGACTTAAATGAAATGAAAAAGGAGCTTTTATGAAATACCCTAATCTTTTAGATCGTTTCCTGACCTATGTCAAAGTTAACACACGCTCAGACGAAACATCTACTACTACACCCAGCACCCAGAGTCAGGTGGACTTTGCTAACAATGTCCTCATTCCTGAGATGAAGCGAGTTGGCTTGGAAAATGTCTACTACCTGCCCAACGGATTTGCAATTGGGACTCTGCCAGCCAACGATCCTAGCTTTACCCGCAAGATTGGCTTTATTTCCCACATGGATACGGCGGATTTCAACGCAGAAAACATCCAGCCACAGGTCATTGAAAATTATGACGGCGGTGTGATTCCGCTTGGGCAATCTGGCTTCAACTTAGATCCTGCAGACTTTGCAAGTCTCCATAAATACAAGGGCCAAACTCTGATTACGACTGACGGAACAACCCTTTTGGGAGCAGACGACAAGTCAGGTATTGCTGAAATCATGACTGCTATCGAATACCTGTCTGCCCATCCAGAGATCAAGCATGGAGAAATCCGAGTGGGCTTTGGTCCAGACGAGGAAATCGGTATCGGAGCTGATAAGTTTGACGCTGAAGACTTTAATGTAGACTTTGCTTACACGGTAGATGGCGGACCTCTAGGCGAGCTCCAGTACGAAACCTTTAGTGCTGCTGGAGCAGAACTAACCTTCCAAGGCCGCAATGTCCATCCAGGAACTGCTAAAGACCAGATGGTTAACGCTCTTCAGCTGGCTATTGACTTCCACAACCAGCTGCCAGAATCCGACCGACCAGAGAAGACTGAGGGCTACCAAGGCTTCTACCACCTGATGAACCTGACTGGTACTGTCGAAGAAGCTCAAGCAAGCTACATTATCCGCGATTTTGAGACAGAGACTTTTAAAAATCGCAAAGCTGCTATGAAGGTCATTGCTGATAAGATGAACCAAGAGCTGAGTAGCGAGCGCGTCATCTTGACCCTCAAAGACCAGTATTACAACATGAAGCAGGTCATTGAAAAGGACATGACACCAATCCATATCGCTAAAGCAGTCATGGAAAGTTTGGACATCCAGCCGGTTATCGAGCCTATTCGTGGCGGAACTGATGGCTCAAAAATTTCCTTTATGGGCATCCCAACACCGAACCTCTTCGCCGGTGGTGAAAATATGCACGGACGATTTGAGTATGTCAGCTTAGAAACCATGGAACGCGCTGTCGATACTATCATTGGCATCGTCTCTTATCAAGAATAAATAAAAAAACAGAAATTCATAAGGAATTTCTGTTTTTTTTTGACTTTTAAAACTGAAAGTTAAGCTAATACCAACTGCTCCAAGAGCAAAAAAGGAGAAGACCAATTGGTCCTCTCCAAAGTTTGGCATGTATCAGGCCGTTATAGTCGACAAAAAAACGTATTGACAGATTCAATTAAGCTTCTGTACCGTTAATGACTTCTATAATCTTCTCAATAATCTCATTATCTAGATACTGTTCGAACTGAGGTAAGTATTCATAATAGTTCTTATAAGTATCGGCCTGTCCTGCCATAATCAAAGCTCTGAAGCCTTGGTAGGCAACTTCAAAATTCCCTATTTTGACACCATTTTCTAACAATTCAAATGGAATCCAATAGTCATAAACCCTGTTCCAGCTGAAAAGACTATCCGGATTCAATTCTAAATCCTTAGCCATATAAGCATAAGCAAAAGCAATGTGATGCTGCCCTGCCTCTCTATATAATTTAGCTAATTGAGACCATGCTTCAGCGCGATTAGGGTTAATCTGGATAGCTTTTTCCAAATACTCCCGTCCTTCAAAAGCTTTCCCTTCATTTTCATAAATTTGCGCTATTTCTAGACAAGAATAATAAGCTTCCTCTGACCATCCATCCGTCATAACTGCACGTTTTTTGAACCAAGACAAGGCCTCCTGGTATAAACCTGCATCACGATAAGATCTCGCACAATAAAAGGTATATCTAGGCTCTAAATCAGGGTCTTGATTATTATAAACGGCATTTGCAAGTACAGTTGCATCATGATAATATTTATCATCGTCTAGACTTCGTGCGCCTCTTGTTCTTGCAATGACTGAATAAGGTCCTACAAGATTTCCATAACTGGCACCTTCAGGCAATTCAATAAATTCATGCACAACTCCTCGCCAATAAATTTCTGGATTATTTTTAACAAGAGCTACACGACGAAATGAAAGAACTCCACTCTCATCTGAAAAATTGAGATAATAGGCATCTGCTTCAAGATCAGTAGAAATTTTTAAACTACCTTCAACGAAATCATCTGCATCAAAGATTAGAATATAGTCTCCCTTTCCTCTTGCATAATTTAGGGCTAAATTTCTATTATAGGCAAAGTTTTGCCATTCATCTTTGTGCAATTCTCCTGGAATCCCCACCTCACTAAAAAAGTTCAAGATGAGGTTTTCCGTTCCATCTGTGGAGCCAGTGTCAGAAATGACCCAGTAGTCAAATGTGATTGAATTGACCAAATTTTGGAGTGTTTCCAAAATTATATGGGCTTCATTTTTTACAATCATATTCAATACAATTGATGACATTCAATTCCTCCAAAACATTAATACAACAAAACTAGAGGCTAGTAGAATTTTAATAATCCTAATAGCCTCTGTTTTACTCTAAACTTGATATTGCTTAAATTTTATAAAGAGAATATCTTAGAGTTCTTCTTCTTTTCGCTTAGAAACACCTAAGGCAGCTAGAAGTGCAGCTGATAGAAGTCCTGCGCCTACCACACCTACTTCATGGTTGCTATTGTCACCAGTCTTAGGAAGGGTTCCTGACTTAGCTACTACTTTGGTTGTTCCTGCAGGTTTTGTTGGCTTAGCTGGAACTGTTGGAGCTGTTGGAACTACTGGTTTTATTGGATTAGTAGGGCCAGTTGGGCCTGTAGGACCGGTTGGACCAGTTGGACCTGTAGGACCAGTTGGACCTGTAGGACCGGTTGGACCTGTAGGACCAGTTGGACCTGTAGGGCCGGTTGGACCTGTAGGGCCGGTTGGGCCGGTTGGACCGGTTGGACCTGTAGGGCCGGTTGGACCGGTTGGACCGGTTGGACCAGTTGAACCTGTAGGGCCGGTTGGACCTGTAGGGCCGGTTGGACCGGTTGGACCGGTTGGACCGGTTACACCCTTGCCATCTTTACCGTCCTTACCATCTTTTCCATCTTTACCATCTTTTCCGTCCTTACCATCTTTACCATTTCTGATAATTGTAGAAGATGTTACTTCATCAGAATCAACCTTACCATTGTTATTCTTATCAATTCCAACAAGAATAGTAACACTACCATCTTCATTTTCAACGAGAGTTACAAGTGAGCTTTGACCATCTTTTCCGTCTTTGCCATCCTTGCCATCTTTACCGTCTTTTCCATCTTTAACGATTGTAGCAGAGGTTACTTCATCTGGATCAAGCTTACCATTACCATTTGTATCAAAACCAATCTTAATGGTGTGTGTTCCATTTTGGTTATCAACTACTTCTGCTAATGGTGTCTTACCATCTTTTCCGTCTTTAACGATAGTTGTTGACGTCACTTCACTTGAATCAAGTTTACCATCGCCATTCTTATCAAGACCGACCTTAACAGTGTGCGTACCGTCGTTGTTGTTAACTACTTCAGTTAATGATGATTTACCATCTTCACCCTTAGCTCCGGTCGCTCCTGTAGCACCAGTTGCGCCATCTTTCACGATAGTCGTTGAAGTTACTTCGCTTGGATCAAGCTTACCATCACCATTCTTATCAAGACCAACTTTAACAGTATGAGTACCGTCGTTGTTGTTAACTACTTCAGCTAATGGAGATTTACCATCCTTACCGTCTTTAACGATGGTAGATGAGGTTACTTCGTCTGAATCCAACTGACCGTTGACGTTCTTATCAAGTCCGACTTGAACAGTATGAGTGCCATCGTTGTTGTCTACAACCTTAGCCAATGATGGCTTGCCATCTTCACCCTTAGCTCCAGTTGCGCCTGTAGCACCGGTAGCACCAGTTACGCCGTCTTTCACGATAGTTGTTGAAGTTACTTCGCTTGGATCAAGCTTACCATCACCATTCTTATCGATTCCAACTTTAACAGTATGAGTACCATCGTGGTTATCAACTACTTCAGTTAATGATGATTTACCATCTTTACCGTCTTTAACGATGGTAGATGAGGTTACTTCGTCTGAATCCAACTGACCGTTGCCGTTCTTATCAAGTCCGACTTGAACAGTGTGAGTGCCATCGTTATTGTCTACAACCTTGGCCAATGATGGCTTGCCATCCGCTCCGGTTGCGCCTGTAGCACCAGTTGCGCCATCTTTCACGATAGTCGTTGACATTACTTCACTTGGATCAATTTTACCGTCGCCATTCTTATCGATTCCAACTTTAACAGTATGAGTACCATCGTGGTTATCAACTACTTCAGTTAATGATGATTTTCCATCTTCACCTTTAGCTCCTGTTGCTCCGGTCGCTCCTGTTGCACCGTCTTTAACGATAGTTGTTGAAGTCACTTCGCTTGGATCAAGTTTACCGTCGCCGTTCTTATCGAGTCCAACTTTAACAGTATGAGTACCGTCGTTGTTATCAACTACTTCAGTTAATGATGATTTACCATCCTTACCATCTTTAACAATGGTAGATGAGGTTACTTCGTCTGGATCCAACTGACCATTGCCGTTCTTATCAAGTCCAACTTTAACAGTATGTGTGCCGTCGTTGTTGTCTACAACTTGAGCCAATGATGGCTTACCATCTTCTCCTTTAGCTCCAGTCGCGCCGGTTGCACCAGTTACGCCGTCTTTCACGATAGTTGTTGAAGTTACTTCGCTTGGATCAAGCTTACCATCACCATTCTTATCGATTCCAACTTTAACAGTATGAGTACCATCGTGGTTATCAACTACTTCAGTTAATGATGATTTACCATCTTCACCCTTAGCTCCGGTTGCGCCTGTAGCACCAGTTGCGCCATCCTTCACGATAGTCGTTGACGTTACTTCACTTGGATCAAGCTTACCGTCGCCATTCTTATCGATACCAACCTTAACAGTATGCGTACCGTCGTTGTTGTTAACTACTTCAGTTAATGATGATTTACCATCTTCACCCTTAGCTCCGGTCGCACCAGTGGCACCGGTTGCGCCAGCTTTTCCATCCTTACCGTCTTTGATGATTGTTGAAGAGGTTACTTCGTCTGAATCCAACTGACCGTTGCCGTTCTTATCAAGTCCGACTTGAACAGTATGAGTGCCATCGTTGTTGTCTACAACCTTAGCCAATGATGGCTTGCCATCTTCACCCTTAGCTCCAGTTGCGCCGTCTTTCACGATAGTTGTTGAAGTTACTTCGCTTGGATCAAGCTTACCATCACCATTCTTATCAAGACCAACTTTAACAGTATGCGTACCATCGTTGTTGTTAACTACTTCAGTTAATGATGATTTACCATCTTCACCCTTAGCTCCGGTGGCGCCAGTTGCTCCTGCTTTGCCATCCTTACCATCTTTGACGATGGTTGAAGATGTTACTTCATCTGAATCCAACTGACCGTTGCCATTCTTATCAAGACCAACTTTAACAGTATGAGTACCGTCGTTGTTGTTAACTACTTCAGTTAATGATGATTTACCATCTTCACCCTTAGCTCCGGTTGCGCCTGTAGCACCAGTTGCGCCAGCTTTTCCATCCTTACCGTCTTTGACGATTGTTGAAGATGTCACTTCGTCTGGGTCAAGCTGATCGTTGTTGTTCTTATCGAGGCCGACTTGAACAGTATGGGTACCATTGTTGTTGTCTACAACCTTAGCTAATGGAGACTTACCATCCTTACCGTCTTTGACGATTGTTGAAGATGTTACTTCATCTGGATCGAGCTGGCCATTGCCATTCTTATCCAGACCGACTTGAACAGTATGTGTGCCGTCGTTGTTGTCTACGACTTGAGCCAATGATGGCTTACCATCTTCTCCTTTAGCTCCGGTCGCGCCTGTAGCACCTGTGGCGCCAGCTTTTCCATCCTTACCATCTTTGACGATAGTTGAAGATGTTACTTCATCTGGATCCAACTGACCGTTGTTGTTCTTATCGAGGCCGACTTGAACAGTATGGGTGCCGTTGTTGTTGTCAACAACCTTAGCTAGTGGAGATTTGCCATCCTTTCCGTCTTTGACGATTGTTGAAGATGTTACTTCGTCTGGATCCAACTGACCATTGCCATTCTTATCAAGACCAACTTTAACAGTATGCGTACCGTCGTTGTTGTCTACGACTTGCGCCAATGATGGCTTACCATCTTCACCTTTTGCTCCTGTAGCTCCAGTTTCACCTTTATCGCCTTTAGCTCCAGTTGCGCCAGCTTTTCCATCTTTGACGATAGTTGAAGATGTTACTTCATCTGGATCCAACTGGCCGTTGCCGTTCTTATCAAGACCAACTTTAACAGTGTGTGTACCGTCGTTGTTGTCTACGACTTGAGCCAATGATGGCTTGCCATCTTCACCTTTGGCACCAGTTGCGCCGGTTGCTCCAGTTTCACCTTTATCGCCTTTAGCTCCGGTCGCACCTGTAGCACCAGTGGCACCAGTGGCACCGGTTACGCCAGCTTTTCCATCCTTACCATCTTTGATGATTGTAGATGATGTTACTTCGTCTGGATCAAGCTCACCATTACCGTTCTTATCGAGTCCGACTTGAACTGTGTGTGTGCCATTGTTATTATCGACAACCTTAGCTAGTGGAGACTTACCATCCTTACCGTCTTTAACGATGGTAGATGAAGTTACTTCATCTGGATCCAACTGGCCGTTGCCGTTCTTATCAAGACCAACTTTAACAGTGTGTGTACCGTCGTTATTATCGACAACTTGGGCTAATGATGGCTTGCCATCTTCTCCTTTAGCGCCAGTTGCACCGGTTGCGCCTGTTTCACCTTTATCACCCTTAGCTCCTGTTGCACCAGCTTTTCCATCTTTAATGACTGTAGAAGATGTCACTTCATCTGGATCCAATTGGCCATTGCCATTCTTATCCAAACCGACTTGAACAGTATGGGTGCCATTGTTGTTATCAACAACCTTAGCTAGTGGAGATTTTCCATCCTTACCATCTTTAACAATGGTAGATGAGGTTACTTCGTCTGGATCCAACTGACCGTTGCCATTCTTATCAAGTCCAACTTTTACAGTGTGCGTGCCGTTGTTATTATCCACGACTTGGGCTAATGATGGCTTACCATCTTCTCCTTTAGCGCCAGTCGCGCCTGTGGCACCAGTCTCACCTTTATCGCCTTTAGCTCCGGTCGCGCCTGTAGCTCCGGTTGCACCTGTGGCGCCAGCTTTGCCATCCTTACCATCTTTGATGATTGTAGATGAAGTTACTTCGTCTGGATCAAGCCCACCATTTCCGTTCTTATCCAGACCGACTTGAACTGTGTGTGTGCCATTGTTGTTATCAACAACCTTAGCTAGTGGAGATTTTCCATCCTTACCATCTTTAACAATGGTAGATGAGGTTACTTCGTCTGGATCCAATTGGCCGTTGCCGTTCTTATCCAGGCCAACTTTAACAGTGTGCGTGCCGTTGTTATTATCGACAACTTGGGCTAATGATGGCTTACCATCTTCTCCTTTAGCGCCAGTCGCACCTGTTGCGCCTGTTTCACCTTTATCGCCTTTAGCTCCAGTGGCTCCAGTGGCTCCAGTGGCTCCAGTTGCACCTTTATCACCCTTAGCTCCAGTTGCACCGGTAGCACCTGTTTCACCTTTATCACCTTTAGCTCCGGTCGCGCCTGTAGCTCCAGTTGCGCCAGCTTTTCCATCCTTACCGTCTTTGACGATGGTTGATGAGGTTACTTCATCCGGATCCAATTGGCCATTGCCATTCTTATCAAGTCCAACTTTAACTGTGTGTGTACCGTCGTTGTTGTCTACGACTTGCGCCAATGATGGCTTGCCATCTTCACCTTTATCGCCTTTAGCTCCGGTCGCTCCTGTAGCTCCAGTTGCGCCAGCTTTTCCATCTTTGACGATAGTTGAAGATGTTACTTCATCTGGATCAAGCTGACCATTGTTGTTCTTATCGAGGCCGACTTGAACAGTATGGGTGCCGTTGTTGTTGTCAACAACCTTAGCTAGTGGAGATTTGCCATCCTTACCGTCTTTGACGATTGTTGAAGATGTTACTTCGTCTGGATCCAACTGACCATTGCCATTCTTATCAAGACCAACTTTAACAGTATGAGTACCGTCGTTGTTGTCTACGACT
>NZ_RJNA01000014.1 GCF_003943815.1 Streptococcus cristatus | reverse complement strand
GTTTTATAAGAATACAATCAAGATATCATTATGCTATTTTTTTAGTTCAGTTAAAATATTGAGAAGTATTACTTTTATTTAAAAAGCATCATAAAGGACTCCAATTAATTACTAATGATTTTTCTAATTTAATTTTGTGGTTATTGACAAATAAAGTCTAGTTAATTGCTTTGAAATCCATGGATTGGTTTATATACATCTGTTAATGCAACGGATAATTTTATTGATAAGTAGGGAGTGGCTATTATTCAACTTTTAGGTTCTGAAAGTAAGAGATTCATCTTAGAAATATCATGTTGAGCATTTTTCAATTTGCTGGTTAGTAGTAATCTGGACATCATTAATCCCTTCCTTAACAAAATTATGTGACTTTTGTTACCGGATTACTGCTGATTTTTTAATAGCTTATNACATTTTTAGACGGTTAATAGATTTTGACCGTCTTTCTTAATATTGTCTTACCTATAATAGATATGCTTATGAGATATGTTTAATAGATTAATTTTAGTTCAAAATGTCCAGTTAGGACACTTTGAATGATTTCTTAGTTTTATATATTATACTTTTCTCAGGAGAAAGCTAGATGTACAGACGTTTGAGAGATTTGAGGGAAGATCACGATTTGACCCAAAAACAAATAGCTAAAATACTTTCGTTTACAAACTCAGCTTATGCTAAAATTGAACGGGGTGAGCATACGTTAACAGCAGATGTATTGGTAACTCTCTCAAACTTTTACGATGTCAGTACAGACTACCTATTGGGATTGACAGATTTTCCTGATAAAATTCGCTTTAGAAAATAATCTCCTCAATTTCATAGAGTGTGAAAATGAGGAGATTATTTTATTTGGTTCTTTGACAATTAAATAGTCCAAAATGGTACTTTCCTCATTTGTGGAGCAGTTTTGAATGGCTCGCCATGATAAGAGCGATATAAAAACCATCAATAAAATAGAGCGATACTTTATATGCCATGATACAAATGATATACAATGATACTTCTGACCGTTCAGGCTGCCACCGTAAAAGAGCAGCAAGTGAAATTCTTATGATGACTTCATCAGTCATGCCATGGAGGTGAAAAAATCTAAGAAAGGAAGTAGTAAAATCATGGAAACAGTAAACTATAAAGATTTAGTTGCGATTGGTTTTCCAGAGCACACATCGAGGAATATTATTAGACAAGCAAAAAAGATTGCTGTAAAAAAGTTTGAAGAAGCTAGAAAAAATGATAAGAATGCGGTACAATTAGGATGTTCACCTTTCGATAATAAAAGGTTAGGCATTGCTCCTAAAAATATTGTAGAAAATTTAATTGGTATTTCTTTTTCAGATATAGAAGGTGAGAAAAATGGTTATATCAAAGACAAAGAAATATAAAGGTGTATACAAAGATTCAAAAGGAAAAATATATTTTCAAATTGAATTAGGAGTTGATCCAATAACTGGGAAAAGAATTCAAAAGAAAGGAAGGAAAAATCAACAGGGACTACCGTTTAATTCTTTTAAGGAAGCATATGAAGAGATACTTCGTTTAAAACATGAATTTGTGAACTCTACTATTAATAATAGTTTTCTAACTTTTAGAGAGTTTATGGAAGAGATTTATTTAAAATATTATCAACAAAAAGTTCAATTTGTAACTTATCAGACCGCTTTACCACATCATCAGTTATTTATTAAGCAATTTGGTAGTAAAAAATTATCAGATATTAGTACTATTGACTGTGAAAGATTTCGCTTAGCTATTATAGACAAGTATTCTAGTAACTATGCTAAAAATATGTGGTCTAGATTTAAAGCATGTCTGGGCTATGCAGAAAGATTGGGTTATATTGATAGAGTTCCTTTTAAAGGATTAGATAATCCTAGAGGAAAGCACCCTGATACAAAATTTTGGACATTTGATGAATTTAAGAAGGTAATAAACTCTTTTGATATTAGTGAGTATGAGGGACTCCATAATTACATGACGATCTGGCTATATTTTATGACTGGCTTAAGAGTTAGTGAGGGTATTGCTCTTAAATGGGAAGATATTGATTTTGAACGTAAATGGATTCATGTTCATTCGACAATTGAGAAAGACAAAAACGGTGTATGGTATGCTAAACAACAAACAAAGACAGTAGCAGGGAATCGTAAAATTGATTTAGATGATTTTACGATTACAATACTTAAAAAATGGCGAGAAGTTCAAATCAAGAATGATGATAAAGATTATGTAATATCACGTTTTGGTGCCCCCTTGTGTAAGTCTACAATTTCTAGGATAATAAAAAGGCATGCTAAGATTACTGGTGTACCAGAAATTACAGGTAAAGGTTTAAGACATAGCCATGCCTCTTATCTTATAAATGTGTTACATAAGGATACTTTATACGTTTCATATCGATTAGGACATGCTGATAAGTCAACCACGTTGAATACATATAGTCATTGGTATTATTCAGGTGATTCAACAATTTCAGAAGAGATTACAAGCAGTTTAGATAATCTTGGATTATCAATTTACCTACCAAATTCCTGCCAGAGTTGAAAATTGAGGAATTAACCCACTAATACTGGGAGAAAATAGGATTTGCAAATTGTTACTCTTAAGTAATATAGTATCCAATTTTAAAAAAGCCAAGTCTTTTGACTTGGCTTTTTTGTAATTATTTAAGTTTTAACAAATCGGAGTAAGTAATGCTTTTTAAAATAAAATATAAACTCGAAGAAAAGATATGCTGATAAGTCTTTACGCTCTTTCATATTTCTGCTATAATATTTTTAATAAGGCGTGCATTTGCGCGCTCTTTTCTGTCTAAAAGTACTCTTCAGTGCTTTTTTATTGTTATATAAAATGGAGGGATTATGCTTTACATTTGGTCTTATTTGAAACGCTACCCCAAGTGGTTGGTGCTAGACTTTGTGTCGGCCATCTTTTTTGTAGTGGTCAATCTAGGTCTGCCAACGGTTTTGGCGCGCATGATTGACGAAGGGATTAACCAAGGCGATCAGGAACGCCTGTATTTCTGGGGCTTTATCATGCTGCTGGTTATTATCCTTGGGATTTTGGGGCGGATCGTCCTTTCCTATGCTGCTGGAAAATTAACGACCAGCATGGTGCGAGATATGCGGAATGATCTCTATGACAAGCTGCAGGAGTATTCCCATCATGAGTATGAGCAGATTGGCGTTTCTTCGCTGGTAACGCGGATTACCAGTGATGCCTTTGTCCTCATGCAGTTTGCTGAGCAAACGCTCAAGATGGGAGCTATCACGCCTATCATGATGTTGTCGTCTATCCTCATGATTTTCCTGACCAGTCCGTCCATGGCTTGGATTGTAGCGATTTCAGTGCCTTTTTTGGCAATCGTAGTTTGGTATGTTGCGGTCAAGACGCGTCCCCTGTCTGAAAAGCAGCAGAAGACGCTGGACAAGATCAACCAGTATGCTCGGGAAAATCTAACCGGTCTGCGGGTCATTCGAGCCTTTGCCCGTGAGGAATTTCAGGAAGAGCGCTTTGCTAATGAGAATGAAATCTATGCGGAGAATTCCAACCGTCTCTTTAAGCTGACGGGTTTGACGGAGCCTCTCTTTGTGCAGATTATCATTGCTATGATTGTGGCCATTGTCTGGTTTGCTCTTAAGCCACTGGGCAGCGGCGAGCTGAAAATCGGGGATTTGGTGGCCTTTATCGAATACAGTTTCCATGCCCTTCTGTCCTTCCTGCTCCTGTCCAGTCTCTTTACCATGTATCCACGGACGGCGGTTTCTAGTGAGCGTCTGAAGGAAGTCATGGATATGCCGATTTCCATCGATCCAAATGAGAATGGGATCACGGAAACTTCGACTCGTGGCTATCTGGAATTTGACAATGTAACCTTTGCCTATCCAGGTGAGACGGAAAATCCTGTCCTCCATAATATTTCTTTTAAGGCCAAGCCGGGGGAAACGATCGCCTTTATCGGCTCAACAGGCTCTGGTAAATCTTCCTTGGTTCAGCTGATTCCGCGTTTCTATGATGTGACCTTGGGCAAAATTTTGGTGGATGGTGTGGATGTCCGCGCCTATAATCTAAAGGCCCTCCGTCAGAAGATTGGCTTTATTCCGCAGAAAGCTCTGCTATTTACCGGGACGATCGCTGAAAATATCCGCTATGGTAAGGAAGATGCTAGCTCTGAGGAGCTCAATCAAGCAGCGGATGTGGCTCAAGCTCGCGACTTTATCGAGAGCAGAGAAGAGCGCTACGAGACGCATTTGGCTGAAGGCGGCAGCAATCTATCTGGTGGTCAAAAGCAGCGTCTATCCATTGCGCGTGCGGTCGTCAAGGAGCCAGACATTTATATCTTTGATGATTCCTTCTCGGCTCTGGATTACAAAACGGATGCGACTTTGCGCCGCCGACTTAAGGAAGTGACGCAGGATGCAACGGTTCTCATTGTGGCTCAGCGGGTCGGAACTATTATGGACGCGGATCAAATCATTGTCTTAGACAAGGGTGAGATCGTGGGTCGAGGCCGGCATGAGGAACTGATGGAAAATAATGCTATCTATCGCGAAATTGCCAATTCCCAGCTCAATAGCCAATCACTAACAGAAGAATAGGAGGAAGAGATGAAAGAAAATAGTTTTGTCCGTTTATGGGGCTATCTAAAAGTCTATAAAGCCGCCGTGCTTCTTGCAGTCTTCCTCAAGATTGTCAGTGTGGTCATGAGTGTCCTAGAGCCTTTTGTCCTAGGGCTTGCCATCACTGAGCTGACGCAAAATCTGCTGGATATGGCCAAGGGACTACCCGGTGCAGCCATCAATAGCAGCTACGTGGCTTGGATTATGCTGCTTTACTTTATTCGTGCCCTCTTTTATGAGATTGGTGCCTATTTCTCTAACTATTTCATGACCAATGCAGTGCAGAGCACCGTTCGCGATATGCGCAATGAGCTCAGTCGTAAAATCAATCGAATTCCTGTTTCGTATTTTGATAAGCACCAGTTCGGTGATTTGATTGGACGCTTTACCAGCGATGTAGAGACTGTCTCAAATGCTCTCCAACAAAGCTTTTTGCAGGTGGTCAATGCCGTCATGACCCTTATTTTGGTCATCGGGATGGTTCTTTATCTGAATATCCAGCTGGCCTTGATCGTTATTGTCAGCATTCCTCTGACCTATTTGGGAGCGAGATTCATCCTCAAAAAATCCCAGCCTTACTTTAAGCAGCAGGCGGATGTTTTGGGTGCTATGAATGGCTTCGTCCAGGAAAATCTGTCAGGTTTCAATGTTCTAAAGCTTTATGGTCGGGAAGAGACTTCGGCTGAGGATTTTCGAGCTATTACTCAAAATTTGCAGGAAGTCGGATTTAAAGCCAGCTTTATCTCAGGGCTTATGATGCCCGTTCTTAATGCGATTTCTGATTTGACTTATCTCATCGTCGCTCTGGTAGGCGGTTTGCAGGTTATTGCTGGTCAGCTGACTATCGGGAATATGCAGGCCTTTGTCCAGTACGTCTGGCAGGTCAATCAACCCATCCAAAACCTCACCCAGCTGGCTGGTCAGCTCCAGAGTGCCAAGTCTTCGCTGGATCGGATTTTCCAGATTTTGGATGAGCCAGATGAAGTCATGGATAATACTATCCAGCTAGACAAGGACTTGACTGGTCAAGTCAGCTTCAAAGATGTAGACTTCCAATATGTGGCAGACAAGCCGCTGATTCGCAACTTTAATCTGGAAGTCCAGCCGGGTGAAATGGTGGCTATTGTCGGGCCGACTGGAGCTGGTAAGACGACCCTGATCAACCTTCTCATGCGTTTCTACGATGTGACCAAGGGCTCTATCAGCGTAGACGGCCACGATATTCGTCAGCTATCCCGTCAAGACTATCGTAAGCAATTTGGTATGGTTCTGCAGGACGCTTGGCTTTATGAAGGAACTATCAAGGAAAATCTTCGCTTTGGTAACCTTGAAGCTACCGATGAGGAGATTGTGGAAGCAGCCAAATCAGCCAACGTGGACCACTTTATCCGTACCTTGCCAGGTGGCTACAATATGGAAATGAATCAGGAGTCTAGCAATATTTCGCTAGGTCAAAAGCAACTCCTGACGATTGCACGGGCTCTCTTGGCAGATCCTAAGATTCTGATTTTAGATGAGGCGACTTCCTCAGTTGACACTCGTTTGGAGCTCTTGATTCAGAAAGCCATGAAAACTCTTATGCAGGGGCGGACGAGCTTTGTCATTGCGCACCGTTTGTCTACTATCCAAGAAGCAGACAAGATTTTGGTGCTCAAGGATGGACAAATCATTGAGCAGGGCAATCACAAGTCGCTGCTGGCCGACAAGGGATTCTATCATGACTTGTATATGAGCCAATTTTCAGACAAGAAAGAAGCCTAGACATACAAAAAAGGAAGCTCGCTTGAGTTTCCTTTTTGATTTATAATTTGATGGAGTTTTACTTCAAAAGCTTGTCGATTGGAAAGTTGCTTAAAGATCCTCTACTTGAACGACATAGGTTTCAAATTCGAGATTTGGCATGGCTGCTGCTAAATCCTGGTGAATGCGTTCAAGGGCTTCTAGTCGCATTTGGACAGACGTATGGGCATTTCCTTGGATAATGAAAATGGCATTCTTGGTGCTATCATCAAATTTATAAAGGTCGCTGTCACGAACGTCAAGCCAGGCAAGGATGCCTTTTTCATCTCGGTAGACATAGTCAGTAGGAGCTACGTGCTTTTCCTTGGATAAGATAGGGAGGAAAATATCGTCCTTCTGACTGACAGTAAATTCAATCTCATCACCGATTTTATCAAGGTCGTGCCCGCCAATAGCTAGAAGAGAATGCAAGGATTCCACGTTATAAATATCAATGATGCTGTTGATCCTTGGAATGGAGCCTCGGTGTTGGATATTGCGGATCAGAGCTGGTACAGTTGGCGGATTCTTTTTAACACTGCGCCCCACTTTCTGTAGCAAATCACAGTAGCCTTGGATGGTCGGATGGTCAATGATCTCTGCTAGATTGCAATTCAAAGCCCAGTTTTCTGCTTTCTTCTGTTTTTGGAGAAAGGCTTGAGATAAAGGTGCTTGAGGATCAACGTTTCTAGCAATAGCAAGGACCACACTCCTAATTCCAAGTTCTGCTAAACTTTTATCAATGGTAAATTTCATCTTAGACGGACCTCCATTTTTTTCTTACCTTCATTATACCTTTTTCTAGGGCTTTTTACAATGAAAAATATGTGTGGAATAAGGAGAAAAGGAAGGGAAGCAGTAGAATTCCGATGATAAACGCATGCCATTTCCAGTAGATACGGATCAAGCCAGCGGTTTCTCGGATCCATGCAGAAGGAAGGAAATAGAAGGCCGTGCGAGAACCAATGCTGCGGCCTTTGAGACCAACTTGTTTCATATAGATGCCAGCACGTAGTGCATGGAAAGAATTTGTGACAAGGACAACCCGATCCTGCTCCAGTCCATGTGCTAGCATAAGCAGTTTACTGAATATGAGATTTTCAAGCGTAGTGCGAGATTTATTTTCGAGGAAAATACTGTCAGCTGGGACTCCTTTATCTATCAAATATCCTGTCATGGCCTCTGCTTCGGAAATCCACTCGTCGTCTCCCTGACCGCCAGAGACAATGATGACTGGCTTCTGATTAAATTTTTCATAGATGGCTAGGCCTTTATCTAATCGTTGAGCCAGTAGGGGAGGCACCTTGTCTCCAAACAATCCTGCACCGAGGATAATGATCGTCTGAGGCTCTTTCTTAACTGGAAAGAGATTTAAAAAGAATGCGTAGATGATATAGGAAAGATAGAGAAAGGTACCGTAAAAGAGCAGCAAATCAGCGAGGGAAATCAAAATTGCAAGAAATGACCGTGGAGCGAGAAAATGCAGTAAACTAAGCCCTATGATTGCTAGACCGTAGAGAAGCGATAGTAGATTGGCTAGTCTGAGCCCCTCTAGCTGTAGCATTTGGCGACCATTAAAAATCAAATAAGCAGTAGAAGCAAAAATACTAAAGGGGACTGCTAAAAGCAGGATATAAAAGCTAATAATAGCTGGTTTATAACCAATAAATCGCTCAAGGCTAACAATCGTAAGCCCAGCTAAAACAATTCCCATCATCATAAGAGTGAAGGTCAGGAGATAGGCGTTGAATAAACTTCTAGGTTCCCGATAGACTAAAAAAGTAAATATAGCAGCAGGGATAAGCCAGACTAGATGAAGTACCATAATAAAACCTCGCAAATGAACTTATAACTAGTATAGCATAAGTCCATCTAATAAAAAAGGAATCACTAACATGATATAAATCGAAATTAAATAAAAAAATTCGTAATAAATCGTATTATGTTTAGCGGTTTTCTTAGGGTTGAGAAAAGGCAATTTTTATTTCAAAATTCTTGCAATGAGTGGTGTTTATCGGTATAATGGAAAAATCTTAAAAAGACTGGAGATGACGATGATAAAAAAAGGATCCCTGACCGGTTTACTTTTGTTTGGAATGTTTTTCGGAGCCGGTAACCTGATTTTCCCACCTCAATTGGGTTTGGAATCTGGTCAAAATTTCTGGCCAGCTATTGGAGGCTTTGTCCTATCGGGCGTCGGTATTGCTATTCTAACCTTGATTATAGGTACTTTGAATCCCAAGGGCTATATTGATGAAATTTCGAAAAAGATTGCCCCTTGGTTTGCGGTTGCTTACTTGGTAGCCCTCTATCTTTCAATTGGTCCCTTCTTTGCCATTCCTCGGACGGCGACCACTGCCTTTTCTGTCGGGATTGAGCCCATGTTGCCTGCAGGTTCTCATACTATTTGGCTTTTCGGCTTCACGCTGATCTATTTTGCTTTGGCCTATCTGATTGCCCTCAATCCCTCAAAAATCCTTGATAGTATCGGTCGTTATCTAACACCAATTTTTGCCCTCTTGATTGTAGTTTTAGTTGTGTTAGGCGCTGCCAAATATGGTTCCACTGCCCCTCAAGGAGCAACAGGGGGATATGCTGCTTCAGCTTTCGGGGCAGGCTTTCTTCAAGGCTACAATACTCTGGATGCCTTGGCTTCAGTTGCTTTTAGTGTGGTTGCTGTGACGACACTCAACCAACTCGGTTTCAAGAATAAAAAAGAATATATTTCTACTATTTGGATCGTGGGTATCCTTGTGGCGCTGGGCTTTAGCGTTCTTTATATCGGTTTGGCCTTCCTTGGAAATCACTTCCCACTTGATCTAGCGAATTTACCGAAAGGTGCAAACGTAGGGGCTTCTGTTTTATCTTCTGCAACTCAGGCTATCTTTGGTCCAATGGCTCAAATTTTCCTAGCAATTATGGTAACGGTGACCTGTTTTACAACAACAGCTGGACTCATCGTCTCAACTGGCGAATTTTTCCACAATACCTTCCCGAAAGTATCTTATAAGGTTTATGCGACCATTTTTACGCTAGTTGGTTTCGCTATTGCAAATCTTGGTTTGAATGCTATTATCCAGTATTCAGTTCCAGTTTTGGAAATTCTTTATCCTATTACAATCACAATTGTCATGATTGTCATGGTCAATCGCTTTTTACCACTTTCTAAACCAGGAATGCAGTTGACCATAGCAGTGGTGACGCTGATTGCTTTTGCTAGCATTTTGGGACGACAATTCCAGCTAACTGCCATTCTCAATCTGGTTAATGCTCTACCATTTGCTCAAGCTTCTCTGCCTTGGTTGCTACCGGCTCTGGTTGGCATCCTGCTTTCTCTCCTTTTGCCAAACAAGCAAAAAAGTGAAGTATTTGAATTTGAAGCATAAGAAGAAAATTCACCACAGTGTGGTGGATTTTTTTGACTCATTGTCAATTGTAGTAGGTGATTTAAGTTTAAGACTGGGAATGTTTGGTGAAGAAACTCAAGTTGTTTCTTATGAATAATAAGACAATATAAGGATTTTATAAGATAGATTTAAGAAAAATTTTAACTCTTTCTTATCCCCATTTAATCTTAGGAGATTATACTAAAGTCATCAAAAAAACAAACCTAAAGGAGAATCTTATGAAATTCAATCCAAATCAAAAGTATACTCGCTGGTCAATCCGCCGTTTAAGCGTAGGTGTGGCTTCCGTCGTAGTTGCCAGTGGTTTCTTTTTGCTAGTTGGTCAACCGAACACTGTACACGCAGATGTTCTCACTTCAACCCCTGCTCAAGTTCTTCAAGTAGATTCATCATCAGTAGAAAAGAATGAGTTGCCAGAGACAGTTCTGAAAGAAGCTGTAGATTCAGCTCTTACTGCAAATCAGACGACTCCAACTCCAAAGGAAGTAGTCGATGAGACTAATTCTACAGACAAGTCTAGCTCAGATCCTAATGAAGAAGCTGCAAAACCAAAAGAAGAAGAGGTTATGCCAGAAGTTAGCAAACCCAAAGAAGAAGTTAAGCCAGTGGCAACTCCTGATGTAGTTTCAAAACAGGACACTGAAGCGACTACTCCTCAATCAGTAACGACTCAAGATGAAGTTAAAAAAGGAGTTGAAGAAAATACTAAGGACTCAGTAGACGTCCCAGCTAGCTACTTAGAAAAAGCGAACGTTCCTGGTCCATTCTTGGCTGGTGTCAATCAAGTCATTCCGTATGAAGCTTTCGGTGGAGATGGTATGTTGACGCGTCTCTTGCTCAAATCTTCTGACAAGGCTCCTTGGTCAGATAATGGAACAGCGAACAATCCAGCTCTCTTGCCACTTGAAGGCTTAGCNAAAGGTCAATACTTCTACGAAGTGGATTTGAATGGCAATACTACAGGTAAAGACGGACAAGCCCTTCTCGACCAACTTCGCACTAATGGAACAAATGCTTACCAAGCGATTGTAAAAGTCTATGGTGCTAAAGATGGAAAAGCAGATTTAACCAATCTCGTAGCTACAAAAAATGTAACTGTTAACCTGAACGGCCTTGTTTCAAAAGAAGCAGTCAAAGACTCAGTCACTAAAAATATTAAAGACCATATCGACGTTCCAGCCAGCTACCTAGAAAAAGCAAATGTTCCTGGTCCATTCTTGGCTGGTGTCAACCAAGTCATCCCGTATGAAGCTTTCGGTGGCGACGGCATGTTGACGCGCCTCTTGCTCAAATCTTCTGACAAGGCTCCTTGGTCAGATAATGGAACAGCTAAAAATCCAGCTCTCTTGCCACTTGAAGGCTTAGCGAAAGGTCAATACTTCTACGAAGTGGATTTGAATGGCAATACTACAGGAAAAGACGGACAAGCCCTTCTTGACCAACTTCGTACTAACGGAACTCGCACTTACCAAGCTACTGTCAAGGTCTATGGTGCCAAAGACGGCAAACCAGGTTTAAGCAATCTTGTTGCGACAAAAAATGTTACGGTTGACATGAATGGCCTTATTTCAAAAGAAGCAGTCAAAGATTCAGTCACTAAAAATATTAAAGACCATATCGACGTTCCAGCCAGCTACCTAGAAAAAGCAAATGTTCCTGGTCCATTCTTGGCGGGTGTTAACCAAGTCATCCCTTATGAAGCTTTCGGTGGAGATGGCATGTTGACGCGTCTCTTGCTCAAATCTTCTGACAAGGCTCCTTGGTCCGACAATGGTACAGCTAACAATCCAGCCCTCTTGCCACTTGAAGGCTTAGCGAAGGGTCAATACTTCTACGAAGTGGATTTGAACGGCAATACTACCGGTAAAGACGGGCAAGCCCTTCTCGATCAACTTCGCACTAACGGAACTCGCACTTACCAAGCTACTGTCAAGGTCTATGGTGCTAAAGATGGAAAAGCAGATTTAAGCAATCTTGTTGCGACAAAAAATGTGACGGTTGACATGAATGGCCTTATTTCAAAAGAAGCAGTCAAAGATTCAGTCACTAAAAATATTAAAGACCATATCGACGTTCCAGCCAGCTACCTAGAAAAAGCAAATGTTCCTGGTCCATTCTTGGCTGGTGTCAACCAAGTCATTCCGTATGAAGCTTTCGGTGGAGATGGTATGTTGACGCGTCTCTTGCTCAAATCTTCTGACAAGGCACCTTGGTCAGATAATGGAACAGCTAACAATCCAGCCCTCTTGCCGCTTGAAGGCTTGGCCAAAGGTCAATACTTCTATGAAGTAGACTTGAACGGCAACACTACGGGTAAAGATGGGCAAGCCCTTCTCGACCAACTTCGCTCTAATGGAACATATGCTTACCAAGCGACTGTCAAAGTCTATGGTGCCAAAGACGGCAAGCCAGATTTAAGCAATCTTGTTGCGACAAAAAATGTGACGGTTGACATGAACGGCCTTGTTTCAAAAGAAGCAGTCAAAGATTCAGTCACCAAAAATATTAAAGACCATATCGACGTTCCAGCCAGCTACCTAGAAAAAGCGAACGTTCCCGGTCCATTCTTGGCTGGTGTTAATCAAGTCATTCCGTATGAAGCTTTCGGTGGAGATGGTATGTTGACGCGTCTCTTGCTCAAATCTTCTGATAAGGCACCTTGGTCAGATAATGGAACAGCCAACAATCCAGCCCTCTTACCGCTTGAAGGCTTGACCAAAGGTCAATACTTCTACGAAGTAGATTTGAATGGCAACACGATAGGTAAAGACGGACAAGCCCTTCTCGACCAACTTCGTTCTAATGGCACTCACAGTTACCAAGCTACTGTCAAAGTTTATGGTGCCAAAGATGGTAAACCAGATTTAAGCAATCTTGTTGCGACAAAAAATGTGACGGTTGACATGAATGGCCTTATTTCAAAAGAAGCAGTCAAAGATTCAGTCACTAAAAATATCAAAGACCATATCGACGTTCCAGCCAGCTACCTAGAAAAAGCAAATGTTCCTGGTCCATTCTTGGCGGGTGTTAACCAAGTCATCCCGTATGAAGCTTTCGGTGGCGACGGCATGTTGACGCGCCTCTTGCTCAAATCTTCTGATAAGGCACCTTGGTCAGACAATGGAACAGCTAAAAATCCAGCTCTCTTGCCACTTGAAGGCTTAGCGAAGGGTCAATACTTCTACGAAGTGGATTTGAACGGCAATACTACAGGTAAAGACGGGCAAGCCCTTCTCGACCAGCTTCGTGCTAATGGAACATATGCTTACCAAGCAACTGTCAAAGTCTATGGTGCTAAAGATGGCAAACCAGATTTGACAAATCTTATCGCGACTCGTCAAGTAACGATTCAGCTTCGTGGAAAAGAAATGGCTACAATACCATCTCAAGAAGGTCAAATGAATATGAAACCTTCTACAACACCATCTCAAGAAGGTCAGATGAATAAGAAGCCTTCTGCAACAGATTCTATGAGTACAGCTGAGGGTACGAAGGAAGTAGATCATCGCATGACTGATGTGAAGGGGGAACACCCAACTTCTAAGCCGATGGCAGATACGATGAAAAAAAATGATAAGCCTACGTTACCAAAAACTGGTGAGGCTCAAACAGCTACAGCTACCATTGGTTTCTTAGGACTAGCTTTGGCAGGAATTCTTAGCCTTCTAGGTTTGAAAGAAAAACAAAAAGATTAAGGTTCAAATCATTTAAAAATTACTAAAAATAGTGTTATACTAAAGCCAGTATAACACTGTTTTTATCAGGAGATTGGCAAATGGGAAAGACAATTTTACTCGTTGATGATGAGATGGATATTCTAGATATTCAAAAGCGCTATCTTATGCAGGATGGCTACCATGTTTTAGTGGCTCGAGATGGCGTGGAGGGGTTAGATCTTTTCCGAAAGAAATCTGTTGACTTGATCATCACGGACATCATGATGCCGAATATGGACGGTTATGACTTTATCCGTGAGGTTCAGTATATAGCACCTGATCAGCCTTTTCTTTTTACAACGGCTAAGACTAGCGATCAAGACAAAATTTACGGTTTGAGCTTAGGAGCAGATGATTTTATAGCCAAACCTTTTAGTCCGCGTGAGCTGGTGCTAAGAGTCAATAATATTTTGCGTCGACTTCATCGTGGAGGCGAGATCGAACAAATTGAGCTCGGCGATTTGGTGATGAATCATGTGGTTCATGAGGCTCGCATCGGGGAGCATTTTTTGGAATTAACAGTGAAGTCCTTTGAACTGCTCTGGATTTTAGCTAGTAATCCTGAGAGAGTTTTTTCAAAGACGGAGCTTTACGAGAAGGTGTGGCAGGAAGACTTCGTAGATGATACCAATACCCTTAATGTTCATATCCATGCTCTGAGACAGGAATTGACCAAGTATGCCAGTTCAGACACTCCTGCCATCAAAACTGTCTGGGGTCTGGGGTATAAAATGGAAGGAGCACGAGGTATAAAATGAAATTAAAAAGTTACATTCTGGTGGGGTATCTGATTTCTAGCCTACTAACGATTTTACTAGTTTTCTGGGCAGTCCAGCGAATGTTGATTGTAAAAAGCGAGATTTATTTCCTAGTTGGAATGACCTTGATTGCTAGTTTTATAGGAGCGGCAGTCAGTCTCTTTCTTTTATCGCCAGTATTTTCTTCCCTTTGGCATCTGAAAAAACAGGCTCAGAATATAGCTGACAAGGATTTTAGTACAGAGATTGACGCCAAGGGCCCTATCGAATTTCAAGAGTTAGGTCAGGCTTTTAACGATATGTCGCATAATTTGCAAGAAACGTTTGAATCGCTTGATGAAAGTGAACGAGAAAAAGGAATGATGATTGCCCAGCTTTCTCACGATATTAAAACTCCCATTACCTCTATTCAGGCGACTGTGGAGGGGATTTTAGATGGAGTGATCGAAGAAGAGGAGCAGATTCATTACTTGACCACGATTAGCCGTCAGACAGAGCGCTTGAATAAATTGGTGGAAGAATTGGATGTTTTGACTCTTAATGCCCAGCCTCGAATAGAATCGGATGGAGAAGCCGAAATAGTCTTTCTAGACCAGCTATTGATTGAGGTCATGAGTGAATTTCAACTATTAATTGAGCAGGAGGAGCGAGACATCTACATTCAAGTGTCCCCTGAGTCAGCGAAAATTAAGAGCCATTACGATAAACTTTCCCGTATCTTGGTCAACTTGCTAAATAATGCCTTTAAGTACTCAGACTCTGGAACTAAAATTGAGGTCGTGGCTCAATTAACTGAGCAGATCTTGACAATAAGTGTGAAAGATGAAGGACAGGGTATTGCTCCTGAGGATTTGGATAAGATTTTCAAACGCCTTTATCGTGTGGAAACATCTCGTAATATGAAGACAGGCGGGCATGGTCTGGGTCTTGCTATTGCACGTGAGTTGGCTCATCAGCTGGGTGGGGAAATAACGGTCGAAAGCCAGTGTGGCCTAGGAAGCACTTTTACATTTACTCTCAACTTAACATAAATCCACAGCAATTGGTGAACGTTTTCAATTCTTGATTTAGCAAAGATAAAATCAAATTCAAGTTTTTTCAAATCGATCTCCCTATTTTTAGGGGGATTTTTATTTTATACTATAGTCAGAAAAATGATTGAGAGGTTTTTGAAATGGCAGCAAGCTTTTTGTTCTTTATTTCTGTTTTTCTGGCGGGGATTCTTTCCTTTTTCTCCCCTTGTATCTTACCGCTTATGCCGGTTTATGTAGGAATTCTGCTGGATTCGGATCAGCCGAAAACGGTTCGGTTTATGGGAAAAGACATTTCCTGGTATGGTCTAGCTAAGACGCTCTGCTTTATAGCTGGCTTATCAACTGTATTCTTAGTTTTGGGCTATGGAGCTGGCGCTCTAGGACAAGTCCTCTATGCCCCTTGGTTTCGCTACGTTCTGGGCGGTATTGTCATTCTACTGGGAATTCACCAGATGGGAATCATTAATATCCAGCAACTGCAAAAGCAAAAGAGCATCCAACTTAAAAAGAATAGTAAAAGAAGTGATTTTCTTAACGCTTTTCTCTTGGGTATCACCTTTAGCTTTGGTTGGACGCCCTGTGTGGGACCTGTTCTGAGCTCTGTTTTAGCAATTGCTGCTTCTGGCGGTAACGGCGCTCTCCAGGGAGGCTTGCTTATGTTGGTTTATACACTTGGCTTAGCCCTTCCTTTTCTAGCCATGGCTTTGGCTTCCGGCTGGGTATTACAGCGCTTTGCGAAACTCAAACCTTATATGGGAACGCTTAAGAAAATCGGCGGTGCACTCATCATTCTTATGGGAATTCTACTTATGCTCGGAAATCTAAACGCTTTAGCGTCACTATTTGGATAAATATTATATAATTAAAGGAGAAATATCATGAAAAAAATCGCTACCCTTACAATGGCTACTCTTAGTATCTTTGCCTTGGCTGCTTGCTCCAGTCAAAAGTCAAATTCAGATATGAAAAAGATGGATGACAGCAGTATGATGAAGAAAGACGATATGAAAAAAGATGACATGAAGAAGGAGAATATGAAAGACTCTAGCATGTCTGATGACAAGATGAAAAAGGATGAGATGAAGGACTCTTCTATGATGTCCGACAGTAAGTCTGACATGAAAGATGATATGAAATCTAGCGACTCAAGTATGAAGGATGACATGAAAGATTCATCAGAGATGTCATCTGATAAATAAAATTATCAATAAGGGTGGAAGTCGTCAGTTTTGTCGGCTTTCTCCTTATTTTGAAAGGAAAGAAAATAATGAAGAAACTATCGATTTTGACTGCCAGTCTGCTTTGTGTCGGCTTATTGGGAGCTTGCTCAAATCAGCAAATGAATTCGGGAGGTTCTAAAAATGATAAAAGTTCCATGACTAGTAAGACAGATTCAAATCAAGCTACAAAGATGGCCAAGGATTTTAGTCTGCAAGGTGTGGACGGAAAGACTTACAAGCTATCTGATTTCAAAGGCAAGAAAGTCTATCTAAAATTTTGGGCTTCTTGGTGCTCTATCTGTCTATCCACCCTTGGAGATACCAATGATTTGGCTAAGGAGCAATCAGGAAAAGATTATGTTGTCCTGTCGGTAGTGTCTCCGACTTTTAACGGAGAAAAGTCTGCTGATGATTTCAAGGAATGGTACAAGTCTTTGGATTACAAGAACATGCCAGTTCTTATGGATACTAAGGGGGAATTACTGAAAGAATACGGTATTCGATCCTACCCATCTGCTCTCTTTATCAATAGTGATGGCTCACTTGCTAAAACTCATGTGGGCTACATGAGTAAGGAAGATATTGAGGAAACACTAAAGGAAATCAAGTAGAAAGGAGTAATGAGCATGGAAGGCAAATGGAAGATTTTTCTGGTTTTGGTTGGCTTGCTTGCCTGTTTTGGTCTATTTTTCCTAATTAAGGGCTCCGCGTCTATTAGCCCATCTCAGGCCAATATTGAGCAAATTAAGAAAGCCTCTATGAGCAAGACAGAAGTGACCAAACAAAAGAAAGAAGATGTTAAGGAAGAGGACAAGCGGGAGATTTATCTGGCTGGTGGCTGTTTTTGGGGAGTAGAAGAGTACTTTTCTCGCGTGCCAGGTGTACTGGATGCTGAGTCCGGCTATGCAAATGGTAAGGGTGACACGACCAAATATGAATTAGTTTCCCAAACTGGTCACGCTGAGACGGTAAAAATTACCTATAACGTAAAAAAAATATCTCTCAAAGAAATCTTACTACATTATTTCCGCATTATTGATCCAACTTCCAAAAACAAGCAGGGAAATGATCAGGGCACCCAGTATCGGACAGGTGTCTATTATAAGGACGAAGCTGATCTTGATACCATCAATCAAGTTTTTGATGAAGTAGCTAAGAAATATGACAAGCCTTTGGCTGTTGAAAAAGAGTCTCTGAAAAACTTTATCAAGGCAGAAGATTATCATCAGGATTACCTAAAAAAGAATCCTAATGGATATTGCCATATCGATGTCAATCAAGCTGCTTATCCTGTTATCGAAGCTAGTCGCTATCCTAAGCCTAGCGATGAAGAGATTAAGGCTAAGCTTTCGCCAGAAGAATACGCAGTTACGCAAAAGAATGACACAGAGCGCGCCTTTTCTAACCGCTATTGGGATAAGTTCGAAGCGGGTATCTACGTAGATGTGGTGACGGGAGAGCCTCTTTTTTCATCAAAGGATAAGTTTGACTCTGGCTGCGGTTGGCCAAGTTTCACCCGTCCTATCAGTCCAGATGTAGCGACTTACAAGGAAGACAAGAGTTTCAACATGACTCGGACGGAAGTTCGCAGTCGGGTTGGAAATTCGCATCTGGGCCATGTTTTCACTGACGGCCCTAAGGACAAGGGCGGCTTGCGCTATTGCATCAATAGTCTGTCAATTAAGTTCATTCCAAAAGCTGAGATGGAAGAGAAGGGCTACGGTTATCTTTTGGATTATGTTTAAGAGCATTTTGATTGAAAATTTGCTATAATAAATCCAGTATAAATAAGGAGTTGAATCTTGTGTATTCAATTATGATTGTAGAGGATGAGTATCTGGTAAGACAGGGGATTGCGTCCTTGGTAGACTATGAACAGTTTGGTATGCAAGTTATTGCTCAGGCTGAAAATGGAAGAGAAGCTTGGCAGAAATTTCAGGAAAATCCTGCTGACATCCTGCTAACCGATATCAATATGCCACAGATGAACGGTCTCGAACTGGCCAAGCTAGTTAGAGACCAGGCTCCTAAGTGCCATATCGTTTTTCTGACGGGATATGATGACTTTGACTATGCTCGGTCGGCCATTAAGCTAGGTGCAGATGACTATCTGCTAAAGCCTTTTTCCAAGGATGATGTTGAGAAAATGTTGGCCAAGCTGCAGACTAAGCTTGATAAGGAGCGTAAAAAGGCCCAGATTCAAAACTTGGTCGATCAGGGGCAGCGCTCTGAGATGGAAGAGGCTATT
This sequence comes from Streptococcus cristatus, assembly GCF_003943815.1. Classification (GTDB taxonomy): domain Bacteria; phylum Bacillota; class Bacilli; order Lactobacillales; family Streptococcaceae; genus Streptococcus; species Streptococcus cristatus_F. Next base: position 37,789 of record NZ_RJNA01000014.1, on the reverse strand, counting down.
CATACGCGTCTAGCTGATTCGGAATTAAGTCTGAAAAGTTTGGCCTTTCAGCTGGGCTTTAGTCCCTCCTATCTCAGCGTTCTCATCAAAAAAGAACTAGGATTGCCCTTTCAAGATTATCTGATTCAAGAGCGAATCAAAAAAGCTAAACTCTTACTCCTGACTACAGATTTGAAGATTTATGAAATAGCAGAGCAGGTAGGTTTTGAAGATATGAACTATTTTTCTCAGCGCTTCAAGCAGGTGGTTGGGCTGACACCTCGGCAGTTTAAAAAAGGAGAGGAGAAATGAAACGCTATCCGCTTCTTATCCAGTTGATTGTTTATATTTTTCTGCTGGTTCTTTTACTCTTGGGGGTTGTTGGGAGTCTCTACTATCAGACTAGCTCGCAGACTATTCGGCAGCTGACAGAGCGGACGACGCGCAATAGCATGGAGCAAAGCGGGCAGTTCATTGCTTCCTATTTGCAGAAATTAAAACAAACCACCTCTACATTGAGCAAGGAAGAAACGATTCGTAAGTTTGCTCAGAATCAAGAAAGCAGCGAAACCTCAGTACGGGCTTTGATGAAAACCATCATTGAGACAGATCCAGATTTGGTGTCGGCAGTATTGGTTACTAAGGACGGGCGCGTGGTCTCGACAGATACTCAAATCAGCATGCAGACATCCTCTGATATGATGAATGAAAAATGGTATCAGGAAGCTGTTCATACCAAAGTCATGCCTGTCTTGACTCCTGCTCGCAAAGAGTCTCTGTCATCTGAGAAGGAGAAGTGGGTTGTTTCCGTCACTCAGGAAGTAGTGGATGAAGCAGGACAGAATCTCGGGGTTTTGCGTCTGGATATCGGCTATAAGAGTCTCAAAGCCTATTTGGATCGGCTTCAGCTGGGGAAGAAAGGCTTTAGCTTTATTGTCAATAGCCAGCATGAATTTGTCTATCATCCCAAGAAAAGTGTTTATTCATCCAGTCAGGAAATGAAAGCTATGCAGCCCTATATCTCGGTCAAGGACGGTTACGCAGACCAGAAACAGGCTTTTGTCTACCAGATTGATATTGCGGACAGCGACTGGACTCTAATTGGCGTTGCCTCTTTAGAGCAATTGCAGATGCTTCAGTCGCAGATGCTTTATTCTTTTGTAGGAATGGGTGTTTTAGCACTCCTGCTTTGCTTGACTGGTATTTGGTTTGTCCTACGGTTGTGGATTAAACCTCTGCAGAATCTACAAGCTGTTATTCTGAAGATTGGAGCAGGTGACTCAAACCTTCGGGCAGAAGCAAAGGGTTCTCCAGAGTTGGTTGACTTGGCTCAGCAGTTTAATAAAATGCTGGACCAAATTGAACAACTAATGGAAGCTGTCAAGACTGAAGAACAAAATGTCCGTCGCTATGAGCTCCGAGCTCTCTCAGCTCAAATCAACCCCCATTTCCTTTATAATACCTTGGATACTATTGTCTGGATGGCTGAGTTTAACGACAGCAAGCGTGTTGTTGAGGTAACAAAATCACTCGCTCAGTATTTCCGCTTGGCGCTCAATCAAGGACACGAACAGATTTCTCTTAGAGATGAGATTGATCACGTTCGTCAATATCTCTTTATCCAGAAGCAGCGCTATGGTGACAAGCTCCAATATGAGATTGAAGAGGATGAATCTCTAGCTGATTATAAACTGCCCAAGCTGGTGCTTCAGCCTTTGGTTGAAAATGCCATCTACCATGGCATCAAGGAAATTGACCGACAGGGCATGATTCGCGTGACTGCGGCAGCAGAAGAGGGGCAACTGATACTGTCTATCTATGATAACGGCCGCGGTTTTGAACTCCGCGATTCTACGGACATGACTCTCCCTCGCTTAGGCGGTGTCGGTCTGAAAAATGTCGATCAACGCTTGAGATTGCAGTTCGGAGACGACTACCATATGGAAATCCAGTCCGAACCAGATAAATTCACCCAGATCAGTCTTTACTTGCCGCTAGACTCAGATGATTAAGTTCGCTATCCTTCAGTACTCAAGCCGGAAAATTTCCGGCTTTTTTCTTGTTTAGGAGCAAAATAGTGTTTTTACAGACGGCTTCTCCGATAAATGATACAAGAATGAGGATAGTGTAGCAAAATGTGGAAAAATTTAAATCGTTTGTTATAATAATATTGAAAACACATCTTAAAGGAGGTTGGGATGGAGTCTGGTTTATTTTTTGTTTCGGTCTTTTTGGCTGGAATTCTCTCGTTTTTCTCACCCTGTATCTTTCCCTTGTTACCAGTCTACATAGGGATATTGCTGGATGAAGAAGAGCCTAGAGAAGTCAAGTTTTTAGGCAGAAAGATCGCTTGGACTGGTCTGATCAAGACCCTGTGTTTCATTGCTGGAATTTCTTTAGTTTTCTTTCTACTAGGCTTCGGTGCAGGATTCCTAGGCAGAGTGATTTACGATGAGAAATTCCGTTATCTGATGGGGATTATCATCATTTTGCTCGGAATTCACCAGATGGAGCTGATCAATATCAGGCAGTTACAATTCCAGAAAAATGTGGAATTTAAGAAAGACAGTCGTCGGAATGATTTTCTTTCAGCCTTTTTGCTTGGTATTAGTTTCAGTTTTGGTTGGACACCTTGCATTGGACCTGTCCTTAGTTCGGTTCTGGCTCTAGCTGCCTCTGGAGGAAATGGAGCTATCCAAGGAGCGCTCTTAACACTGGTTTATACTTTGGGAATGGCCTTGCCATTTCTCATCTTAGCTTTAGCTTCTAGCTTCGTTATGCGGTATTTTTCAAAAATCAAACCCTATATGGGGCTAATGAAAAAAATTGGAGGAGCCTTAATTATTTTTATGGGAATCCTTCTCATGCTCGGGCAGTTAAATGCTTTATCAGGAATTTTTGGATAAAAGGAGAAAAAGATGAAAAAAATTCTTTTGATCGTTGTTGCTTCAATAGCTTTTCTGACACTATCAGCTTGTTCATCTGACGAAAAGGGGATGGATAGTCAAAGCCAGTCCAGTACAAGTGTCCAATCGCTGGTTGCAGTTGGCCAGGAGGCACCGGACTTCACTCTTCAGTCGATGGATGGAAAAACTGTCAAGCTTTCTGATTACCGTGGAAAAAAAGTCTATCTGAAGTTCTGGGCTTCTTGGTGCGGACCTTGTAAGCGAAGCATGCCAGAATTGGTCGAGTTAGCTGGTAAAAAAGACCGTGATTTTGAAATATTGTCTATTGTAGCACCGGGTCTCCAAGGAGAGAAGTCTGTTGAGGACTTCCCAAAATGGTATCAAGAACAAGGATATAAGGACGTGCCCGTTCTATTTGACACGTCTGGTGCAATCTTCCAAGCCTATCAGGTTCGCAGTATTCCAACTGAAATCCTCATTGATAGCCAAGGAAAAATTGGGAAGATTCAATTTGGAGCAATCAGCAACGAAGAAGCAGAAAAGGCCTTCAAGGAAATAAAATAAAAAAGAATGGATGTGAAAATCCATTCTTTTCATTTTGTTCTGATTAAGCACTAGCGCCAGATGTTGCATCGGCATCTCCACTGCCGTGACCACCGCCAGTATCTGAAGCACCAGAAGTGGCATCGGCTGCTGCAGCTGCAGGAGCAAAAGGACCACTTCCTCCAACCAAGCGTTGACCAGTTGTTTTTAGATACCAATCTAGCCAAGGTTGGAAGTTGAAGACGATTTCGTTGATACCAGCGTAGGATCCATCAGGATAGTACATTGCTTGGTAGTTGTGGGTATTGATAACACCTACTGGTGAGCCCGGCACGATTGTACGAACGTACTCTTGATCACCGTTACGAAGAACACCAACTACCCATTCCACGTTCTTCATGCGAGCAGCAGGAAGAGAGTTGTGTAGAGTTGAGAGACGGCCACCTGATTGAGATGGGACACGTTTGGCAAACATAGTGTCTGGATCTTGATGAGCGTTGTTATAGTAAAGGAACTGGTTGTTATCATCTGCGTAAGTCAACTCAAACGGCATAGCCTTTAAGAACATGTCGATTTGGTTAACAGTCAGGATACCATGGTCAAGCTTGACATACGTATCGCCAGAAACAGCACCAACAGCTTTTGCAGCTTTTTCTACCCATTCTGGATCGTCAGGGTCAACTTCTGTGATGGTTGTTGCGATTGGGTTCGTGACATCTAAGTCTTCAGGAGCAATTGGTTTAGGTTTTTTCAATTTTGAGACTACCTCAACATATTTAACAAAGTTATCTAAGCAAGATTCAAGGAATTTAACAGTTCCTTCGTTTGTGATGTTGCCTTCATTATCAAAGGCTTCTTTCGCTTTACCAAGAAGGAATTCATTTCCTGGTAACGTATAAGCATTGACACCTGGAGCATCCAAGATTTTACGCAAATGCACTTGGGCACGAGACGTTCCTTGGTCGTAGTAGGAAGCTCCCACAATCATGACAGGCTTGCTTTCAAATGGGTGAACTTCATAAGAGAGCCATTCAAGGACGCTCTTGAGAGCTGCTGTAATGGTATGGTTGTGCTCAGGAGTAGCAATGATGACACCATCAGCGCGCGTGATGCGGTTGTACAAAAGGCGTAGCTGGAAGGATTCGTCCCATTTTTCATCTTGATTAAAGAGTGGAACTTCATCAATTTCCAAAACTTCTAATTCAAATTTCAGTTTAAATTGTTTTCTGATAAATTCTAGTAATTTACGGTTGTATGATTGGTCTGCATTTGAGCCGACAAGTCCAACAAATTTCATGTGATTCTTTCCCTTCTAGTTCTTACAATTTTTCCCAGTCAAAGTTTTCAGCTTCTTGATGAAGAAGTGCTTGGGCGCTTGATAACTTTTCTGTAATTTTAACAAACAAACGGAAGTCATCAAAAAGAGCGTCTAATTTTTGAATGGTTTCGAGGTCAATCAAGTCACCATTTTTATCAAAGGCTTGAAGTGAGTGAGAAAGTAGGAATTCAGAACCTGGCATAACAGAAGCCTTGAGTTCTGGTGAATCCAGAATTTGACGGAGTTGTAGTTGGGCACGAGATGACCCTAGAGTTCCATAAGAGGCTCCTGTAATCATCACTGGTTTACCAAGTAATGGATAGATACCGTAAGACAACCAAGCTAAGGCACTCATAAGAACAGCGGGAATAGAGTGATCATATTCAGGCGTTCCGATGATGACACCATCAGCAGCTTCGATTTTCGCAGCGATTTCTTTAACGATCTCTGGAACTTGCATATCAGATGGTTTGTTGAAAATAGGAATTTCTTTGATTTCAATCAACTCGATTTCTGCTTTATCAGCGAAATGCTTTTGCATGTACTGAAGGAGTTGGCGGTTGGTTGATTTTTTTGAGTTTGTACCAACTAGACCGATAAATTTTAACATAGTAGGTTCCTTTCTGGATTTAGGATAAGATTTCTGGGCTGAGACCAGATGAATAAAAAATTTGATGATTTTCTGTAATAACGAAGGCTTCGATTCCATTTTCTTGCTCGACTTTCTCTAAGATGGAAGTAGGAGTTTCCCCAAATAAACGGGTTGTCCATATTTCACCATCGACTGATTTTGATGAAACAATCGTGAGACTAGCTAGCTGATTGTTGATCGGATAACCTGTGATGCGGTCAAAAATATGATGATAGACCCTGCCGTCAACTTGCAGTTTTCTTTCATATATCCCTGAGGTCACGACAGACTGATCCTGAATGGACAGAAGAGCTAGGTTGTTTCCCCGTGGCAGACTTGGATTTTGAATGCCAATGCGCCAGCAACGATTATTTTTTTCATTTAGACCAATGGTTAAGATATTTCCACCAAGATTGATGAGGGCAGAAGTAACACCTTGTCCCTGCAAGAACGCAGCGATTTTATCTGCGATATAGCCTTTGGCAAGGGCGCCTAAGTCGATTTTCATGCCTTCCATTGTCAAAAAAACACTGGAGGCGGTTGCATCTAACTCGATACACTCAGGGTCAGTGAGTGCCAGCGCTTGCTTGATTTCTTTGGGACTGGGAACTTTCGCATCCGCAAAGCCTATCCGCCAAGTTTGGACCAAGGGACCCAAGGTAATATTGAGATGACTGTCTGGAGCGAGACTATGCTTTTTTCCCAACTCAATCAATTCAAACAAATCAGGATGGACACAAACGGGATGTTTACCAGCAGCGTGATTGATTTGCATGAGCTCAGAGCTATCATCATTTGCACTAAAGCGTTTTTCATACAATCTTAGGATAGAAAATACCTGGTCTAAAAGACTGTCGGCATTTTCATGGAGAATCGAAATAGTGATAGTCGATCCCATTAAATGGATGGATCTAGAAATAAGATCCACTTTTATCACAACCTTCCCTATTAAATTTCTTAATCTTCTCTATTAGTATAACAGAAAGATACCGTTTTCACAATTGTAAATATATAATATTTTCAGAAAAATTGAAATTTTTTGTCTAAAATCAAAGTTATTTGCCAAATTTTAAAATAATTCTGAGCATATATCTTGTAAACGCTAACAGATACATGGTATACTAGTTTGGTAAATTAAATTTAAAGGTGGATTATACTATGAGTAAAATCGTTGTAGTTGGTGCTAACCACGCTGGTACAGCTTGTATTAATACGATGTTGGACAACTTTGGTCATGAAAATGAAATTGTGGTATTTGACCAAAACTCAAATATTTCATTCCTTGGTTGTGGAATGGCACTTTGGATCGGGGAACAAATCGATGGTCCAGAAGGACTCTTCTATTCTGATAAAGAAAAATTGGAAGCTAAAGGCGCTAAAGTTTACATGAACTCACCAGTGCTTTCAATTGATTATGACAATAAAGTTGTGACTGCAGAAGTTGAAGGTAAAGAACACAAAGAGTCTTATGATAAATTGATCTTTGCAACTGGTTCAACTCCAATCTTGCCTCCAATTGAAGGCGTTGAAATCGTTAAGGGGAACCGCGAATTTAAAGCGACTCTTGAAAACGTCCAATTCGTTAAATTGTACCAAAATGCTGAAGAAGTTATTGAAAAACTTGAGGACAAGAGCAAACACCTTGAACGTATCGCCGTTGTTGGTGGTGGTTACATCGGTGTAGAACTTGCCGAAGCCTTCGAGCGTCTTGGAAAAGAAGTGGTTCTTGTTGACATCGTAGACACTGTCTTGAACGGCTACTACGACAAAGACTTCACTCAAATGATGGCGAAGAACTTGGAAGACCACAACATCCGCTTGGCTCTTGGACAAACAGTTAAAGCAATCCAAGGTGATGGAAAAGTTGAGCGCTTGGTAACAGACAAAGAAACATTTGATGTGGACATGGTTGTTCTTGCAGTTGGTTTCCGTCCAAACACAGCTCTTGCTGACGGTAAGATTGAACTCTTCCGCAACGGTGCCTTCCTTGTAGACAAGAAACAAGAAACATCTATCCCAGGTGTCTACGCTGTTGGTGACTGTGCAACTGTTTATGACAATGCTCGTAAAGACACTAGTTACATCGCTCTTGCATCTAACGCTGTACGTACGGGTATCGTGGGTGCTTACAACGCTTGTGGACATGAATTGGAAGGAATCGGAGTTCAAGGATCAAATGGTATCTCTATCTACGGTCTTCACATGGTTTCAACTGGTTTGACTCTTGAAAAAGCCAAAGCTGCTGGCTATAACGCAACTGAAACTGGCTTTAACGATCTTCAAAAACCAGAATTTATCAAACACGACAACCACGAAGTTGCTATCAAGATTGTCTTTGATAAAGACAGCCGCGAAATCCTTGGTGCACAAATGGTGTCTCGTGATTCTGCAATTAGCATGGGAATCCACATGTTCTCACTTGCTATCCAAGAGCATGTGACAATTGATAAGTTGGCCTTGACAGACCTCTTCTTCTTGCCACACTTTAACAAACCATACAACTACATCACAATGGCTGCACTTACAGCTGAAAAATAATCAATGAAAGTCCCGATGAGGGACTTTTTTGTTACTTGTTTTATCAAGTTGAATTGTCAATACGATACAGAACGATGCATATATATATTATGTGTTTATCAACTAGTACAATAATTAATAATCATTCTAATGAGTCTTAAAATTAGTTCTATTTTAGATTTTTTTGTTATACTAAGATGAAAATAAAATTTTAGAAAGTTGTTATATGAAGAAAAATATTGTTCTTTTCATTTTTCTCCTTCTGAGCGCGATTGGCTTGGAATACGAGACGCAAGTTTATACTACTGGTAGTATGTCAGGTACTGGTTATGGAATTGTCGGACTGTCAGCCCTTTTGGCCCTACTCTATATCATCCCAGCTCTGCTTTTGATTCGCAGTTTGGGTAAAAAATGGCAGACGCCTGCATTTAGCCTAGGTGTAGCTCTGCTGGGTGGTCTTTTCATTTCTGGCTGGACTTCTGGCTTGGCCAACACTTATATCCACGAGTGGGTCAGCACGAGCTTCCCAAATACAGTGATTAGTTATCTGGAGAATGCCCTCGCAGCTCCGCTGGTTGAAGAGCCGCTTAAGCTTTTGGCAGTTGCTTTCGCTGTCTATCTAGTGCCAGTCAAAAAACTTAAAGGCTTTTTACTATTGGGAATTACGGCTGGCATAGGTTTTCAGATTAGTGAGGACTTTTCTTATATCCTTTCCGACCTACCTGAAGGATTTTCCTTCACTATCTCTGGTATTTTGGGTCGTATCACTGGTGGGGTAGCTTCTCACTGGCTCTATACTGCTTTGACCACTATCGGATTAGCTCTGATGTTCCGATTTGCTAAGACTCAAAAAACTTATTTTAAAGCTGGCCTATTTTACTTCTTATCAGCTTTTGTTCTCCACTTCTTCTGGAACTCTCCATTGACTTCTATTGAAACGGATATCCCAGTCATCGTTCCTGTCATGACCGCTGTGGCTGTCTTCATTTTCTACCAAGCTTACCGAACATCTGGCAAGATTGATCAGGAAGACTTGTCAATCTAAACACGAAACGACCTTCAAGGTCGTTTTTTGATGTCCAAACTGCATTTTTGGAATTCTTTTAAATCTGATAAAGTTGATGTTAAAAAATTTATATCCAAAAGCAAAACCTTCATCACTATTGCCTTGTTTCTTGTCCCCATGTTGTGCTAAAATGTTGCTATAAGATCTTTTGGAGAGAGAGTATGATCAAACAAAAAGAACAGATTTCTGATACGAGAAAAGAATTTAATTTTATGTCCAGCTCCATCATTTCCCAAGTATCTAGGGGGATTCTGGTGGGGATTTTTGCTGGACTAGTAGTGGGGGCATTTCGTTTTTTGATTGAGAAAAGTTTTCACTTGATTCAGGCGGCTTATGTGAGGGGCAGGAGCGAGTGGATTTGGCTGGTAGCCTTGCTTTTCTTGTATGCTTTTATTGTCTTTATAAATGCTAGATTGGTCGCTACGGAAAAGGATATAAAGGGTTCAGGGATTCCACAAGTTGAGGCTGAGTTGAAAGGCTTGATGTCACTTTCTTGGTGGAGCATTCTCTGGAAAAAATTCTTAGTTGGTATTTTAGCGATTTCCAGTGGCTTGATGCTGGGACGTGAGGGACCGAGTATTCAGCTAGGAGCGATGAGTGGCAAAGGCATATCTAAGTGGCTGAACTTGAGTCCAGTAGAGGAGCGGACCTTGATTGCTAGTGGTGCAGCTGCGGGCTTGGCTGCGGCTTTTAATGCGCCAATTGCAGGTTTGCTTTTTGTTGTTGAGGAAGTGTACCATCATTTTTCCCGCTTCTTTTGGGTTTCAACCTTGGCTGCAAGTTTAGTGGCAAATTTTATTTCGCTGTCTATATTTGGCCTGACTCCCGTTTTGGATATGCCGGATAATATTCCTTTCATGGGGCTGAATCAGTACTGGATCTATATCTTGATGGGCCTGTTTTTAGGATTGGCTGGCTTTCTCTATGAAAAAGCAGTCCTCAATATACATCTGGTTTATGAAGCCCTAGGCAAATTTTTTAGAATACCAAAAGCTTACTATCCGATTTTTGCCTTTGTTTTAATCATTCCGATTGGCTATTTTCTGCCTCATTTGCTGGGCGGCGGGAATCAGCTGATTTTGTCTTTGACGAGTGCTCATTACACAGTTGGAACATTGATTCTCTTTTTCTTACTCCGTTTTGTATGGAGCATGATCAGTTATGGTAGCGGCCTTCCTGGTGGCATTTTTCTGCCCATTCTGGCTTTGGGTTCTTTGCTAGGTGCAGCAATTGGAGCCCTTTGTGTGGAGGTTGGCTTTATCACGCCAGAACAATTTCCAATCTTTATCATCTTGGGAATGAGTGGGTATTTTGGTGCTATTTCCAAAGCTCCGCTGACAGCTATGATTCTCGTGACGGAGATGGTGGGAGATATTCGAAACCTCATGCCACTGGGTTTGGTCACTCTGATGGCCTATATTGCTATGGATCTGCTGAAGGGAGCGCCTGTCTATGAAGCCATGCTTGAAAAAATGCTGCCAGATCGGATTGAAGATGACGGTGAGACGACCCTGATTGAAATTCCTGTTTCAGAAAAAATCGCAGGGCGACAAGTGCATGAGTTGGAGCTACCGCATGGTGTTTTAATCACGATGAATATCCATAAGGGTAAGACTCAGACGGTCAATGGAGCCAGTCGTCTCTACCTAGGAGATACGATTTATGTAGTCGTTAAGAAGTCAGAAATTGGCAAAATTAAGGATATCTTGCTTTGAAATGCTCATTTTTTACTCAGAAAGGAAAGTTTCATTATAATTATCTGACAATTTATTGAAATATGAGAAATAAATTGTTATAATTTATATGAATTTGCCCCTTTTAGGGAAAATAAAGGAGTCAAGATGAAAAAACTTGGAATTGTCTTATTGTCAACAGCTATTTTACTGACTGGCTGTGCTGCTAATCAAAAATCGAATACAAGTGCCAGCAGTTCGGAAGCTAAAACAAGTCTATCGGCCTCTGACCAGAAAGCTTTGGATAAGGCAACAGCAGAGTATAAAGCCTTTGTACAGAAAGAAATTGATCAATTATTGACGGATACGGAGAAATTCAGAGATACGCTCAAAGAAGGCAAGCTTGATGAAGCTAAGAAAATGTATCCGCTAATTCGCATGAGCTACGAGCGTTCAGAGCCGATTGCCGAAAGCTTCGGAGAGTCTGATGTGAAAATTGACTTCCGCTTAGCTGACTATGTGGATGAAAACAAGACCGAAGAAGGCTGGTCAGGCTTCCACCGGATTGAAAAAATTCTGTGGGAAAGTAATACAACGACTGGTACAGAGAAATATGCAGACCAGTTGGTCAATGACATCAAAGAATTAAAGGCTAAAATCGCGACTGTTGAGGTTACACCAGACATTATGCTGACTGGTGCAGTCGATCTCCTTAACGAAGTGGCGACCAGCAAGATTACCGGTGAAGAAGAAATCTTTTCACATACGGATTTGTATGATTTCCGTGCCAATATCCAAGGGGCAGAAAAGATTTTCGAACTCTTTAAACCTTTGATTGAGAAGAAAGATGAAAAACTGGTAAAAAGTATAGAAACTGAGTTCAAGAATGTTAATAGTTTGCTGGACAAGCACATGACGGATTCTAAGAATTATAAACTTTATACCGAATTGAGCAAGGAAGATACTAAAGAGCTAGGAGAAGCTGTCACAAAACTAGGCGAGCCTCTCTCTCAAATGGGTATCATCCTAGATGGGAAGTAAGAAGATGACCAAGGACGAAAAATGGTTTAATAAAAAAATGGATCGTCGGGAATTTCTTAAAAAAGCAGGGATTGGAGGCGCAGGCTTAGCACTTGGTGTCTCCAGTGCATCTGCTTTTTTCGCTAATCAAGCGAAAGAAGACAAAAAATTAGCTGACGGTGATGAAGAAATCAGTTTTTACGGTGAGCATCAAGCTGGCATCACAACAGCCATGCAAAAGAATATCTATTTTGTCATTCTGGACTTGCATACGACGGATAAAGAGACCATTATCCAGATGTTCAAGGACTGGACCGCTTACAGTGAAAAGTTGGTCAATGGGGAGCTAGTCAAAAAAGATGGCTCTAATGCCCTCTTGCCACCTACGGATACTGGAGAAACAGTCGGGCTCAACCCTTATCGACTGACCTTGACCTTTGGCATCTCCGCCTCTTTCCTGAAAAAAATGGACTTGGAGAATAAAAAGCCCAAGGAATTTCGCGACCTGCCTCCTTTCCCTAAGGAACAACTAAAAGAGAAATATACTGGTGGGGATATTGTCATTCAAGCTTGCGCAGATGACGAGCAGGTGGCTTTTCATGCCGTTCGCAATCTAGTTCGTAAAGCGCGAAATGCTGTCACCATGAAATGGAGTCAGGCTGGTTTTGCTGCTATAGGTGATCGTATGTCTACTCCCCGTAATCTATTTGGTTTTAAAGATGGCACGGCCAATGTCACCAAAGAAAAAGATTTTGACAAGGTGGTTTGGTGTGACAGCAAGGACTGGATGAAGGGGGGCTCTTATATGGCTGTCCGTCGCATCCAGATGTTTCTTGAGACTTGGGACCGGACCAATTTGCAAGAGCAAGAAAATACCTTTGGTCGTTATAAGGAGAGCGGAGCGCCCTTTGGCAAGAAGAATGAATTCGACGAGGTAGACTTGGACTTGCTTCCAGTTGATGCACATGTGCGGCTGGCTAAAGAAGTGGACAAGCCTCTCTATCGTCGTTCCTATTCTTATTCAGATGGTATTGATGAAACAACGGGTCAATTTGATACAGGCCTCCTTTTTATCTCTTTCCAAAAGGATCCTGACAGCTTTATCAAGGTGCAGACCAATCTTGGAGCACAGGATAAGATGAATGAATATATCACCCATGTGGGCAGTGGCTTGTTTGCTTGCTTCGGCGGTGTCAAAGAAGGAGAATATCTTGGTCAGAAATTATTTGAATAAGATCCTGTTTTTACTTTTGGCGCTCGTACTCCTAGCTCAGCCTGTATCGGCTGAGGATTCTTATAGCAGTCTCTTTATCAAGATTACGGATGCCAGCACAGCCGTTCAAAAAGGCGACCAAGCTAGTGCCAAAGAATTGCTGGAGGAAATCCAGACTGACTTTGCGGCTTTAAGCAACCATGACTCAGCTGCAGGGAAAGAAGTCAGCAAGGCATTGACTATCTCGGGCGATGTGACAGAGGACAAGCTGACCAAGGTTTCAGCTGCTCTTTTGGCTTTTGAAAAGGAGCAGAATCCTGTTGATCTTGAGGCGGAAAAAAACAAGCTGGTCAATAAATTAGAATCAAAATTTCAAGCTCTTCAAGCAGCGATTAAGAGCAAGGATCTTGAAAAGATTCGTGAAGCCTATAAAAAAATGAATTCGACTTGGACCGCCAATGAAGGAGTGGTGCGGGATCATAGCACGGCTCATTATGGTAAGGTGGAAACTGCTATTTCATTTTTACGGAGTGCCATCGAGACAGAGCCAACAGATTTTGAAGCTATTCAAACTTCCTATGAAGACTTGAGAGTAGCGATTGATAGCTTTGTCAAGGGAGAAGAGGCGTCTGCTAGCAGTGAGAATCTTACACTGGCAGATGGTATTGGCCTGCTAAAAAAAGCTCTGCTTGCTTTCCAAAAAGGAGACGAAAAGCAGGGCAAGGCTGCGATGAAGAAATTTATCACGATTTGGCCAAGCGTTGAAGGAGATGTCAGCACTAAAAATCCTTCCCTCTATACCAAAGTAGAAAGTCAGTCGCCTGTCATCATGGTGAAGGGTAAGGACAAGGAGTATCAAGACCAGCTAGAGTCTTTGATTAGTGAGCTAGAACAGATTGATACCAGCGGATCTTATACTTTCTTTGATGCCATGCTGATTTTGTTGCGCGAGGGCGTTGAGGCTCTCTTGATTGTGATGGCACTTGTCACGACGCTCAAGGCCTCCAAGATGAAAAAAGGTCTCAAATGGGTTTATACTGGTGCTGGCTTGGGCGTACTAGCCAGTGCGGCCATTGCTATTTTGCTGCAAACTCTTTTTCCAGCCGTCGCCTCTGGCTCCAATCGTGAAATCATTGAGGGAGCAGTAGGGATTTTTGCGGTTATCATGATGATTTTGGTCGGCATTTGGCTCCACAGTAAGTCCTCTGTCAAGAAATGGAATGACTTCATGGAAAGTCAGATGCAGGCAGTGACAGCTAGTGGTAGTTTTATTTCCATGTTTGCCCTGAGCTTTCTCGCTGTTTTCCGTGAGGGGGCGGAGACTATCTTGTTCTACGCAGGAATTTTACCGCGCATTACTGCTCTAGATTTCTTTTTAGGACTGGGACTTGCTATCTTGGTTTTAGTCTTGCTTGCAATTCTAATGACCAAGGCCAGCAGTTTGATTCGCCCTCATCTGATTTTCTTTGGTCTGACCTGGCTGATTTATGCCTTGGCCTTTAAGATGTTAGGTGTCAGCATTCATGCCCTGCAATTAACAGCTATTTTTCCTAGTCACTTGCTGTCTCATCTTCCAACCATTGATTGGCTGGGAATTTATCCGAGCCTAGAAGTAGTACTAAGTCAAGCCATCTTTCTTGTAGTTGTTCTTTATGTGACATTTAAGAATCGGCAAAAGGAGCGAGCAGATGCCAAGTAAGGAACAGACGATTGTTGAGCACTTGGCGGAATTTAGATGGCGCTTCCTTGCTGTCTTAATCTGGTTCGGTTTGATTTTTCTGCTCAGTCTACTTTTTGCAGCGGATATTTACAAATGGCTGACCGCTTCCTTTGAGCAGAAGCTGATTGTATTGGGACCAGACGACATCCTTTGGATTTATATTAGCTTGGCTATCCTTGTGGCTTTCTCATTGACCCTGCCTTTTATGGTCTATCAGCTTTGGGAATTTATCCGCCCTGCTATGAGAAATAGTGAGGCAAAGGCAATTTTTGCTTACATACCAGCTACATTTTTCAGTTTTGTCTTGGGCTTGGCCTTTGGTTTTTACTTTGTCAGCCCCGCTATTTTGCAAGTTTTGCTTTCTTTAGGAGATGGTTTGTTTGCCGTCCAGATGACAGCGCAGAACTATCTGTCCTTTCTGTTTCACACGACCATTCCGATTGCTTGTTTGTTTGAATTGCCTGTCATTGTGGCCTTTCTGACATCAATCGGTTTGCTCAAACCGCAATTTTTGATAAAATATAGACGCTATGCCTATTTCGTTTTATTGGTATTAGCAGTTGTTTTGACGCCGGCTGATTTCATCAGTGACTTGTCAATGACAGTGCCACTGATTTTTCTGTATGAAGTTAGTATCCTACTGAGTAAAATGATTGAGAAAAGGAGAACATCGTAATGGGAATTTTAAAAGACATCGGACTACCAGGACTTATCGTTATCGTCCTAGGTGCCTTACTGATTTTTGGACCAAAACGTCTGCCAGAGCTGGGGCAGTCGATTGGAAAAATGTTTTCAGAGTTTAAAAAGGCAGTCGATGGAGGAGCAGAAGACTCCGACTCAGAAAAAGATAAGAAAGATTAAAACACGGGCAACCGTGTTTTTCTTAATTTCCGAACTTTATCAATAATATACTTGAAATATTTTACAAAATCTGTACTTTGTGATATACTTTTTCTGGAAACGTCTGGATAGATGTAGCGATGCTGAAGAGCATAGGTAGGTCATTTTTTAGTATTGATAAGGAGTTTTCTATGCTCAATGATTTTCAGGTTTTTGACTATGAAGATATTCAACTAATTCCAGCGAAATGTATTGTGAAAAGTCGCTCAGAGGCTGATACCAGTGTAAAATTCGGTAAACATAGGTTTCGGATGCCAGTCGTTCCGTCCAATATGCAGACGATTATTGACGAATCTGTCGCTGAGGAGCTTGCTCGAGGGGGCTATTTTTACATTATGCACCGTTTCGATGAGGAAGGTCGCAAACCATTCGTCAAACGAATGCATGAGCAAGGCCTGATTGCATCGATCTCCGTCGGTGTGAAAGACTATGAGTATGACTTCGTTAGTGGCCTTAAAGATGATGCACCTGAATACATTACCATTGATATTGCACACGGGCACTCAGACAGTGTAATTCAGATGATCCAGCACATCAAGAAAGAATTGCCCGAGACATTTGTCATTGCGGGCAATGTTGGAACTCCGGAAGCCGTACGGGAGCTGGAAAATGCTGGCGCAGATGCAACCAAAGTTGGCATTGGACCAGGAAAAGTTTGCATAACCAAAGTCAAGACTGGATTTGGTACGGGCGGCTGGCAGTTGTCTGCTCTTCGTTGGTGTTCAAAGGTTGCCCGCAAGCCTATTATTGCGGACGGAGGGATTCGGACGCATGGTGATATTGCCAAATCAATCCGTTTCGGAGCCAGCATGGTCATGATTGGTTCGCTCTTTGCAGGCCACATTGAAAGCCCAGGTGAAACCATCGAGGTAGACGGCGATAAGTTTAAAGAATACTATGGTTCTGCATCCGAGTATCAAAAAGGTGCTTATAAAAATGTCGAAGGCAAGAAGATTTTGCTGCCGGCTAAGGGCCACTTGCAAGACACATTAACTGAAATGGAGCAGGATTTGCAGAGCTCGATTTCCTATGCGGGGGGGCGTGATTTGCATAGCTTGACTCGCGTGGACTATGTCATCGTCAAAAATTCCATTTGGAATGGCGATGCCCATTAATTAAATAGAATAACTTATTTATCTTGCTAATGATTGGGGCAAGGTCTCTACAAGATGCCAAACATCTAACAATAAGTGAGTCTAATGATTTTCTGGTACTTTTAGTGCCAGATGATTTGTCATTAAAAGAAAGGACTTGCTTATCGTGGCAGGTCCTTTCATCATTGAACCAAGATATGTTAAGAGGAGATACATGAAAAAATTAGAAGAAAGAATTTTGAGGGATGGCAACGTTTTGGGAGAAAATATTCTCAAAGTTGACTCTTTCCTGACCCATCAGGTCGATTTTTCGCTTATGAAAGAAATCGGGCAGGTTTTTGCTGAGCATTTCAGAGATGCAGGTATTACAAAGGTTGTGACGATTGAGGCGTCTGGGATCGCACCAGCTGTCTACACGGCAGAAGCTTTGGGTGTGCCAATGATTTTTGCCAAAAAGTCTAAGAACATCACCATGACTGAAGGGATTTTAACGGCAGAGGTATATTCCTTTACCAAGCAGATCACTTCGACTGTCTCCATCGCTAGTAAGTTTTTGGAGTCAAGTGACAAGGTCCTGGTCGTTGATGATTTCTTGGCAAATGGCCAAGCAGCCAAAGGCCTGATTAAAATCATTGAAGAAGCTGGCGCTGAGGTAGCAGCTGTTGGAATCGTGATTGAGAAATCTTTCCAAGATGGTCGCAGCTTGCTAGAATCGCAAGGACAAACAGTTCTTTCTTTGGCTCGAATTGACCGATTTGAAAATGGAAAAGTTGTATTTAGAGAGGCAGATCTATAAGATGAACTATAATGAAGAAAAACATTCACAGGCAGCCATTTTAGGTTTGCAGCATTTGTTGGCTATGTACTCAGGCTCCATTCTGGTACCGATTATGATTGCTGGGGCTTTAGGATACTCGGCTGAGCAGTTGACCTATCTGATTTCGACTGATATTTTTATGTGTGGTGTTGCTACTCTCTTGCAACTTCAATTAAATAAATATTTTGGTATCGGCCTGCCGGTCGTACTGGGCGTGGCCTTCCAGTCCGTTGCTCCCTTGATTATCATTGGGCAGAGTCACGGTAGTGGTGCCATGTTTGGTGCTTTGATTGCATCAGGGATTTATGTTGTTTTGATCGCTGGGATTTTCTCAAAAATCGCTAATCTGTTTCCATCAGTTGTGACTGGTTCGGTCATTACGACCATTGGGTTGACCTTGATTCCAGTGGCCATTGGCAATATGGGAAATAATGTAGACAAGCCGACCGCCCAAAGTCTGATTCTAGCAGCTGTGACGGTGCTGATTATTCTTTTGATTAACATTTTTACCAAAGGTTTTATCAAATCCATCTCTATTTTGATTGGGTTGATTGTCGGTACGGGCATTGCTGGAGCCATGGGCTTGGTGGATTTGACGCCCGTTGCGCAGGCTCCGCTGGTCCATGTGCCAACCCCTTTCTATTTCGGAGCACCAAAGTTTGAATTTTCTTCTATCGTAATGATGTGTATCATCGCAACGGTCTCTCTAGTAGAGTCAACGGGTGTATACTTAGCGCTTTCTGACATTACGAAAGATAAAATTGACAGCACCCGCCTACGAAATGGTTATCGAGCAGAAGGACTTGCGGT
Organism: Streptococcus cristatus; assembly: GCF_003943815.1. GTDB lineage: Bacteria > Bacillota > Bacilli > Lactobacillales > Streptococcaceae > Streptococcus > Streptococcus cristatus_F. The sequence continues at coordinate 19,582 of NZ_RJNA01000014.1, read as the reverse complement.
CCTGCTGGGTGGTGTCTTCAATACTTTCCCTTACACAGGATTTTCTCAGAATGTTGGCTTGGTCAAATTATCTGGTATCAAGACGCGGTTGCCGATTTACTATGCGGCTGGCTTCCTGATTCTCCTCGGCCTTTTGCCAAAATTCGGAGCCTTGGCACAAATTATCCCAAGTCCAGTTCTTGGTGGTGCCATGCTAGTTATGTTTGGTTTTGTGTCTGTTCAGGGGATGCAAATCTTAGCGCGTGTTGACTTTGAGCACAGCGAGCATAATTTCCTCATTGCAGCTATTTCTATCTCAGCAGGTGTCGGACTCAATGGTAGCAGTCTTTTCAACAGCTTACCGACCAGCCTTCAGATGTTCTTCTCAAACGGAATTGTCATGGCTAGTCTGATTGCCATTGTCCTAAACGCGATCTTAAATCGCAAAAATAAATAAGAAAGAGAGTGGGACAGAAATCGGTAATTCGTTAAAATTCGATTTCGTCGTCCCACCTCCGCACAGTTGAGTAGGGCTGTAAAAGCTGATGAAATCAGCGTAGTAGAGCCCACTCAACCACTGCGTCTTGCTCGACAATCCAAAGACAATTGAGAGGCTAGGACTTTTGTCCCAGCCTCTTTTGACTATTCAGCTGGCTTGTAGTATAGTTAAAAAAGAAGATTAAAAAAAGGACTTCAACATGTATCAGACTTATCATTTGAAACAACGCCTAAGCTTGTTTGTCTCAATTTTTCTTCCCATCCTGATTTATCAGCTGGCAAATTTCTCGGCTTCCTTTGTTGACACGACCATGACGGGCCAATACGATACCTTGCATCTGGCAGGTGTCTCTATGGCGACCAGTCTGTGGGGTTCATTTTTCTCTTTTCTAACAGGGATTGTGTCTGCTTTGGTACCGATCATCGGTCATCATTTGGGACAGGGGAAAGATGAAAAAATTGCATCAGATTTTTATCAGTTCATCTATCTTTCTTTGGCTTTATCGCTGATTTTATTTGCGCTGGTATTTGTGGGTGCTCCTTTGGTTTTGCAGCGTCTAGGCTTAGACCCTTTGGTAAAAGATGTGGCCCAGCATTATCTTTGGTACTTGTCCATCGGTATCATTCCCTTCTTGCTCTTTAGCGTCATTCGCTCTCTCTTGGACGCTTTGGGGCTGACTCGGCTTTCTATGTATTTGATGCTTTTGCTCCTACCTTTGAATGCTAGCTTTAATTATGTGTTGATTTATGGAGCTTTTGGTTTTCCGGAAATGGGCGGAGCTGGTGCGGGACTAGGCACTTCTTTAGCTTATTGGGTTTTATTACTTATATCATTATTATTAGCCATCAAACATCCTAAAGTTCGCCAATACCAACTCTGGAAAATTCGTCCCTTGAGTAAAGCTGGTTTGGCTGAAGGTTTTCGCTTAGGCTTGCCAATAGGAGGGACAGTCTTTGCCGAAGTTGTCATCTTTTCAATCGTCGGACTAGTGATGTCAAAATTTTCTTCTTTGATTATTGCTAGCCATCAGGCTGCCATGAATTTTTCAAACTTAATGTATGCTTTTCCTATGAGTATCTCTACAGCTATGGCCATTATCGTCTCTTATGAGCTGGGGGCTGAAAGACTTGACGATGTGAAAAAGTATTGCACTTTGGGGAGAATTGTAGCATCTGGGTTTGCGGTCTTTACTTTGATTTTTCTCTATATTTTCCGAGACAAGGTTGCCAGTCTTTATGGCTCTGATCCAGAGTTTATTCGTCTGACCTCAATCTTTCTGACCTTTAGCCTCTTTTTCCAATTGGCTGATACGATTGCCGCTCCTTTGCAAGGAATTTTGCGAGGTTATAAGGATACTCAGGCACCATTTTACTTAGGCTTGCTAGCTTACTGGGGCGTTTCCTTGCCCCTGGGCTTGTTTTTAGATCAGGCTACGGACTTGGGACCGTATGGTTACTGGATTGGACTGATTGCGAGTTTGGTCGTGAGTGCAATCCTCTACCAACTGCGATTGAATTATATCCAAAAGAAGCGACGCTGAGCGTTTTCATCATAAAATCAAAAAAGCTGAGTTATTATCTCAGCCCTTTTGATTTTATTTTGTTCGCATTTCACCTTGAGGGAAGTAAGTGCCTTCTGGCATGTCGTTGATGATGACATGGACAGCAGACTGAGGTGCGCCAGTATTTCTGACAACGGCTTCGGTGACTTCCTTAGCCAAAGCTTTCTTTTGTTCCAAGCTGCGGCCTTCAAATAAATCAATTCTTACAAATGGCATATGATTTCTCCTTTTCTTTTGCTAATCTTATTTTATCACAAATTAGGTTTTAAAGAATAGTGAATTGTGGTAAAATAATAGGAAGTACGGTCGGTCTTTCCAGCAGAGTTTGTGGACAGTGCTGAAAGTCCTAGAAAGACAATACTTAGAGAGAATGTAAGAATAAATGGCTCAGTTATATTATAAATATGGCACAATGAATTCGGGCAAGACCATTGAAATTTTGAAAGTGGCCCACAACTACGAAGAGCAGGGCAAAAGCGTAGTAATCATGACCTCAGCTGTCGATACACGTGATGGCTTTGGCGTTGTTTCCAGCCGTATCGGCATGAAGCGAGCTGCGATGGCAATCGAGGACCAGACAGATATTTTTGGCTATATTCAAAGCCTGCCTGAAAAGCCTTACTGCGTTTTGATTGATGAGGCTCAGTTTTTGAAACGTCATCATGTCTATGATTTGGCTAGGGTGGTGGATGAGCTGGATGTTCCAGTCATGGCTTTTGGTCTGAAAAATGACTTTCGCAATGAACTCTTTGAAGGTTCCAAGCATCTCTTGCTCCTGGCTGATAAGATTGACGAAATCAAGACTATTTGCCAATATTGCTCTAAAAAAGCAACTATGGTTTTGCGGACGGATAATGGGAAACCTGTCTATGATGGCGAACAGATTAAAATCGGTGGCCATGAGACCTATATTTCTGTTTGCCGCAAGCATTATTTCAATCCACCCATTAAGTAGAATGAATTAGAAAATCAAGGAGATAGATTACAAAGATGAATATTTATGACCAGTTACAGGCAGTGGAAGACCGCTATGAAGAGCTTGGAGAATTGCTCAGTGACCCTGATGTGGTCTCAGACACCAAGCGTTTCATGGAACTTTCAAAGGAAGAGGCTTCTACTCGTGATACGGTAACAGCTTACCGTGAGTACAAACAAGTCCTTCAAAACATCGTTGATGCCGAAGAGATGATTAAGGAATCTGGCGGAGATGCGGACTTGGAAGAAATGGCCAAGCAAGAACTCAAAGATGCCAAGGCTGAAAAAGAAGAATACGAAGAAAAACTGAAAATTTTGCTCCTTCCAAAAGATCCAAACGACGACAAGAACATCATCCTTGAAATCCGTGGAGCAGCTGGTGGAGATGAAGCGGCGCTTTTTGCTGGAGATTTGCTGACGATGTATCAGAAGTATGCGGAAGCCCAAGGCTGGCGTTTTGAAGTCATGGAAGCCTCAATGAACGGTGTCGGTGGTTTCAAAGAAGTAGTGGCCATGGTTTCAGGGCAATCTGTTTACTCTAAACTCAAGTATGAATCAGGTGCTCACCGCGTGCAACGGGTCCCTGTGACAGAAAGTCAAGGCCGTGTTCATACTTCAACAGCCACAGTTCTGGTCATGCCAGAAATCGAAGAAGTAGAATACGATATTGATCCAAAAGACCTTCGTGTGGACATCTACCACGCATCTGGTGCTGGTGGACAGAACGTCAACAAGGTTGCGACTGCCGTTCGTATCGTTCACTTACCAACCAATATCAAGGTGGAGATGCAGGAAGAACGTACCCAGCAGAAGAACCGTGAGAAGGCGATGAAAATTATCCGTGCGCGTGTGGCTGACCACTTTGCGCAAATTGCCCAAGACGAGCAAGACGCGGAGCGTAAGTCAACCATTGGTACTGGTGACCGTTCAGAACGGATTCGTACTTATAACTTCCCACAAAACCGTGTCACAGACCACCGTATCGGCTTGACCCTGCAAAAGCTAGATACCATCTTGTCTGGTAAATTGGATGAAGTTGTAGATGCCTTGGTGCTCTATGACCAAACGCAAAAACTAGAAGAGCTGAATAAATAATGACCCTAGCTCAATATTTAGCTGAGCTAGAGCAGGAGCTGGTAGTAGCGGGAGAAGAAGCGGAAAGCCTGTCTTTCGTTTATCGAGCTCTCAATGAGCTCTCCTTTACCGATTTTGTTCTCAAGCTTCAGGCAGAGGTTAATCAGGAAGATCGTGACCAGCTGAAAGCAATTCATGAGCAGCTGCTCGCTCATAAGCCAGCCCAGTATATCATTGGGAGCAGTGACTTTCACGGCTTGACTCTCAAGGTTGATGAGCGAGTTCTGATTCCAAGGCCTGAGACAGAGGAACTGGTGGAGCTGATTTTGTCGGAGAATCCTGAAAAATCCTTGTCAGTCTTGGATATCGGAACGGGTAGCGGAGCCATCGCTCTTGCGCTGGCAAATAGCCGTCCAGATTGGCAGATTACTGCTTCTGACCTCTCAGAAGATGCTCTTGCCTTGGCGGCAGAAAACGCCCAGTCCTGTGGGCTTGATCTTGCCTTTGTCCAATCCGATTGCATGGAAGCGATTAGCGGGACATTTGACATCATCGTGTCCAACCCACCCTATATTTCAGAAGCAGATAAGGATGAAGTTGGACTTAATGTTTTGACCTCAGAGCCTCATATGGCCCTCTTTGCGGAGGAAGATGGCTATGCCGTCTATCGGAAAATAGCAGAGCAGGCAGGAGACTATCTGACAGAAAAAGGAAAAATTTATCTGGAAATTGGTTACAAGCAAGGAGATGGCGTCAGGGAATTGCTGAAAAAATCTTTTCCCCAAAAACGAATCCGAGTCTTGAAAGATCAATTTGGCAAGGATAGAATGGTGGCGGTTGACAATGGATAAGATAGAAAAGACTCTGGCAGCAGGCGGAGCAGTTGTCCTGCCCACCGAAACTGTTTATGGCCTCTTTGCTCAAGCTTTGAACGAAGAGGCGGTTGAGCGAGTTTATGAATTAAAAAGAAGACCTCGTGACAAAGCTCTCAATCTCAATGTGGCTAGCTTGGAAGAAGTTTACCGTTTTTCTAAGAACCAGCCCAGCTATCTAGAAAAACTCTATCAAGCCTTTCTACCTGGGCCACTGACTATTATCCTCCAAGCCAATGACCGAGTGCCTGCTTGGATTAACTCTGGTATGGCAACCGTGGGCTTTCGGGTTCCTAAGCATCCAGTTACGCTGGACTTGATTCGCAAGTATGGACCCTTGATCGGTCCATCTGCCAATCTTTCTGGAAAAGCTAGTGGAACTTCTTTCCAGCAGATCATGCTGGATTTTCAAGAGCAAGTTTCGGGAGTGGAAGATGATGCCGCTTTGACAGGTCAGGATTCAACCATTCTGGACTTGTCTGGAGAAAAGGCGTGTATTTTGCGCCAAGGAGCCATTACCCGCGAGGACATTCTCGCCCAAGTAAGTGATATAACATTTTAACTTTTAGGAGCCTAGCGCCCTATTTTCTCAAAAGAAGGAGATACCTTATGATTTTTGACCAAGAAGATTACAAAACATTTGACAAAGAACTCTGGGATGCCATTGCCAATGAGGAAGAGCGTCAGCAACATAATATCGAGCTGATCGCTTCAGAAAACGTCGTTTCTAAAGCTGTTATGGCCGCTCAAGGTTCTATTTTGACCAATAAATACGCTGAGGGTTACCCAGGTCGTCGTTACTATGGCGGGACAGATGTAGTTGATGTAGTGGAGAGTTTGGCCATTGAGCGTGCCAAGGAAATCTTTGGTGCCAAGTTTGCCAATGTGCAACCTCACTCAGGCAGTCAGGCCAATTGTGCAGCTTATATGGCTTTGATTGAGCCAGGCGACACTGTGATGGGCATGGATTTGTCTGCTGGTGGTCACTTGACTCACGGTGCTCCAGTAAGCTTCTCTGGCCAAACTTACAATTTTGTATCCTATAGTGTTGACCCCGAAACAGAATTACTGGACTTTGATGCCATCCTCCAGCAAGCCAAGGAAGTACAGCCTAAGCTGATTGTGGCAGGTGCTTCAGCCTACTCTCATATCATCGACTTTTCAAAATTCCGCGAAATTGCTGATGCAGTCGGTGCCAAGCTTATGGTCGATATGGCTCACATCGCTGGCTTGGTTGCTGCTGGTCTCCATCCAAGTCCTGTGCCTTATGCGGACATCACCACCACGACGACCCACAAGACCTTACGTGGTCCTCGCGGTGGATTGATTTTGACAAATGATGAAGACCTAGCTAAGAAAATTAACTCAGCTATCTTTCCGGGCATTCAAGGCGGACCACTGGAGCATGTAATTGCAGCCAAAGCAGTTGCCTTTAAAGAAGTGCTGGATCCAGCTTTCAAGGTTTATGCTCAGCAGATTTTGGATAATGCCCAAGCCATGGCCCAAGTCTTCCGTCAGCATGATAAGTTCCGTGTGATTTCTGACGGTACTGAAAATCACCTGTTCTTGGTGGATGTTACTAAGGTTGTAGAAAATGGGAAAGTCGCTCAAAATCTCTTGGATGAGGTCAACATTACGCTCAATAAAAACTCCATTCCTTACGAAACTTTGTCACCATTTAAAACCAGTGGCATTCGTATTGGTACAGCAGCTATTGCAGCTCGAGGCTTTGGTGTCACAGAAAGTATCAAGGTAGCTGAGCTCATTATCAAGGCTCTGGAAAACGCTGAAAACGAAGCGGTGCTGAACCAAGTTCGGGCGGAAGTTCGCGAATTGACGGACGCTTTTCCGCTCTATGAAGGTTTGAACTAAGATGGACATTTATGTAAAGAAGGCCATCATTCATCAATTTAGCCCAGCTGATACCGAACTGCTGCTGGCGGATAAGTTTCTTAATATCACTCCCAAGATTGAAGAATACTTGCGTAAGAAAATCGAGCGAGTTTATTCTGACGAGGCTAAAACAGGCATTTTCGAACCTGATAATGTCTTTTTAGCCCAGCTTTCGGACGACTTATTGGAAACATCCGTGACGGTGGCCAAGCTTTGGCAGGAAGAGTTTTCGGTCAGTGAAAACCAGAAAACCAATGATTTAATTTTCGTCCAGTTTGACAAGGAAGGCGTGGAGCACTTTGCTTTTCTGCGGATTGCTCTGCGGGAAACTCTGACCCACTTGGGTGGTGAGGTAGACAATCCTATCAAGCTGACGCAGAACAATCTCCCTGGCTTTGGTACGGGTGCGGACGAGGCTTTGGTCATCAATCTCCAGTCTCGCAAGTACCATCTGATTGAAAAGCGCATCAAGTACAATGGCGCCTTTCTCAACTATTTTTCTGACAATCTCTTGCAGGTCAGTCCTAAGATTTCACCAAAAAAATCTATCAAAACTCTGGAAAAAACGGCTCAAAAGATTGCTGAGAATTTTAACACAGACGATTTTCAGTTCCAGTCCAAGGTCAAATCCAGTATTTTCAAAAATCTGGAAGAAAATGACGAATTATCTCCTGAAAAGCTGGCAGACGAGCTGTTTGACAGCAATCTGACAGCCCGACTTACCTTTATTGACCAAGTTAAGGAAACTATACCAGAGCCAATTAAGTTTGATGAGATTGACAGCAGTCGCCAGAAAAAGAAATTCGAAAATCAAAAATTATCCCTCTCTAATGGAATAGAGCTGATCGTTCCCAATAATGTCTATCAGGATGCTGAATCTGTGGAATTTATCCAGAACGACAACGGGACCTACTCTATTCTCATCAAAAATATCGAGGATATACAAAGTAAATAATGTTTAAATTTATCAGAAGATTGATTTTGCTCATCATTCTGGCTGCTATCGCGATAAAAGGCTATCAGGTCCATCGTGATGTTAAGCAGGTTATGACCTATCAAAGCTTGGTTAGAGAAGTGCTGGACGAGCAGGACACAGCGGCTAATGAAGAGCTAGTCCTAGCCATGATCTACACGGAAACCAAGGGAAGAAACAACGACCTCATGCAGTCTAGTGAGAGTGCAACAGGCGAAATCAATTCGATTACAGACAATAAAGAAAGTGTCCGGCAAGGTATTCAGACTCTATCGGACAATCTAGAGCTGGCCAGCGAGAAAAAGGTAGATGTTTGGACAGCGGTTCAGGCCTACAATTTTGGTCAGGCCTATATCGACTATGTGGCGCAAAATGGCGGCGAGAATACGCTCGAGCTTGCAAAAAAATACTCAAAAGAAGTAGTTGCACCGAGTCTTGGCAATGTGACTGGAAAAACCTATTCATACTATAATCTACTTTCCATTTTTTACGGACCTAAGCTTTATATTAATGGTGGAAATTACTACTATTCACGTCAGGTACGACTAAATATGTACCTTATCCGCTTTATAGGTTGGCTGTAAATAGATGATTTGAGTATAGCTTGCCTTTCTATAGGAATAAATTGAGATAAACTATACTAAACCAATTAGAATGTGAGTGTAGAACTTTGATTGAAAAGACATATGAAACACCAAGTGGAATAATTCATTACTGGACAAATGATGCTGTTGAATCATCCCAAAGTGCTCTTATCTTTTTGCCTGGGCTAACGGCTGACCATAGGTTATTTGAAAAACAAATAGAATATTTTAAAGGTACATATAGAGTCTTGGTTTGGGACGCACCTGGACACGCTTCATCTTATCCATTTCGTCTCGATTTTAGCTTGTTTGATATGGCAAAATGGTTAGATGGAATATTTCTCAAAGAGGGAATTGAAAAGCCAATCATAATTGGTCAGTCAATGGGAGGATATGTAGGACAGGTTTATGCTCAACTTTTTCCTGAGAAATTAAAAGGCCTTGTTACGATTGATTCACCTTCCCTGCAAAGGAACTATTATACAGCTATGGAGTTGTGGCTCCTAAAAAATATGGAGGCAATTTATAGAATCTATCCATGGAAATCTCTTTTGAAATCTGGGCCTAAAAGCGTATCAACAACAGACTATGGAAGAAAACTGATGTATGATATGATCATGGTTTATGATGGCGATCAAAAAAGGTATGCTCGTCTTGCGGGATACGGATATAAGATATTTTCAGAAGCAGTAGAGAAGAAGCTTTCTTATGAAGTAAAATGTCCACAATTGGTTATATGTGGAAAAGAAGATCGTGCAGGGTCTTGTATACGATATTTGAAAGCCTATGAAAAAAATACTGGGAAGTTTGTTCAATGGATTGATAAGGCGGGACATAATTCAAATACCGACCAACCCGATATTGTAAATAGACTGATTGATGAATTTTTGGATAACAAAATTAAAGAAAAGCTTGGTTGAAAGACCGGCTTTTTGATATAATAGACTCTATGAACACAAAAGAAAAAATTTCAAATTATCAACTGTTATTGACTCAGCTAGAAGCCTTGTTGGAGGGCGAGACCAATGCTTTGGCCAATCTTTCTAATGCTAGCGCCCTGCTTAATCAAGCCCTGCCTCATTCGGTTTTTACTGGTTTCTATCTTTTTGATGGGAGCGAGCTGATTCTGGGACCTTTTCAGGGCGGTGTTTCCTGTGTTCACATTGCGCTAGGCAAGGGTGTTTGCGGGGAATCCGCTGAGAAAGAGCAGACGATTATCGTAGATGATGTGACCCAGCATGCCAATTATATCTCCTGTGATAGCCGGGCTAAGAGCGAAATTGTGGTGCCCATGGTAAAAGACGGCCGACTGCTTGGAGTGTTGGATTTGGACTCGGCCTTGACTGGGGATTATGATAAGGTAGATCAGGAATATCTGGAAAAGTTTGTCCAGATTTTGCTTGAAAAAACGACCTGGAATTTTGAAATGTTTGGAGAAAAAGCCTAATGTATCAAGCTTTATATCGAAAGTACCGCAGTCAGACCTTTGGTCAGCTGGTGGGTCAGCAGGTAGTGGCCACCACTCTGCGGCAGGCTGTGGAGCAAGGCAAAATCAGCCATGCCTATCTCTTTTCTGGTCCACGTGGAACAGGAAAAACCAGTGTTGCCAAGATTTTTGCCAAGGCTATGAACTGTCCGAATCAAAAGGACGGTGAGCCTTGCAATGACTGCTATATCTGTCAGGCCATCACTGAGGGAAGCCTTGAAGACGTCATCGAAATCGATGCGGCTTCTAATAATGGGGTAGATGAGATTCGTGATATTCGGGACAAGTCTACCTATGCGCCTAGTCTGGCCAAGCACAAGGTCTATATCATTGACGAGGTGCACATGCTCTCGACTGGGGCTTTTAATGCCTTGCTCAAGACCTTGGAAGAGCCAACGGAAAATGTGGTCTTTATCCTAGCGACGACAGAACTGCATAAGATTCCAGCGACCATTCTTTCCCGCGTCCAGCGTTTTGAGTTTAAGTCTATCAAGACTCAGGACATTATTGGTCATATTGAGTGGATTTTGGAGCAGGAAGGCATTGATTTTGAGAAGGAAGGTGTGCAGATTATTGCCCGTCGAGCTGAGGGCGGTATGCGAGACGCCTTGTCTATCCTCGATCAGGCTCTTAGCTTAACTCAGGAAAATCGTTTGACTACGGACATTGCTGAGGAAATCACAGGTTCTATCAGTTTGGGAGCCTTGGATGCCTATGTAGCAGCCTTGATTGCTCATGATGCAGTTGCGGCCTTGGATAATCTCAATCTGATTTTTGATAGTGGTAAAAATATGGCCCGTTTTGTGACGGACCTCCTGCAATATCTGCGTGACTTGCTCATTGTCAAAACTGGCGGGGAGAATACTCATGCCAGTGAGCTCTTTCTGGAAAATCTCAATACACCGCAGGACACTCTTTTTGCCATGATTGATATGGCGACTAGGAGTTTGGCAGATATCAAGAATAGCCTGCAGCCCAAGATTTATACAGAAATGATGACCATTCGACTGGCTGAGGAAAAAGCAAGCTCGGATCAGATTCCTGACAACTTGGTAGAGGAACTGTCTAATCTCAAGCAGGAAATCCAAGAGCTTAAGCAACAATTAGCCAATGTCGGCAGTCAGCCAGCTCCAGCAGCTAAGAAATCGGAGGCACGACCTCAAAAAGCCAAGACTTATCGCGTAGACCGCAATAAGGTCAATGCCATCTTGGAAGAGGCAGTGGAAAATCCTGAATTGGCTCGCAGCAATTTGACCAAGCTGCAAAATGCTTGGGGTGAAATTATCGAGAGTCTGGCAGGAGCGGACAAGGCTTTGCTCATTGGTTCGCAACCAGTCGCAGCCAATGAAAATCATGCTATTTTGGCTTTTGAGTCTCATTTCAATGCTGAGCAGACCATGAAAAGAGAAAATCTCAATACCATGTTTGGAAATCTGCTCAGCAATGCTGCTGGCTTTTCACCAGATATTCTGGCCATTTCACTAGAGGACTGGACTCAGATACGGGCAGAATTTTCAGCTAGAAGTCGTAGCAATAAAGCTGAAGTAGCCGAAAAGCAGGAAGAAAGTTTGATACCGGAAGGCTTTGATTTCCTAGCGGAAAAAATCACCGTGCAAGATGATTGAATTTAGATTTTTATGATTTTTCATGCTATAATGGAAGAATGAATAGACGACAATTTATAGTAATGGCGGCTTTTACAGCCCTAGAAACATATTTTTTTAATGAAGCAATCATATCTGAGAACTATCTGATGGCTATTTTCTGGGCTATCTTGATTGGTCGCAATCTGCAGATTAGCTATGTGATGGGTCGGATCATGGATGAGATTGACAAGCATTTAGGACACAAATAATGACTAAACCAGAGAATGACTAGAGTAAGAATCTAACACTCTCGTAGTTTTGATAAGGAATGAAGGGAGGCTGATAGACGATTGTCGCAGCCTCTTTTATCATGTAGGAAAGGCAAAAAAGACTAAGAAGTGGGAATGAATACAATAAATTTTTAGAAAATTGCTATTTTTATGATAAAATAGAAGTTAGTAGCAAATCGAAAGGGGCATCTATGAAGTTAAGAACAAAGGCAAAAGGTTTGAATGGTCGTATCCGTGTACCGGGCGACAAATCAATCAGTCACCGTTCGATTATGTTCGGGAGCTTGGCCAAGGGCCTTACAGTGGTTCACGATATTTTGCGAGGTGAAGATGTCCTTTCTACAATGCAGGTCTTTCGTGATTTAGGCGTCAAAATCGAAGATGACGGAAAGACTGTCAAAATCCACGGTGTTGGTTTTGATGGCCTCAAGGCGCCGTACAATAAATTAGACATGGGCAATTCAGGAACCTCCATCCGCTTGATCTCAGGTGTCTTGGCAGGTCAGGATTTTGCAGCAGAGATGTTTGGGGATGATAGTCTGTCCAAACGTCCGATGGATCGGGTAACCCTGCCTCTTAGTCAAATGGGGGTGGATATTTGGGGGCGGACAGAACGAGATTTACCGCCACTTCACATCCATGGCCGAAAAGATTTAAAGCCTATCCATTACCAGTTGCCAGTGGCTTCCGCTCAGGTCAAATCAGCCTTGATTTTTGCGGCCTTGCAGGCTCAAGGCGAGTCGGTCATCATTGAAAAGGAAATCACCCGTAACCATACAGAAGATATGATTGTTCAATTTGGTGGTCAAATTGAGGTCAAGGGCAAGGAAATCCGTGTACAGGGTGGTCAGACCTTTACAGGGCAAGAAGTGAGAGTGCCTGGTGATATTTCCAGTGCAGCCTTCTGGCTAGTTGCAGGCTTGATTCTGCCCCATTCCAAAATCGTTCTTGAAAATGTTGGAATCAATGAAACTCGGACGGGGATTCTTGATGTTATCAAGGCAATGGGCGGTAAGATGACCCTTTCTAATATAGATGAAGTGGCCAAATCTGCCACGATTACCGTTGAGACTTCTGAGCTGAAAGGAACGGAGATTGGCGGAAAAATTATTCCGCGCTTGATAGACGAGCTTCCGATTATTGCCCTTTTAGCCACCCAAGCTGAGGGCAGAACGGTGATCCGAGATGCCGAGGAGTTAAAAGTCAAAGAAACCGATCGAATTCAGGTTGTCGCAGACGTCTTAAATAGCATGGGAGCAGCCATTACCCCTACAGCAGATGGCATGATTATTGATGGGAAAACGCCTCTTCATGGTGCAACCATCAATACATTCGGTGACCATCGTATTGGAATGATGGCAGCGATTGCGGCTCTATTAGTTTCGGATGGTCAGGTGGAGCTGGAGCGGGCAGAGGCTATCAATACCAGCTATCCTAGCTTCTTCTCAGACTTGGAGGGCTTGGTGAATGGCTAAGATTTTACTTGGCTTCATGGGGGCTGGGAAATCAACGATTGCGAGAGCCTTGTCAGCAGATTTTCTGGATATGGACGAGCTGATTGTCCAAAAGATCGGCATGTCCATCCAAGAGTATTTTGCTCAATATGGTGAGCCAGCCTTTCGAAAAATTGAAGCTGAAGTCTTGGCTGAGTGTATCCAGCGGGATGTTGTGCTTTCTACAGGAGGTGGTGTCGTCTTGAACTCCCAAAATCGTGACTTATTGGCTCAAAATCCCCAAAATATTTATCTGAAAGCTGACTTTGAGACCCTCTTTCGTCGGATTGAGAAAGATCAGGAAAATCAGCGCCCCTTGTATCTGACCAAGAGCAAGGCAGATTTGCAGGAGATTTTTGAACAAAGGCAGGCTCTTTATGCGGCGGTCGCGACACAGACAATTGACGTGGTAGGAAAAACCCCACAAGAGATTATTGAGGAAATTCAATGAGAGTAGCTTTTTTAGGACCCAAGGGATCTTTTTCCCACCATGTTGCCCAAGAAGCCTTTCCCCAAGCAGACTTGGTGCCCTATCAAAACATCACAGAAGTGATGAAGGCCTATGAAGGGAAAGAGGTAGATTATTCGGTTGTTCCCGTGGAAAATTCGATTGAAGGAAGTGTCCATGAGACCTTGGATTATCTTTTCCATCAGGCTGAGATCCAAGCGGTAGCAGAGATTGTTCAGCCCATTAAGCAGCAGTTATTGGCGACCAGTTTGACCAAGCCTATTGAGAAAGTTTTTTCCCATCCTCAGGCGCTTGCTCAGGGAAAAGGCTATATTCGCCAGCATTATCCAGAAGCAGCGATTGAAATTACAGCTAGTACAGCCTATGCGGCTCGCTTTGTAGCAGAGCATCCTGACCAACCTTTTGCGGCTATTGCACCGCGGACTGCGGCAGTCGAGTATGGTCTGCAAGTGGTGGCCCAAGATATTCAGGAAATGGAGGAAAATTTTACTCGTTTCTGGATTTTAGGACAGACCACTCCCACTCTTAGGCTTGTAAAGCAAGAGGAAAAACAGAGTTTGGCTTTGACTTTGCCAGACAATCTGCCCGGTGCCCTGTATAAGGCCTTATCAACCTTTGCTTGGCGTGGCATTGACCTGACAAAGATTGAAAGCCGCCCTCTTAAAACAGCCCTAGGGGAATATTTCTTTATTATAGATATTGATAATGAACGGAAAGAATTAGTGGATTTTGCTTACCAAGAGCTTACTGCACTTGGCATTACCTTTAAAATTCTAGGCAGTTATCCCGTTTTTCAAATTCAGGATTATAGATTGGAGCAGAGATGAGAGAAACAGAAAATCTGAGTCGACACGAGCAGTTAAGGCTGGATTATCTCCATACAAACTATTACTATCTTAACGAACACGAAAAAGAGGAGTATAATTACCTCCGCCAAAAGTCGAAAGGACGGCCAGATACTGCGCAAGAGACATCTAGAAAGGCATCTGCAAAGGCAACTGTGCAGGCTTCTCCAGAGGATTCGAAGACGGACTCATCCGGTTTGTTACCCAAATACCCGGGTAAAGGCTCTCTTAGCAGAAGCCAAAAGAATTCCCGCAATTCTTTAAAGCAAGAAGCGAAAAAATCAACTCAGAAACCTCCGAGAACCTACAAAAAGATTCGTCCTAAGCGCGTGCTGATGTGGCTCCTTATTTTTGTGCTTTTGGTTGTTTCTGGCATGCTCTTTATGTTTTTCAAAGGCTTAAATACAGCGAGACCAGGAAATCTTAAAGCGGCTGATGTTGAGTACTTTGATGGCCATGATGCTCGAGATGGGATTAATATTCTTGTTTTAGGGACGGATGGCCGAATTGGAGAAAATTCAACGGAGACTCGGACCGATTCAATCATGGTCTTGAACGTTGGCAATAAAGACCATAAAATGAAGTTGGTCAGCTTTATGCGTGATACCTTGATTCATATTGACGGCGTCAGCAATTCCTATACGGAGCCAACAGATGATGATTATTATGATCAAAAATTGAACTCCGCCTATACTTTTGGTGAACAAGACAATCATCGTGGAGCTGAGGCAGTACGCCAAGCCTTGAAGGACAACTTCGATATTGACATTAAATACTATGCTCTAGTGGACTTTAATACCTTTGCGACTGCAATTGACACTCTCTTTCCAAATGGTGTATTCATGGATGCCAAATTTTCGACCATTGATGGCGAAAAAGTCACAGAAGTGGAAGTTCCAGATGATTTGAACATGAAGGATGGAGTGGTTCCTACTCAAACCATCAAGGTTGGTCGTCAGCACATGGATGGGCGGACGCTCTTAAACTATGCCCGCTTCCGTAAGGACGACGAGGGTGACTTTGGTCGTACACGTCGCCAGCAAGAAGTCTTGACTGCTATCATGCAGCAGATAAAAGACCCTACGAAGCTTTTTACAGGCTCTGAAGCATTAGGAAAAGTTTTTGCCTTGACCTCGACCAATGTACCTCAGAGTTTTATTTGGTCACAAGGCTTATCCTTGGTGCTTGATTCACGTAATGGGATAGAGCGCCTCACCATACCAGAACTGGGCGACTGGACAGATACCTATGATATGTATGGTGGACAAGGACTCTTGATTGATTTTGAAGCCTATAAAGAAAGATTGAAACAAATGGGCTTAAGATAGGACTCTTATGATATAATGGGAAGTGGCAGATTTTGTCTCTTCCCTTTCTTTTTGGAAAATAGCAGAGCAGAAATGTGAACATGTTTTCCAATAGGAAGAAAGAAATAAACAGTAGAAAATCCTGTGATTCCCTGCTTTAGTATCATTGCAGTTGAGCGCAGGATTGATTAGAAAGTAAAGAAATGTTAAAAAAGAACGATATTATTGAAGTAGAAATTGTAGATCTGAGTCATGAGGGAGCGGGTGTGGCCAAGGTAGACGGCCGCGTCTTTTTCATTGAAAATGCCCTGCCGAGTGAAGTGATCCGCATGCGCGTCCTCAAGGTCAATAAAAAAATCGGCTTCGGCCGAGTTGAGGAGTTTGTGAAAAAGTCCGACCAGCGCAATGAGCATGTCGATTTGGCCTATCTGCGGACTGGAATTGCTGATTTGGGACACTTGGCTTACCCAGCCCAGCTAGCTTTTAAAGGCAAGCAAGTGCAGGACTGTCTCTATAAAATTGCTGGCATTTCAGACGTGGAAGTGCTGGAGACACTGGGCATGGATCATCCACTGGCCTACCGTAATAAAGCTCAGGTGCCAGTCCGTCGTGTCAATGGTCAGCTGGAAACTGGATTTTTCCGGAAAAATTCCCATGACCTCCTGCCGATTGAGGACTTTTATATTCAGGATCCAGTTATCGACCAAGTCATCGTTTTTGTACGCGACTTGCTGCGCCGTTTCGATCTCAAGCCTTACGATGAGAAAGAGGGTACTGGTCTGATCCGCAATCTGGTTGTTCGCCGTGGCCATTATTCGGGTGAAATTATGGTCATTTTGGTGACCAGTCGGCCTAAGATCTTCCGAGTGGAGCAGTTAATAGAGCGTTTGACAGAAGCTTTCGCAGCTATCAAGTCCATCATGCAAAATATCAACGACCAGCCGGGAAATGCCATTTTCGGTCGGGAATTTCGAACACTCTACGGCCAAGACTTTATCACTGACAGCATGATGGGTAAGCAGTTCCAGATTGCTGCGCCAGCCTTTTACCAAGTCAATACTGAGATGGCGGAGAAGCTTTATCAGACGGCCTTTGACTTTGCTGATTTTAAAAAAGAGGATATTGTGCTGGATGCCTACTCGGGCATTGGCACCATTGGTCTGTCGCTGGCTGACCGAGTCCAGCAGGTCTATGGAGTCGAGGTCATTTCTGAGGCCGTAGAAAATAGTCAGCGAAACGCAGAACTCAATGGAATCAACAATGCCAGCTATGTTTGCGCCCCTGCAGAAAAAGCCATCCAAACTTGGCTGAATCAGGGAATCAAGGCGGATGTCATCCTAGTCGATCCGCCGCGCAAGGGCTTGACAGAAAGCTTTATCACTTCTAGTGTCAGCATGGAACCTCAGCGGATTGTCTATATCTCCTGCAATCCTGCCACTATGGCGCGTGATATCAAACTCTATCAAGAGCTGGGATATGAGCTGAAGAAAGTCCAGCCAGTTGACTTATTTCCTCAAACGCATCACGTTGAGGCGGTATCACTGCTTGTACGAGCTGATTTATCAGCGAAGTAGAAGTAGATGTTCCGTCTATGCGATAGCTGTCGTAGAGTAAGGAGTTTACGACGAAACGCTACGGGAACAGCGAACCGTCGAGTGTGTAGGATTGATGGTGAAATTGTAAAAACTTTGTAACGAAAGGGATAATGAAAAGCTTTGATTGCAATGCTTTTTCTTATGTGCTATGGAAGTATCGGAGTGAGAAAATTTTTGGAGTGAGTAGAAGTGATAGCTAGAAATTATCTAATCCTATTTCCATTTACTCTGTGAGTAGGTATTTGTTTTCATTGAAAAGGGGTTTTAGATGAAAGAAACATAACTAGCGGCCATGAATAAATTATTGAAATGCTTCTTTTACTACAAAGATTCTCTGTTCCGAATGTGTTTCAGTATTTGGTAGAAAAATTGGACTACAAGTCGAGGTAAACGGAAGGTTTGGCAGTGTAACAATCGATATAGGATCAAAGGCCAGATTGGATGTTTAAACAATCATATAGATGAAGAAATGCTTGAGAAAGCCTTTATGAAAGCAGTTGGACTGCTACAAGAACATAGATCTGATGTTGTAGCTAAGTGGCAAAAGCTTGAGCAAGGAACAAATCTTCTCCATAAGCACTATGCCAAGCAGATGTATCAGATACTAGATTTAGATAAATTTGATGGAGTTATCATGAATCAAGTTCTCGACCGCATCAGTATTTCAGAAGCTGGACATATTGTAGTAACTTTCCTTGAAGGAACTGAGGTAGATTTATAAGAGACTGTGACTGGGAAGTTGCAGTCTTTTTAGGGGTTTAATGGTATAATGAGATTATAAATGTGGATATTGTTTAAATTCTCTGGAGGACACATAATGTTGAATTTAGTAAAAGGTCACCAAGTTAGCTTGGTAGAAAAACTGTTTGAATCATTTACAAAGTTAACTGAACATAATTTGATGGCGAATGTACACGCAGAAAAAATATTAGAGGTTTTTCAACACTTTATTGCGATTCATGACGAGCCTTTGTTTTTTATTTTGGAATTGCCTGTCAGTATTGATAGAGAAAAAGTGATAGCAAAGAATATTATCAAGGAATCCCATAAGGATGTTTATTATATTGATGGTTGTTCAAGAGAGGAATGCCTAGCACTGTTGATTAGATACGGTGATTTGCTTGTTAATGATGGACTAAGTAAGTTTGGATTTGGTGGGCACCAAAGTCATGATGAGATTATGCTTGATAGCTATAATGTTTTGACAATTTATAGTAAAGAACTATCGAAGTTTAATGATTTTTTTGAACCTCATAATATTCAATTTGTAGAAGAACTAGTAACGGCTTGGGAAACTTTTTCTGAGACCTCACCAGGAATCTCCGAAAGCTATGAAAGTAATGGAAAAACTGTTTATGATTTGCCTATAGAATTAGCTGAATGGGGAATATATTTAACTGAAACTCGAACAGAATAGGTATAACTATAGATTAGAAAAAGAATATTTCAATTCCTCTAATACCCCCAATTCAACTTTAGTAAATTTCTAAAAGGAACAGAAGTAAATCTGTGTGTAACTGCAACAAGTAAGTTGCAGTTTTTTGTTTTGAATAATGATATAATAGGTTAAGAAAATAATGAAAACGCTATATATTTGAAAGTTGATTAGGAAAGTAGGAATTATGGAAACAATCGATATGATTATTAAATCATCAACTGAATTTTATAACGATTTAAAAGCTGATGAACATGACAGATATCGTTCATGGGAACATTGCTATTCACATTTTATGACAGCTCGAAAAGAGAATGATGTGAATCTTGATTACCTGAGTTTACAACTTGCATTTTATTTAGCAAGTTGGGGGATGTATCGAGGTTCTTCATTTCTATTACAAAAGGATTATAGAGTACACATCCCTGTTGTTAGTGAGATTTTAAGCAACAAATATGATTCTCTAGCAGGAATAGAATGTAAAAATTTTAGAAATGAAAGTAATCAAAAATTGCTAAAGGAAATTAATGAATTTATTGCTAATTATTATGATGGAATCAGGCGTGAAGTAAAAGGTTCAGCACTAAAAAATAACTTGTCAGAAACACTAATCACAAAGATACTGATGGGCACACTCGGTTGTGTTCCGGCATATGATAGATATTT
>NZ_RJNA01000013.1 GCF_003943815.1 Streptococcus cristatus | reverse complement strand
CAATTCCACTAATAATCATTGCAAAAATTAGGAACGGGGAATTAATAGTAGATATTTTAAAAGCTGAGGAGACATTAATATTAACAGCTGTCACATCTAAGATTAAACAACTAATTAAAATAAAACAAATCTGTTCATAATAGTCACCTAAAAATTTCAGTTCTTTTTTCAACTAACTTCTTCCCTCTTTATCTGATAAATTATTTCTTGTCCCATTTATCTTTATTAATATTTTTTTTATAATATACTTTATCGCACTACCTGGCCCTCGATAAATATATTTTAAGGCGCCTTTGATTCCCCCGATATTATCAAAGTTAATATAAGTATTAGGTAAAGTATCTGGACGAATATTTAAAACAGTGTTATCTACAAATGGTGTGATATAAATATCATTTTTAGAAATAGCATAATCAAACCTTTGTGACCAAGCTAAATAAACAAGAATCCTCTCGATAGAATGTAAAATAGTATGTTGCGGAAGAGGTTCTGAAGGAATATCCTCATCTTGCAGATTTAAATCAAAGAGTGGTTTCAAGGCATCATACTTGAACCAAATGAATGTTCCATAACTCATAATAAAGGTATTTAATTTATTAAAGTCAATGGAACGATGAATGTTCATTCTCTCCCAAAGAATATTCATATCGTCAGCAAATTTATTTTCATTCCACGGATCCACAATCTTAGTATATCGGAAAAAAGTCGGGATATCTGCAATTACTAATCCCAAACGATCATCGTTTTCCAACTTAGCCATAATTAAATCAGCCGGTTTTAGTAACATATCAAATAGCTCATTTCTCCATGAATCTCCTACCCAATATGGATATTCTGGAGATTTTTTAGTATGGAAATGCCCGATATAATCATAGGTACTCAATTCTTCCCGCAATTTCAGCATTGGGATAATATCTCGACCTTTGTTTCCAGTAATATATATCTTCCCTGGTTGATTACGTTTTGATAAAACAGTTTCAATTTCTAATTTTTTCTTTTCTGAATCCGTAGTTAGGAAGAGGTCATAAGTAAAGTGAAAATTTTCAAATTGCTTTAAAAAGTCTTCTAGTAAGTCAACATAGTAGGTATGAAGATGTACAGCAATTTTTTTAGTGTCTGAATATGTCTGTGAACTTTCCTCAATAACTTTGCGATCAAGTAAATAAGGTGGAGTTGGTAAACTCATATCTGACATGTGAGATAAGATAAATTCTACTGGATAGTTCGTTCTTTTCTCGATTTCCTTAAGCAAATAAGGAGCTAGATGCTGAGTTAAATCAAATGTTTTAACCTTGATGAACGGCACTCCTGCATCAAGCAAAACATGGGGATAATGAATAGTGAAATTGCTATGGAAAAACTTGTCATTTAATGGAATCGTATTGAGAATAGATTCATAGTTAAATCCAGCATCCATGAATTTCTTGGTATAAAGAGTTTCATAATTATCAATTACCTTTTGAACATCTTCGAAACTCTCAACTGATTTCCAGAACTTTTGGAAAACACTAGATTCAACTAAGCGTTTTTTAAATGAAATAAAGTAAGATTGCAAATGTTCATGTATATAAATATCACCGGCTTTAATTCCTTGATGATTAGTCATACCCCAAAAATCTACATTTGGGTTTGATTCATAGTTATCATAGATCGGTGCCATGTCCCAGAGTGGACCAAAACAAGTGTCATTCATAACAGTGACAGAATCATACTGTTTCAAGTTATCAAATCCAACAAATTTCATACCATCATGCCAAGCAGCAAAATCGTAACCTTTATTCTCACGTTGGATAAAATCATCAATCAGGTGTTTATCACGAAGTTTTTGTACTTCACTTTCACTAAGACGACTATTTGAAATAAAAACTAATTTATCAAACAATGGTCTCATATGTTCAAGTTGATAAAATACATGCCGACTAATATGATCATATTTATTAAAATGAACATAAAGCAATAGACGTTTCATTTACTTCTCCTAAAGAAATTAATAATTTTAGTTGGTATTGTCCATCTTCTCGAAGTAACAACACTGTTATATTGGTTTTGTAAGTCATCATATAAAATCTGTAAACGATTCAACTCATTTTGAAGCTCTTGACTCTCTTTCTTCACAACTTCAATATACTCATTTTGGTCATGAGAAATTCGCGACACCTGATTCAGTCTTAAATCTAAGTCTTCTATCTGACGATCTTTTTTAAAAACTAAGACATCCAAATCACGATCCTTAACAAGCGCTAAGTGTGAGATTCTTTGAATATCCTGATCTGGATACTTGTTGAGATATTTAATTTGAGAATCCAAGATACCTGTGAACCGCTTTTCAGCAGTCTCCAATGTCATAGGTTTTGAATCGGACCCTAAATTCATACGATACACAGTGGTGGAATCACTCAAAAAAGAAATTTTAGTGCGTTTGAATAATTCAAGTTGTAACTCAAATGTATCGTCTGCGGCTGTATCGCTAATTTGAGCAGATACATCTTGCATAAGTGCGGTATCAACCAACCAGGTTGAAGCCATCGTCATACCTTTCATAACAAGCATCTCTTCATAGGAATCAATCAAAGGAAGCGCCTTATTAGCAAAGGCATTTTTTTGGATAAGATTCCCGTCTAAGTCTACCATATCAAATTCAGTATTTGACCAAAGTGAATCAATTGAAGCATCCAACAAATCAACTTGCTTTTGAAGTTTTAATGGGTCAATCCAAAAATCATCACTATCACATCTTGCGATATATTGACCTTTAGCTTCTCGGCAAATTTTTTTCCAAGTTTTAGTAATGCCAAGGTTCACTTCATTACGAAAAGTTCTAACTTTTTCAGGAAACTTATTTTGATATTCTTGAATAATCTTATACGAATGATCTGTTGAAGCATCATCAATGATAATAATCTCGAAATCAAAATTTGTTTTCTGATTGAGAAAGCTATCTATAGCCTCTCGTACCCAATCCCCCTTATTATAATTGGTACAAATAATCGATACTTTCATTCAAACTTCCCTTTTTCTCTTAAGAAAAACTCCACTTCCCATTTCTTTGAATAATACCAGTTGCAGAATCTTTAGCTGACTCATCATCTTCATCAATATCGTCCCTATTTAGAACAATAACTGGAATCTCATCAGTCGGAAGAAAGGCTAAAACTTGATTATTCTCATCCCTCACAGTAATTTCAAGTTTTAACTTAATATCGTTTAGCCCTGCTAGTGAACACTGATAGTTTACCTTAACATCACCCTTGCCACTTGTTAAATTATCCATCGTATTATCATTATAAATCCAAATATTACGATCAATATCTGTAAATGAAATAGCAATATAAGTCGGCACAGCTTCTAGCAAGGTATACGTCAAATCAAATGAAATTGGTTCATTTGGTGCAGCTCTTTTAGAAGACAATAGTGATAACTTCAAATTTTCAACAACTGAACCACTTCTTTCAATTCCCGGTTGATCTGAAGTGATTACTTGTTCTGTATTGTCAAAGCTATATTGATTGGCAACATCTCTAGGCTCACCTTTAGCTTTAATGTAACCATCTTCAATTAAAATAGCCTTATTACAATATTTCTTGACAGCTCCCATATCATGGGTAACCAGAATAGTTGTTTTACCAGAATTCTTTCTTTCTAAGAAATAATCATTACACTTGCGCTGAAAGGCTTCGTCCCCCACAGCCAGAACCTCATCCAAAATCAGAATGTCCCCTTGAGCCTTGATTGCAACTGAAAAGGCCAAGCGAACCTGCATCCCGCTAGAATAATTTTTGAGTTTTTGATTCATAAACTCACCCAGCTCAGCAAATTCAACAATGTCNTCATACATGGCATCTACTTCTTCAGTTGAGAAGCCCAGCATGGCACCATTCATATAGACATTTTCGCGGCCAGTCAGCTCTGGATTGAAGCCGACACCTAGCTCGATAAAGGAAACCAACTTGCCATCAATGGTCACTGTTCCCTTTTCGGGAATATAAATCTCTGAAATGATTTTCAAAAGGGTTGATTTTCCTGAACCATTACGGCCGACAATTCCAAAAAAATCTCCCTTTTCCACTTCAAANGAAATATCCTTTAGGACATGTTGTTCTTTGTAACCTTTGATTCCTCGAAATCGGTTAACTAGGCTTGTTCTTAAACTTTGTGTTGACTCTGTTGGCAGTTTAAAAAACTTACTGACATGGTCAACTTTTACTGCAATATTATTTGACATTATAGAATCTCCGCAAATCTCTTAGCATTTTTATTAAAGATATAATATCCAAGTCCAAATATCACTACTGGCAATAAATAAGGAATCAGAGCAATCCATGGATTTTCAATCAAATCCCATCCTCGCATGCTCCCTGAATAAATTGCAAAGTGGCGTAAATCTTGAATAATTTGTGCAATTGGATTTAGCATCATTAATTTTGCAAAAGTAACTTGTCCTCTCTGAAGAATAAAAGTCAGTGAATAAATGATTGGTGTCGCATATAAGCCTGCCTGCAGCACTACTTCCCAAATTGGACCAATATCGCGATATTTTACAAAGAGAGTAGAGAGCATAAAGGCAAAACCAGCCGACATTAAAACCAGCTCTAAAAACAAAGGAATGATGACTAACCATCCAAAACTAAATGAAACACCATTAATCAACGCAAAAACAAAAACCACCAATAGATTAATTGCATAGTTTATTGCCGCACCTGCAATAGCAGAATAGACAATAATCGACTTAGAGAAATTCAACTTTCGTAACAAGTCCCCTCTAGACACAATAGACATCATGCCCATATTGGTTGCTTCTGAGAAAAAGTTCCACGTCACCATTCCTAAGAGAAGCGATACTGCGTAATGAGGGGTACCATCATCGAAACGTAAAAAACGTACAAAAACTAAATACATGACCGTAAATAGTAGTAGAGGTTTCAAAATAGACCATAAGTGGCCAATAAGAGAGCCTTGATAACGTAATTTAAAATCTGTTTTAATCATCTCTCTCAAGAGAATCCAGTTTTTTTGGCTAAAATAATCTAGCATGTATATTACTCCTTATAAGCAAATTTTGTGAGAATGAGCGTCGTGAAAACCAAAGTATGAAAGGCACGATTTTTTCTGTAGCCATACTTTCGAATCCGTCGCAATCGCTCTGTAAAAGGGGCGTCCATGATTGTCACAAAATTTTCAATAATTTCTCTATTTTCAGTTGTCAGAGGCTGGCTGAGAAGGTTGCGAGCTTGAGTCTGACTGTCTTTTATCAATTTCCAATATTTAGCAAATAGACGGCTAGGATGAATCCAGTTCTTCATCCGCTTGCGTAAGGTCCGGGCTCCCAATACATTATTTGAATGCTGGCGATAGAGCTCACCTGGCTGATCCAGATAAACGAGTTGCCCAAAGGCCGAAGCCAACAAGCCCAGATACCAATCGTGCATGAGTAGCTCATGCTCCTCCTGCCCTGTCCACAAATTAGCCAGAGCACGGTTGATCATCGAAACGCCACCTGTCACCGTATTTTCCGTCAGTTCCTGAATCAATTTTGTATTGGCATGGTCAGACTGCGTCCGAATCATACTTTCATGAACAACATTTAGCTCCTGATCCACCACTTTTAAATCCATATAAACCAACAAAGGTACGGAAGCATCATAGTTTTCTGCTGCCGCCAACTGAATCGCCAACTTATCCGGCAACCAGACATCATCCTGATCGCTAAAAAAGTAAACATCCGAATCCTGATACTTAAGCAAGCTATGAAAACTCTTAATGACACCCAAATTTTGAACTTCTTCCGGATTGATAAAGAAAATTCGGTCATCCTGTTGGCAAAAAACCTCAATAATCGCTCGCGTCCCATCACTAGAGCCGTCATCCCGAATCAAGAGCTGCCAGTCCCTATAAGTTTGGGCTTGAATACTTTCAATCTGCTCTGCCAGAAACTGCTCACCATTATAGGTAGACAGAAGAATAGTCACTTTCATGATAAAAATAGCTCCTCGTATTCACCTACAATTTTTTCCCAGGTGTAGTTTTCTTTCATATTTTCTTTGGCTGCCTGACCTGGCTCAGAAAAATCAAGCTGAACATCCACTTTGTCAATCAGTTGGGCCAACTGCCCTTCTTCTTTTTGCCAATACAAAGCTGTTTCTTTGGCTACTTGATGGTTGAAATCCACATCCAAAACCAAATTGGCATCAGTCTGAGCCAGAGCTTCCAGAAGCCCGGGATTAGTTCCACCGACTTCGTGGCCATGCAGGTAGGCAAAAGCTTGATTGCGGATGTATTTGAGCAGTTCCTGATCATAGACTGTCCCGACAAACTTAATCCGAGAATCCTTGTCAAAACCCGTTTTTTGCTTAAGCTCTTCATAATAAGGATTTCCCTCATGATTGCAAATAATCAGCAAGTCACGTTGGGTTTTGGATTTTATAAATTCCCGAATGATGGTCTCGTAGTTGTTTTCTGGCACAAAACGTCCAACAATCAAATAATATTCCTTTTCTCTGCTCTGCCATTTCTCAAAAAAATCACGCACGCGAGCATCCTGAGGGTCAAGAGAAGATAGCTGGAGATCTGTCCCATAAGCAATGAAAGCCGTCTTAGACCAAGGGTAGGATACTTTTATATAACTTTCAATGCCTTGGTTGTCCGCAATGACCAGATCAGCATGCTTGGTCATCACCTTCTCAGAATATTTAAGATAGGCTTGAACCGGCTTAGGCCACTTAGCTCGCTTCCATTCCAGACCATCTGGATTAATAAAGAAAGTCCCGCCTGCTTTATGAATTTTATGTGCAAAAGGCGCCACAAAGGCTCCGATCGTATTACCCAAAATATAAAAAATTGGACGCTTAATCTGCTGCTCTTGCACTAGCTTTAAGGAATAATTGATGGCCATCATATCATAGGCAATCACCCGAGCCGGCCCCAACTTAGGAGCCTTAATGGTGAAGCAATCCACTCCCTTGTAATCAAAATGATGAAAATCTTCATCATCCGACAAACAAGCTACATGATACTGGATTTGGGAAGAAACCTTATTTTCTACTAATTTTTCAACAAAGGTTTCAAATCCGCCATATTTAGCAGGAAGTCCGCGACTCCCGATGATGAAGACATGTCTCATGCTTTTCCTCTATTCAAAGATTTACAATCTAGTCTATTATATCATTTTCTTGGTGATTTGTGGAACTTTCAACAAGGTTCATTAAGTTGTTTCACCCATAAAATAGACTAGTTCATAGTGAACTAGTCTATCAACGCTTTATCTTCTTACTTCCTGCTTGTAAAACTCTTTCAAAGCATCCTGCCAAGTTGGAATGACAAAGCCTGTAGCCTTGGCCTTGGCCAGACTCATAGTTGAGTTGAAAGGTCGCTTAGCCTTAGCTGGGAACTTGCTAGAATCAACTGGCTGGACTTCCACATCCGTATCTTTGAGAATTTCCACTGCAAAGTCATACCATGTCGTGTCCTCAGCCGCATCATTAGACAGATGGTAATAGCCAAATTCCTTTTGATTTTCAGCCAAATAAGTCATAAACTCAGCCAGCGTACGAGTCCAAGTCGGACGGCCATGCTGGTCATTGACTACAGTCAGAGTTTTGTGCGTCTTGGCAAGATTTTGCATGGTAAAGACAAAGTTTTTACCGTAGTTCCCAAAGACCCAGGCAGTACGGATAATGTAGAAACGGCTGGAATATTTCTCAACTAGCTCCTCACCCATGCGCTTGGTACGGCCATACTCGGTCTGTGGATCTGGCCGATCGTCTACTTCCCATTCCTCGCCGACAGGCTTTTGTCCGTCAAAGACATAGTCTGTTGAGATGTAGACCATGGTCGCCCCGTGTGCTTCTGCTGCTTTTGCTACATTTTCGGTTCCGGTCACATTGATGGCATAGTCCAGCTCTTTTCCTTCGTCCTCAGCCGCATCAACTGCAGTATAGGCTGCGCAGTGATAGACCAAGCTTGGCTTGACTTCCGCAAAGACCTTGTCCACTATTTGCGCATTGGTAATATCCATTTCTGCCACATCAACAGCCACATACTCCTCATTGCGCTCATCCAAAAGATAGCGGAGCTCTGTTCCCAATTGTCCATTCGCACCTGTAATTAAAATCATTTGTTTTTCCTTTCAGATCATAAAAATTCGATGAATTTATTATACCAAAAAAAGCAGAAAAAATCTGCTTTAAACCAAAATTAATCAGCACTTTCAATCCCTTCAATTTCGAAATAAGCTGCCATCCACTGGTTAAACCAATCATCTTTAGATGGACCTAAATTCGCTGTACCTTTATAAGCATTGAAAAGGGTTCTTGGTTCTGTATAACGCCTCAAGGTAACAAACTCTTGACCTTTTTCTTTTGCCAAGCGTACTTCCTCGTACTGCTCCTTAACAACTAAGTAAGTATCGTGAACATCACTAAGAGCGTTACTGTAAGACATCCCAAATTTAATAACAACAGGCAAAAGAGCATACACCGCAATCCCCCTCACCCACTTTTTCTCTTCAACAAAAATTACTTTGAGGGGGATTAGAAGAGCTAAGATAAGAAGTACACTTGCCCCAAAGAAAATCCGTTCTGGCAATTCATTGCTCACAACCAATGAATAGATACAAGCCAAATGAGCCATTAAAATAAAGCTAATAGTAAGTATTTGCTCTTTTCTTAGATACTGTCTAAACAGAGCATAGACAACGAGTAACAACAGGATGATATATAGAACCCCGTAACGCCCCCAGCTTAGTTGAAAAAGGTTATGAAGTTTGTCATAGAGCCCATCAAAAACAGAAATTGCCCCTGCTCTTTTCCGAGAACCTGGTGATAATAACATTAAGAAAAAACCACCACTAGCAAATACAATTTCTAAAACTCTCTCAATTGGAAATCTATTTTCTATAAACCAATCATAAAGGGAAAACAAACCAACCAACATAATAATTGCTGGGGAGGTATTCTCATTTCCTGCCCCGACAAAAAATGCCAAAGGAATCGTTAAAAGTAGCAAATAAGGGAATCGTTTCTGCTTAAATATCAAGGACAGCCAAACCAAATCTAAGACAGCAGTCCACAAGTAATTTCCCGAACCTGATACCCACAAGACTGTCTTTCCTATCTCTGGCAAGAACCACCATAGAAGTAGAAAAATTACAATGAGATAAAACGACTTGTATCTTATTTTTGAACCAGTAGAAAATCTAGAGCTAAGATGATCTAGCAATAAACATAAAGTTACAAATACTACGGAGTTAATAACATCAAATACAATTTTGTCAAATTGCATAAAAACTTGAACAATCGTATGTCCTGTAAAACGACCATTCCACACTTTCCAATGATTTATTTGAGACAACAATAAATCAAAAATATTTCTAATTGGTTGCTCGTGTCCATCAGGAAAAGGTTGTCTGTACAAAAAATGATAAGTAAAATCATCTGATGTATAGAGGGTAAAACGATTTAACAGGAACACCAGAAAAAATACAGCCACTAATATAAAAATAAACGTGTATTTATATTTATGGTTATGGTTATCTTTTTGCATTACTCTTCTCCTTAATCACATAAACAGGGCGTTTCTTTGTTTCCATGAAGATTTTGCCGATGTACTTGCCTAATATACCGATGGTCAACAGCTGGAAGCCTCCGATAAGGAGAATGACAGTCATAAGGGACGGCCAACCCGATGTCGGATCACCAAAAACCAAGGTACGGATAATAATTACTGCCATCAAGATAAAGGCTAAAATCCAGGACAGGATGCCCCCTAAAAAGGCGATGTTGAGAGGCGCATCAGAGAAATTGACGATGCCTTCTAAAGAATAGTTAAATAGAGACCAGAAATTCCAAGAGGTCTTGCCAGCCACTCGTTCAACATTTTTGTATTCCAAGTACTCAGTATTGAAGCCAACCCAGGCAAAAATTCCCTTGGAGAAGCGATTGTACTCTGAAACCTCCAGAATGGCTTCTACCATCTGACGGCGCATCAGTCGGAAGTCACGCGCACCATCTACCATCTCAACCTGACTAATCTTGTTAATCAGCTTGTAGAACAAATTAGCAAAAAAGCTTCTGATTGGCGGCTCTCCCTCGCGAGTAGTGCGACGGGTACCCACACAGTCCAGCTCAGGATTCGAGTCCAGCATGGCCTTCATCTCAATCAGGAGCTCGGGCGGATCCTGCAAATCCACATCCATGACCGTCACAAATTCCCCACTTGCCTCTTGCAAACCAGCGTAAAGCGCTGCTTCTTTTCCAAAATTACGAGAAAAGGACAGATAGTGCACGTCTGGACAGCGACTGCTGAGCTCACGTAAAACAGTCAAGGTCCGATCAGTCGATCCGTCATTGACAAAAATATATTCAAACTGGTCACGGATTTGATATTTCACCGCTTCCATAGCTTCATGAAACAAAGGAATAGACTCTTCTTCATTGAAGCACGGAACAATCACTGAAATTGTCATATTCTTCCTTTCCTACACACATAGACAATAAATTATCTCATTTTTCGCACGCTACTCCATCTCCATCTTTATCTAACTTGCTACTATAACCCGGTTGCCCACGATAAATAGGGGTAACTCCTGCTCTCCTAGCAGCTTCACAATTAGGATAAATTCCACTTTCTGATATTGTACCTGAGTGATTTTCTACAGAAGAGTTATTAGATGAATGAGAAGCTGGTTTGCCCAGCCCGATAGCATTCCAACTTATCCCTTCATAACGCCATCCTACTTGAACCAAATAGTCCTTCTCTCCTTCAGATAAAGTATAATGATGACTACCAGCTTTTGCATTAGGATTATATAATCTATACAACGGATGCTGACCTGAAGATTTCCATGAAACTCCTTCATATCTCCAACCAGCTCGTATTAAGAAATCTCGTTCATTTGCATTCAGAGTATAGTGATGATCACCCGCATTTGGATTGTACATTCTGTAAACATCTTGACCTTCCATAGGAGCAATCCAACCGATTCCCTCGTAGTGCCACCCTACACCTACCAACATCTCTTTTTCATTCCAACTTGCTGTATAAAAATGTTCTCCACTATTTGGATTATACATTCTATACATTTCTACTCCACCATCGTTTGCACTTACTGACAAAACGTTTATAAACACCATAGATAGCAATACAGCGATAAAAATATAAACTTTCTTCATTTATAACTCCTTAACTAGGCTTTGACACCATAATATTCTAAAATTGTCAATACTATTGACATAACAATAAATAACAACGCAATGAATAATACTAGACTATCCCTCCTCTCTTCTTCCTCATTAGTCAAGACGACAGGTGTAGGAACATAGAAGTGCGAAACATTTAATGCTAATCCCATTGAAAGTATGACTCCAATAAAATATCGTCCTTGAATGCCATTAAAACTCATTTCCGTTACTTTTCCCCACATCAGATAGGCTGTCATCAAAATTCCCAATGTTATACCGAAACCTACTAACAATGTTCCAAACTTACTAAAAGTAGGTAATGGATTATATTGCGGAATCATAAATATGATACAAGTAATAAAAGGAAGATAAAACCACATAAGATTTCCTAAACCATAGCTTAACCAACCAAATGTAAATAGGGACGGGAGTAAATTTGGAATTAAATTAATTAGCTCTTTAAAAGAAAATAGCGAAAATGTTTTTAAGTGGGCGAAAGTGTACTTTAATTTTTCAACTGGATTCGCAACATCATTTACCTGAGTTATATTAATTCCACTAGATAAACGTAACCATAGGAAACTAATTATTGCAACAAAAACGATTGCAGTAATTATATACAAGTATGTATGACGGCTTTTAAATTTATTTTTAGGAATGAATAATAATAAGCCAACAAGCAAGACATAAGGAAGTTTTATAGTTGCCATTAATAAACATAGAGATGCAAAAATACAAATATCTTTCATATCCACTTTATTCTGACCTACCAAACTACAAAATATTCCCAACAGTAAGAAAGTCAAACCATTCGCCATTCCATCAGTACTAAAAGACGAAGCTAAATAAACCGCCATCGGTATCATGGCTATTGTAGAGAATAATAATTCTTTTCCGTTAGATTTTTTTATAGCCAATCTTACCAATAATGAATACACAATTAAGTTAGAGAGTCTTCCCAAGACTATAGATGCAAATACACTTAGTCCCAGAATTTTTGCTATTAAAATACCTACTACTTGAGGTAAGTATGGAACAAAAGAGGAAGCATTCGTCGCAACAAATTGCGGATAATAGGCTTTATCTGATGATGTTCGCACCTTATCTAATCCCGATTTTATTAGAGGTGTTTTCATAACTTTATCCGCTATAACCACATCTTTAGAAACCTGAAATTCCTTTGGTTTACTAGGTAAATAAAGATGTCCTTCAGATATATACAAAGCCCGCGAATAGTGAGCATTCTCATCTGGAGCGTCCAAAACTGGAGTTATGAAAGCAAAGATGCTCCCCATCAAGATAATCATTGTACATACTTTATTATGTATTTTACCATCTACACAAACAGCTAAACTACCAATTAGCCCCGTTATGATTAATAATGTTTTAGGTATAAAAATAATCGAGCCACCTAGATAAACATATATAGCTAAAACCATGAGCCATAATAGCAACAAATATTTCCATCTTTTTTTTACATTAACAGCTATCGCTAAGCAATATTGTTGTGCAAAATGAAGGAAGTGTTTAAAATATCCATCAAACATATATCCACTCATCCTTTTATATTTAACTGACTTTATGTTTCATAACCAGTAATAAACTGAAACATCTATATTTCAAAATTTTCAAAAATAATGGAACCACATATGCTAATGCAGAATTTATATTTACTTTTTGAATTTCTTGTTTAATGTATTTATTTCTTTCCCAATTTTTTCCAAAATATTTTTCCATAAATAAAATGATGTCTTTAAAATCTTGTTTCGTTGCCTTAGGGTATTTTAATAACCGATAAGTATGCCCTACACATAAATGCTCCAAGGCTAGATATTGTAATTCTTCTCTATACATTTCAAATTCATCACCAAATAAAGAGAAAAGATATTCTAAGGCATCATAAATATCAAAAATATTAGACTTACTTGAATTCATGATGGAATTAGAAGTATTCACTGTATATTTATATAAATATTTTTGTATATATGAAACATCCGAACATTTTGAAGTAACAAAAGGCATAAGAGCGATGTCTTCATAAATCTTTCCCTTTGGAAAACGATACGATTCTATAAGTGAGCTTTTGTAAATTCTAGTCCACGATGCATGCTTAGTAAGCATAAAAAGACGAATATTATTTGTAGTAGCGGTAGAATCATAGAAAGGATTAACTTTTAAATGTTTTATTGTTTTTTCAGCATTATCAAACAGATCAATATCAAAATAAATAACATCCTTTCCTTTGGCAAACATAAACTCCTTTAAATAGTTTTTATAGATACTATCATCTGGATCAATAAATGTTATGTAGTCACTAGACTTGGTCTGTTCAAGACCATAGTTTCTAGCATCTGATACCCCCCTGTTCTCTTTTGAAAACAATTCAATAAATGGATATTTTTCAACATATTCTCTAATAATATTTTCTGAATTATCGGTACTGCCATCATTGATACAGAGTACTCGCAATGAACACTTTTCTATTTCCTCCTGATGGACAATACTATCTAAACACCTTCTCAAATATTTTTCAGTGTTATAAACAGGAATAATCACCGTTAAATCATATTTCATTTTTACTTCCTTTATCTCTACTTGCTAAAAAATAAATACTTGCAATTCCAAATAAATAAACTAACATAACAATAAAAAAACTAATCGCGGCACCAAGCATACCTTTTTGATAAATAAATGGTTCTGTGATCAATTTAGTAAGTATCAAAAGAATAATATACAAGCCAACTAAAAGATGCTGTTTCCGTATAATCGTTAAAATATTCTCAAAAACAATTGCTAAAGCATATAAAACTCCTGAGAATATCAGAATAGTAAAAGGAAGTACATACTTGTTCAAATCCACGCCAAATATTAAACTAAGTACAGGCACACCGAATAAATAAGCTATAAATGTGACGAACAAACCGCCTAAAGATAGGAATCCTAATAATCTTTTTATAATTAATGAGAATTCTTTATATTCTTTTTTATTCCATAAAATGGCTAATTTTGTAATCAGGGGTCTAACAATTAAAATAATAAGACTCATAAAGAAGACAGGCATAAACAGAATATTAAAATCACGTTGCATTCCAGTTTGTAAAAAGCCCTGATTAAGACCTTTTTCAATGATTATTTTAGGCTCATTTAAAATATATAACAAAATAAATCCATTTACAAATAGTGGCCAACAAGCTAACAATATATCCTTTATATCTTTTTTATAGCGAGTAGACAACAATTCTCGGACTTGAATTTTTTCGAAATAAGCTACAAAACGCATCTCGTAGAAAAAAATGAGTAGCCCATTCCACATAACTAAAGAAAGCAAAGCAAGCAGAACAGACTCAGATAGTAGCAATGTTATTAGTAATACTAGAACACTCGTAGAATATCGAATAAACATTGTTTTTCCAGCAATGTCCATACGCTCTCTTTGTTGAAACAATCCTTGAAATAAATCTGATACTGCATCCCACATGCGATAAAGAATCATAAGAAAGGTCAATAGAAGAGTCTCTAATGAATAACGGCCTTCACCAATTATATATAAATATGGAAACAAGGTAAGTATCATTATCGTAATTGTGAGGATACGAGTCTGAAAATAACCTATAAAACTATGCCGCTGCTTTACATCCGTTCCTTGATAATTTCGAACTTGAAATAAACCGATAACTATCCATAGCGTTCCGATGGAATTAGCTAGGCTAAATTGATCTGCTACTTTAGCAGAACTCAATCTTGTGATAATTAAAAGATATAATACAGATACCCCAGATGCTGCTAAATTTCCCAACAAATTCCAAAAATATATTTCTTTATCCGATGGATCAGTGCGTATCTTCATCTTTATTCCTCAATGCAATTATCTGTACTAAATTTTTAAATTTTGTATCCAATTTTGATAACTTTAAAGTTAGTTGAAACTGATTAATCAACAATAAAAAAATAATGAATAAAAAGATAAAGTTAACGGCTGAAACTATTCCTAAGGCATTCGCAATTTTTTCTGCTAATTTTGGAAAAATACTGAAAACTAATAAAACTATTGAGAAAAATATCCAAAATAAGGCATCATTAATTTGAACTTGTGATTTTCTGATACTACGCAAAATGAAACTACATGTCAAAATAGATACAATAGTTAATACAACTTGAAACCAAATCATCATTATTTTAACCTCTCTTTCTAAAGTTTTGGATAATCAAAATAGATGCAAACATATGTGTCATATACTGAATAGAACGCGAAAGCGTCAGATAACTTTCACCTGCTTGACGTTCTTCCATCCGTACCTGAGCTTCTGCGACCTTTACCCCATGACGAATTAAGTAGGAAACTGTATCTGGTTCTGGTCCATAATTGATATTAAGTGCAAATTCTTTAATCAAATTCTCAGAAAACATCCGCATCCCTGATGTAGGATCATTAATCGTTTTACCTGTTGTTAATTTAATTGCTCCGCTAATCAACGTATTCCCTAACATTCTGAGAGAATTTTCTCGTTTTTCTGTAACAAAACGAGAACCAATCACCATTTCATACCCCGAATCAATCATTTCTTCTAAAACAGATATATATTCAGGTAAGTGTTGGCCATCGGCATCAAACTGCACTGCTTTTTTATATCCTTTTTCATAAGCATATCGAAGCCCCGTCTGAAAAGCTCCCGCCAACCCCAAATTTACTGGTAAATCAACAATATTATAGCCTTTAGCATGAGAAATTACTGATGTTTGATCTTTTGAACCATCATTAATAATAACATAGTCATACTGAGAATAATTTTGAATAATATTATCTACAACACTAACAATTGATGCTTCCTCATTATAGGCTGGAATAATAATTAACAAATCTGAAGATTTCACTGATTTGATCTCTCCTTAAAATAGTTTACTCCTATTATACAATATATATGCCTCATTTTCTACTGTGTAAATGATTATAGTAGGATCAAGCATAAAACAATTTAGAATACTCAAAGACTGAGATTTCTTTATATCTAACTTTTATAAGCCCAAATAAGATAAAAATACGAATAAACTCAGATTAGTGTTCACTAATTACGAGAATTTATTCGCATTTATCTGTCAATATAGAAGAAACTAGATTTTCACTTAAAACACCCTAGTCATCAAAACCATTCGGATGCTTACTCTGCCAACGCCAAGCATCTTGACACATTCGTTCAATATCAAACTTAGCTTCCCATCCTAGTTCATCTTTAGCTTTTTTTGAATCTGCATAGCAAGAAGCTATATCTCCTGCACGCCGCTCTGTAATCTCATACGGAATTTTCTTTCCAACTGCTTTTTCCATATTTTTTATAATTTCTAGAACAGAGTAACCTTTTCCTGTTCCGAGATTATAAATATTCAGTCCAGACTTACCTTCTAGCTTCTGAAGGGCAGCAACATGTCCTCTTGCCAAATCTACAACATGAATATAATCTCTAACGCCTGTCCCATCAACTGTAGGGTAGTCATTACCAAATACCCGTACTGATGACAATTTCCCTACTGCAACCTGAGTTACATAAGGAAGAAGGTTGTTTGGAATTCCATTCGGATTTTCCCCTAAATCTCCGCTTTCATGTGCACCAATAGGGTTAAAGTAACGAAGAATCACCACATTCCAACTCATATCGGCTTTATAAATATCTGTCAAAATTTCTTCTGTCATTAATTTTGTTCGACCATATGGATTTGTAACTGAAAGTGGAAAATCTTCTAAAATTGGAACTGTATGAGGATCCCCATATACAGTTGCTGAAGAGCTAAAAATAATGTTTTTACAATTAACCTCTTCCATCACTTTTAAAAGCGTCAAAACACCTGTGATATTATTCTTATAATATGCAAGAGGTATTTGCGTAGATTCTCCTACTGCCTTTAATGCGGCAAAATGAATGACTCCCGTAGGTTTTTCTTTCATAAAAATTTCGAACAGTTTTTCCTCATCACAGACATCTGCTATATAAAACGGAATGTTTTGCCCAACAATTTTTTCAACAATTTCAATACTTTTTTTGTTGCTATTGATTAAATTATCAACTACTACTACTTCATGACCAGCATTAACTAGTTCAATAACAGTATGAGTACCTATAAAACCTGCCCCACCTGTAACTAAAATTTTATGTCTCATTTAAATCAACCTTCACTAATTAAAATATACTGACATTATCTCACAAAAATTCATTATATTCAAAAAAAAATTAGAATATTTAAAAATTCAATTTCTAAATATTCTAAATCATAGCTATTATTTGTTAGATAGTTTCCAAAGCTATTCTCAAATCCTCTATCAAGTCATCTACATTCTCCAAGCCGATAGAGAGACGGATTTGATTTGGTGTGATGCCTGCCGCTAGCTGAGCCTCTGGCGACATCTGTCCGTGAGTCGTCGTAGCTGGATGGACGACCAGGGATTTAGCATCTGCTACATTGGCCAAGTCAGAGAAAATCTCTAGGCTGTCAATAACCTTACGAGCTTCTTTCTCTCCACCTTTGACATTAAAGGTGAAGATAGAGCCTACGCCTTTAGGGAAATATTTTTCTGCCAAAGCATGATAAGGACTGTCAGCAAGCTTGGGATAATTGACCTTCTCAACCTTAGGATGCCCTGCTAAGAATTCCACAATCTTCTCGGCATTGGACACATGGCGCTCTACACGCAAAGAGAGTGTTTCCAACCCCTGCAAGAAGAGAAAGGCATTGAAGGGAGACATAGCTGCGCCCGTATCGCGCAAGAGCTGGGTCCGCACAGCAGTGACAAAGGCTGCCGCTCCAACATCGCGCGTATAACTGATATCATGATAGCTCGGGTCTGGGTCAACAAACTGCGGAAACTTGCCAGAAGCTTCCCAGTCGAAGCGACCACTGTCCACAATCACACCTCCGATGCTGGTTCCGTGACCACCGATAAACTTGGTCGCAGAATGTACCGCGATGTCCACTCCATGAGAAAAGACATTGATCAGATAAGGAGTAGCAAAGGTATTGTCAGAAATCAGCGGAATTTTATGAGCATGAACCAGCTCAGCTAGAGCATCAAAGTCAGGAATATTAATCAGCGGATTACCCAAACTTTCAATCAAAACCAACTTTGTATTGTCCTGAATGGCTGCTTCTACTTCAGCCAGATTTTCAATATCCACAAAAGTCGTGGTAATGCCATAGCGAGGCAGGGTTTCCTTGAGCAGATTAAAGGTACCACCGTAGATGGTAGAGGCTGCTACTACATGGTCGCCAGCATGGGCCAAAGCTAGAATGGTGTAGGTAACAGCTGCCATACCAGAAGCTGTTGCTAGAGATCCAACCCCACCCTCCAAAGCCGCAATCCGCTCTTCAAAAGCAGACAGGGTCGGATTGGTAATCCGAGTGTAGATATTGCCCGGTTTGCGTAGGGCAAAAAGATCTTCTCCCTCCTGAGTATCGTCAAACACATAGGAAGTTGTCTGGTAAATAGGCAGAGCCCGCGACTTAGTTGTCGGGTCAACTGTCTGTCCGGCATGAAGCTGCAGAGTTTCAAATTTGAATTCACGTGTCATAAGGTCACCTCACTATAGTTATGTGATAAGTCTACCACTAAACGCCCCGCTTGACTAATAGAATTTCCTTATCAAAAGAAATAAAGAGAAGCTATATCTTATAGCTTCTCTTTATAATCTCAAAAGTCGCCTGATTGCTGGGCCAGTACAGCTGCGACGAAACTTCTTCTAAAGCTATCCACTGAGCTCCCACATGCTCATCAGAAATCTGGATTTCCTTCTGTTCTGTCAGAACTAGAAAGAGATTTTTGTGGATGGTCAGATGTTCATCAATCTTTACTGTGAAATTTCCAAGACCTGTCAGATTTGAACAATCTAACAGCAAACCGGTCTCTTCCTTTATTTCACGAAGACAGGCTTCTTCTGGACTCTCACCACTCTCAATCCCACCAGTAATGGGCTGCCAAAAGGAAACTGTCTCATCCTCAACTTTCAAGAGCAAGATTTCTCGTTCCTCTGGATGGTAGATCCAGGCTTCAATTGACCGCCTCATCATGATTTTTTCTCAATCGGTGCTATGCTAGCCAGCACTTTCTTCAGACCGACTTCTGGGAAATTGATCTTAAGTTCTTGACTATTTCCGCTGCCTGAGACTGCCAAAACTGTCCCATCGCCCCATTTCTTATGGTGGGCAATATCCCCAATAGCCCAAGCAACTTCTGGCTTAGATGGCTGGCTCTGACTGCTCTTTCCAAAAGGCAGGCTGTTTGTAGAAATCGAACTAGGTGCCGCCTGACACTTCCTCTCCTGCAAGGTTTGAGCCAGACTCATGCCCTGACCGAATTTGCTAGTATCGCTGTTGGTATAACTAACCTTAAAGGAGCTGTTTGCCGGTCGAGCCAGTCCCTGATAATCTAACAAGTCTGAACTGATTTCTCTCAAGAAGCGAGTAGGTTGATTGTAGTTAGTCCGACCATAAAGCAGACGAGAATTGGCATTGGTCAGATAAAGAATCTTCTCTGCTCGAGTAATACCGACATAGGCCAAACGCCGCTCCTCTTCCAGCTCATCCTCATCTTCAGAAGCCCGACTTAGAGGAAAGACATTTTCCTCCATACCGACTAGAAAGACAACTGGAAACTCTAGTCCCTTGGCTGCGTGTAGGGTCATCAAAGTCACTTCAGAACTTTCCGTATCTCCGTCGTCTGTGTCCGCGATCAAAGCTAAGTCATTGAGAAAACGGCTGAGCTTATCCAGACCAGTCTCATCAGCAGGATTATCTGGATTTTCGTCAAAGTTCCTGGTTACAGATAGGAATTCTTCAATATTTTCAATCCGTGCTTGGCTTTCTAGGGTTGCCTGAGCTGCCAAAGCTGCTGAGTAACCTGTTTTTTTCAGAACAAGCTCGACTAGTTCAGTCACGCTATAGTCATCCAAACGATCCCGCAAGTCGAGTATCAGATTGGCAAACTCATAAACTGCCTGAGCTGCCTTGCCCTTGACTGGTGAAAGCATAATATTGGCCGAAGCATCTAGCAAAGAGATTTCCTGACTGGACGCAAAATCCCGAATTTTCTCCACCGTTCCCGGACCAACACCACGTTTGGGCTCATTGACCACGCGCTCATAGCTAATATTGTCGCTAGGATTAGCAATGAGATTGAGGTAAGAAATAACATCACGGATTTCTTTACGGCTATAGAACTTAGTGCCCCCAACCATGGTATAGGGAATATTAGCCTTAAGCAGGGCTTCCTCCACCGTCCGTGACTGGGCATTGGTCCGGTAAAGAACCGCAAAATCCTTATGACTGTAGCCTTCTCGGCTCAGCTGATCAATAGTTCGGGCGACAAAGAGAGCCTCGTCCTGCTCGTCATTAGCCCGATAGTAGACAATTTCCTCACCGTCTTCGTTTTGAGTCCAGAGATTTTTCGGACGGCGGTTGCGATTGTTTCGGATGACTTCATTAGCCGCCTGAAGGATGGTCTTAGTAGAGCGATAATTTTCCTCAAGCAGGACCACCTTAGCTTCTGGATAATCCTTTTCAAAATCCAGGATATTCTGCATATCGGCTCCCCGCCAGCCATAGATAGACTGGTCTGCATCCCCGACTACGCAGATATTCTTAAAGCGAGAAGCCAGGAGCTTAACCAGCTGGTACTGGGCATGGTTGGTATCCTGATACTCGTCTACATGGATGTACTGGTAACGTTGCTGGTAGTAGGTCAGGACGTCAGGATTTTTGTCAAAAAGCCGCAGGGTCAGCATAATCAAATCGTCAAAGTCCATGGCCTCAGACTGGCGCAATTCCTTTTGATAAGCCGTGTAGCACTTGGCCACAATCTCTGTGTACATATCACCAGCCATATTTGCATAGGCCACCTCGTCAATCAGGTCGTTCTTGGCATTGGAAATAGTACCCAGAATGGCGCGCTCGTTCCACTTTTTAGGATCTAAATTGAGGCTTTTGAGAATCCGTTTCATCAGGGTTCGCTGCTCACCCGGATCAACAATGGTGAAGTTGCGATTGTAGCCAATATGGTCAGCTTCTCGCCGCAGGATACGCACACACATGGAGTGGAAGGTGGCGATTAAGCAATCTTGGGTGGCCGGATTGAGTGCTGCTGCCCGTTCCTTCATCTCCCGCGCCGCCTTATTGGTAAAGGTAATGGCTAGAATATTCCAAGGATTAACCATCTTCTCATCAATCAAATAGGCAATGCGGTGGGTCAAGACACGAGTCTTTCCTGAACCAGCCCCCGCCATAATCAACAAGGGACCTTCTGTCGTCTGGACCGCTTCGGCCTGACGGTCATTCATACCGTTTAATAAGGGATTCATCTTCTATCCTTTCAATGTAAAATCAAATTGAAAATCAATGCTTCCATTATATCAAAATTCGAGTGAATTTGTTATCGAAAAGGCAACTGTCCTCAATTGAAATTCAAGTGTGAAAAAGCTATAATAGTAGTCTAGAAAGGAGTAGCCATGCACAATCATCCAAGTGACAATCTCAAACTTGCCGAACGAGGCGCCCTCCTAGCAATTGCCACCTACATTGGCCTATCCGTTACAAAAATCATTGCAGGTGCGGCACTGACATCCTCCAGTTTGACGGCGGATGGTTTCAACAACGTCTCCGATATCGTTGCCAATCTAGCAGTTTTAATCGGCCTTCGTATGGCACGAAAACCAGCAGATAAGGACCACCGCTTTGGCCATTGGAAGATTGAAGATCTGGCCAGCCTGATCACTTCTTTTATCATGTTTTTTGTCGGCTTCAATGTCCTCATTGATACGGCTCAAAAAATCATCAACAAAGAAGAAACCTTGATTGATCCTGTGGGAGCCATCGTCGGGATTGTATCAGCCATCATCATGTTTGGCGTTTATCTTTACAATAAAAATCTAGCCAAAAGAGTGAAATCCAAAGCTCTAGATGCGGCTGCTAAAGACAATCTGTCGGACGCCATCACTTCTCTGGGCACATCGGTTGCTATTATTGCCAGCTCCCTGAAGTTTCCCATCGTTGATAGGCTAGCAGCCATCGTTATTACGTTTTTCATTCTGAAAACGGCCTATGATATTTTCATGGAGTCCTCCTTCAGTCTGTCAGACGGCTTTGATCAGGACCTTTTAGACGATTACAAGCGCGCTATCCTGGAAATTCCCAAAATCACACGCGTCAAATCCCAGCGTGGCCGGACCTATGGTAGCAATATCTATCTGGATATTATACTGGAAATGAATCCTGACCTCTCTGTCTTTGAAAGCCACGAAATCGCTGACCAGGTAGAGGATATGCTCAAAGAACGCTTCGGCGTCTTCGACATTGATATTCATATTGAGCCAGCCCCTATTCCTGAAGATGAGATTCTGGATAATGTCTATCAAAAACTCCTGATGCGTGAGCAATTAGTCGACCAAGGCAGTCAATTGGATGCACTTCTTTCCTCTGATTTTGTCTACATTTCCCAAGACGGTCGCCAGCTAAACAAAGAGGAATTTCAACTAGAGAGAGCCCAAACTTCTCCCATCAAAAATTTAGAAATTACATCCGTCAGCCAAAAGACCAAGCTGATTCGCTATCAAATCGAAGATGTCATCCATACCAGCCTCTGGCGCCGCCACGAAGTCTGGCAAAATATCTTTCACCAAGAAACACGAAAAAACAACTAGCTTTCTGCTAGTTGTTTTTATATGCTTTTACTTGGTCTGTCGCAATATCCTCTCCAAACCACTTTTCAGCGATTTTCTGGAATTTTCCCTCTTGATATAATTTTCCAAAGGCAGCATTTACTTTTTCAACTAAAGTACGGTCCGCCTTTCTAGCCCCGACCGCAAAGTCCTCGCTCTCAAATCCAACTGAAAAAACTGAATATTGATCTAAAATTCCTTCTTCTGTCAGATAATAATTGGCATAAACACGGTCAATCAAGAGACCATCAATCCGATCGTTTTGCAAGTCAATCAACGCCTCGTTGAAGCTTTGATACTGGGTCGCTGTATGATTTTTGACAATGATTTTCAATATTTCAGGATTGCTTTCAAAAGCTACATAGCCAGAAGATCCTGCTTGGGCACCCAATACTTTTCCTGCCATATCACTGGCCTGTGAGATACGAGAGGACTTTTTGCTGACCAAAACCTGCTCATTTTTCATATAAGGAATGGTAAATTCTACCTTTTCCCTTCTCTCATCCGTCGCGGAATAGCCATTCCAGATAAGATCAATCGTGCCGTTGGTCAACTCTGTTTCTTTCATATCCCAATCAATCGGCTGCCATTTTACCTTAATTCCATATTCCTCAAAAACAGCGTTGGCCAAATCAATATCAAATCCTGCATAAGTGCCATCTTTTTGCTCAAATCCCATGGGAACGAAGGTATTATCAAAGCCGATTGTAATCTGTTTTTTCTCCTCATACTTGCTCCAGTTATCCAAGCCGGGGTCACTGACATTGGAACTACAAGCACTAAGCAGAAAGGTTAGGATCAGGGTCAAACAGGCCAACAGAATATTCTTTAGTTTCATTCGGACCTCCCTTATTTTGGTATGACTTTGAGAATAGAATCCGCAATATTTTCCGCAAACTGCAAATCATGTGTGACCACAATCTGTGTCATCCCCATTTCCCGATTTTGAAGGATGAGTTTTTCTACTTCCAAGCGCAATGCAGGATCCAAGGCAGAAGTCGGCTCATCATATCCGATAATTTCTGGATTAATCATCATAGCGCGAGCCAAAGCGACCCGCTGTTTTTGCCCTCCTGACAGCGAATAAGGATAGGCATTGGCATGCTCAGACAAGCCTATGCGAGCCAATAAATCCTGCGCCTTCTCTCCAGCTTCCTCTTTGGAAACATTCATTGTATGTATGGGTGATAAGGTCAAATTTTCCAAGACAGACAAATGAGGAAAGAGCTGAAAATCTTGAAAAACAAAGCCTAGAAGATTGCGCTTTTCAAGCTCTGTGACATCCAAAATCTCTCCATTGTAAATCACTTGTCCCGAATCAATTGTCTCCAAACCTGCCAGCATACGCAGAAGGGTTGTCTTCCCGCCACCAGACGGTCCAACAATGGCCAATACTTGCTTTTCAGGCACGATTAAATTAAAATCCTTTAGAATCTGCTTATCACCAAATTTTTTACTAATATTTCGTAATTCTAACATAATAGCACCTACTTATAATAACTAAATTTCTTTTCGACCTGTTTTGCAACCAGCGTAGCCAGACCGATTAAGAGTAAATAAATCAATCCTGCAACAAACATCGGTGCCAGACTTGCATCACGGTTGGCCGCTGTACGACTAGCCAAAATCAAATCTGAAATACCTAAAGCATACACCAAAGAGGTATCTTTCACCAAAGTCATGACTTCATTAAAGACACTAGGTAGCACAATTTTTACAACCTGCGGCAAAATAATCAGGCGAATCGTCTGAACAGGAGTAAATTTCAAAACCTTCGCAGCTTCGTACTGTCCAGTCGGAATGGAAGAAATACCGCCACGGAAGATCTCTGCAAAATAAGCAGCGTAGTTTAGTGTAAAGGCAATAATCG
Organism: Streptococcus cristatus; assembly: GCF_003943815.1. GTDB lineage: Bacteria > Bacillota > Bacilli > Lactobacillales > Streptococcaceae > Streptococcus > Streptococcus cristatus_F. The sequence goes on along the minus strand of NZ_RJNA01000013.1, from coordinate 32,175 downwards.
CTGCAGGAATCCGATCCAGTCGAATGCCGATACTTGGCAACACATAGTAAATAAAGATTAACTGCAATAAAAGCGGCGTCCCACGCATAATCCAAATGTAAATATGAAGCAGCCATTGCAGGGGATTCAAGCGAATTTGCATCGAAAAAGCCAGCATAATTCCCAAAGGAATCGAAAAAACCAAGACCAAAGCAAACACTTGCAAGGTGGTTGCCGCTCCACTTAGAAGACTGGGTAAAATTTCCAAAATATAGCTCATTCTCTTCCTCCTAAATAAATATTATACCATAATAACAGAATCTCAAGAAAATACAAGCAGATATTGCAAAAAATTTATAGCAAGAAAATCGAAATCAAACAAAACTAAAATCCGACTCTCCTTTCAAGAATCGGATTTATTGGACTATGGGGAGCTTCGTGTCGTTTTGAAACCATTCAAAACAACACAGCAAAGTTAAAATAAGGTTTTTGTCCGTACACAACTTGAAAAAGTGAGCACCGAATCAGTGCTTTTTATTTACTATAATAACTATATTTTACTCTTATTTCTATAAAAAGGCAACGGAATTCAAAGCGTTTTCAACAAATTCACTAAAAAAACTACGTTCATTTGAACGTAGTTTTAATATTTATGTCCCCTGCCGGAATCGAACCAGCAACTACTCCTTAGGAGGGAGTTGTTATATCCATTGAACTAAGGGGACTAGAGAAAAACTCTGCCAAGTGACAGAGTCATTTCTGATATTAACGACGGATTTCTTTGATACGCGCTGCCTTACCTTGCAATGCACGAAGGTAGTACAATTTAGCACGACGAACTTTACCGTAACGAACGACTTCAATCTTGTCAACACGTGGAGTGTGGATTGGGAAAGTACGTTCAACACCTACACCGTTAGAGATTTTACGAACTGTGTAGTTTTCTGAGATACCAGCACCTTTACGAGCGATAACGACACCTTCAAAGATCTGGATACGTTCGCGAGTTCCTTCGACAACTTTCGCATGAACGCGGACAGTGTCACCAGGACGGAATGCAGGGATATCTGAGCGAAGTTGACCTTCAGTCAAGCTTTGGATTAATGGATTCATTTTTTCTCCTATCTTGCTAATCTTGTAGTTCTAGACGACAGCGGATTAGCCGTTTTTTTAGTGCATCCATTTATGCACAAAGTATATTATATCAAAATTCTAGCAAAAGTAAAGATTTTTAGATAAAAATTCCTAAAAGAATGGCTAAAAACCCTAAAAAATAGGTCAGCATCAGATAGAGGCTAAATTTCTTCTTATCTGAGAACAGCTCTGCTAATTCCGCATTAAAAGTGNAAAGAGTTGTTAAACCGCCACAGAAGCCAGTTGCTAAAATGCTATACAACTGTTTATCTTGGATATGATTATAAAAATATCCAATCAAAAAGGCTCCCAGTACATTAGCTATCAAGGTTCCTACTGGCAAAGAAGCTCTGCTATTAACCTTGGAAAAAAAGTAACGAACAAGAGCTCCCAGACCGCAAGCAATGAGCAAAAACCAAATCATGCGGTCACCTTCCTTCCAGCCCATAAAACAATACAAAGGCTGCCGCCGATACTCAAGGCAAGATATACGATCAATTCTGGATAACGGCCTAAATCCAGCAATTTGAGCGAATCTAATAGAAGACCTGAAAAAGTTGTCAAGCCGCCACAAAATCCCGTCGACAAAGCCAATAACAAACGCTTGGAAACTTGCTTGCGACTGAGATAGCCTTTAACCAAATAGACTAACAAGAAAGTTCCCAAATTGTTGACTAAAAGTGTCGCTAGAGGAAAATGTCCCGTGAATGTGAAAAAGGAAGAGCATTGATAACGGAGTAAACCGCCTAGCATCGCTGCTAGGAAGATTGCCAAAGAATTTTTTACTTCACTCATCTTATTTGCTTCTCCTGAAAAGCACGTGAATGCTTTAGGATGTCCGCAAAGGTCGCAAGAATCGTTTCTTGATAGTTCTTATTTTCAATCTTGCTCGCAACTCCAGCAAAGATCCTTTCTTCTCGCTTAGGATCTGCGACGGCCTTCCCAGTTGATTTTTTAACAGCCACAACTTGGCCAACCAGATTCATACGCTGCTCTAGTAAGGCAACGAGTGCGTCATCTACTTGGTCAATTTCCTGTCTGATTTCTTCTAACGTCATCTCATTCCTCCTCATATTCTATCTATCATATCAAAAAATAGTAAAATGTTCTAGTTTTATCCTAAATAAAAAAGGTCCTAAAGACCTTAAATTAAAAGAAAACTCGCTTAAGCGAGTTTTTATCTGCAACCTAACACAGTCCTCCGGACCTTGGATTAAGGAGAACTCGCTTAAGCGAGTTTTTATCCGCAGATTAAAAAGGTCCGCTGGACCTTTTTAACCAACTGAGCCTTCCATACTCATGTTGATGAGTTGGTTGAGTTCGACGGCGTATTCCATTGGTAGTTCTTTGGTAATGGGTTCCATAAATCCGTTGATAATCATTGCTGTTGCTTCTTCTTCGCTAATGCCACGGCTCATCAGGTAGTAGAGCTGATCCTCAGACACTTTGGAAACCTTGGCCTCATGCTCTAGCGCGACATTGGAATTATGGATTTCATTAAAAGGAATGGTATCAGAACTAGACTCACCATCCATCAGAATGGTGTCGCACTCGATATGAGATTTGGAGCCTGCACTATTCTTACCAAAGCGAACCTGACCACGATAGTCGGTCTTGCCGCCATCCTTGGCCACTGATTTAGAAATTAAGGTACTGGAAGTCTTGGACGCATTATGAAAAACCTTACAACCCGCATCCAAGTGCTGGCCATAGTTGGCAAAGGACATAGAGAGGACAGAGGTTCTGGCATTTCGTCCATTAAGAATGCTGCAGGGATATTTCATATTGACCTTGCTGCCTAAGTTTCCATCAATCCACTCTAAGGTGCCGCCTTCCTCAACCATCCCCCGCTCCGTTACGAGGTTATAGACATTGTCCGACCAGTTTTGAATGGTTGTATAGCGGAAAAAGGCATCCTTTTTGACAATGATTTCGACATTTGCCGCATGAAGACTATTGCTTGTGTAAGTCGGTGCTGTACAACCCTCGATATACTGGATAGAGCCGCCCTCCTCGATAATCATCAAGGAGCGCTCAAACTGGCCGGCATTTTCACCATTGATTCGAAAATAGGTCTGAACAGGAACTTGACACTGGACGTTCTTAGGCACATAGATAAAGGTGCCGCCGGACCAAACTGCACTATTAAGCGCAGAGAATTTATGCTCAGCATTTGAAATCACAGTACCAAAATACTGCTTAACCAAGTCTGGATATTCCTGAACAGCCGTATCCGTGTCAGTAAAGATAATCCCCAACTTGGCAAACTCTTCCTTCATATTGTGGTAAACGACTTCCGACTCGTACTGGGCCACAGCTCCAGATAGAAAGCGCTTCTCAGCTTCTGGAATTCCCAAGCGGTCAAAGGTCTTCTTAATCTCTTCTGGGACTTCATCCCAACTACGAGCCCGATCTCCGCTTAGTTTCTGATAGTAGATAATATCATCAAAGCGAATACCTGATAAATCTGGTCCAAAGTTAGGCATGGGTAGCTTATGAAAAAGTTCCAAAGAGCGGAGGCGATAATCCAACATCCACTGGGGCTCATTTTTTATTTCGGAGATTTCTCGAACAACTTCTTCAGTCAGGCCCTTACCAGTTGAAAAGAGTGGCTTGACATCATCATGAAAGCCAAAGGCATAGTCGCGTTCTTTCATAGGAACTCCTCCTTTATCTAAGGGATAACGCTCACCTATATTATACTCCTAATCATGAGAATTGTCAGAAAATAATACTTTAACACAAGAAAAACGGCCACAGCCGCTCTCCATATTGTCACTTTAAACTTTACTTACCAACTCTTCCGCAAATGCTTCCAAGCGCTCAATATCATCTTCTTCTGCAGAAAGATCTACTTTGACACATTCTGAACCTTTCACTGCTCCTGTAGCCGCAAAAACAGCATCAAAATCATCAACAGCCTTGCAGAATTCATCATAAAAAGTATCGCCTGAACCGACCACTCCGTAGACCTTGCCATTCAAGTCCAATCCAGACAAGTCTTCGTAAAAGTCCATCATCTCATCCGGCAACTCACCGTCACCGTAGGTATAGGTCGCTACAATCGTAATATCCGCTTCCAAGAAATCTTCTGCATCGACAGTGGTACACTCGTCCACTTCAACTTCTACATCTAGTTCTCTTAGCTTATCCGCCACAATATCGGCAATTTCCTCGGTGTTTCCAGTCATACTGGCAAATACAATTTTCGCTAAGGTCATAGTTCCCTCCAAATTATAATCTTCATTCATTATAACACATCTTTTTTATTTTAAAAATAAAAATTCTTGTGCTACAATAACTAGAGAAAGTTTAAGAGGTTCACAATGAGTATCTATAGCAAAATTCTGAAAAAAATTAAAGAGTACGATAAAATTATCATCCACCGCCACATGCGCCCTGATCCAGATGCGATTGGCAGTCAAGTCGGTTTACAAAAGCTTCTCCAGCTCAACTTTCCTGAAAAATCCATCAAAGTGACAGGTTATGACGAACCAACCCTTACTTGGCTGGCCAAGATGGATGAGGTGGCCGATACTGACTATGAGCAAGCCCTGGTAATCGTATGCGATACAGCCAACACTCCTCGTATTGATGATAAACGCTATAGCATGGGCGACTTTTTAATTAAAATCGACCATCATCCCAACGACGATATCTACGGAGACTTGCTGCTGGTTGATACAGATGCTAGCAGTACCAGCGAGCTTATCGCTCTTTTTGCCTTCGAAAATCGCTTAGAAGTAAATGACTCTATCGCCAAACTTCTCTATGCTGGTATTGTCGGAGATACAGGGCGTTTCCTCTATCCAGCGACTACTGCACGCACATTTGAGGTTACTGGAAAACTTCGCCAATACGCTTTTAATTTTTCAGAGCTTTCTCGAAAAATGGACTCCATCACCCATCAAGTTGCCAAACTCCAAGGTTATGTGTACGATAATCTGGAAGTGGATGAAAATGGTGCTGCGCGTGTCATCCTATCGCAGCAGTTATTGAAAGAAAATCAGCTGACAGATGCTGATACTTCAGCTATTGTAGCTGCACCCGGACGGATCGAAGATGTCCAGATGTGGGCCATCTTTGTCGAACAGCCTGACGGCCATTATCGTGTGCGGATGCGCAGTAAGTTTACTCCAATCAATGAAATTGCCAAGCAACACAACGGCGGCGGCCATCCACTTGCCAGCGGTGCCAATGCTTATTCCAAAGATGAAGTGGACTTAATTTATCAAAAATTAAAAGAAAGTGCAAAAAAGTAAGAAAATCATCCAAAAGACTTGTCAAATCATTTAGAATTTGATAAACTATCAAAGTAACTAATCTATGGCTCGCAAAGAGTCCATGGCAGAAAGGAATTTTTAAAATGAGAAAAGACATTCACCCAGAATACCGTCAAGTTGTATTTATGGACACTACTACTGGCTACAAGTTCCTTAGCGGTTCAACTAAACGTTCAAACGAAACTGTTGAATTCGAAGGTGAGACTTACCCATTGATCCGTGTCGAAATTTCATCAGACTCACACCCATTCTACACTGGACGTCAAAAGTTCACTCAAGCAGATGGACGTGTGGATCGTTTCAACAAAAAATACGGTCTCAAATAAGAACCGTATTGACATTAAAAAGAACGTTGATACAAAGCCATTTCCGAGAAATCGGATTTGGCTTTTTTTTTGTTTTTTCCAATAAAAAATCCTTTGAAATCTGGAATGAGGCAGCATGACTACTATCACTCATTCCTTCATCTCAAAGGATTGGTTTCAATTATTGATCTTCTTTCAATTTTTCTCGCTCAAGGCGAAGTTTACGATTTGGATTTAGCCGGTTGAAGAGTTCTTCCAGCTTTTTTGCATTCCAAACATCTGCTGCTGAGACAAAATTGCCATTTTCATCTCGGAAAGATATTGGTTTATCACCCATTACATATCTCCTTAGTCAACAAATTCAAACTCAAACTTACCGATGCGCACCAAATCTCCGTCTTTGGCACCACGCGCACGAAGTGCTTCGTCAACGCCCATACCGCGCAACTGACGAGAGAATTTCATGATGGATTCATCACGGTCAAAGTTAGTCATTGTAAAGAGTTTTTCTAGTTTATCACCTGAAAGCACCCATGTAGCATCATCATCACGAGAGATTTCGAAGGCTGGCGCTTCTTCATCAAAGCCATAATAAGCTTCGTCTTCCATATCGGATTCTTCATAAAGTAGAAACTCAGGTGTCTTATCCAGCAACTCAGCCGTCGCATCTAAGAGCGTGGCAAGCCCCTGCTTGGTCAGACTAGAAATAGGGAAAATCTGCGGCAACTCTTCAAATTCGTCATAATTGGCAGCCAGTTTTTTCTTGAATTCTTTCAAGTTTTCTGCGCTATCAGGCATATCCATCTTGTTGGCTACAATGATCTGCGGCCGTTCCATCAAGCGCAAATTATAGGATTCCAGCTCTTTATTGATTGCAAGATAATCCTCATAAGGATCGCGTCCCTCACTGGCAGACATATCAATAACGTGCAAAATGACCCGTGTCCGCTCGATATGACGAAGAAACTGGGTACCTAGGCCCACTCCCTGACTGGCTCCTTCGATCAACCCTGGCAGATCGGCTACAGCAAAAGATTCCCCAGACTGAGTCCGAACCATACCCAGATTAGGAACAATCGTGGTAAAGTGATAGGCTCCGATTTTGGGCTTGGCTGATGTAATCACACTTAGAAGGGTTGATTTGCCAACCGAAGGAAAACCAACCAAACCAACATCGGCCAGCACTTTTAGCTCCAGCAGTAATTCTCTTTCCTGACCAGGCTCCCCATTTTCAGAAATTTCCGGAGCAGGATTTTTAGGTGTAGCAAAGCGAATATTGCCACGACCGCCACGACCACCATGCGCCACGACAAAACGTTGACCGTGCTCGATCAAATCCGTAATGACCTTGCCAGTTTCAGCATCACGCACGGTCGTCCCCTGCGGTACACGGACAATCAAATCCTCCGCTCCTCGACCATGCATTCCCTTAGTCATTCCTTTTTCGCCTGATTGAGCCTTGAAATGACGATTGTAACGGAAATCCATCAAGGTGCGCAGTCCTTCATCCACGACAAAAATCACATCACCACCACGACCGCCATCGCCGCCCCAAGGTCCGCCATTGGGTACATATTTCTCTCGGCGAAAGGCTACCATGCCATCGCCGCCTTTGCCAGCCTTGACCTGAATCTTGGCTGTATCTAAAAACATACTCATATAAATTCTCGCTTCTTTTTTACTCTAAAAAAACGCCTTGCAGCGTTTAGGATTAGAAGATTACGCCGATAGCTTGTGCAAAAATTGCACCAATCGTTACAAGTAACATGATTACCACGACCAGCATTGTCAATTTTTCAAATCCAGTTTTTTTACGTTGTCCGTTATCTCCAAAAGCCACTTTATTACCTCAATTCCTAGATTACTCCCTATATTTTAACACGATTAGCATACTTTTTCAAATATTTACGAGATGAAAAAGAAAAAGAGAGATTTTGCTCTATTAGCCAAAGAATTCTAAAGGATATTTATGAAAATAATTTAAAAAGATTGAAGAACTCACTCCAAATAGGAGACTTCTCCAATCTTTTGACTTTTATTCGATACCAATTTCAGCACGGACAACATCCGCAATTGTGTCCACATAATAGTCCACTTCTTCGTGAGTTGGAGCTTCAGCCATGACACGCAGAAGCGGTTCTGTCCCACTTGGGCGGACAAGGATACGGCCGTTTCCTGCCATTTCAGTTTCCATTTTTTCAATAATGTCTCTGATAGCTGGTACTTCCATTGACTTATCTTTCATAGCATTTTCGACACGAATATTAACCAATTTTTGTGGGTAAATGGTCACTTCTGCCGCAAGTTCAGACAAGCTCTTGCCAGTTTCTTTCATCACTTTGGTTAATTGCACCGCTGACAATTGACCATCACCAGTGGTATTATAATCCATGATAATGACATGTCCAGATTGCTCACCACCTAGATTATAACCGTTCTTGCGCATTTCTTCTACCACATAGCGGTCGCCGACAGCAGTCACTACTTTATTGATGCCTTCGCGCTCCAAGGCTTTGTGGAAACCAAGGTTGGACATAACCGTAGTCACAATTGTATTTTGAGCCAATTGGCCTTTTTCAGACAGATACTTGCCGATGATGTACATAATCTTGTCACCATCTACAATATCGCCATTTTCATCAACAGCAATCAAACGGTCACTATCACCATCAAAAGCGAGACCAATCGCTGCTCCCGACTCACGGACTGTTTCCTGTAAGCCTTCTGGATGAGTGGAGCCTACATTTAAGTTAATGTTGAGACCATCTGGATTTTCTCCGATAACAGTCAGCTGGGCACCCAAATCAGCAAAAATTTGACGGGCGCTAGTTGAAGCAGCGCCATTTGCCGTATCGAGGGCAACGTGCATTCCTTCAAGATCTAAACCTGTTGAAACAAGATATTGTTGGTACTTACGCAGGCCTTCTGGATAATCCATGACTTTTCCTAAGCCTTCAGCACTTGGGCGAGGAAGTGTATCTTCTGCTGCGTCCAGCAAAGCTTCGATTTCAAGCTCGCGCTCATCATCCAGTTTATAACCATCGCCACCAAAGAATTTGATGCCGTTATCAAGAGCTGGGTTATGGCTAGCCGAAATCATGACACCCGCGCTAGCTTTTTCGGATTTAACTAAGTATGCAACACCTGGAGTAGCAATCACACCAAGTTTGTAGACGTGAATCCCCACAGAAAGCAGACCTGCAATCAAGGCACTCTCCAGCATTTCTCCCGAAATACGTGTATCACGGCCAACAAACACTCGAGGAACTTCACTTTCGTGTTGGCTCAGAACATATCCACCAAAACGGCCCAGTTTAAAGGCCAATTCCGGCGTTAATTCCACATTGGCTTCTCCACGAACACCATCGGTTCCAAAATATTTACCCATTTTTAAAATTTTCCTTTCAAATCTTGCATTTATTTACTAGATGAATTCGAACTTGAGCTCGATTTTGAGCTTGACGAATTCGAATGTGTGGTTTTGGTCGTAACTTTCATCGTTGTTTCAAACGGTGTCACAACACTTGGCAAAACATTCCCATTGACATCCATGGCCTGCAAGGAAGCTGCCCCACTATAATTTCCTGAAATAGTGACGTTGCTTGGTAAGACTGCTGCGACATGATTAACTTTTTCCAAAGTTTCTTCATCGCTTGTCACTGTCACTTCTTCGTGCTCCAAGCTCACATTTGTGATAGAGATATCTTCTGCAACTTGACTGCCTGTGATGAGATACTTCACTGGCACTTTCTTGCTTGCTTTTTTACCTATCTTGACTGAAATTTTTTGCGGATTGACCGTAGCAGACAGGCCGCTAGGTAGATTTTCGACTTTCAGCTGCACTTCGACTGTTCCTTCTGATGCATTGGATAAATCCGCTACCACATGGAACTTCCGTGTACTCTCTTGCATTTCGCTACTTAAAGCCACTCTATTAGAACCCGTCAAAACAACACTAGCTTCGGAGGTAAAGCCGCTAATGAAGTATCGTTCACTATCATACTTGATATCAATCGGGACATTAGAAATCGTATTGCTGTAAGTTTCCGAGGTCACTTGGCGAATGCTGATACTGTTTTGAAAACTACTAGACGTCGCATAAATAAACAAAACTAAAGCAAAAAATAAGGAGGAGATAATATAGAGAATTTTTTTACTTTGTTTCATTCTTCCATCCTCCTAGGATACGATTCTTTAGGCTTATTTTCTCATGCTTGTCTGATAAGAGAACTTCCCGAAGTTGTGATTCGAACTCGCTCAAACTCAAGTCATGCTTGAAGACTCCATTATGTGTCGTAGAAATACCGCCTGTCTCCTCAGACACGACAAAAGTAAAGGCATCTGAAACTTCTGAAAGGCCAATCGCAGCCCGGTGACGAGTCCCAAATTCCTTGGAAATACCTGTGCTTTCTGTAAGCGGCAAATAGGCACACGAAGCAGCAATCTTATTATCTTTGATAATAACCGCCCCATCATGCAGAGGCGTATTGGGAATGAAAATATTGATCAACAGTTCCCCAGAGATATCCGCATCCAGTGGGATTCCCGTTGCAATATATTCCTGCAACGTTCGAGCGCCTTGAATAGCCACCAAGGCACCGATTTTACGCGGACTCATGTAAGCTACTGCCTTGACAAAGGCTTGAATCAATTTTTCCTCACTGCTGACTGGAGCAACAGAAAAAATCTCGGTCGCTCTACCCAGCTTTTCAAGACCAGTCCGAATCTCAGGCGANAAAATCACCACCGCCGCAATAACCCCGTAGGTAATAACCTGATTGATCAACCATGAAATGGTCGTCAAACCAATGATATTCGCTAAAAACTGTGCCAAGATAAAGAAGAGCACTCCCCGAACCAGAATCATAATTTTGGTTCCGGCAATTGCTTTAGTAAAATGATATAAAATCCATGTAACTAGAGCAATATCAATAATGTTGATTAAAATATTCCAAGGATTACTGAATACATTAGCCCAGTATTGGAGATTGGTTAATTGTTGAAAGTTCATTGCATAGTGGCCCTCCCAGTCAAAAACAAACAGTTCTCAACCATTATATCACTTTTAAGGATATTTTTCTGTAACCTTCTTTACTTTTTTATGATAAAATATTTCTTATGAAGATAAATACAGCATTGGGCCTCTTGGCAGGCAAGTCCTCCCACTTTGTTCTCAGCAAAATGGGACGCGGCTCGACTCTACCAGGGAAAGTTGCCCTCACATTTGACAAAAACATTCTGCAAAACTTAGCCAAGAACTACGAAGTTGTGGTTATTACTGGAACCAACGGAAAAACTCTGACTACAGCTTTGACTGTGGGCATTCTCAAGGAAGCTTTCGGAGAAGTGGTGACCAATCCCAGCGGCGCCAATATGATTACCGGGATTACCACAACCTTCCTGACAGCTAAAAAAGGGAAATCTGGCAAACATATCGCAGTGCTGGAAATCGATGAAGCCAGCCTGTCTCGGATTTGTGATTATATCAAGCCTAGCCTCTTCGTCTTTACCAACATTTTCCGCGACCAGATGGACCGCTATGGGGAGATCTACACGACCTACCAGATGATTTTAGATGCTGCAGCTAAAGTACCTGAAGCGACTGTACTGATGAATGGTGACAGCCCGCTCTTTAACTCGGTCAGCCTGAAGAATCCTGTCCGCTACTATGGTTTTGACACGGAGAAAAGCCAGGCTAAGCTGGCGCACTATAATACCGAGGGTATCCTCTGTCCTAAGTGCGAGCATATCCTCAAGTACGAGCTCAATACTTATGCAAATCTCGGAGCTTACATCTGTGAGGACTGCGGCTTCAAGCGCCCTAAGCTTGACTACAGCCTGACCGCTCTCAAAGCACTTGAGCACAATCGCTCTGCCTTTACCATTGATGGACAAGACTATCAGATTAATATCGGTGGTCTCTACAATATCTACAATGCCTTGGCCGCTGTGTCAGTTGCTCAGTTCTTCGGAGTTGAGCCGGCTACCATCAAGGCTGGCTTTGACAAGAGCCGGGCTGTCTTTGGCCGTCAGGAAACTTTCAAAATCGGCGATAAGGAATGTACCTTGGTCTTAATCAAAAATCCGGTCGGAGCCACCCAAGCCTTGGAAATGATTGAACTGGCACCTTTTGATTTTAGCCTATCTGTCCTGCTCAATGCCAACTATGCGGACGGTATTGATACTAGCTGGATCTGGGATGCTGATTTTGAGAAAATTCTAGAAATGAATATTCCTCAGGTCATTGCAGGCGGAGTCCGCCACTCAGAGATTGCTCGTCGACTGCGCGTGACGGGCTATCCAGCAGATCAGATTGCCGAAGTCAAAGATTTGGAAGCAGTTTTTAAGTTGATTGAGGAGCAAGAAACCAAGCATGCCTATATCTTAGCTACTTATACCGCCATGCTGGAATTCCGCGAGTTGCTAGCAGAGCGACAAGTAATCAGAAAGGAGATGAACTAATGGTTTATAGATCCCTCGTTTCTCCTGAAAATCAGGATTATCACTATGACTTAAAAATTGCTCATCTCTACGGCGACCTTATGAATACCTATGGCGACAACGGTAATATCCTTATGCTCAAGTATGTAGCTGAAAAGCTAGGCGCTAGGGTTGAGGTTGATATCGTCTCCCTAGAGGATGACTTTGATAAGGATAGCTATGACATCGTCTTCTTTGGCGGAGGTCAAGACTATGAACAAACGATCGTGGCTCGTGACTTGCCAGCTAAAAAAGAAGCTTTGGAAAGCTTTATCAATGAAAACGGCGTTGTGCTAGCTATCTGCGGCGGTTTCCAACTTCTTGGCCAATACTATATCGAGGCTTCTGGCCGTCGAATCGAAGGTCTGGGCATCATGGGACATTATACTCTCAACCAAGTCAAGAATCGCTATATTGGTGATATTAAGATTCATAACGAAGAATTTAACGAGACCTACTATGGTTTTGAAAACCACCAAGGCCGGACCTTTCTCTCTGACGATGAAAAACCGCTAGGCAAGGTCGTCTATGGAAATGGAAATAACCAAGAAGACGGCAATGAAGGCGTTCATTATAAAAATGTCTTCGGCTCCTACTTCCATGGCCCTATCTTGTCCCGCAATGCGAATCTGGCCTACCGTCTCGTGACTACTGCTCTGAAAAACAAGTATAGCTCTAACATTGAATTAGCAGCTTATGAAGATATCCTAGCTCAAGAAACTCAAGAAGAATATGGCGATATCAAGAGCAAGGCTGAATTTGAATAATTAGGAGAATCATTATGAAAGAAAAATTACACTATATCCTGCTATTGATTACCATCCTATTGGTTGCCAGCATTTCCTTGGCAAATATGCAGAGCGTCAATGTTAGCTTTATCCTCTTCAGTTTTAAACTTCCCTTAATCATTTTGATTTTGGTCTCTGTCCTCCTAGGCTCTATTACAACCTTTCTCATCAGCATGTCTAAAAACTTCTCGCTGAAAAAAGAGCTTAAGAAAACCAAAGAAAGTCTTAAAACATCTCAAAAAGAAAACTAGGTTGGAATTTCCAGCCTAGTTTTTTGCTACTTCGTTTCAATAAAACCAAATTTATTTAAGGGAGAAACGCGAAATTCTACACTGCCCTTAATCTGCTCTTTTTTGATCAGACCAAACTCACGGCTATCTTTCGTATTTTCTCGCCGATCATTTAAGATTAAAAAAGAATTTTTAGGGATAACATCAGAAGTCGCTCCTTTTAAGTCAACAACAGAAAAATCGTGGGTATAATAGCCCGTGCTGGCAGCTGAAGCCAGATATTTCTCTCGCATCTTTTCGATATATTGCTCTGATTGCACCTGATCGTTCAGATACAGCAAGTTATCCATATAGGTCACCTTGTCATTTTCCATAGCAATAACACGACCGACATACTCTTTTCCATCGACCTCATAGAGAGCAAATTCCCCACGAGCAAGCTTGGCTGTCTTATCCGCCAAGACCAAATCATTTTCCGCTAAGAAAGAATTGGCATCTTGCTTGGTGATGCGATAAGGTGTATAGACAAACAAGCGTAATCCCACTAGAATGGCAATAAATACCGTCACAATGATAATATTTCTCAGTAAATCTCTCTTTAACATCTCTCTCCCCTGTCCTTTTATTCTATTATATCATTTTTCATGGGATTAGACAAAACACTGAGATGAGAGAGGATTACGTTTAACAAAATTGTAAAAAATGAAAAGGCAAAGCCTATTGAGGAGCTCCCTCAATCGAATTTGCCTTTCTTATTTTAATCTTCTTTAGCCACACGTGATTTGTTGGCGATATCAGCTAGGATAGCTTGAACAAAATCATCAACTGAAACAGTTTGTGTTTCTTTTTGACCGTAGCGACGGACATTGACCGTTCCGTCTTCCATTTCCTTATCTCCAACGATCAATTGGTAAGGAATCTTGCTCGTTTGTGATGCACGAATCTTGAACTGCATTTTTTCATTGCGCTCATCCACATCAGCACGGACACCACGGTCACGGAGTTTCTTAGCCACTTCCCATGCATAGTCCACGTGTTTTTCGTTAGATACTGGGATGAGGGTCACTTGATGTGGTGCAAGCCATGTTGGGAAGGCACCCTTGTAGTTCTCAATCAAGATAGCTGTGAAGCGTTCCATAGTTGAGATAACCCCACGGTGGATCATAACTGGACGGTGCTCTTCCCCATCAGCTCCGATATATTTAAGGTCAAAGCGTTCTGGAAGCAAGAAGTCAAGCTGGATAGTCGAAAGGGTTTCTTCTTTTCCAAGGGCAGTCTTAACCTGGATATCCAATTTTGGTCCGTAGAAGGCTGCTTCACCTTCAGCTTCAAAGTAGTCCAGTTCCATATCATCCATAGCTGCCTTCAACATGTGTTGTGCATTTTCCCACATTTCATCGTTGTCAAAGTACTTGTGAGTATCTTGAGGGTCACGAAGAGAGAGACGGAAGCGGTACTCAGTTAAGTTGAAGTCTTCATAAACATCGATAATCAACTGAAGGGCACGTTGGAATTCTTCTTGGATTTGTTCTGGAGTTACAAAGAGGTGGCCGTCGTTGAGAGACATTTCACGAACACGTTGAAGACCAGTGAGGGCACCAGATTTTTCGTAACGGTGCATCATACCGATTTCAGCGATACGGATTGGCAATTCGCGGTAAGAGTGAACATGGTGTTTGAAGACTTGGATGTGGTGTGGGCAGTTCATTGGGCGGAGGACAAACTCTTCCCCGTCACCCATATCCATGGTTGGGAACATGTCTTCTTGGTAATGATCCCAGTGGCCAGAAGTCTTATAAAGCTCTACAGAAGCAAGTGGTGGAGTGTAAACGTGTTGGTAGCCAGAAGCCAATTCTTTGTCGACAATGTAACGCTCCAATTCACGACGGATAGTCGCACCGTTTGGCAACCAGAATGGAAGTCCTTGACCAACTTCTTGTGAAATCATGAAGAGGTCAAGCTCTTTTCCAAGTTTACGGTGGTCACGTTCTTTAGCTTCTTCACGCATTTGAAGGTAGTTTTTCAAGTCTTTCTTGTCAAACCAAGCTGTACCGTAAATCCGTTGCATCATCGCGTTGTCGCTATTTCCACGCCAGTAAGCACCTGCTACATGAAGAAGGTGGAAGATTTGGATACGGCCTGTTGATGGAACGTGAGGTCCGCGGCAGAGGTCTACATATTCACCCTGACGGTAGATAGTCAAACCGCCTTCGTCCTCAGAGTGTTCTTCAATCAATTCCAACTTGTAAGGGTCGTTTTTGAAGATTTCACGCGCTTCATCTTTCGATACTTCTTCACGAATAGATGGGAAGTTTTCTTTAACGATTTTTTGCATTTCTTCTTCGATACGAGGTAGGTCTTCGTTAGAGATTTGACCAGCCGTATTGTCGGTATCGTAGTAGAAGCCATCTTCAATAGCAGGACCAACTCCCAAGTGAATGTCTGGGAAGAGGCGACGAGCTGCTTGGGCGAACAAGTGGGCAGCTGAGTGGCGCAAGATTGGAAGGGCATCTTCGTGATCAGGTGTCACGATTTCGATGCTTCCATCTTCAGTGATAGCACGAGTCGTGTCAATGAGTTTGCCGTTTAATTTACCAGCCAAGGCTTTTTTCGCTAGGGAATTGCTGATAGATTGGGCAATTTCAAAAGTAGTCACGCCAGATTCGAATTCACGAACAGCGCCATCTGGGAAAGTAATCTTAATCATGGTTTTCTCCTTAAAATTTTATCATATTTTTATAACTGAGTTTTGAAGAACTGGGAAACCAGCTATCAACAAAGAATAATAACAATCAATTTCATTTTAGCTTTTTCATTCTAAAAATAAAGAAAAGCGTAGAAATAAATAAATAGCCTACCAAGGAAAGAATAAGAGACAGATATTCCTCCTGAGTCATCTCACCTCTCATGTATATTCTTATCGGATAACTTTTGATTGCATTGACCAAATAGATAGCAGCTGTCAAACTTAAAAGATATCCTGTTATAATGAGTTTCTTGTTGTTGAAAAACATTAAGATACCAAGAAAGGGGGCAAGAAATGGCAAGAGAGGAATGAGTAGAAAAAATGAAAAGACGACAATATTTTCCGTCCCCCATAGACTGAGAGTTTTCATTAGCCAGACATAGACTATAAGGAAGGTAGAAGCCATCATCCAAGATAAATATTTCTTCAAATCTATCACCTCATTCAGCTCTTAGCTAAATTTCATTTTAACTTTGTCGTAACTATTCTCCATATAAAAAAACGACATCCTCGAAAGGACGTCGCAACGTGGTTCCACCTTCATTTATGCAAGTCAAAAAGACCTACACCTCTGATTGGCTCTAACGTAGCCACCGTTTTATGTTTTCATAAAAGTCAGTAGAGTAGTCCCAACTGCATCCTCTGCGCGATTTCCAGCTCCACGCGCTCTCTAAAAGATTTCCTGCAGGTGATATGTCTCTAAAAATTATTATAGCACGATTGAAAAAATTTGCAAGAACTTTTATTGGTTTTCAGCTCTGCTATTTTTCCTAGTAAATCGATAAATCACATGCCCCAAGCCATTTCCAGCTAGTGAGCATAGGAAATAGGTGGCATGATAAAGAGGAATCCACTCCCCAAAGGTGAAAATAGTCAGGAAAAATAAAAGGGCAACCAAGAAAGAAAAGCGCAAAGAAAATCCATATAAAGCTGCATAGAGCAATGACACCAACAGGGTCGCCAGAGGAGAGTAGATGAGAACATTTCCAACTACTAGCCCCTTACTTAAGATGGAATCCATTGGAACATACCGTAACAGTATATAAAAGACAAAATAGAAAAAGAAAAGGGGGAGCAAAAAGAAAATTTCTTTTTTATAGACTTTCATAAAAGCACCTCCGTTCATTAGGCCTTATGAGAAAGTTTATTCCCAATATTTCCGAATATTTTTGATCTGCTTCTTAGATGCTTTTATCATCCTAGTTGAGCTGTTTACCGGCAGTGACATGATTTTTCCTGGTAAATAGACAATGGTCTTGGCCAAGCGTTTGGCCATCGTTTCTTCTGGATTGAGATCATTATGAAAATCCTTACTAATAGTCAAATCCAAATAGAATTCATAGATTCGGCGACCAAAATTCTCAGCTGAAATCTCGTATAATTTATCAGCTAGCTTTTTCTCGTCCATATCTGGTGTTGCCAAAATGGCCTCCAAAATAGCTCCTGCTAAATCTCTACTTTCATAATAAAGCGTACCAAAGGCTTTATCGCTGATCACATTGTCCAGATATGGATTGCCATGGGCGATGATGGGTGTACCGCTGGCTAGACTTTCCAGATAAGTCAGCCCCTGCGTCTCGCTGGTTGAGGCTGAGATAAAGAAATCTGCCGCCTTATAGTAGAGGGCCGTATCACTCGGCGCAATCATCCCTGTAAAAATGACTGAATCCTCAATATGAAGCTGGGCTACCAAGGCTTTTAAGTCCTCAGCATAAGGTCCATCTCCGACAATGACCAACTTCACCTTGGCATTTTCTTCCAAAACCATTGGCAGTGCTTCAACAATCGCCTGGATATTTTTCTCATAGGAGATTCTTGATAAACTGAGCAACATGATTTCGTCTTCTGCTATGCCCAGCTTAAAGCGCAGTTTCTCGATGTCTTCCCGTGAGAGTTCTGGGCGCTCAAATTTGGCCAAGTCGATTCCTGTTGGAATGACCCGTTTTTCCGCCTTGATTTTGTAGCCGACCAAAAGATCGTAGACAATCTCAGAAGGACAAATAACTCCATCCAAATCGCTCATGAAACCACGCACGATGTACTTGACCATACTCGGACGAATTACCATGCCCTTGGCAAGATAGTGCACATAGTCCTCATACTGGGTATGGTAGGTGTGAACCACTGGAATCCGCAGTTCCTTGGCAATCCAGATGCCCAAAAGGCCCAGCGAAAACTCTGTCTGAGTATGGATAATATCCAGCTGGTACTGGCGAGCAATTTCTAAGGCATTGGAAAAGCCACGATAAGCCACGCGCCGATCCTTAAAAGCGAAGAAAGGCACGCTGGGAATACGGATAATCTGCCAATCTTCATAGCGGTTGACATCCTTGTCCGTCGTAGTAAAAATAAAGACTTTGTGACCTAGTTTCTCTAGCTCAGTCTTGAGGGTGCGAATGCTCGTCGCCACCCCGGAAACCTGAGGAAAATAGGTATCTGTAAAAAGACCAATCCGCATATCACATCTCCAAAACTGTTTGGTAAGCCTTGACTAATTGAAGCGCTACATCATCAATAGAGCGACTCTCCGCAACGCGATAACCTGCTTCACGTTTGTCCACTTTTCCGTCAAGAATCTTACGAAGCGATTCGACAAACTCATCTACATTATGACAAAGCTCCGCCGACTCCTCATCAATCCAGCCATTATAAACAGGAATATCACGCAGAACTACGTGTTGGCCGCTGGCTAGTGCTTCTAAGACCACAATCCCTTCAGTCTCTTCATAAGACGGGAAAAAGAAGGCGTCACTGCCTGACATGGCTCCTTGGAAGACTGCGCCTTTGAAATAACCCGGAAATTCCACGTTTTCTGGATGATTATAGAGGACAAGATCTCGAATCTTGCGCGGAATAAGCCAGAGATTGATAGAACCGAGCCAGATAAAGCGGACATCTGGCATTCTGCGAGCCACTTCGACAAAGTCTTCGATTCCTTTTCGTCTGAAATAAAGGCCCGCACAAATTACGACTTTCTGCCCATCTGCAATCTGAAAATGTTTTTTAAAGACTTCTTCCTTGCGTTCATCTTTCTTGTATTTCGAAAGGTCAATGCCGTTTGAGACAGCCATAATGGGCGTCGTCACACCGTAGGACTCAATCAATTTTTTTGAATACTCAGACGGAGTAATGATGAAGTCCGCCATTTTATACATGTGTGCTAGATATTTGCCAAACAAAGGTGCAAAAAGATTGGATCCAATAAAAGAATTTTCAAAGTCTTCTTTGGTCGAATGTCCGTGCATGATCACTTTTTTGCCTCTCCGCTTAGCTGCATGGAGAAGAAGCAAGCTACGAGGTCCGTAAGTATTGATGTGCACGACATCATAATCTCCTAAAACATCTGTGGTATAAGGAATTCCTGCCAGATCCAGTGCATGCATTTGATGCTGCAAGGCGCGGCCGATGCCTGATTTTTCTAAAACAGACTTTCCTTCTAGATATAGTAATACTTTCATATCTTCTATTATACCCAAAAGAAGCAAAAAAAGGAAACGCCAAGGGAAGATTAGTACTTAATTCATGTACCTAGTCTTCCGCCAAGCATTTCCCTTAGTAATATCCTTTCTTGCTAGAACTTTAATTATTCCCCAAGCAGACTAGTCCACCTTGACCACCTGTAATTCAGTCCCTCCTAGTAGAATCAAATACTTGTCTACTTGGCTAAGACCATAGGAACGACTGAGTGCTTCAGCATAGAGATCCAGCTGAGCTCGGTAGCGATCCACCAACTCTGTCGGCTCATGATAGCGATCAGTCTTATAGTCAAAGAGGACAATACGATCATCAAAGAGCAAGTAGCCGTCTAAGATTCCCCGAACGACAAAGTCTTGACCGCTAGCCGGATCTTGCTTGAGCATGGCAAAAGGTGCTTCCCTATGGAGATGATTGACCTCCTGCTGGATTAGCTGACCCAGTTCTGTAGCGAAAAAAGCTTCAATCTTAGCCAAATCAATCTCTTTCTTAACTGCCGCATCTACCTGAACCTGAGTCAAGGCTTGGCGAATGCTAGTCTTAGTAACAGGCTGATCCAACGGAATCCGCTGCATGAGCTCATGGACAGCAGAACCGATTTGAGATCCTGTGATTTGCTTCTTCTTACCAAAATCAGGCAAATCAAAAGTCAGCTGGGGCTGATAGCTTGGAGGCGCATCCATAATGTCTAGCCCTTCTGAGTCCATAACCGGCTCATAGAACTTCTTGATTTGACTAGGCGTACGGACACTAGGCAATTCAATAGCCGCTTGATAGAGGCTGTTGAGCCGGTCTACATTCTCCAAGATATCCAGAGCTCGGCGGATATCTTCTGACTGACGGTTGCCCGTCAAATCATCTACTGGAATAGGATCAGCCTGCTCCACTACTCCAATCTGCTCATCTGTCAGCTCCTGATCAGTTACAAAGCAGGTTTTATAAGCCAGATTTTCCTTTTCAAACACTGACTGGATAGCATAGAGCCAATCCTGAAAATTGGTCAGCAGACTTCGGAGACTGCTAGATAAGCGACCATTTTGGCTAGTCCCCCACTTGCGCTCTTGGAGCTTAGCTTGCTTGCCCTTTCCGACCAGATAGAGCTTGGTTTCAGCCCGCGTCATGGCCACATAGAGCAGACGCATCTGCTCAGACAGGCTCGCCAGCTTGAGTTCTTCGGCATTCTGCTGATAAGGTAGGGTCTCCATGGAAATGCGGATCTGCTTGGGCGCATGAGGATCCTGAGCCTCAACGGCCACATCGGCTACATATTTGATTCCAATACCCTTTTGTCGGCTGAGGATAATTGCAGAGCTGCTATCCTGACGATTGAAGGCCTTGTCCATATTGAGTAGAAAGACATACTTAAACTCCAGCCCCTTACTCTTATGGATGGTCATTAGCTGGACCGCATTTTTTGGAGCAGCCAGAGGTACACTGGCCAAATCGTGCTCATTTTTCAAAATCCGGTCAATCATGCTGATAAAGCGGGACAGGCCTTTAAAACTCGACTTTTCATAGTCGTTGGCCCGCAAGGACAGGGCATAGAGATTAGCCTGACGCTGTTCGCCGTTGGGCAAAGCCCCCACCATATCGTAGTAAAAACGATCCTGATAAATCTTCCAGATTAAATCATAGAGAGAATGGGTCTTGGAATAGCTTCGCCAGTCATCCAGCGTTTCCTGGAAATGTTGCAGTTTCTTACGCAATTCATCATGGATGAGCTGAGGTTCCAGACCTTGATCAGCCAGAGCATTCCTCAGCTTTTCGTAGAGATTTTCCATAGACTTGGTACTGGAGGCTTGCAAGGCTAGCCGAGCCAATTCATCCTCATCAAAGTCAAACATTGGAGACTTTAGGAGAGCGGTCAGGGCATAGTCATTGAGAGGATTGTTAATGGTCCGCAAGGTATCCAGCATCACCATAACCTCTACCGACTGGAGGTAATTGGTCTCGCCATCATCAGGCACAATCGGGATATGATGCCGGTCAAACTCTGCCAAAATCAGATCATTGCGGGTCCTCGAAGCTGTCAGCAAGGTAATATCCTTGAAATCCACCCCTTCCTGATTATGAAGACGGATGATTTCCTTGATTACCAAGGCGACTTCACCAGCTGAAATGCTGGGCATACCTTGGTCAGAATCCTCTTCTTCGCTATCAGCGCTACCGTCATAGAGCAGAAATTCCGCCTGATTGGCTGGGTTAGGCTCCCGTTTGGCTGGATTTCCCGCCACCAAATAGTGGGTCTCATTGTAGTCAATCTCGCCGACTTCCTCGTCCATAAGCCGTTTAAAGACATCATTGGTCGCTTCCAGCACCTCGATGTGACTGCGGAAATTTTCCTTGAGGATGATCAGCTTGCCCTGACTAGGATCAGCCTGGTAGAGTTTAAATTTATCGTTAAAAATCTGCGGATCGGCCTGACGAAATCGATAGATGGACTGCTTAATGTCGCCGACCATAAAGCGATTATTTCCTTGAGCCAGCAATTCCAACATTCGCTCCTGAGTATGGTTGGTATCTTGGTACTCATCGACCATGACCTCATGATACTTGTCCTGATAAAAACGCCGCACCTCTGGATAATTTTCTAAAATCTCAATAGCAAAATGGCTGATATCGCCAAATTCAAAGGCGTTTTCCGCCACCTTACGCTCCAAATAAGCCTGCGAGAAATCTCGGACAAAATCGCGTAACAAATCCAGTAGGGGAAGAGATTCAGCCTGATGCTGCTCCATAAAATTCAGATGATAGAGGCGGACATCCAGCTCTTTAATTCGCTCTATCAAGGGTTTGCGGGCTTCATTATAGGTCTGAGCCAGCTCTTTTTTAAGTTCGTCCGCATTCTTACCAACTCGGGCAGTAAAAGCCTGATGGTTAGAGGTCTTGGCTAATTCTAAAAAGCGCTGAATCAGGTCTAGCAACTGCTCAGATCCAGTCTGTTCTGTCAGCTCAGCCAAGATATCTAAGGCCGCCTGAACATTTTCCTGATACTTAGCCCCAGCAAAGGCCTGACCTTCATGAGCCAGATGGCTCTGGAAAAAATCTTCCAAATCCAGTAAAGATTGCCTAGCTCCAGAGAATATTCGCTCCCGCTCTGCTCCAAAATCACTGGTTTCATAGCCTAGAAGAAAGGTTTCCTCCAACCATTTCCGCGGATTGCTGGTAGACTGGAGAAAGCTATAAATACTATAAATCTGCTGGCGGAAACCAGCAATGTCCTTGCGCTTACCAGTGAAATTTTTGACCAAGCGACTGAACAATTCCTGCTGGCCACTGTCATAATAGGCATCAAATAGCTGGTCAAAGACTTCATTTTGTAAAATAAGCTGCTCACTGGCCGACTGTAAAATCCGAAAATGCGGTGCTAGCCCCAGCAAATAGCCGTACTTATTGACTACTTTCTGGGTAAAAGCGTCCATGGTGCCAATATCCGCATTGGCAATCTCAGCCAACTGCTGAGCTAGATGCTGGCGGAGTTCCTGATCTGAAGTCTCCTTGAGTACCAGACTCAGCTCCTTCTCCAGCCGTTCCTTGAGCTCACCTGCCGCCTTGACAGTAAAGGTAGAGATGAAGAGTTGGCTGACCTCCACACCTCTGAGAATCTGGTCAATAATCCGTTGAACCATAACATAGGTCTTACCAGAGCCAGCCGAAGCCGAAACGAGAATATTCTGACCAGAGGAGTAGATGGCCTGGATCTGCTCTGGTGTGCGCTTTTGTGGCTTGTCAGAGGCAACTTCCTCAGCCTGCTTGACTAGGATATCCTGCTCGCTTAAAAAGGGAATCCGTCTCATTTGTCCAACTCCTCCTTGATTTTTTCTAGCCAGGCTTGACGCAGCTTCTCGCCTGTCGGCCGTTTTTCGTACTGCTCTAGATTTAACTTGGTCAGCTGTCTAGCCTGCCCCAGATGGAGATTGGCTTCAAATCCTGTAATGGCCTTAAACTGGTCCACGTAGGGGGCAATACTACGGCCATTTTCTGTATAAGGATTGATGGCAAAACGACCAGCTAAAATACCTTCTGCTGCTTGCTGATAGAGATAGGTATTATAAGCCAAAATCACTTCCAATTCTTCCTTAGTTAGCAGATTGACCTTGCTTTTCTCGTAGTTAGCACTCAAGTCCTTGGCCTGATCAGCCAAAAAGAGGCCTTTGTAAACCTGACTTTTCATGACTTGTTTCACAGCTTCGTCCAGTGCCTTGGTGTCCTTGAGGCTGGCTAGGGGCTCCGTCATCTGTAGGTACATGGCGCCAAAAATTCCCTTGTCCTCGTGGTATTCTGGCATTTCTCGGATAGCTGCTAGGTAGGTCGGCAGCTGAGAATTAAGCCCATTAAAGAACTTCTCAAAGCTGAATTTGGTATCGCCCGACTTGTAATCCACAACACCCAGACTCCCCGTCTCCGTCAGCCGATCAATCCGGTCCACCTTGCCGCTCACCTGAAGAGCTCTGCCATTGTCCAAAAGCAAGAAAGGCCGATCATGACCAAAGTCAGTTTCCTCGCCGATGACCTCCAGCCCATCCGACTGAGCCAAGATACGGCCAGTAGCCTGAGCTGTGTCCAATAGCAAACGGAGGGCAAACTGGGTCTCCCCATTTTCTCCATAGACCGCTTCAAACTCATCCTCCCAGCTAGTCTGCTCCATAGCGCGCTGCAAGCGAGTGTCGAAGTCCTGCTCCAAGTGCTCCTGCATAACCTTTTCAAAGATTCGGTGGAGGAAAATCCCGTGACTGCGCGCATCCGGCTGAATTGTCCACTCCTCCTGCAATCGCAGGACATACTTAAGGAAATAGGCATACTGGTTTTTAAAATATTCATTGAGGGCAGAAGCTGACAGTTTCAAAGGCTGCTCTGAAGGATAAAGTGCTTGGAGGGTTTCCGACTTGAGAGGCTCCGTTTTCAACTCCTTGCTGATCTGGGGAATAGAAATCCCTTCAGCTACCAATTTCTTACGCAAAACTCGGATGGCCACTGCCCAGAAGGTCTGCTCCTCCGGTGTCCATTCGCGGTCAATATCCTCCTGATAGAGGTCAATCACGCGCGCCAACAGAGCCCGATAAGTCCCAATATCGTCGCTACTAGCCTGTGGCCGCTTGCTGATGATGGGCAGGGAAATAGGCGCTATTTCCAACTCCGTCAAATAGGAAGACATGGCATCTTCTACTTCATTGGTCAAGACAGGAGCAGACAGGACCAAATCTTCTGTCGCTGAATTAAGCAAAGATAGCGCTGCAAAGCGATTTTTCTTGAGATTTTCACTGCTAGCTACCTGCAACTCGGCCTCGTCCCCCGTTGCTTGGTTTAAGGCCTGACGTTCCTCGTCACTGAGTAGACTTTTATTTTGCGCTAACTTAGGCAAGCGCTCCTGCGTCAATCCGATAGCATAGACATAAGGCGCAGCCATGGGCTCAATCAAATCATAGGACTGAACTGTCACCACGTCCACTGTCGCTGGTACAACTCGGTACTTGGCCAGAAGCATGCCAGACAGAATCAGAGCCAGAAAATCATCTATCTTCAGCTTGCTACCATTAAACACCTGCGCAAGCTGCTCTAAGACATGGCAAAAGGTCTTCCAGACTTCCTCCTGCCGCTCTACTTCTTGCTGGCTTGCACCTTCCAGCAGACCAGTCAGATTGGCATCCAAGCGAACTTCTTTGATAAAGTTGGTAAATTTAGCCAAGAGACCAGTCGCTGTCTGACTGCGTGATTTAAAAAAGTCTAACAGTGGCGTGATAAGGCTCCGACGCATGACATTGAGCCGCTTCAGGTCAAATTTCTCCTGACGGTTAATAGTGAAATCTCTCCCCAGCTTGGCCGCTCCTTTAATTTCCGCAAAGCGAAGGTACTGTTCAAAACTATCCAGCTCCTCCTGACCCAAGCTACCATAAAGGCCAGTTTTTAAAAGATTGAGTAAATCTTCTGTCTGAAAATTATAGCGTTTCAAGCGTTCCAGTGACTCTAAAAATTGGACCAAAGGATGCTGAGCCATGGATTCAGAACGCCCCAAATAAAAGGGAATCTGATACTGGTCAAAAATGGTCTTCAGCTGGAGCTGGTAGGCCTCCACATCACCCAAAAGCAGCCGGATATCCTTGTAGCGAGCGCCATCATGGAGCCGCTGACGGATGGACTTGGCCACATATTCCAGTTCTTCTTTTTGATTACGAACCGACCAAATCTCTACATGAGAGCGGTCATCTTCGGTCAATTCCACATGCGTTTCAGAAAAGTCATAGCGACTCTCTAAAATCTTGGAAATCTTACCAAAGGCACCATCCGACTGAATCGAATCTCCCGCTAGATACACTGGCTTGACCTCATAAGTTTGAGCCAGCTTGAGCAAAAATTCCACGCTAGCCTGGTAAAGATTGCCCTCACGAAAGGCTGCCCGGTAGGCTTTTTGACTGGCATAAACTCCAATAACAATCTCCACTCCCTTGCGATGCAGCAAATCTACTAGATATTCCTCCTCTGCTGAGAAGCGGGTAAATCCGTCAATAACCAGTGCAAGATTAGCCAATTCCCCATCCAAATCTCCAGCTAGAATATGCTGGGCAAAAATCGTGAGTTTAGAGGTCGCATCATAATTTCCCGCCTGAAGAGCAGCAGAAAAAGCAGTGAAAATCTTGAGCAAATCCTCGCGCTTCTCTGGCTCTTCTAGATAGTTCAAATCCGCAAAAGTCATATGGGCTGTCTGAAGCTCATGATAAAGGTCTAGCAGTTGCTGGATAAATTGTGCATCTTTCTTGATCCGTCCATAAACCTTGAGCTCCCGGTCATCCATTTCCGATAAAATCCGATAAAATAACATGCCCAGCCCAATATCATCCAAGGGCTGTCCTTCCTGAACATCATTGAGGACAAAATAGCGAGCCATCTGGGCAAAACGCGTCACCGTGATGTCAAAGGACGCGTGATTTTCCAATGCCTCCAAAACTGCTCGCTCCTTTTCAAAAGAAAGGGAGTTGGGCGCTATATAAAAGACCCGCTTGCCAGCCGCTGCCAAGTCTTGAGCTTGCTTAGCCAAATGTGCTGTCAAAGGACTGCGGATGTCCGTATAAAGTAATTTCATACCGTCTCTTTTCAACAACAAAATATAGAATTATTATATCATGTTTGCGACAAAAAGGCTTTGTCTAAAAGAAAAAGCCTCGCCAAAGCGAGACTTTTCGTGTCTGATTTTATAATTGTTATCTGGGAACGAAATCGAATTAAGCTTCGATTTCAGTAACCATACCTGAACCAACAGTACGTCCACCTTCACGGATAGAGAAAGTAGTACCTTGTTCAACGGCGATTGGGTGGATCAACTCAACGTCGATAGTTACGTTATCACCAGGCATTACCATTTCAGTACCTGCTGGAAGTTCGATTGAACCTGTAACGTCAGTTGTACGGAAGTAGAACTGTGGACGGTAGTTGTTGAAGAATGGAGTGTGACGTCCACCTTCTTCTTTAGTAAGGATGTAAACTTCACCCTTGAATTTAGTGTGTGGGTTGATTGAACCTGGTTTAGCGATAACTTGACCACGTTCGATTTCATCACGTTGGATACCACGAAGAAGCACACCTACGTTGTCCCCTGCAAGACCTTCGTCAAGTTGTTTACGGAACATTTCAACACCAGTAACAACTGCTTTTTGGATTTCTTCTTTGATACCAACGATTTCGATTTCATCGTTGACACGAACAGTACCACGGTCGATACGTCCTGAAGCAACTGTACCACGACCAGTGATTGAGAATACGTCTTCGACTGGAAGAAGAAGAGGTTTGTCAGTATCACGTTCTGGTTCTGGGATGTACTCATCAACAGTGTTCATCAATTCCATGATGATGTCTTCGTACTTAGTATCACCTTCAAGAGCTTTAAGAGCTGAACCTTGGATAACTGGAAGATCGTCACCTGGGAAGTCGTATTCTGACAAGAGGTCACGGATTTCCATTTCTACCAATTCAAGCAATTCTTCGTCATCAACCAAGTCGATCTTGTTCATGAAGACGATAAGGTGTTTAACACCAACCTGACGTGAAAGAAGGATGTGCTCACGAGTTTGTGGCATTGGTCCGTCAGTTGAAGCTACTACAAGGATAGCTCCGTCCATTTGAGCGGCACCAGTGATCATGTTTTTAACGTAGTCCGCGTGTCCTGGAGCGTCGATGTGAGCGTAGTGACGTTTTTCAGTTTCGTACTCAACGTGCGCAGTGTTGATAGTGATACCGCGTTCGCGTTCTTCTGGAGCAGCATCGATAGACGCATAGTCTTTTGGTTGGTTAACTGATGAAGGCAAGCGACGTGCCAGTACAGTTGTGATAGCTGCTGTCAAAGTAGTTTTACCGTGGTCAACGTGTCCGATAGTACCAATGTTAACGTGTGGTTTACTACGATCGTATTTTTCTTTTGCCATTTGAGTAAAAGCCTCCAATAAAATATATTTTATAGATAGACAGTAGGCAATACAGTCTAACTTTCCTTACTATTTTATCAAATTTTACTGAAAATGCAAGCCTTTTACACATTTTTTGTCAATTATTCCTTATCGAGCTTATAGTAAGGCTGATTGGGAACGGAAGCACCGATACTCGAAGCATAAATCCACTCTTTTCCTTCTAATTGAGCGAAATTTTCAGCTTTTCCTGTCAAGATGACGCCAGAGAAAGTTAATTGATCCCGATTTTCTGCTTCACGAATATCTAGCTGACCAAATTTCTTGAGATAGGACTCCACATCATTGTATGTGTTGTATCCACTAACACTTGGGAAAAGATTTTTATCTGCCTTTTTCAGATAATCCAAGAAAGTCTGCTGCTCTTTCTTAGCCTCTTTTGCCTTCTTCCTAAAATCTAAGTCATAAGTAAAGAGAAGACCAGCGTTAGCTCCGTAAGTCGTCTTAGGATCAGTGCGCAATGCCCCAGTATTGTCAACATCTTCTGACTGACTGCCAATCCAGTACCAGTTGATTTTGAGGTTGTTCGGTATCATCTGCTGGATTTCCTTATAGGTATAAGCTTTATCAAAAGTCAAAGCTACTTCCACCAATTGATTTGGCATTTCTTTGACAGAAGCCAACTCCTTAGGTATAGAATTACTATCCTTTGTCCCTTTAGCATTGATATTATAGAAGACCGGATATTTTTGACGCAAGGTTCGCGTATAGGTCCCTGAGGGAGACAAATAAGTCCCTTCCGCAGTCGTATCTTTAAAAGCACCTATGAGAGAATAGTTTCCCTCATAGGAAGGATAAGCCACCTTCACTCCATCTAAATCTTTGAAACGATCAGAATGTAAGGTTCCTGAAAACAAAGAATTTTGAGTGTAGTAAAGACTGTCATAGTCAACATTAGGGTAGGCGATTTCCGACATAACTTCGTACTCTTTCTGCAAATTTCGACCATTACTCGAGGCTAATTCTATCAATCCCTTTCCTAGTAAAAGCAATAAAGCTAAGGAGACAAGACTACTGATGGCAACTGTCTTCCAAAGTCGTTTTCTTTTACTTTTCTTCGCTAAAATTTCAAATGTTTCCATTTTTATATCCTTTCTTTTCCAATTTATGGCGGAGCTTAATTCGGCTACGCATGAGTTGCACTTTCACTTTACTTACAGAATACGACATAATTTGAGCGATTTCCTTTACTGTAAAATTTTGGAAATAATAAAGATCTAGAAGCATTGCTTCCTTAGTTGGGAGCTCTTCTATCGTCGACCTTAACAACTCATAATGGTCGTTTTCAAATGGTTGAATCACATCTTGTTTAAAAAATTCCTTTTGCAAAATTTCTAGATAATGCTGATCGCGCCTATAGCGATCGATATAGCGGCGGATGGAAACCCGATACATCCAAGCTCGCATCTTCTCTGCCGGGATGACCAGATCAGTCTCTAACATTTTGACAAAAACATCCTGCACCACATCTTCTGCCTCGACCTTAGAAGCTCCTGACTTTTGCAAGTAGAAGACAATCTCTCGAGCAAAGCCGATCAAGATGTTTTCGTATTTATCTAGTTTGATAATCTCACCTCCCTACAACTTCTCTTAAAATCTCTAATTATTTGCACTTCTTTAAAAAGAATAACAAAAAAGCCTTTCTAATCCAAAGCTCGCAGCTACTACTTCTCATTTGAAACTGCTTTTCTCTATTTAATACTTTTCTATTTATCCCCCTTTCTACTAGTATAACGAATCGAAAGTTATTTTGGTTACAAAATTTTTAAACATGACAAAGAAACCCTAGATAGGTGGAAACTATCTAGGGTTGATACATTATAGATTTTCTTGAGAGTTTGACTCTGAGTTAGTGATTTGTTCAGAAGCCTTTACTTCATCAGAAGCAGTTGCAAGAGTTTGTTCTACTGTTTCAGTCTGAGACTGCTGAGTTTCTACTGAAGAAACTGGTTCTGCAGATTGTGAAACTGAAGTTGAGAATGCTGATTGAGTTGGCTCTTGGCTTTGGGCTTGGCTAGCAGCAAACGGTTGAGTTGGCTGGTTCACTGAATTTTGCCCAAAAGGTTGTTGAGGCTGAGCAAACTCTGGGGTCTGAGTTGGTGCTTCTTGCTGAGCAAATGGTTGACTTTGGCTAGCAGGCTGACCGAATGGTTGGTTTTGAACCGGTTGTTGTGCTTGGCCAAATGGTTGTCCTTGGTTAACAGGCTGACTAAACTGTTCGTTTTGAGCTTGCTGTTGAACTTGACCAAATTGTTGATTTTGTGTCGGCTGTTGTTGCCCTTGGAATCCAGGCTGAGCAAACTGTTGGTTTTGAACTGGTTGTTGAGCTTGACCAAATTGCTGACCTTGGAATCCTTGTTGACCATAAGGAGCCCCTTTAACTTGCTGAGCTGGTTTGCTAGCTTGGCAAAGGAGAACGATCATGGCAATACCACATGGTAAGCTGACTAAAGCAGCTAGGATATTCAAAACTGGAACGATGGAAGCTATCCATGGTCCTACAGCGAGAAAAATAAACGCCCAATGGAAGCCAGCATCACGAAGACGACGAACAGTGATGGCAAGATAAGGAACGATTGTTGCAAGCCAATAAATGGTAAGTAGGAACATTATGAATACAGCCAAACCAGCGCCAGCCATAGCTCCAGATAAATCAGGTTCATAATCGTACAATCCCGCATAATAAATTTCACTAAAAAGTGGAATGAGGAAGCCGAAAAAGGCAATCAACGAAAATGGTAGGGTAATCAAAAAATTACATAGGACAACCCACCAGTAATCCGAACGACTTGAACGACCACTAAAGTCTGCATAACGAGTCCAAAATTTTTTATAAGCAGAAAACATAGAAATCTCCTCTAAATTTTTATTAACAAGAATCATTGTATCATAATTTTAGCTCGAAATCAAGGTAAGTTAATCCTGGCTCACTCTCAGAGCAAGGAAACAGGGGTTACTTTACCGTTTCGATTTCCCATGAACCCCAGCCGCTGAAGCGAATAGCTCCTTGTTCATCTGTTCGGAAAATCTGTGTTTGAATGTTCTCAAATCTGTCCAGAGTTTCCTGATGAGGATGCTTGTAGCGGTTATTCTTACCGGCAGAAATAAGGGCAATTTTGGGCTGAAGCTGATGTAAAAATTCTGGGCTAGAGGATCCTTTAGAACCGTGGTATCCTGCTTTTAAGACATCCACCTTGAGTTGCGGAAAACTCCGCATCAAGGTAGCTTCGCCATTTTCGTAAGGATAAATACCTTGCAAACAAATCACTGAAGCCTACTAAAATTATTTATTAGACATTATAATGTTGTCATAATAATATTCTCCTAATTTTTGAGATCTTTTCATTACACTATCAATTTTAAAATCTAGATTGTCTTTGCAGAATTTTTGAACTTGGTTATATTTTGATTTCTTATATATATCTAATTTTTCTTTAAATGTTAGTCTATCAGCTTGGTTATTTAAAGATTCTTCTAAACATATTAAGTTTCCAATATTAAGCGTATTCGCATCAGAAGAATCTTCATTAATGATATGTTCTATTGATGAATCCAAACTAAATTCCTCACGATAATCCATTTGCGAGGAAATTTTATTTAATGCATATTTAGCCATCATGTTAGTTGGGGTGTTCTTTTTAGAAAATTTAAGATGAGTAAATGCTGAAACAAACTCTTCTTTTTTAGGAAATCTATCCTCAAAAGCTTTATATAAAAATTTATCTAGTATCTCATT
Source organism: Streptococcus cristatus (assembly GCF_003943815.1). Lineage (GTDB taxonomy): Bacteria > Bacillota > Bacilli > Lactobacillales > Streptococcaceae > Streptococcus > Streptococcus cristatus_F. Next base: position 567 of record NZ_RJNA01000013.1, on the reverse strand, counting down.
CGTATTACTTTTATCTTGACTTTTACGTAATTCTATCGCCAAACGAGAAAATCTAGACTCATAAATATTTGCTTGATTCTTCAAAATACCTGTATAAGCAAAAATAAAGTTTTCTATATAATTTATAGCTTTCTTTAAACACTTAGACGATATTTTATCATTTGATTTTAGTTCCAATAACGACAACAATACTATTCTTGCTTGAGTTACACTAAAAGTCATCTCTATGGATTTCAAACTCTGAACTAACCAATTATACTCTTTTCTATCGTCATAATCACCAATGACAGGGTGCACTATTTCCATATATTTTTCAGCTCCAACACTCAACTCATTAACAAAAATCTCGTATGATTTTCTATCATGTTTAATGTGTTTCTTAAAAGAATCGTATAATTTTGAATTAGTTTCCTTAGAATATTTTGAAATCCAATAATGTCTATAAAACGTTGCAAATCCAACATTTTGATCCCTACTCCTTAACGTTTTTTTGATCCCTTCCCATTTATTTTCTATAATTTTATCTTTCGCATTGTTGTCAGCATGGAATTTTGAGTATATAGTATT
>NZ_RJNA01000012.1 GCF_003943815.1 Streptococcus cristatus | reverse complement strand
AATATATAGAGTTTATTTTATTAGTTGTAATGATATTGTGTTCATATTGTGTACCTGTTTATTTTGTAAATTTCTCAAACAGGAAATTATGGGCACCTTTCTCATTATTATTTCTGCTACTACCATCAATTATTATTTGTTTGAATATTTATTTTAATACCAATTCTGATCAAAATAAAAAAACAAGCGGTTTATTATATAGGTATGTTTTACTAGCAGTATTTTTGGATATAGCGTTAATCGTTTTTGGAGCGAGTTATGGACCGAGCTCAGAAATAGGAGTTGGAAAGATCCAATTATTTGCAAAAATTATATCCTCTCCAGAGTTACTTGCTGGAATTGGTGTAGCTATTCCTACTATTTATATATGGATTAGGGAGGGAGAGGAGAAAGAAAAAGAGAAACTTCTTTCCGATTATCAATCTTGGGTAAAAGATTTTTTATTGATTAAAGATTTTCCTAAAATCACAGATAAACTTGCGATCGAATTACTATTAAAACAAGATTCATTCAATTTAATAGAGCGTATTGAAATCTTTACTATTTTTCAAAGAAAATTTAGTGACTTTGAACGGGAAAATGTACTTACTTTGAAGGAAGCTGTGAAGTGGCAAGAGTTTTTTACTAGTTTGAAAATAAATAAAGATGATTTTTGGGAGATAATCAACAGTTCTGATTTCCCCAATATTTATTTTATTGATTTTTCGGACTTAAATTCTTCAGAAGATATGCAGATCGATCCATCCCCTGTTGGAGTAAAGAAGATTAAGCGTTTTGCTTACTCAAAGTTTCCAGACACTGAATTCGACTGTTCTGAAGGTAATGCTGATTTGTATTTTTATTACTGTTTATTCGATAAAGAACCAGATGAAAAAATTAAAAATTTACATTTACAGCCTAAATTATACTATTTAAAAGATGGTATTTCGTATAATTTTGTAGATTTAAGAAGTGCAGGCGATAAAAAGAATGCTTGTTTAAAAATGCTAGATATAATTATAAGGAGAAGAGATAATGTTTAAATTTCTGAAGAATATAAATATTCCTAAGACTAATGTTAAAATTTTTGAAAATAGAGATCTGAAAGGGAAGATTATAAACGAATATTTAGTAAATCAAAATCCCTATGAGGTTGTAATTGATCTTAATGATCAAGAGAAAAGAAGCATCAATCAAAGATTGGTAGAGGGGATATCTAAAATATTAAACGATGACATTTCTGATGGAACAGATAAAAAATTAACACTCGAAAATACTGAGATAAGTCGTAGTAAAAATTATGTACCAACTATGCCCGATCAACTGAAAGAGTGGGAATGGCATTCTTGGAATGTTTTAACTAAAAAGAAAGCCAACTCTGATAAAGCTTATTTTCTTTTTGCTGTAAAACTTGATGAGGATAGATATGCTTGCATGTTGTTTACAAATGAAAAATTTAAAGAACTTCTTAATGAAAAAAAATTAACACCTGATGAACGTTACTTTTTCTATTTTGCCAAAAAAGGTCATTATTGATTTGACTTGATTATGATATAGAGGAAGAAAATTTTTAGGGATCATATTTTGAATTTAGTAAATAGTTTATAATAGGCAAACTCCTGGTCGAGAATAGCAAATCTATTTTATTACTTAACCCAAACAACACCTTGCATTCGTTTTTTTAAAGTGATATACTAGGGCTATGTTTTGAAATCGTTTGCATAGGGTTGCGATGAGTTTATAAAGAGAAATCTAGGAGAGAAAATATGGAATTGTCAGCTATTTACCACAGGCCAGAGTCGGAGTATGCTTATCTTTATAAAGATAAGACAATGCATATTCGCATTCGGACGAAAAAGGGTGAAATTGAAACAATCGCTTTGCACTATGGAGATCCTTTTATTTTTATGGAGGACCATTATGAAGAGAGTAAGGAAATGCTCAATGTCACCTCCGATGCTTTGTTTGATTATTGGCAGGTGGAGGTTTCAGTCGGCTATGCGCGACTTCAGTATCTCTTTGAGATTAAGGATAAGCAAGGCCAGACTATCTTGTATGGAGATAAGGGATGTGTTGAAAATACAGTAGGGAACCTTCATTACGAAGGAAACGGCTTTAAGCTTCCTTATATTCATGAAATTGATGCTTGTCATGTTCCTGACTGGGTAGCAGATACGGTTTGGTATCAGATTTTCCCAGAACGCTTTGCCAACGGCAATCCTGCTCTTTCGCCAGAAGGATCTCTAGCTTGGGATTCGTCAATCACGCCTAAAAGTGAGGATTTCTTTGGAGGAGATTTACAGGGAATTATTGACCATCTAGATTACTTGCAGGACTTGGGCATTACAGGCCTTTATCTCTGTCCTATCTTTGAATCCCCGAGCAATCACAAGTANAATACGACGGATTATTTCGAAATTGATCGTCATTTTGGAGACAAGGAAACTTTTCGTAAACTGGTGGAGGAGGTCCATCAGAGAGGCATGAAAATCATGCTGGACGCTGTTTTTAACCATATCGGAGACCAATCTCCTCAATGGCAGGATGTTCTCAAACATGGAGAAAATTCAGTTTACAAAGACTGGTTCCACATTCAGGAGTTCCCAGTGACAAAGGATAAGCTTGCAAATCCAAGAAAGCTCCCTTACCATACCTTTGCCTTTGAGAGCTATATGCCCAAGCTAAATACGGCGAATCCGGAAGTGAGGGACTATTTGTTGAGCGTTGCGACCTACTGGATTGAAGAGTTTCATATCGATGCTTGGCGACTGGATGTAGCTAATGAGGTGGACCACCAATTTTGGAGAGATTTCCGTAAGGCTGTCTTGGCTAAAAAAACTGACCTTTATATTCTTGGGGAAGTCTGGCACACTTCTCAGCCTTGGCTAAATGGTGATGAGTTCCACGCAGTTATGAACTATCCTCTCTCTGAGAGTATCAAGGATTATCTCTTGCGAGGGGTCAAGAAAACCAGTCAATTCATTGATGAGATCAATGGTCAGTCTATGTATTATAGACAGCAGATTTCGGAAGTGATGTTTAATCTTCTGGATTCGCACGATACGGAGCGCATTCTAGCTACTGCCAAAGGTGATACACAACTTGTTAAGTCTGCCTTAGCCTGCCTCTTTTTACAAAGAGGAACACCGTGTTTCTACTATGGAACCGAGCTAGAGTTAGATGGAGGAACAGATCCAGATTGTCGTCGTGTTATGCCTTGGGAACGTGTTTCCAGTGACAATGACATGCTCGATTTCATGAAGAAATTGATTCAGCTTCGCAAGAGTGTTTCAGACATTATCCAGCATGGAACCTATAGCCTGAAAGAAATCAAGCCGGATGTGCTATCTCTGGAATGGGATTATGATGGTCAAAAGGTCCGAGCAATTTTTAACCAATCAACTGAAAACTATCTTTTAGATAGTGATTCTGCAACTCTAGCAAGTCATTGCCAAATTTCGGATGGGCAGTTTCATATTTTACCAAAAGGCTTCGTAATCTTTGCGGAAGTTTTGGAAACTGCTGCAAATTAATTTTTGGAAAACTGACTTAAAGACTTATCAAAGTTATTCAGCTTTCAAAAATCCAATCTAAAAGCAGCCTGTTCAAGTTATATATTTGTAGTTTTTAGGGCTTAGGTGTATAATGAGTCCTTAGCAAGTAACTTACTAGAAAAGAGGAGTTCAGAATGGAATTAAAAGATTTTACCCAAAAAGAGCAGGAGCAAATCAAAGAGGGGCTTAGTACAGCTGTCATTAGCGATAAGGAAGCTGCTAAAAAGATTTTGGACCTTGTGCCACAAGAATGGCTTAAGCGAATTCCTTTCCTTGTGAGAGGGCATGCAACGACCAAGACGGTTGAGCGAGTTGCCAAGCAATACCCAGAACTTTACGCTGTGGCCAAGCAAGCAGGAGAGCTTCCTGAAAAGGAGCGTGAAGAATTGCGCGCCATCATGACAGCTATCTTCGAAGAAAAGATGAACAAGCACAAGATTAAGTAGACTTACCAGTTTATAGCGAGTCCCTTTTTTAAGTTGGCTACTCTACATTATTCCTCTATTCATAAATCAAAGTGACTGCAGTTGATAAAAGTGCGGTCATTTTTTATGGCTTAAGGAAGTTTCTATCCAAGATAGATTTTTCCTTTCTGTTTTTCAGTATTTCTTGATATAATAACAAGAGGAATTATTTGAAGATGAATATAGGAAAAATGTAAAAAGGACGAAAGAATGAAGAAAGTAAAAAAGATTATCTTGATAAGTGCCTGCACCTTGGCTATTCTTGGCTTAGCCGCATGTGGGAAGGCACAAAAGCAATCAAACAGCGCTCAAGAGAATCCAACAGTTGGTCAGTCTAGCTCAGAAACATACCCATGGAAGGCGACTTATTCAAATCTAAACAGTAAAAAAAGTGTCGAAGAAGTCAAGAATTTGTTGGCTGCCGACTTGGATAAAGACAGTGTCGATAACTTTGTCAATTTAGTCAATGACTACAATGGACTTGTTGGATCGACTGGATTAAGGGGCGATTTCACTAAATTTACCAAAACAGAATATGACGTAGAAAAAATCAATCCTCTCTGGCAGGCAAAGAAGGGCGATTTTATCGGGACAAATTGCCGGATTAATACTTATACTTTGCTGAAAAATAGCATCGAAATTCCTCAAATAGAAAAAGATGACGAACTCTTGTTCATCGATAATGACTCGATTGACAAGGGCAAGCTCTTTGATGCCAAAGATAAGGAAGNATTTAATATCCTATTTTCAAGAGTCAAGACTGAAGCGACTCAAGATGTCAAGGTACATGCTAAGAAGATGGAGGAATACTTCAAACAGTTCAAGTTTAACGAAAAAGCTCGGATGCTTTCTGTCATCGTCCACGACAATCTTGACGGTGACTCTCTCTTTGTGGGGCATGTCGGCGTCTTGGTTCCAGATAAAGACGGCTATCTGTTTGTCGAGAAGCTGACCTTTGAAGAGCCATACCAGGCCATCAAGTTTGCGACCAAGGAAGATGTCTACAAATACTTGCAAACAAAATATAAGGACTACACAGGAGAAGGNCTGGCCAAGCCCTTTATCATGGACAATGATAGGTGGGTAGAGGGGAAATAGAATTTCGAGCTAGTTAAGTTTTATGTAAACTCTAGTTAAGGGAGGGACATAAAAATGGATAAAAAACAGATATATTTTTTGATTGCCCTTATTCTTATCGGTTTTCTACTTGTGGAATCAAGCATCTATATCATACCCTACATTGAAGAATTAAAAGAATTAGAAATAGCTGTTTTTGTAATTGGAATTCTTATTTTACTAGGTGTCATCATCTTATTAGCAAAGACTAAGAGGCATAATGATTAAAGAGCAGTACTTACGAATAAAAGATTTAGACATTATTTTATGGGAATTTTTTGCTCATAAAGTAGAGGAATTGTCCGTATTCAAAGCCTTATCTGAGAATTTGCCCTATCTTAATAGAGAAAAGCTAGATATGGTTGATTCATCCGAAATCCATGATAGCGACAGCCTTACTATTGTAGACTTGCAGCAGAATGGTAGGGAATTGTTCATTCGCTTTGAAATGGACTTTCAACTAATGGGCTGGGCGTCTGCTAGAAATGACTATACAGCCTATATCCAAGCGAGTCTTATTGGAAGTTGTCGAATTGATTTGAAGGAAAGGCTCCCTTTCTCTGACAAGAATGTAAATGCTCTCACTAAAGCTCAATTATTGGAATATGGCGAAAAATTGATTTCGGATTTAGAACTCCACTACCTAGATATTGAAGGTTCTGAACACTATGGATGATGAAACCTTCTTAAACGAACAAGTGATAATTGCCTAAATCATCAGTCCTATGACTAGGTTTTAGTCGGGATTGTAGATAAAAATTTTTTCAATAACGTTAAAAATATGTCCTTATGGACAAGAAAGGAGTCAGTTATGACAAATGAACTGAACAAAGAAATTTTTACCAGCATGGTTGAACTGCTTACGGAGGACAGCTCTGTCCGTTCTGCTATAGAAACTTGTCTTGCCTCACCGTGGGACTACTTTGATGAAAATATCGATCGCTATGACGATCGTGGGATAGAGGACGATGAGTCAGAAGATACCATCGTTTGGATCGGGATTGCGGATGAGTTAATTGAGAGTGGTAATGCTATTGAGCTGGATTGGAAGGCTGAGTTAGAAGACTTCACCTATTTCATGAAAGAATTGGCAGATCAAAAGAATCTCCCACTGCAAGATGAGTGTCTAGATGAAGATGGAGACATTCCATCATGGTGCAAGGTCTTGGATGAAAAATGGGAGGAAGCAGGCTTCTGCGTCGGAGCAATGGATATTGACAGCGACAGTTATGTCATGTTTATTTGCAGCAGAGAGACTTTGACTGAACTGACTCAATTAGGTCAAAAGGTTGGGTTCCGTTTTGATTTTGCAAAGAATATGTAAATATCATGTTTAAAAGAGTGAACCAAGCCTGATGATGCATAAGGAAGCCTGAGATGGCTGGGGAAAGTATCCCGCTGGTTCAGGTTTCTTTTTTTCGCTTATGCTTAAAAGGATGTAGCAGATGAAGCAGATTGCTTCGTCTTTTTTTCTTTTTGTGTTAAGCTAAGATTAGCAAACTGAAAGGGTTTTCGAATGTATCTAGCAGACTTAATGGAAAAGAGTGAAGCGGGGCAGTTTATTGTCCTGTCTTATTTACAGCAGCATTCTACATCCAGTTTGAAGGACGTTATGTCTGAAACAGGCTTCTCGAAAGTAACCTTGACCAAGTACATTAGCTTGATTAACGACAAGGCTATGGAATATCAGACAGCCTTATCTATCCAGCTTCAAGACGAAACGCTCAGTCTGTCTATCGGATCTGATACCAAGGGACGGGACATTCGCAGACTTTTTTTGGACAATGCTGTTAAATACCAGATTTTAGACTACCTGCTCTACCATCAGCAGTTTTTAGCCCATCAATTAGCCCAAGAGCTCATGATCAGTGAAGCAACACTCGGCCGTCATATATCCGGTTTAAATCAGATTTTATCAGAGTTTGAGCTATCTATCCAAAACGGCCGCTTGAAAGGGCCTGAGCATCAAATCCGCTATTTTTATTTCTGGCTCTTTCGTAAGGTTTGGTCTAGTCAAGATTGGGAAAAAGAACTTCAAAAACCAGAAAGAAGGCAGGAAGTTGCCGTCTTAGAAGAACTCTGTGGAGCTCAGCTCTCTCAAGGGCAGCGATTGGACTTGGCCCTTTGGGCACATATTACCCAACAACGCCTAAGAGTCAATGCCTGTCAATTTCAAAACATTGAGCAGAAAATGCAGGGCTATTTTGAAAATATCTTCTACCAGCGCTTGCATCGCCGAACAAATGATTTCTTTGCCGGACAGCACATCACCCTGAGCCAGGAAGATGGTGAAATGATGATTTTCTTTTCATTTCTGCTTTCCCATCGGATTCTGCCTCTGCACACCATGGAGTATGTTCTGGGCTTTGGCGGTGAAATTGCCAGTCTGATTACGCAAATCATTCAAGAGATGAAGTCTCATGACTTGTTAGGTGACTACATCGAAGACCAAGTGACCTACGAACTAAGCCAGCTCTGCGCCCGCGTCTTTCTTTTCCGAGGCTATCTCTTGCAAGACAAATACAAGCATGACTTGGAATTGCGCCATCCTTACTTATGGAGCGAAGACGATTATCGACAAGTAGCAGACACTATTTTTAGCAAACTGCCTATTTTCCAGCAGGGAACATCTCTGGATAAAAAGGTGCTGTGGGAATGGCTCCAGCTGATGGAGTACATTGCTGAAAATGACGGTCAAGTCATCAAGATAGGCATGGACTTGACAGATAGCTTTATCGTTGTTTCCAGGATGACAGCCATTTTAAGACGGTATTTAGAGTACAATCGCTTTATTACGATTGAATCCTACGACCTTACCCGAAATTACGACCTTATCATCACCAACAATCCTATTCATCAGGCCCAGCAGGCTCCCATCTATTATTTAAAAAATGACTTGGATTTGGAAGATTTGGCTCAAATCCGTCACATGATATTTCATTGAGAAACTTGGAGAAATCCAGGTTTCTTTGTGATTTCCGCACAATCTCCTCAGATTTTTTTAAAATTTGAAAAAAGTTGATAAAAAAGAAAGCGTTTTATTTTATATACTAGTTACTGTAGAGGAAACATCCTCAAGATTTTTACTAGGAGGACAGTTCATGTCACAAGAAAAATACATCATGGCCATCGACCAAGGAACTACTAGTTCCCGCGCCATCATCTTTAACAAAAAAGGAGAAAAAGTTAGCTCCAGTCAAAAAGAATTTACTCAGATTTTCCCTCAAGCTGGATGGGTTGAGCACAATGCCAATGAAATTTGGAACTCCGTGCAGTCCGTTATCGCCGGTGCCTTCATCGAAAGTGGAGTCAAACCCAACCAAATCGAAGCTATCGGAATCACCAACCAGCGTGAAACAACTGTCGTCTGGGATAAAAATACAGGTCTTCCTATCTACAATGCTATCGTTTGGCAATCTCGCCAGACTGCTCCTCTGGCTGAACAGCTGAAAAGCCAAGGCTATGTGGAAAAATTCCACGAAAAGACTGGTTTGATTATTGACGCTTACTTCTCTGCTACCAAGGTTCGCTGGATTTTGGACCATGTAGAAGGTGCGCAAGAAAGAGCTGAAAAGGGCGAATTGCTCTTTGGTACTATTGATACCTGGCTGGTTTGGAAATTAACTGACGGCGCGGCTCACGTGACCGATTACTCAAATGCAGCTCGTACCATGCTCTATAATATCAAGGATCTTAAATGGGATGATGAAATTTTGGAAATCCTTAACATTCCAAAGGCTATGCTTCCAAAAGTTCGTTCTAACTCAGAAATCTATGGTAAAACCGCTCCATTCCATTTCTACGGTGGAGAAGTTCCAATTTCTGGTATGGCTGGTGACCAGCAGGCAGCTCTCTTTGGACAGCTAGCTTTTGAGCCTGGCATGGTCAAGAATACATACGGAACTGGTTCATTCATTATCATGAATACTGGTGAAGAGATGCAGCTGTCTGAAAACAACCTCTTGACAACTATTGGCTACGGTATCAACGGCAAAGTTTACTATGCCTTAGAAGGTTCTATCTTCATTGCCGGAAGTGCTATTCAATGGCTGCGCGACGGTCTTCGGATGGTTGAAAATTCACCAGAATCTGAAAAATATGCTCTCAATTCTCACAACAATGACGAAGTCTATGTCGTACCTGCCTTCACAGGTCTGGGCGCTCCGTATTGGGATCAAAATGCCCGCGGATCTGTCTTTGGCTTGACACGCGGAACCAGCAAGGAAGACTTTATCAAGGCTACTCTGCAATCCATCGCTTACCAAGTACGCGACATCATTGATACTATGCAGGTGGATGCCAAGACTGCTATTCAAGTCCTCAAAGTCGACGGAGGTGCTGCTATGAACAACTTCCTCATGCAGTTCCAAGCAGACATTTTGGGAATCGATATCGCCCGTGCTAAAAACTTAGAAACAACTGCTCTCGGTGCAGCCTTCTTGGCAGGACTGTCAGTAGGATACTGGAAAGACTTAGACGAACTCCGCACTCTCAACGAAACTGGAGAACTCTTTGAGCCGTCTATGAATGAATCCCGTAAGGAACAACTCTACAAAGGATGGAAAAAAGCCGTTAAGGCAACTCAAGTCTTTGCAGAAATCGACGACTGATTTTGATAATCAAGTCAGTAGAAGCATGAAATGACTAAGTTAGAAAGTGTGTAATTATGGAATTTTCAAAGAAAACACGTGAATTATCGATAAAAAAAATGCAGGAACGCACCTTGGACCTCCTGATTATTGGTGGTGGGATTACCGGTGCTGGGGTAGCCTTGCAAGCGGCAGCTAGTGGACTGGAGACCGGTCTGATTGAAATGCAGGACTTTGCAGAAGGGACTTCTAGCCGTTCTACCAAATTGGTCCATGGTGGCCTTCGTTACCTTAAGCAATTCGACGTAGAGGTGGTCTCAGATACAGTTTCTGAGCGTGCTGTGGTACAGCAAATTGCCCCCCATATTCCAAAACCAGATCCTATGCTGCTTCCTGTCTATGAAGAAGACGGCGCTACCTTCAGCCTCTTCCGCCTCAAAGTAGCTATGGACCTCTACGACCTCTTGGCTGGTGTCAACAACACTCCTGCTGGCAACAAGGTCTTGAGCAAGGAGGAAGTCTTAGAACGGGAACCTGAACTCAAGAAGGAAGGCTTAGTCGGCGGTGGTGTCTATCTTGACTTCCGCAACAACGACGCTCGACTCGTAATTGAAAATATCAAACGCGCCAACCAAGACGGCGCCCTGATTGCCAACCATGTCAAGGCAGAAGGCTTCCTCTTTGATGAAGCTGGAAAGATTACAGGCGTTGTTGCGCGTGACCTCTTGACAGATGAAGTCTTTGAAATCAAGGCTCGCCTAGTCATCAACACAACTGGACCTTGGAGCGACAAGGTGCGCAATCTGTCAAATGACGGTGAGCAATACTCACAAATGCGTCCAACCAAGGGTGTTCACTTGGTGGTTGACTCTAGCAAGATCAAGGTTTCTCAGCCAGTCTACTTTGACACAGGCTTGGGAGATGGCCGGATGGTCTTTGTTCTTCCACGTGAAAATAAAACCTACTTTGGTACGACTGACACTGACTACACTGGCGACCTAGAGCATCCAAAAGTAACACAAGAAGATGTGGATTACCTCTTGGGCATTGTCAATAATCGCTTCCCAGAAGCAAACATCACGATTGATGATATCGAGAGCAGCTGGGCGGGTCTGCGTCCTCTGATTGCAGGAAACAGTGCTTCTGACTACAACGGCGGAAACAACGGTACCATTAGCGACGAAAGCTTCAATGCATTGATTGCAACTGTTGAGAGCTATCTGGCTAAAGAAAAATCTCGTGAGGATGTTGAAGCGGCTGTTACTAAGCTTGAAAGCAGTACATCTGAAAAACACTTGGATCCATCTGCCGTATCTCGTGGTTCTAGTTTGGATCGTGATAACAATGGCCTCTTGACCCTTGCTGGCGGTAAGATTACGGACTACCGTAAAATGGCGGAAGGCGCTATGGAGCGCGTGGTTGATATCCTCAAAGCAGAATTTGACCGTAGCTTTAAACTCATCAACTCTAAGACTTATCCTGTTTCAGGTGGAGAGCTCAATCCAGCAAATGTAGATTCCGAAATCGAAGCTTTTGCTCAACTTGGCGTCTCACGCGGCTTAGACAGCAAAGAAGCCCTCTATCTTGCCAACCTTTATGGTTCAAATGCTCCTAAAGTCTTTGCCCTCTCTCACAGCATCGAACAAGCACCAGGACTTAGCCTAGCGGATACCTTGTCACTCCACTATGCGATGCGCAATGAATTGGCACTCAGCCCCGTTGACTTCCTTCTTCGCCGGACAAACCACATGCTCTTTATGCGTGATAGTTTGGATGCGATTGTAGAGCCTGTTCTGGATGAAATGGGTCGATTCTACGACTGGACAGAAGAAGAAAAAGCGGCTTATCGCGATGATATACAAGCTGCCCTTGTAAATAATGATTTAGCAGAATTGAAAAAATAGAAAATAGAAGAAGAGGTGGCGGACCAGTTCTCCTGTCTAACCACTCCTTCTTTTAAATGGAGTAATATAGATGATGAAAGAAATATTTGGCGAATTTTTAGGAACCCTGCTCTTGCTCCTTTTGGGAAACGGCGTCGTTGCAGGCGTGGTTCTTCCCAAAACTAAGAGCCACAATTCTGGTTGGATTGTGATTACCATGGGGTGGGGGATTGCCGTTGCCATCGCTGCTTTTGTATCTGGCAATCTTGGCCCAGCCCATCTGAATCCTGCTCTAACCATCGGAGTAGCTCTGAAAGGTGATTTACCTTGGGCATCTGTTCTTCCGTATATCCTTGCTCAGTTTGCAGGTGCTATGGTCGGGCAGTTCCTGGTCTTCCTACAGTTCAAGCCTCACTATCTGGCTGAAGAAAATCTAGCTAATATCCTGGGTACATTCAGCACAGGACCAGCTATCAAAGATACCTTCTCTAACCTGATTAGTGAAATTCTTGGAACTTTTGTCCTTGTTCTGACTATCTTTGCTCTAGGACTTTATGAGCTGCAAGCAGGCCTTGGCACATTTGCAGTTGGAACCTTGATTGTCGGGATTGGTCTTTCACTTGGTGGAACAACAGGCTACGCCCTCAACCCAGCTCGTGACTTAGGACCTCGCATCATGCACAGCCTCCTTCCGATTCCCAAAAAAGGAAATGGCGATTGGAGCTATGCTTGGATTCCAGTTGTTGGACCAATCATTGGTGCCGTCCTTGCAGTAGCAGTCTTTTCCCTATTTTAGACTAAAATAAAGCAATACTCTTCTCTGAGATTGATACATGCTTGGAGAAGAGGATTTTTGTATAGATTTTCCAATTTCATCGAGGACTTTGCTAAAACAATCTAAAATCAGGAGAAAAGAGCCAGTCAGGACGATATTTGACAGCGGATTTATGCTATAATTGACAGTATAAATGATTTAAAGGAGTTATGATGAATCAAACTGTTCAATATTTACAAGAATTAACGGCTATCCCTTCCCCAACAGGCTTTACGGCTGAGGTGGCAGACTATTTGGTACAAACGCTGGAAGGCTTGGGCTATGAGCCTGTTCGGACCAATAAAGGCGGCGTTCATGTCGTGGTTAAGGGTGAAAATGATGCTCAACATCGCGTCGTGACGGCTCATGTGGATACTCTGGGAGCTATTGTGCGTGCGGTCAAGCCAGACGGTCGCCTCAAGCTGGATCGGATTGGCGGTTTCCCTTGGAACATGATTGAAGGAGAAAACTGTCTAGTCCATGTGGCCAGCAGTGGCAAGACTATCAGCGGGACTATCTTGGTTCACCAGACATCCTGCCATGTCTATAAGGATGCTGGGACAGTTGAACGTACACAGGACAATATGGAAGTCCGTTTGGATGAAAAGGTGACGAGTGAGAAAGAAACACGGGATTTAGGAGTTGAAGTCGGTGATTTTATTTCCTTTGATCCGCGTACCACGGTTACCGAGTCAGGTTTTATCAAGTCCCGCTTTCTAGATGACAAGGTCAGCGCAGCTATTTTGCTCAATCTTCTGCGCGTCTACAAAGAGGAAAATATTCAGCTGCCAGTGACGACTCACTTTGCCTTCAGTGTCTTTGAGGAAGTCGGCCACGGGGCTAATTCCAGCCTGCCAGAGCAAGCGGTAGAGTATTTGGCGGTTGATATGGGGGCTATGGGTGACGATCAACAGACGGATGAGTATACGGTTTCCATCTGTGTCAAGGACGCTTCAGGACCTTATCACTATGGTTTCCGCCAGCATTTAGTTAATTTAGCCAAGGAGCAGAATATTCCTTACAAACTGGACATTTATCCATTTTACGGATCGGATGCCTCGGCAGCCATGAGCGCAGGAGCAGAAGTCAAGCACGCTTTGCTAGGCGCTGGCATCGAATCCAGTCACTCTTACGAGCGCACGCATATTGACTCGGTCGTTGCAACTGAGCGCATGGTGGACGCTTATCTAAGAAGTGGCTTGGTGAAGTAATAGTAGGGTATCTAGCCTTGAATAAAAGGCAGAGATCTGAGTATCCTATGGGAAATCAGAATGGCTGTTCTTGTTCAATCGGTTAAGTCTTCGTAGATGTTTAGAGATATTTGGAAAGTTATGATGTTCAGGTATTTGAAGAAATTCTTTCTGTGTTTGCTTTTTACAATCATCAGTGCTCTGGTCTTAATCTTTACTTATCATCGAATCTGCCTGACTAATGAGCAAAAATTGCTTGATAATCCCTCAGGTCGTCTGCTTCAAGTAGATGGCAAGAAAATGAATGTCTATGTAAGTGGTCAAGGAGATAAGACGCTGGTCTTTTTGGCGGGTGGTGGTACAACGTCGCCTATTCTTGACTTTAAGACCCTCTATTCTAAATTGGAAAAAGACTATCGGGTTGTTATTGTTGAACGCTTAGGCTATGGCTTCAGCGATGACAGCCAAGGATATAGTAGAGATATTGACACGGTACTTGCCCAGACGAGGCAGGCTTTAAGAAAGGCTGAAATCACTGGCCCATATACTTTGGTAGCTCACTCTATGGCTGGGCTAGAAGCGCTTCATTGGGTTGCAAAATATCCAGAAGAAGTCCAAGGCATTATCGGACTGGATATGGCTTTACCGAGTTCTTACACTGATTTGAGGCTCTATCCTTTGGCTTATAAAGGATTACAAATGGCTGCTAATTTAGGCCTTAGTCGGGTATTTTATGATGCTGACAAGCAGGTTCCCGCTCTTGCGTCTGGCAATTTGACAGCAGAAGAAAAGCAAATATACAAAGCGCTGTTTTATCGACGTCCATTGGCAAATGCCGTTTATGAAGAGGTCACCCAGGTCAAACAAAATGCTGAGCTAGTTTCGAGGGAAAAGCTTCCTGAACGACCGTTCTTGCTCTTTTCTTCAAATGGCCAAGGGACTGGCTATAGTCAGGGAGAATGGCAGAGCTTCCAGAAGGATTTTGCATCGCAGCATTCACAGACAGAGCTGATTCTACTGGACTGCCCTCACTATGTGCATGATTACGCCAGTGATGAGTTATCAGAAAAAATAAAGCAGTTTCTAAAATAGCAAGTTTTATAGGGCTTGAAATACTAAAAAAGGAGAGGGAAATTTTTCCCTCTCTTTTTGGATATACGAATTATTTGACAGACCAGACACTGACTGACTTTTCCTCCACTGGAAATTCTCCCCAGCCTTCTTCGTCAATGGTCACGATTTGAGAGCTGTTGCCCAGATAATCGCTGAATTCTCTACCAGCCCATTCTGGCCCAACCAGCATACGTTTGCTGCTGGCTTGGTAATTGCTGACAACAACAGCGATTGGCTGACCACCGTCCTTGCCTTGGCGAGTCCAGCCGATACAGTTGGCATCGTCAAAGTAGTCAGTCTGCTCGCCGTAAGCGAGATTGAGGCGGACATCCAAGAGCTTGTCCAGCACGTCTTGGAAGCTCTCTTGGGCAAATTCTCCACTAATACCATAGTAGTCGCCATAAAAGACGCAAGGCAGCCCTTCTTCTCGCAGCAGGATGAGAGCGTAGGCTGCTGGCTTGAACCATTCTTCGACAGTGGACTCCAGAGCTTGTCCTCGCTGGGTGTCGTGATTGTCCACGAAGGTCACGGCTGATTCAGGATGATTCTTGGCAAGCGTCTGATCAAAAATCGTCCGTAGGTCAAAGTCTGCCCCAGCTATGCTAGCGTCAAAGAAATTATGGTGGAGCTTGACGTCAACAAGATCAAAGCGGTATTCGATATTTTTTAGATAGTCGTTATTAGCTGTCTCATCGCTGTTCCAAAATTCCCCAAAAACATAGAAATCCTCACCGTATTTTGCAGTTATATCGCGGATAAAATTTCTCATAAAGAAGGAGTCAATATGCTTGACAGCATCTAAACGAAATCCTTGAACGCCCGTTGTTTCGATAAACCAGTAAACCCAGTCGTAGAGGTTTTGAATAACCTCTGGATGCTTGAAGTCAATATCGGCATACATGAGATAGTCATAGTTGCCGTTTTCATTGTCCACAAGCTCATCATCTGCCCAGCCTTTATTGTCTCCTTGGATAAGGAAAATGCCTGACTTGTTGTTTTTGGCATCATAGTCTGTACCGGTAAAGTGGTACCAATGCCATTCAAAGTCATTGTAGGTTTTATTGCGGCCTGGGAAGACAAATTTAGTCCAGCCTTTGATTTCGAAAGGTTCTGACAAGACCTTAGTTCGGTCGTTAGGATCCACTTCAACGACAGTAAAACGCTCCTTGTAGTCCGCAGCTGCTTTGTGATTGAGGACTACATCAGCCATGGGTTCAATGCCATTGGCTTTGAGAGTTTGGATAGCTTTTAGGTAGTCTTCCTTAAAACCATATTTGGTGCGGACGGTTCCTTTTTGGTCAAACTCACCTAGGTCGAAGAGATCATAAACTCCATAGCCGACATCATTTGAGCCTGTTGCTTTGAAAGCTGGTGGCATCCAAACCTTGCGGATGCCTTTTGATGCTAGATGAGGAGCATCCTCCGCCAAGCGATTCCAATGTTGTCCATCATTTGGTAAGTACCATTCAAAATATTGCATTAATGTTTGATTTTCCATACGAGATACCTCACATTCTTGGGATGGGTCTATTTTACCAAAAGAAGAATGATGATACAAACGTTTATACAAGTTAATTTTATATTTTTTGATGATAAGCCAAAACTAGCATTGAAATTGAAACGCTTACATAGTATAATGGACAAGTAATAAAATTTATAAAAAGAAAGGGGTTCTTTATGAAAAAGAGAGGACTAGTGAGGTTACTCTTATCAGTCTCGTTATTTGCACCTTTGGCCCTAGGCCGGGTTGTTCAAGCCGATGAGGCGAGTCAGGCGAATGTCGAAAGCAAGGAAATTCTTCAAACAGAAGCTATTGCAAAGCCGTCTGAACCGGTGTCTTCAGTCCAGCAACCAGCAGTTTTAGAGGTTGAAAGCAAGGAATCGTCGGCTACTGAAAGACCAGAAAAGCAAGAAGAGGAATCGGTCACTGCTGAAAAATCAGTTGTGGAATCTGAAAAGCCTACTTCATCATTGGATTCGCCACCTTTAGCTTTGGCTCAAGATGCTAGCTTGGTGCCTTCTGCTGTGCCTGTTACTGCCAAAGGCCAAGACTTGTCTGCTTATACTGGAAGCCTTTCAAATCCAGCCTTGGCTGATAAGGAATTGACCCTGCAAGAAGCAGTCGATGAGCTACTGAAATGGGCAGCTGTCAATGAATCTCAGCTAGGCACTAGTGCCCAAGATAGAGTGAATCTAGCCAAGAGCATGGGAATGATTGACAAAGAGGCTGATTTGACAGCCAGTGTACAGGGAAGCAATCTGCAGACTATGTATGCAGTTGCCAAGCGCCTGCATGATGCCTATCGTGCTGAAAAGAAAGCACCGCTCTTTTTGAATGGTCGGGCGCAGCCAATTTTCCCATACAGCAGTGGAGCTAAGGAAGATAAAGACTATTCATACGAGAAAAGTGATATCGTCCGTTTTCCTGTCTATGTTGAGACGGATCATGATACGGATGGAGACGGAAAGCGTGACCTCGTCAAGGCTATCGTACAACTTCCGAAAGCAGTAGCTCAAGGTGATTTTAAGGCTTCGACGATTTTAGAAGCTCGTCCTTACGTCGCAGGGACTTTGGATGAAAACTATGTAACCTTAGAAAGCCTCAATCTGCCGACAAACGGTTCTTATGATATGAAGAGTTTGCACAATAAGCCCGCTAAGCGCCAACCGGTTTCTAGCATGAGCAGTATTGATGCGGCGAAGAAGGCCAAGGCGTCAGATTGGTACTATTATAGCCCTTATGAAGGGATTTATGATTACGAGAATTTGAACTGGTATGATTACTTCCTAGTGCGCGGCTATGCCTTTGTTTCCAGTGCGGGTCTGGGTACTAAGGGTTCAGAAGGCTTCAATACAACTGGATCTGATTTGGAAGTAGAAGCCTTTAAAAATATTGTCGAATGGGTCAACGGTAAACGGACAGCCTACACGGACAAAACTAGCAATATTGAAATCAAGGCTGACTGGGCCAATGGCAAAGTCGGCATGACTGGCCTATCTTGGGCTGGTACGACAACTTTCGGTGTGGCAACGACGGGTGTAGAAGGCCTGAGAACCATCGTTCCAGCCGCAGGAATTGCTAGCTGGTATGATTATTTCAATAGTCAAGGAACAGCCTACAGCAATCCGCCATACAGTGATCTATCTTGGCTGTCACTCTACGTTTCTACTCGGATGCTTGATCAAGACGATTGGGCTTCAATCTGGAACAAGTATGCTGACTACATCAATCAGCTAAACAAGGACCAAAAAGCTCACGGTCGCAATTATAGCCAACTTTGGCGGGAACGCGATTATACCCTAAATTCAGGAAAGATAAAGACTAGTGCCCTGCTGGTACATGGCTTAAATGATGACAATGTCAAAACCAAACAATTTGAGCTCATGTACGATGTCTTGAAAAAAGCGGGACAAAACGTAAAACTCTACCTCCACCAAGGAGACCATGTCCATCCAGCAGCCATCTCTCGAGGGTATGGTATCAAGGCCAACAATCAAGATTTCTATGATTTGCTCAATATTTGGTTCTCTCATTATCTTTACGATGTCAAGAACGATGTTAGCAAGCTTCCTGCTGTTTTGGCACAAAATAACTACGATCCAAATAAATGGACGAGCTATGACAATTGGAAAAGCACCAATCGTTTGATTTTGACAGCTAAGTCCAAACGTCTCGAAGAAACCATCTCCAGTGACTATGCGGCTGCTGGGATTGACACTAGCAAGCGAGATGAGGCAGTCAGTCAAGCTTCTTCTAAGGCCAACATGACCTTTATGACAGAAGTCAAAGAAGATACGACTATCAAAGGCCATATTCCAGTCCACTTCAAGGCAGCCTTGGCCAAGGGCAGTGGCAAAAACTTGCAGGTCAATGCACTCTTGGTAGATGTATCAGATCAAGAGTTTGATGTTGTTGGAAATGGTGCTGCTGGTGATGATAGCAAGGCTGGTGACTTCTGGATGGGCAGCAATCTCAGCAATCTGGATGTTAAAAACTTTGCAACAACCAAAACTAAATACAAGGTCATTGCTAAGGGCTGGCTAAACTTAGCCAATCCAGAATCAGGCTATACACCGTCTAGTTCAGAAAAGAGTATTAAGCCAAAAGTAGGCCAATTCCATGATTACACCATGTATTTGCAGCCGAATCTTTACACGGTGAAAAAAGGCCACAAGCTGGCTCTAGTCTTCAATACTTATGACCCTAGTGATCTGACGATTAAGCGTCAGTATGCAGTGACTTTCAAGACGGATTCTATTAGTGCGCTAGTACCGACTGTGGAAGCGAGTCGTTCTCAAAAAGCTGATTATGTAGCGAGTGCTCTTGATACGGAATATGCCAACTTACCTGAAATTCTTGGTGAAAAGCTAGTTGCACCAGAAATCAGAGAAGTTCCAGAATATATCTTTGATAGACAGGAACTACAACAAGGAGCTCCGTCAGTTGATTCGAGGGTTAGACGTAAAGAAGAGCAGCAAGGAACGACTGACCATGTGCAGCAATTAGGCAGTCAGAAAGTGGTGCCTCAGGTGCAGCAATTAGCTAGTCAACCAGAAGCGTCTCAAGTGGAGCAGGTAGCTGTTCAACAAGCTCCAACTTCCTTGCCAAAAACTGGTAGCCACTCAGAAAAAGGAATGTTCTATCTAGGCTTGGTGCTTCTTGTCAGCACATTCGGCATGTCCGGCCTCGTTAAGAAATATTCACATCGTTAGTCATTACAAGATAAAAGCAGCCAAACATTCCTGACTAGGTAAAGATTGGCTGCTTTTGCCTTATCGTCTTTCAGCTGGCCATGGCCTGCAAGTCAGAAGTGCCAGCAATATAGAGGTAGAAAGAATGAAACAGTATATTCAAAATATTTTTGACCAAAGTATGGCGATTGAAAGTTTTACCCATACTAGTTCTGAGCGGAAGATTGAAGCCTTTCTTCAGGAGCGGATAGGAGAGATTCCTTATTTTCAGGAGCATCCAGAACAGTTTGGCTGCTATCAGATTCCGAATGATTTTTATGGCCGTAGTGTTAACTGGGCTCTGGTCAAGCGAGATACGGCTGACACCATTATTCTTTTTCATCATCATGATACAGTGGATATTGAGGACTTTGGCAGTCTCAAAGACTGGGCTTTTGATAATCAGTCCCTCAAAGAAAAATTGCCCTCCATTTCTTCAGATTCAGATCTTTTAGCAGATATTGCGTCGGACAAATGGCAGTTCGGTCGAGGCTCTTGCGATATGAAAGCGGCTCTGGCCTTGCAGCTGGGAGTGGTGGAAAGATACAGTCAGATACAGTCTGGTCAGGTCAATTTGCTCTATCTGTCGGTCGGAGATGAGGAATCCTATTCCCAAGGCATGCGGGCAGCAACATCCTTGCTTGCTGAATTGAAGGAGCGTTTCCAGCTTCATTACCTTCTGGCTGTGGATTCTGAGCCTTTTGAGAGCCAGTCAGCGGAGAAAAAGGTGCTTCATGTAGGAACAGTCGGCAAGTTGATGCCAGTTGTCGTGACTCAGGGGATCCTTTCTCATATGAAAGAGCCACTCAAGGGGATCAATGCTCTGTCCTTGCTGGCCAAGGTTGCTGAAAAAATTGACCTCAATCCGGCTTTGTCTGACATGGCCTATGGCGAACGTTCGCCCCTGCCATCTTGGTCTTATCTGCGCGATTTGAAGGAAAATTATGATGTGTCAACTGTGCTGCGTGCTGCAGGTTATTTCAGCGTCCTCTATCTAGAAAAGAGCCCGACAGAGCTACTGGCGACCATAAAGAATCTCAGTCAGGAAGCAGTGGATGGCTTTTATCAAAACTACTGTCAGCTTCAGAAAGTCTATCAAGAAAGCAAGCTTGTAGCGAAACCGCGCGTGCTGACCTATCAGGAATTACTGCAAGAATGCCAAGAAAAAATCGGTTTTAAAGCCACTTTGCAGCAAATTTATGAAGAAGCGCAGCAGGCTCTGCAAGAGGGTGCCTCCTATCAGGAAATCAGTATTCAAAATATCCAGAAGGTTTTAGATTTTTATGACCGTAAGGAAGCCTTGGTTGTCCTAGCAATCGCGCCGCCTTACTACCCATCCATGAATTGTCGCCGCTTGTCAGATAGTCCGATTAGGATTGATAAGGTCGTTCAACTTTATGGGGATTATCTGGATAAAGAAGCTGGTTGTCAGCTCCAAGTGGACGAATTCTTCATGGGGATTTGTGACCTTAGTTACTGTGCCTTAGAGAAGCCTGCAGCTGAATACCAAGACTTAATTGCCAGTATGCCTGTGCCTGAGAATCTCTATCATCTGGATTTCCCAGAAATTGTGGCTAATCATATCCCCGGTATCAATCTCGGTCCATGGGGCAAGGACTTGCATCAGCTTACTGAGCGTGTCTATGAGCAGGATATGCTGGAAACCATTCCTAATTTCTTGCTCTATCTGCTGGAGAATGCTCAATCTTTCAAAGTTTAAAGGATGGTTCTGCCTTGTTTTAAAGCAAAATCCGAACTTTTTCGCTAGTTTCTAGACAAATGATTTTTAGGATAGTATAATAACCTTAAAACATAGCAAAGGAGATTCCCATGATTGAATTTAGAGATGTTACAAAAGACTATGATGGCAAGCTGGCGCTTAACCATCTGAATCTGACCTTGGAAAGCGGTGAGATTGTTGGTCTGATCGGTCACAATGGAGCGGGTAAGTCAACGACCATTAAATCTCTGGTCAGTGTCATCAATCCGACACAGGGGCAAATTTTTGTGGACGGCAAGGAGCTATCCAGTAATCGCCTAGAAATCAAGAAGAAAATTGGCTATGTAGCTGATTCTCCTGACCTTTTCTTGCGCCTGACAGCCAATGAATTTTGGGAGCTAGTGGCGACTTCCTACGACATGACCACGGCAGAAGTAGAAGCTCGTTTGGGTGAGCTGCTGGCTATCTTTGACTTTGCTAGTCATCGCTATGAAGTGATTGAGTCGTTTTCACACGGTATGCGGCAGAAGGTCTTTGTCATTGGTGCTCTTTTGTCTGATCCAGATATATGGGTCTTGGATGAGCCTTTGACGGGCTTGGATCCTCAGGCAGCTTTTGATCTAAAGCAGATGATGCGTGAGCATGCCAATAAAGGGAATACTGTTCTTTTTTCAACCCACGTGTTAGAAGTGGCTGAACAGCTATGCGACAAGATTGCTATTCTCAAAAAAGGAGAGCTGATATTCTACGGAACGGTTGAGGACCTAAAAGCCCAGCATCCAGACCAGTCCCTCGAAACCATCTATCTAGGTCTGGCTGGCCGCAGAGAAGAGGTGAGTTCAGATGCGCCTTAAAGCGATTAAAAAATTAGTTGATATCAATATTCTTTATGCGATTCAACCTTCGCAGTTGCAGCAATACCGCAAGAAGCAGGAAAAAAATCCAGAGGTCAAAGTCAATGTCTCCCTGCAGGCTATTCGAATGTACTTGATTTTGGGCTTGGTCTACCTGTTCTTCTTTGGTATCATGAGTGCTTTCAATCACATGGTGGGCAATCCAGGACATTTTGCCAATATGGTCTCCATATTTGCTATATTTTCCATGTCACAGGGCTTCTTGGTTTTCTATAATGTCTTTTATGAAAGCAAGGATTTGCAGTCCTATCGGCCCTATGCCTTTAGTGAATCAGAAATCATTGTCGGAAAGAGCATCTCTGTTGTTCTGACCCTCTTGATTGCGATTCTGCCCATGTATAGCTATTTCATCGTGCTAGGTCTTCAAGGCGGAAATCCTTTAGTCGGCCTGCCTATGGCCTTGCTTTCGATTATCATTTTAAGTTCGGTTATAACCTTTGTCATTTTGATTTTGGTGCATTTTATCACCAAGACAGCTTTCTTTAGAAAGTATAAGACTATTCTATCCAATGTGATTCTGGGGCTGGTTTCCCTTGGTTCGGTAGGACTCTATATCTTTATCAATCAAATGAACAGTCGTAGTATCGCCAGCAATACAATAGACACACCTTATTTCCCGCCAGTTGTAGCCTTTTACGACTTTATCATCAATCCTTTTAGCTTGTCTGCAATTTTAGGAATTCTAGCTTGGCTTGCTGTGGCGGCTCTGCTCTTCTTGGTGGTTAAGTTCAAGGTCATACCAGAATTTTATGAAGCAGCCTTGATGACAGGAGCAGCAGGAGGCAAACGCGAGCGTGTGCACGATATCAATATGGACGAGGCCAAGAATTTCAAGAAGTTCGTCTGGCGCTATCACATTCGGCTGCTGAGTGAAGGTTCGGTCATCTTGCAGGCTCTCTTTATGTCGGCACTGATACCTTACATCATCATTTTTAGCATGGTCATGGGGGCGATCAATGCAGGTCTGGATGTTAGCCCGTTCTTGATTCCACGATTTTTGCTTCCGCTTATCTTCCTATCTATGTTCATCGCTACCCTCAATTCGGGTGGGAATAATCTGACCTCTATTGGTTTATCCTTGGAGCGGGAAAATTTTGATTATCTGAAGGTTTTGCCTTTTGAGCTCAGAAAATACGTTCGTCTCAAATTTTGGTATCTATTTGCTATTCAGTCCATTCTACCAGTGATTCTTCTGTTGGTGACTAGTCTTATCTTCCATGTTCATCAAGTGACTTTTCTGGTTATGCTGCTGGTTTGGTTTATGGCTAGCCTAGCTTGGAGCGCTTGGGGCTATCATCGGGATTATAAGCATTTAGTGACCAACTGGTCCAATGTCAACGAGCTGATGACTCGAGATAATAGTATGGGTAAGACCTTATTAGGACTAGCCTTTACTATTGGAGTGATTATCGTGATTGGTCTTCTCTATGTGATTTCATACTCCCTGCCTCTCACTGTTCTCTACCTCCTTTCCCTTCTGCTGATTTTGATTTCTGGACTTGTTTCTTATCTGATTTATCGCTATTATATGAAAAAACTTGATAGCGAAATTGCTAGTTTCAATTCCTAAATAACAATAATAAAAAGCTTAGCAGCATGGTGATTTGATTACCTACTTCTAAGCTTTTTAGTTGCGATTTATTCTATAGTTTTTTGTTAGCTGATATTTATCCTTTTAGGAACGCCAATTAATCAAGACATACATTAAGCTGGAGCCAAACATATCCGCCAAGGCGTGCATGAGAAAGAAAGGCAGGAGGTTCTTGACCTTGTACTTGTAAAGAAAATAGTAGAAGAGACCATAGACCACTCCGATAACCAAGGCCCAGAGCATTCCTTGATAAGTATGGAAAGAAATCCGAATGATGGTAGAGTAGGCCAGTGCCCACCACTTATACTTATCCTTGACTGAGGTCATAAGACCCAGAAAGAAGAATTCCTCATAGAAACCATTGAGAAGTCCGTAGAGGATGGCCATAGGTGTCAGTTCAGCAAATTTCCGGAAGATTTCCAGTAAATCTATATAGGACCAGAGGGTTGAATCAAAGTAATTATACTCGCCACTCAGTGTCGTCACAATGTCACCAAAGAACCCTACCACTACAAAAATAAGAGGAGTCCAAAGGAGAACTGACCAGCTCAGACGGATAGGAAGCTGCTTAAAGTCGAAGCGCCGAAGCAATAGGTATAGAATGGTCAAGACCAGCATCAGGAGCTGAAGATTGAAATTGCTTGAGAATGCTGCGCCTTCGCTAGCTGTATTGCTGACCGTTTCAGTTGCCGCTGTCGTCGCTGTTGTTGCAAAGCTAGCTAGATAAAGTTCGGTTGATGTGTAGATGAACTGACCAAACATGAGCAGAGTAATCACAAGAATATCGAACCATTTCAGCTCTTTCAGGGGCTGCGATGGGCGGATTTTTGATAAAATAGTCATTCATTTCCCTTCCATAATTGGCAGATTTAATTGCCAGAGATCATCTTTTCTATCTTTATCTTAGCAGAGAAAGCTTAAATTTATATTATTTCAAAGTTCTTACTTTTGAGAGGTGGTTAGTGCAGACCTGTTGCAGGATTGGTTGAAGAGCTGCCTTATGCTATAGAAAAAACTGCTTGAAAAGCAGTTTTACATGAAATAAACAATAGCTAAGTACTGGAGGGCAGAAGCGGCTAGGATGAAGAGGTGCCAAATCATGTGGAAGTAGGGTTTCTTTTTGGCATAAAAACCAGCACCTACTGTGTAGCAAAGACCGCCTGCTAGCATGAGTCCCCAAAACACTGGTCCAGTTTGTCCGATAATTTGCGGGATGATAAAGATCACCAGCCAACCCATAATTAGATAGAGGGCTAGGCTGAATTTCTCATTAACCTTCTTAGCAAAGATTTTGTAGAGAATACCAAAGATGGTCGTGCCCCACTGAATCACGATAATCAGATAACCCCGCCAGTCATTCATGAGTGAAAGGACGACTGGCGTATAGCTGCCTGCGATAGCGATATAAATCATGGAGTGGTCAATAATCCGTAGGATGTATTTGTGGGTAGAGCCATAGGACATGGAGTGGTAAATGGTAGAAGAAAGAAACATGAGGAAAAGGCTAATGACAAAGATAGAAGTACCAACAGCAGAAACGAGGCCATGCCCTTCATAGCTGTAAATAGCAGAGATGGGTAGAAGAATCAGCATCAAAACAGCTCCGACGGCATGAGTGACAGCATTGGCAATTTCCTCTCCAAAAGAGAGTTGTTTACTGAGTTTAAGCGCGTAGTTCATCGTTATCGGCCTCCTTTTCGGGTACTTGGATAAAAGCAAGGGTTTGCTGGTAGAGTTTTAAAGTCTGACAAGCACTGGCAATGATGGGCGTCACTTCAAGCTTCCGTCCGTTCATATAATCCACAAAATCATTGTAAAGATCTTCAGACTGGGTCTCAGCGTTGAGCATATCCAAAGTCGCAGCAATATCTTGAATGGAAAAAACAGTTTTCAAGCTTGTAATAGCAATCAAGCGGGCAACTTGCTGGCGATTGTATTTCTTTTTTAAAGGTTTTTCAAGATAGGCATGCTTGACATAATTATTGATCATGGATGCAGTCAAGCCTTTGTCGGATGCAGTAAAAGCTGGCTTACAGACCTTGTTGACGTAGAGCAGGACTTGGTCCAGATACAGGTCAAGAACAGGTAATTCATCCCATCTCGGGAACATATTTTTCGTTTCCAAATTTTAAACTTTCTATTATCTAGTTTCGATAACTAGATAATATCATTTTTGAAAATTAAAGTCAAGAATAAATCCAATTTGTCCAAAATTTGCTATAATCATGAGTAAGGAAAACAGGAAAATGGACTCTGAATCCAAGATGAGAAAGGGAAAATATGAAGATTTTAATTCCGACCGCCAAAGAAATGAATGAAAATCAGAGCTCGCTGGGGCGCTCCCAGTTGACGCCGAACAGCAAAATCATCATAGAAGAGCTATTAAAACACTCAGCCAAGGAGCTGGAAAAATTATACAAAATCAGTCCGCAAATGGCTGAAATAGAATACCAGCGAATTCAAAATCTGAGCAAAAATGAAGCGGAGACCTATCCAGCCTTGCATTTATTTGATGGGCTCATGTATCGCAATATCAAGCGAAAAGATTGGACACAAGAGGAGGAATCCTACATTCAAGAGCATTTGCTGTTAACGTCTAGTCTATATGGGGTCATTCCTGCCTTGAGTCCGATTGCCCCTCATCGGCTGGACTTTTTGGTGGGGCTGAAGCCAAATGGTCAAACGCTGAAAAAATTTTGGCGGGAAGAGTATACAAAAGCAGTAGCGGACGAAGATATGCTGCTTTCTCTCTTGTCCAGTGAATTTGAGGATGTTTTTGATAAATCCGTCAGAGAGAAGATGCTTCGTTTTAAATTCTTAGAGGAAAAGGCTGGCAAACTCAAAAGTCATTCTACCATTTCCAAAAAGGCGCGTGGGCAGTTTTTGACTGCTTTGATGGAAGCTCAGGCCGATCATCTTGACCAAATAAAACAGGTTTCTTTTGCAGGTTTTACCTATCGAGCAGATCTTTCAGATGCTAAAGAATTGGTTTTTGTAAAAGAAGAATAAGAAAAGGAGGCTGGGACAAAAGTCCGACCTCAAATATAGAAAGCGAACAAAACTAGTTTTCTGGTAATCAGAATTCTACTTTGTTCGCTTTTCGCATTTAATTGTAGATTTGAAGGGCTTAATAATTAAGATTTTTAAAAATTGAAATATTTTTGTCCCAAACTCTTTTTTGTAGCAAAGAGACTATTGTCCCAGACTCTTTTACTCTATTATTTAGACTTACCAAAAGAAAAATTAACTTAACAGGTATTCTACTGCAACTTTTAATACATTCATTAACTACATTAGAAATAAGAGAAAGGCAATTCGAAACAGAGACAGGGCGAGCAAATGAAGGGGATAAAACCAGTAAAATACTTTTCCAATATTGGCCCCTTTTTGACCGTTGTAGAAAGAGGTCACGAGGAGAAACAGAAGACAGGTGGCAGCCAGATCAGCCAGACCATCATAGGAGAAATTGAAGGCCAAAATTAGGATTTGCACACTGTTCAATGCCAAGACACCGCCAATTTTTCGGAAGATTGGGTCTTTAATCTTTGCAAAGGAATAGATACCAAAAACTCCTCCCGTCAGTCCGCCGTCAGCGATAATGGACAGAGTAAAACAGAGTAGAATAATTAGAACTTTTCTCCAGGTTGCTGTTTGCTGATCACTGTAATAAAGAGCACAGAGCCCCAAAAAGAGAGTAACAACCGTATTTTGCATGATAAAGCCAAGACCAGTAACCCAGCCCATCAGAGAGAAAGGGATGATACTGATAAGAGCCAGCAGTCCTAATCGTCTCATGTACTTGCTCACATCATGACTGTGCCGATAGCCTTCTGCAATACAAAAGGCAAAGACTGGAAAAGCCAGGCGTCCTATTATGTGCATACTATTGGCCAGCCAGTTAGGAGAGAGAATATTCATATTGGTAGCCAGTGGAAAAGATACCCAGGCGATATGGTCAATCAGCATTGCAAGCATAGCAAGCAGTTTCAAACTGCTATTGTCAATCATTTTTTTCATAGGATACTCCTTTTTCCTCTCCTATGATACAAGAAAGAGTTTCTTCTTTCCATTTCTTTAGCTTACATTTCTCTCATTTTTCTTACAATTTTGTAAGTTGGAATTTCACCTTTTTACCTCATCGATGAATACTTCTGATTTTTCTTGACAAATAAGACTGAACGAGGCTGGGACAAAAAGATTTTGATTTTAGGGATTCTTTATTATAAATTTTTAAAATTGATAGATTAGACAAAAAAGTGAACAAGACAGAATTCTGAGTGTCAGATAACTCCGTTTTGTTCGCTTTTTATATTTAAGGTTAGACTTTTGTCCCAGATTCTTTTACATAGTCTGATAATTGCTTTTGATTCTGCAATTCGATAAATTTCTCAGGATAGGTCTGACGAACCTTTTGATAGAGATTTTTAGTCTCTCTTGTCCTGCCATCCCAAAGGATCCAGCGGATGAATTCCCAATCCAGTCTTTCAGTACAGCCAGAAGCCATACTCTCTCGCACCTGATTGCGATATTTTAGATAGCGTTTAAGGGCACGATAGAGGCAGTTCCAGCGAGAAAAGTTCATAAAGATAATCTGATCAGCCTGAGCCATCCTTTCCTCAAAGCAGGCGAAGGAGTAGTTGCCATCGATGACCCAGGATTGTTCTCGCTTGAGGAAATCTGCTAAATCAGCCTTGACTTGGTCTTGGCTACGAGTCTGCCAGTTTTCTTCAAACCGAATCGTATCCAGATGAAGCACAGGAATATGGTGAAAGTGGCCTAACTGCTGGGCTAAGGTTGACTTGCCAGAGCCTGAGTAGCCGATGATAGCAATCTTCATATACATTCTCCTAATTACAGTGAGCAACAAAAAAAGCTCCGTGGAGCTCCTTTGTATGCGCGATGCATTATTTAGCAAGTTTAGCTGAAAGACGTGCTTTATCGCGGCTTGCTTTGTTTTTGTGGATCAAACCTTTTGTTTCTGCTTTATCGATAGCTGAGCTAGCAGCACGGAAAAGTTCTTCAGACGGGTTTGCTTCAAATGCTTTGATTGCAGTACGCATAGCTGATTTTTGAGCTGAGTTTTTTTCGTTTTGTTTAACGTTCAATTCAGCGCGTTTGATAGCTGACTTAATGTTTGCCAAGTTATTCACCTCCATTGAAAATACTAACTATCTAATTATATATGAAAAGTTATGATTTGACAAGTCTAAATTATTTTTTTAGATAGATTTCGTCAATTTCATGATTTTTAGCCTTGTGCAAAATCACTTCGGCCCTATTACGAGTTGGCTCAATATAGTCTAATAGGTTCACCAGATTGATTGTTTCCCAGATATTATGGGCCAGCGCCATGACTTCTTCTTCGGGCTGGGTTGTAAAGCGATGGTAGTAGTTGTCCGTGTCATGCTTGGCTAGTGCCAGTAATTTTTTAAAACGATCCAGATACCAAGACTCAATATTTTCGATTTCGGCATCTACGTAGATAGAGAAGTCGAAAAAGTCAGTCATATAAAGGCGTTCATTTTGCGGATTTTGGAAAACATTGATACCTTCCACGATGACAAAGTCAGCTGCCTTAATTTCCTGCTTTTCATTTGGGACAATATCATAAATTTCGTGCGAGTAGACGGGAATTTCATAGTTTTGACCATTTTTAATGCGGTCTAAGAAATCCAGCAAAAGTTCCATATTATAGCTTTCAGGGAAGCCCTTGCGATTTAAAATGCCTGATTCAATCAAGGTTTGATTAGGATAGAGGAAGCCATCGGTCGTCACCAATTCAACGGTTGCATTTGTAAAAGTCCGTGATAGGAGGATTTGCAATAGGCGGCTAATCGTTGATTTTCCAACGGCAACACTGCCAGATACTCCGATGATAAAGGGCTGTCTTTTACTCTCCTTTTGTAGAAAAATACCTTTTGAAAAGGCGAGATCTTCTTTGGAACGTTTATAAATCTGAATGAGATTTGTCAGAGGCAGATAAACATCTGTCACATCCTGTAGACTGATTTTGTCATTGAAACTCTTGATAGAATTGAGTTCGGACTCAGTGAGCGGTGGATTTTTTTTTCGATGCAGATTCTGCCAAGTTTGGCGGCTGATTTTTTCAAAATGAAGAAATTCGTTAGTCATAAGTTACTCCTATATGATGGATTTTAGTATAACATACTTTTGGAGAAATGAAAACGATTTACAAATCTAGAAAATTTATGATAAAATGGTTTTATGACTAAAATGTATTTTGCAGAAAATCCGGATGCCAAACATGACATTCATGAATTAAAAGTGGAACTATTAGGACAACAGATGACCTTTTTAACAGATGCTGGTGTCTTTAGCAAAAAAATGATCGATTACGGCAGTCGAGTGTTGTTGTCTGCCTTGGAATTTAACAAAAAAGAAACGCTGCTGGATGTCGGCTGCGGTTATGGAACGTTGGGCTTGACTCTTGCTAAAGCGCAAGAGCTGGAAGTCACTCTCGTGGATATCAATCAGCGAGCGCTAGACTTGGCTAGAAAGAATGCGGATGCGAACCAAGTGTCTGCAGATATTTTCCAGTCCAATGTTTACGAATATGTGACCGGACAATTCCATCATATTATCAGCAATCCACCGATTCGGGCTGGTAAGCAGGTGGTGCACGAGGTTATTTCAGGTAGCTATGATCACTTGCTAGAGGATGGGAATTTGACGATTGTTATCCAAAAGAAACAAGGAGCTCCCAGCGCTAAAACCAAGATGGAAGAAGTATTTGGCAACTGTGAGACTCTCAAGAAGGACAAAGGTTATTATATCCTAAGGAGTGTGAAGTAAAAATGCGGGCAGTTGATATTATTCAAAAGAAACGAGATGGACTAGAGTTGTCCAGTCAAGAGATCGAATGGCTGATTGAGGGGTATGTAGCCGGAACAGTACCAGATTACCAGATGTCAGCCTTTGCTATGGCTGTTTACTTTAAAGGAATGACTACTCGGGAAATTTCTGATTTGACCATGGCTATGGTGGGGACAGGCCAGCAGTTTGATCTGTCAGCTATTTCAGGGATTAAGGTAGATAAACATTCGACTGGTGGAGTGGGAGATAAGGTTACCTTAATCTTGGCTCCTCTCGTAGCTAGCTTTGGCGTGCCCGTTGCTAAGATGAGCGGTCGAGGCTTGGGGCATACGGGTGGTACCATAGACAAGCTCGAGTCTGTCAAGGGCTACCAGGTAGAGCGCAGTCAGGAAGATTTCATCAAGCAGGTTCAGGATATTGGTGTATCCGTCATCGGTCAGTCAGACCAGCTGGTCAAGGCTGACAAGCTTCTCTATGCCCTGCGTGATGTGACCGCTACAGTTGATACCATTCCTTTGATTGCCAGTTCAGTTATGAGCAAGAAAATCGCCGCTGGTGCAGACAGCATTTTGTTAGATGTAACCGTCGGTGAAGGTGCCTTTATGAAAAATCTAGAGGATGCCCGTGTCCTAGCCCGTACCATGGTAGATTTAGGCAAGGCAGTCGGACGTAGGACGGTTGCAGTTATTACAGACATGAGTCAGCCTTTGGGCACTAGCATTGGCAATCGTTTGGAAATCTTGGAAGCACTGGAAATCCTTCAAGGACAAGGACGCGAGGATATTACGGAGTTTATCTGCGAGCTCGCTCAAATCATGCTTGATTTGGCTAATGTTGAGAAGTCAGTTTCTGAAATTAGAGAGCATCTGACAAATGGAGCGGCTTTGAAAAAATTTGAAGAGATGATCGCGGCTCAAGGTGGAGATCTAGAGGACTTGTATCGACCATCCCAAGCGGCTTATGTGGCTGAAGTGAGAGCAGAGCAATCTGGTTATATCACAGAGCTTCCAGCTACGGAATTTGGCTTGTTTGCGATGAGATTAGGAGCAGGACGAGCCGTCAAATCTGATAAACTAGATTATGAAACTGGAATCGTGTTTGAAAAGAAGGTTGGCGAAACAGTCGAAATTGGGGAAATTGTCGCAAAAATTTACGCAAATGAAAAAATTTCTCAAGAACTAGTTACAGAATTCCAAAAAAATGTTAGAATAGGTAGTGAAAGCGTTGCAGTAAGCGAGATTGTCGAAGTGATCGCTTAATTCTAGGAGAATCCAATATGAAATTAAACAAATACATTGACCATACGCTTTTGAAACCTGATGCAAGTCAGGAGCAGATTGAAACCTTAATTGAGGAAGCAAAGAAATACGATTTTGCGAGCGTCTGTGTCAATCCGACTTGGGTGAGTTTTGCTGCGCAAGCACTAAAAGCTACGGATGTTAAGGTCTGTACGGTCATTGGTTTTCCACTGGGAGCAAATACTCCGGAGCTCAAGGCTTTTGAAACGAATGATGCCATCCAAAACGGAGCGAATGAAGTCGACACGGTCATCAATATCGGCGCTTTAAAGTCTCGAAACTTTGACTTAGTTGAAAGAGACATTCGAGCTGTTGTGGAAGCTGCCAAAGGAACCTTAGTTAAGGTTATTATTGAAACCTGCCTCTTGACAGATGATGAGAAAGTGAGAGCTTGCCAGCTTGCTCAGAAAGCTGGTGCGGATTTTGTCAAGACATCTACTGGTTTCTCAACTGGTGGTGCAACCGTTGAGGACATAGCTTTGATGCGTAAGACAGTTGGGCCAGATATGGGAGTCAAGGCTTCTGGCGGTGCCCGTTCTTACGAAGATGCACTTGCCTTTATCAAAGCTGGTGCGACTCGCATTGGAGCATCCTCTGGTGTAGCGATTATGGAGGGAGACGTGGCTAATGGCGACTACTAATTTGATTGATTTAGTTGTAGAAACCACGAAGAATGCCTATGTTCCATACTCTCATTTCCCTGTCGGAGCTGTTTTAGTAGCTAAAAATGGACAAGTTTTCACAGGTGTCAATGTCGAAAATGCTAGTTTCGGCTTGACCAATTGTGCAGAGCGAACAGCCATTTTTAAAGCTGTTTCTGAAGGCTTTTTAGACTTTGAGGAATTAATTGTTTACGGAGAAACGGAAAAACCGATCTCTCCGTGTGGTGCCTGCCGCCAAGTAATGGCAGAGTTTTTTAATCAGGATTTACCAGTGACCTTGGTCGCTAAAGATAAATCGACGGTCGTGATGACGGTCAAGGAGTTACTTCCATACTCTTTTACAGACTTAACTTGAGTCTGTTGCTGGTCAACTGACCAAAATTAAACTTGCAACTAAGTTGCACATCTTATATAGGAGGTTCAGAAATGAACAAGAAACAATGGCTAGGTCTTGGTCTAGTGTCTGTCGCAGCAATCGGACTTGCTGCATGTGGGAATCGTGCGTCTAAATCAGATAGCTCTAACGCTAAAACTGATTTAAAAGCTGCTATCGTAACCGATACAGGTGGTGTTGATGATAAGTCATTTAACCAATCTGCATGGGAAGGTTTGCAAGCTTGGGGGAAAGAAAATGGCCTTTCAAAAGATAACGGCTATACTTACTTCCAATCAACAGACGAGTCACAATACGCGAACAACCTAAACCAAGCTGCTACGGATGGTTACAACCTAGTATTTGGTATCGGTTTTGCCCTTCGTGATGCCGTTGAATCTGCTGCTAAAGATAATTCAAGTATTAACTACGTTATTATTGACGATGTGATTGAAGGTCAAAAGAATGTTGCTTCAGCAGTCTTTGCGGATAATGAAGCAGCTTACCTTGCTGGTGTTGCAGCTGCAAAAACTACTAAGACAAAACAAGTTGGTTTCATAGGTGGTATAGAAGGTGCAGTTATCACACGTTTTGAAAAAGGTTTCGAAGCTGGTGTGAAATCAGTTGACCCATCTATCAAGATTAAAGTGGACTATGCTGGTTCATTCGGCGATGCAGCTAAAGGTAAAACAATTGCAGCTGCTCACTATGCTGGTGGTGCGGATGTCGTTTACCAAGTAGCTGGTGGTACTGGTGCTGGAGTATTTAACGAAGCTAAGTCAATCAACGAAACAAGAAATGAAAATGAAAAAGTTTGGGTACTTGGTGTTGACCGTGACCAAACTGAAGAAGGTAAATACAAATCTAAAGATGGTAAAGAATCTAACTTTGTTTTGGCATCAAGCTTGAAACAAGTTGGTAAGACTGTCCAAGACATTGCTAACCAAACTGCTAAAGGTAAATTCCCAGGTGGTAAAACTACAACCTTTGGTTTGAAAGACGGTGGTGTTGATTTGACAACAACCAACCTTTCTGAAGATGCTAAAAAAGCTGTTGAAGAAGCGAAAGCTAAAATCCTTGACGGTAGCATTACAGTTCCTGATAAATAATTGAATGTTGAGCGATCCGACCTACTAGGGTCGCTCATTTTTAAATTCTGACGCCTTTGCATCGGTTAAGCCTACTAGGATAGGAGTCCGAGGAGGTTATATCGACATAAAATGAAATTCTGGAAAGGAAAGAGCCATGACACATGAAAATGTCATTGAAATGCGAGAAATTACCAAGATTTTTGGTGAATTTGTGGCCAATGATAAAATCAATTTGGAACTCCGAAAAGGTGAAATTCACGCTCTTTTAGGAGAAAATGGTGCCGGGAAGTCAACCTTGATGAATATGTTGGCCGGCCTACTTGAGCCGACTAGTGGTGAGATTGTAGTAAACGGAAAGCTAGTTAAGCTGGACTCTCCATCAAAGGCGGCCTCACTTGGTATCGGGATGGTGCATCAGCACTTTATGCTTGTGGAAGCCTTCACTGTTGCTGAAAATATTATTCTTGGAAGTGAGATTACAAAAAATGGTATCTTAGACTTAAAACGCGCTACGCAAGAAATTAAGCGTTTGTCTAAGAAATATGGTTTGTCGGTCAATCCATCTGCCAAGATTGAAGACATTTCCGTAGGAGCACAACAACGGGTTGAAATTCTGAAGACCCTTTACCGTGGTGCTGATATCCTCATCTTTGACGAACCAACAGCTGTTTTGACACCATCTGAGATTGATGAATTGATGAAAATCATGAAAAACTTGGTCAAGGAAGGTAAGTCTATCATTCTTATTACCCATAAGTTAGATGAAATTCGTGCAGTTTCTGACCGAGTGACTGTTATTCGTCGAGGAAAATCGATCGAAACCGTTGAAATTGCTGGTGCAACTAATCAAGACTTGGCAGAAATGATGGTGGGACGTGCTGTTTCCTTCAAGACTGAGAAGAAACCTTCTAATCCGCAAGAGACGGTTCTTTCAATCAAGAATCTTGTCGTTGAAGAAAATCGCGGCGTTCCAGCTGTTAAGGGACTTTCACTGGATGTTCGTGCTGGTGAGATTGTTGGGATTGCTGGTATTGACGGCAATGGTCAAACCGAGTTGATTCAAGCTATTACAGGACTTAGAAAAGCAAGCTCGGGCGATATTTTGATCAAGAACCAGTCCGTGATTGGTAAGAAACCACGCCAGATTACAGAGATGAAGGTCAGCCACGTACCTGAAGACCGCCATCGCGATGGTTTGGTGCTGCAGATGTCCATTTCTGAAAATATTGCTTTGCAGACTTACTACAAGGAACCACTTAGCAAAAACGGCATCTTGAATTACAATAATATTTACTCTTACGCGTGCAATCTGATGAAAGAGTTTGACGTGCGGGCAGCTAGCGAGTATGTACCTGCTTCAGCCCTCTCAGGAGGAAACCAGCAGAAGGCTATCATTGCTCGGGAAGTGGATCGTGATCCAGACTTGCTGATTGTCAGTCAGCCAACCCGCGGTCTTGATGTCGGAGCAATTGAGTATATCCATAAACGCTTGATTGAGGAGCGTACTCAGGGCAAGGCAGTACTTGTTGTTAGCTTTGAGCTAGATGAAATACTCAATCTTTCTGACAGAATCGCCGTTATCCATGATGGCAAGATTCAAGGAATTGTGACTCCAGAGAAGACTAATAAGCAAGAACTTGGTATTCTTATGGCTGGTGGTAAGATTTAGAAGGGAGATTCAAATGTCTAAAAAAACACAGCAGATCGCAGTTCCCTTAATCTCAGTTCTTTTAGGGATTTTATTGGGAGCGATTGTCATGGCTATCTTTGGCTATGATGCCATCTGGGGATATGAATCCCTCTTTAAAACGGCATTCGGTTCTTTGAGAAGTTTGGGTGAAATTTCTCGGGCGATGGGACCTCTAGTTCTCATTGGTCTGGGTTTTGCCGTTGCTAGTCGGGCTGGATTTTTCAATGTCGGACTTCCGGGCCAAGCCTTGGCTGGTTGGATTTTGGCTGGTTGGTTTGCCCTTTCCTTCCCTGACCTACCTCGCCCTCTGATGTTGCTAGCAACTGTAGTCATTGCTGCAGTGGCTGGTGGGATCATTGGTGCTATTCCAGGAGTTCTGCGGGCCTATTTAGGAACGAGTGAAGTCATCGTTACGATTATGATGAACTATATCGTCCTCTTCGTTGGAAATGCCTTTATCCGCAGCTTTCCAAAATCTGTGATGCAGAGTGTTGACTCTAGTAAGCGTGTTGGTGCTAATGCTATCTATCAAACAGAATGGCTGAGAAGTTTGACAGCTAACTCTCGTATGAATATTGGTATTTTCTTTGCTTTGATTGCAGTTGTGCTAATCTGGTATATGCTGAAGAAAACAACACTTGGCTTTGAAATCCGCGCTGTAGGACTGAACCCGAATGCATCTGAATACGCAGGGATGTCTTCTAAACGGACTATTATTTTGTCTATGATTATTTCTGGAGCCCTTGCAGGACTTGGAGGAGTCGTAGAAGGACTGGGTACTTATCAGAATGTCTTTGTGCAAGGAAGTTCATTGAGCGTTGGTTTCAATGGTATGGCAGTTAGTCTTTTAGCAGCAAACTCTCCAGTTGGTATCCTTTTTGCGGCTTTCCTTTTTGCAGTTCTAAGTGTCGGTGCGCCAGGTATGAACGTGGCTCAGATTCCGACAGAATTAGTCAATATCGTGACAGCTTCGATTATCTTCTTTGTCAGCGCCCATTACCTGATTGAGCGTCTGACTGGTAAGACAGTCTTTGAATTATTTAAAAACCGTAAGCAAGAAGCTGGTAAAGTGAAAGGGGGAAACTAGGATGAGTATTGTAACGATATTAGGTTTATTAGTATCATCTATGCTGATTTATGCGGCTCCCTTGATTTTTACAAGTATCGGTGGAGCTTATTCGGAGCATGCCGGAGTTGTCAATGTCGGCTTGGAAGGGATCATGGTAATGGGAGCATTTACAGGTGTTCTCTTTAACTTGACTTTCGAGAGTAGTTTTGGTAGCTTGACTCCGTGGCTTTCCTTGATTGCTGCTGGTTTAGTCGGAGTGCTCTTCTCCCTTATCCATGCTGTAGCAACCATTAACTTCCGTGCAGACCACGTTGTCAGTGGTACGGTTCTAAACTTGCTAGCACCAGCCTTGGCAGTCTTCCTTGTTAAAGCTATCTACAACAAGGGGCAAACAGACAACATTCAGCGTTCATTTGGCAAATTTAATTTTCCTATTTTGTCTGATATTCCGGTCATAGGAGATATATTCTTCAAACATACAAGTCTGATGGGATATTTGGCCATCGCCTTCTCTTTCCTTGCTTGGTTTATCATGTTTAAGACAAAATTTGGATTGCGCCTTCGCTCAGTTGGAGAACATCCGCAGGCAGCAGATACATTAGGAATCAATGTTTACCTCATGCGCTATTGCGGTGTTATGATTTCTGGTTTGCTTGGTGGTATTGGTGGGGCTATCTATGCTCAGTCAATCTCCGTTAACTTTGCTGTGACGACTATCATAGGTCCAGGATTTATCGCCTTGGCAGCCATGATTTTTGGTAAATGGAGTCCTATCGGTGCTATGTTGGCAAGTCTCTTCTTTGGAGCTTCTCAAAGTTTAGCCGTTATCGGAAACCAGTTGCCTCTTCTTTCAAAAGTGCCAACGGTTTATCTACAGATTGCGCCATACGTTTTGACGATTGTGGTTCTTGCGGCCTTCTTTGGTAAAGCTGTTGCTCCAAAAGCAGACGGTATCAACTATATCAAGTCTAAATAACCCTTTGAGAGTGGGACAGAAATCGGTAATTCGTTAGAATTCGATTTCGTCGTCCCACCTCCGCACAGTTGAGTAGGGCTGTAAAAGCTGATGAAATCAGAGTAGTAGAGCCCACTCGACCACTGCGTCTTGCTCGACAATCCAAAGACAGTTGAGAGGCTAGGACTTTTGTCCCAGCCTCTTTTTGTGATTGGAAAAAGTTGCTATCGGAAATAGAAAAAGCCTGCTTCGTCTGAAGCAAGCTTTCTGAGATTAATTTGTAGCGATTTCGTTTAATAAATCTTCTGCAGTAGTGGTTGGGTTCACTCGAACACGATTGAGCGAGAGTAATCCGTTAGACAGTGAAGCCAGGCCGTTATTGGTCGTCAATCCCATCTTATAGCCCAGGCTTTCAGCGATCTGCAAGGTCGCATCACTATAGCGGCCTGATGGATAAGCAACAGTCGTGGTTGTTTGTGAGAGATTGTCGTCTAAAAAGGCTTTAGAATCACGTAGTTCAAGGGTTTGTTGATCAGCAGTAGCAGTTGATAGATCAGGGTGGTTGACGGTATGGTCTTCAAAGGACATACCCTTTTCCTTCATTTCTTTGATCTCATCCAGCGTCAGCATATCTTCACGGCCAGCTTGGACAAATCCAGTAATGACATTGTTGGTTGCCTTCATCTGGTACTTTTGAAGTAGCGGGAAGGCATTGGTATAAAAGTCTTTCAAACTATCATCAAAGGTCAGCCAGACTACTTTTTTATTTTCAGGTAGGACATTCTCTGTCAAAGCTTTGTAAGCTTCATCTGGGGTTAATGTATAGTAACCAGCTTCTTTCAGAGCCTGCAAATGGCTTTCAAAAGTAGTTGGATCTACAATCAAACCAGCATTGGCTGCCTCAGAGGGATCCATTACATGGATCGCATGGTACATTAAAATTGGAATTTTAACAGGCTCATCCTGTTTTACCCACTTTATTTTTGAAGCTTCTTCATTTGTTGAGGTAGAGTCTGGCTTGGAGGTGGATTGCACAGTTTGGTTGCCTGCAGAGGATTGTTTGCTAGGAGAGAACTGAGTCTTCCAAAGATAAATTCCGCCTACGATTAGGGCAAGGAGCAAGAAAAGATTGATAATAGAAAAAAGGAATGCCTTTTTCTTAGCTTTGTGTCTTTGCATGCGTCTTCCAATGTGTTTATCGGTCATGGTATCTCCTTCTAATCTCATGAGTTTAAAATTTTTACTTACATTATAACAAATATACAAATAGATTTGTAGGCATTTCTATATATTTTTGTTATAATGTTTTTTATATAAGAAATATTCAAGGAGTTCCTCATGTCTATTAAAATTGCTTTACTTGGTTTTGGAACAGTTGCCAGTGGTGTTCCTTTCTTGTTGAAAGAAAATGGAGAAAAGATTGTTCAGGCTGCTCATTCTGAGATTGAAGTTGCTAAAGTTTTGGTCAAGGATGATGCTGAAAAAGAGCGTCTTTTGGCAGCTGGAAATGATTATAACTTTGTGACCAATGTGGATGAAATCTTAAATGACGGCGAAATTGCGATCGTAGTGGAGCTGATGGGACGGATTGAACCAGCAAAAACCTTTATCACGCGCGCACTTGAAGCAGGTAAACATGTGGTAACCGCTAACAAAGACTTGCTGGCAGTTCATGGTTCTGAATTGTTAGATATTGCTAAGAAAAATGGCGTTGCTCTCTACTATGAAGCTGCTGTTGCAGGTGGTATCCCTATTTTGCGCACCTTGGTTAATTCATTGGCATCTGATAAGATTACCCGCGTTTTGGGCGTGGTCAATGGAACATCTAACTTCATGATGACCAAGATGGTAGAAGAAGGTTGGTCTTACGAGGATGCTCTTGCAGAAGCGCAACGTTTAGGATTTGCTGAAAGTGACCCGACGAACGACGTTGATGGTATTGACGCAGCCTATAAAATGGTTATCCTCAGCCAATTTGCTTTTGGTATGAATATCAAGTTTGAAGACGTCAGCCACCAAGGTATTCGCAACATCACGCCTGAAGACGTCGCTGTTGCTCAAGATTTGGGCTATGTAGTGAAATTAGTTGGTTCGATTGAGGAAACGCCATCAGGAATCGCTGCGGAAGTGACACCGACTTTCTTGCCAAAAGCGCATCCACTAGCTAGCGTAAACGGCGTAATGAATGCGGTCTTTGTCGAGTCAATCGGTATCGGAGAATCCATGTATTACGGTCCAGGTGCAGGTCAAAAACCAACTGCTACCAGTGTCGTTGCGGATATTGTCCGTATTGTTCGTCGCCTAAATGAAGGCACGATTGGCAAAGCCTTCAATGAATTTAGTCGCGAGCTTGTCTTGGCTAAGCCTGAGGATGTTAAGAGCAACTATTATTTCTCTATCTTGGCTCCAGATGCCAAGGGTCAAGTCTTGCATTTGGCTGAAATCTTCAATGCTGAAGAAGTTTCCTTCAAGCAAATTCTGCAAGAAGGTACGGATGGTGAAACTGCTCGTGTAGTCATCATCACGCATGCTGTCAGCAAGACTCAGCTAGAAAATGTCGTTGCCAAGCTCCGTGAGGTACCAGAGTTTGAATTGCTCAATACCTTTAAAGTATTAGGAGAATAAGATGAAAATTATTGTACCAGCAACCAGTGCCAATATCGGGCCTGGTTTTGACTCAGTTGGTGTCGCAGTCTCCAAATATTTAGAAATTGAAGTCTTGGAAGAAAGTGAGGAGTGGGTTATTGAGCATGACCTCAATCCTCGAATTCCAACGGATAAACGGAATTTACTAATCAAGATTGCCCTGCAATTAGCCCCAGATCTTCAGCCTCATCGCTTAAAAATGATTAGCGATGTTCCTTTGGCGCGCGGTCTCGGCTCTTCTAGCTCCGTTATTGTTGCTGGGATTGAACTGGCCAATCAGTTAGCAAATCTGAACTTATCGGATCATGAGAAGTTAAAAATTGCGACAAAAATCGAAGGGCATCCGGACAATGTCGCACCAGCGATTTATGGAAACTTAGTGATTGCAAGCTCTTTCCAAAATCAAGTTTCAGCTGTCGTGTCAGATTTCCCAGAGGTCAGCTTTATCGCTTTTATTCCCGATTATGAGTTGAGAACAGTTGAAAGCCGCCGAGTCTTGCCTAATCGCCTTTCATACAAGGAAGCTGTTGCCGCAAGCTCCGTAGCCAATGTCGCTGTTGCAGCGCTCTTAAAAGGCGATATGAAAACAGCTGGTCGTGCTATCGAATCCGATCGTTTCCATGAGAGATATCGCCAACCGCTTATCAAAGAATTTTCTGACATTAAATTCTTAGCCAGAAAACAGGGCGCTTTTGCGACTTACATCTCTGGAGCTGGTCCGACTGTTATGGTTTTATCTCCAAAAGACAAGGCTGAGCAGATTTATCAGCAAATCAAGGAACAAGGCTTTGATGGACAAGTCTTCCAGTTGCAAGTCGATACTCAGGGTGTACGTGTAGAAAAATAGAAGAGAGT
The DNA here is from genome assembly GCF_003943815.1 of Streptococcus cristatus. Taxonomy (GTDB): domain Bacteria; phylum Bacillota; class Bacilli; order Lactobacillales; family Streptococcaceae; genus Streptococcus; species Streptococcus cristatus_F. The sequence goes on along the minus strand of NZ_RJNA01000012.1, from coordinate 17,814 downwards.
TTGAGGATGACGAACTTGTGGACGCAGTGTTGGTCTACAATCTTCGTTCTCCTCTTTCTTTTTGCTTTGAAAAAGAATCTTTATTTCCCTTAGTCTATCGTAAATATCATTTAATTTTGATATAATAGAGTGTAATTTGTAAAAAAGAGAGTAAGTCATGCAAAACCTAGAAAAATTTTCTGCGGAATTAGAAGGAATCGACATCCGTTTTAATGAACCTTTGAGTCAATACACTTATACGAAGGTAGGCGGAGCTGCCGATTTCTTAGTTTTTCCACGCAACCGTTATGAATTGGCTCGGATTGTCAAGTTGGCCAATCGTGAAAATATTCCTTGGTTGGTGCTTGGAAATTCAAGTAACATTATCGTTCGAGATGGCGGTATTCGAGGCTTTGTCATCATGTTTGACAAGCTAAATAATGTAACAGTAGATGGCTATACGATTGAGGCAGAAGCTGGTGCCAATCTAACTCAGACTACTCGTATTGCCCTTCATCATAGTTTAACTGGCTTTGAATTTGCCTGTGGCATCCCGGGTAGTGTCGGCGGTGCTGTCTTTATGAATGCTGGCGCTTATGGCGGAGAAATTGCTCATGTGCTTGTTTCTTGCAAGGTCTTGACCCCTGAAGGAGAAATTAAGACCTTGGATGCACGTGATATGCGTTTTGGTTATCGTCATTCACTTATTCAAGAAACTGGCGACATCGTCATTTCAGCTAAGTTCGGTCTGGCACCAGGTGTCCACCAAAACATTCGTCAGGAAATGGAACGTCTGACCTATCTGCGTGAACTCAAGCAGCCTTTGGAATATCCATCATGTGGGTCGGTCTTTAAGCGTCCTCTGGGACATTTTGCTGGCCAGCTAATCAGTGAGGCTGGTCTAAAAGGCTATCGAATCGGTGGTGTAGAGGTTTCAGAAAAGCATGCTGGTTTCATGATTAATGTCGATCATGGTACAGCTAGCGATTATGAAGAGTTGATTGCTCATGTCATTAAAACAGTCGAGGAGCATTCAGGTGTCACTCTGGAACGAGAAGTTCGAATTATTGGAGAAGCATAAGAGTCCAATATGTAATTATCTGATTGCTTTTTTAAGATTTGTCTAAGTCTTTGGGATAGCCCATATCCATGTGTCATTAGTAAAGGGGGTGAAAGCCTATCGATATCGCAAGTATGCAGGGCCATAGTAGCCCTCGAGAGGTTCTTTTGGTCTGACAGAACCAAAAATCTGTTAATACATGGAAAAGAAGGAATTTATGCCAATTGAAAAAACCAATTATTGAGTTCAAAAACGTTTCGAAGGTTTTTGAAGACAGTAACACCGTCGTTCTCAAAGATATTAACTTTGAATTAGAAGAAGGAAAATTTTATACGCTTCTAGGAGCTTCTGGCTCTGGGAAGTCAACCATCCTCAATATTATTGCAGGACTGCTAGATGCGACAACGGGAGACATCTTTTTGGATGGTGTTCGCATCAATGACATTCCTACTAATAAGCGGGATATTCACACCGTATTTCAGTCCTACGCCCTTTTCCCGCATATGAATGTTTTTGAGAATGTAGCCTTTCCGTTGCGGTTGCGGAAGGTAGACAAAAAAGAAATTGAAGAACGGGTTACTGAAGTTCTGAAAATGGTGCAGCTGGAAGGATATGAGCGCCGTTCAATTCGGAGACTTTCAGGCGGTCAACGCCAGCGGGTAGCCATTGCTCGTGCCATCATCAATCGGCCACGGGTTGTCCTACTTGACGAGCCTCTTTCTGCGCTAGATTTGAAGTTGCGGACGGATATGCAATATGAGCTCCGTGAACTCCAACAGCGCCTTGGGATCACTTTTGTCTTTGTCACTCACGACCAGGAAGAAGCCCTAGCTATGAGTGACTGGATTTTTGTCATGAACGAAGGGGAGATTGTCCAGTCAGGAACGCCAGTGGATATCTATGATGAGCCGATTAACCACTTTGTTGCGACCTTTATCGGAGAATCTAATATCCTGCCAGGTAAGATGATCGAAGACTACTTGGTCGAGTTCAATGGCAAGCGCTTTGAAGCAGTTGACGGAGGCATGCGACCAAACGAATCCGTTGAAGTGGTGATTCGTCCAGAGGATTTGCGCATTACTCTGCCTGAAGAAGGAAAACTGCAGGTTAAAGTAGATACCCAGCTTTTCCGCGGGGTTCATTACGAAATTATCGCCTATGATGAACTCGGAAATGAATGGATGATTCACTCGACCCGCAAGGCCATCGTCGGAGAAGAAATCGGTCTGGACTTTGAGCCAGAGGATATCCATATCATGCGCCTCAATGAAACCGAAGAAGAATTCGATGCTCGGATTGAAGAATACGTAGAAATCGAAGAACAAGAAGCAGGGCTGATAAACGCCATTGAGGAGGAAAGAGATGAAGAAAACAACCTCTAACCTTTTTATGCTTCCATATTTTCTTTGGATTCTGCTTTTTGTCCTAGCTCCAGTGATAATGATTGTCTGGAAATCATTCTTTAATATCGAAGGGCAGTTCACGCTGGAAAACTATCGGATTTATTTCACGTCGCAGAATTTGACCTATCTGAAAATGAGCTTTAACTCGGTATTTTACGCAGGCATCATCACCTTGGTGACCTTGCTCATTTCCTATCCGACTGCTTATTTTTTGACCCAGCTCAAGCATCGCCAGCTCTGGCTGATGCTGATTGTCCTGCCGACTTGGATCAATCTTTTGCTCAAGGCCTATGCCTTTATCGGTATTTTTGGGCAAAACGGCTCGGTGAATGAATTTTTGACCTTTATCGGTATTGGTCCCAAACAGATTCTTTTCACTGACTTTTCTTTTATTTTTGTTGCCAGCTACATTGAGCTGCCCTTTATGATTCTGCCGATTTTCAACGTCTTGGATGATTTGGATCCCAACCTCATCAATGCCAGCTATGACTTGGGTGCCAATCGTCGGCAGACTTTCCGCAATGTCGTCTTTCCACTTTCAATGAATGGTGTGAGAAGTGGCGTGCAGTCAGTCTTTATTCCCAGTCTCAGCCTCTTCATGCTGACGCGTTTGATCGGTGGGAACCGTGTTATTACGCTGGGTACAGCCATTGAACAGCATTTCTTGACAACGCAAAACTGGGGAATGGGCTCAACCATCGGAGTAGTTCTGATTATTGCCATGCTCTTCACTATGTGGGCAACCAAGGAAAGGAGAGAACGATGAAAAAATTTGCTAATCTCTATTTAGCGATTGTGTTTCTAATCCTTTATCTTCCGATCTTTTACTTGATTGCCTATGCTTTCAATGCTGGCGATGATATGAATAAATTTACTGGCTTTGATCTGGTTCATTTTCAAAAGTTATTTGAAGATTCGCGCCTGATTTTGATCTTGGCGCAGACCTTCTTCTTAGCCTTTCTTTCTTCCCTCATTGCTACCATTATCGGAACTTTCGGTGCTATTTATATTTACCAAGCTCGCAAGAAATATCAGGATGCTTTCCTATCCATCAATAATATTTTGATGGTGGCGCCTGACGTTATGATTGGGGCTAGCTTCCTGATTCTCTTCACCACGGCTAAATTCCAGCTGGGCTTTGTGTCCGTTTTGGCCAGCCACGTCGCTTTTTCAATCCCCATTGTTGTGTTGATGATTTTGCCACGACTGAAAGAAATGAATGACGACATGATTAAGGCTGCCTATGATTTGGGAGCCAGTCAAGTCCAGATGCTCAAGGAAATCATGTTGCCTTATCTGACACCAGCGATTATTGCTGGCTACTTTATGGCTTTCACCTACTCACTAGATGACTTTGCTGTGACCTTCTTTGTAACAGGAAATGGCTTCTCGACTCTTTCCGTAGAAATTTATTCCCGTGCACGGCAAGGAATTTCCTTGGAAATCAATGCCCTGTCTGCTCTGGTCTTTCTCTTTAGTATCGTTTTAGTCATTGGCTATTACTTTATCACGCGTGAGAAGGAGGAAGCAGCATGAAAAAACTCTATTCGTTTTTGGCAGGGATTCTTGCGATTATCCTGATCTTGTGGGGAATTAGCTATCGGATTGAGAGTAAAGCCAATAGCAAGGGCAGTGATAAATTGGTTGTCTATAATTGGGGAGATTACATTGATCCGGAATTACTGACAGAGTTTACCAAGGAAACAGGCGTACAGGTGCAGTACGAAACCTTCGACTCTAACGAAGCCATGTACACGAAAATCAAACAAGGTGGTACAACCTACGATATCGCAATCCCAAGCGAGTATATGATCGCCAAGATGATGAAGGAAAACTTGGTGGAGAAATTGGACCATAGCCAGATCAAAGGCTTGGAAAATATTGGTTCAGACTTTTTGGATCAGCCATTTGATCCAGGAAATCAGTATTCCATTCCTTATTTCTGGGGAACCCTGGGCATTGTTTACAATACTAAAATGGTCGAGCACGCGCCTGAGCACTGGAACGATCTCTGGAAGCCAGAATACAGAAACTCCATCATGATGATTGACGGAGCCCGTGAAGTCATGGGGATTGGTCTGAACTCGAATGGTCATAGTCTTAACTCCAAAGATGCTGACCAGCTGCAGGAGGCTGTCGATAAACTCTACACTCTGACGCCCAATATCAAGGCCATCGTCGCTGATGAGATGAAGGGCTACATGATTCAGAATAACGCGGCTATCGGCGTGACCTTCTCTGGCGAAGCTCGTCAAATGCTGGAAGCCAATGAAGACTTGCGCTATGTCGTGCCTACAGAAGCCAGCAACCTTTGGTTTGACAATATCGTTATTCCAAAAACGGTCAAAAATAAAAAAGCTGCCTATCAGTTTATCAATTTCATGCTGAGACCAGAAAATGCTTATAAAAATGCCCTTTATGTTGGCTACTCAACGCCAAACCTTCCTGCCAAGGCTATGCTGCCAGAAGAAGTGCAGGAAGACGAGGCTTTCTATCCAACCGAAGAAACCATGAAGCATCTGGAAGTCTATCAGCAATTAGGACCAAAATGGCTTGGAACCTACAACGACCTCTATCTTCAAGTCAAAATGTATCGCAAATAGCCAAAGAAGAGGCTGGGACAAAAGTCCTAGCCTCTCAATTGTCTTTGGATTATCGAGCAAGGCGCAGTGGTTGAGTGGGCTCTACTACGCTGATTTCATCAGCTTTTACAGCCCTACTCAACTGTGCGGAGGTGGGACGACGAAATCGAATTCTAACGAATTACCGATTTCTGTCCCACTCTCTTTTTTCTATTTTGACTTGTATAATTATTTGAAAAGCAGTAGAGAAAGTAGTAAAATTATATTAACATATGCAATAGAGCCTTGTGCTCAATTAAGGAGGAAATCATTATGTCAGTTTTCTACGTTCCATCAGTCAATTTGATTGGTAAGGGTGTCATTAATGAATTTGGCGGTCATGTCAAAGAGCTGGGCTTCAAGAAAGCTCTGATCGTTACAGACCACTACATTGCATCCAGTGACATTTTACCAAAAGTCATCAATCCGCTAGAAGCAGAAGGCATTGAATATGTGGTTTTTGAAGATGTAGACCCAAATCCATCTTGTAAGAATGTCTACGATGGCTTAGCTACTCTTCAAGAAAATGACTGTGATTTTATCATCAGTGTCGGCGGTGGCTCACCTCAGGATGCTGCTAGCTGTATTTCCATCATGGCGACAAATGGAGGCAAGCCGCAGGATTACGAAGGGCTTCACAAGTCTAAAGAAAAGGGTCTGCCAGTTGTAGCCATCAACACCACGGCAGGGACTTCTGCTGAAATCACTATCAACTATGTTATCACGGATGAAGAACGTAAGGTTAAGATGGTGATGGTTGATAAAAATAGTCTGGCTCTCATCTCTGTCAATGACCCAGAGCTCATGGTTTCCAAACCAGCTAATTTAACAGCAGCAACCGGGATGGATGCTTTGACTCATGCTGTTGAGGCCTTGGTAACTCCTGGTGCTTATGGCGTGACCAAGAAGTTGTCTATTGGTGCCATTGAGTTGATTAAGGAATATTTGCCGCGAGCAGTCGCTAATGGCCATGATATAGAAGCACGTGAAGCTATGGTCAATGCTATTTTCCTCGGCGGCATGTCCTTTAACAACGCAGGTCTGGGCTACGTGCATTCGATGGCTCACCAGCTAGGTGCGGTCTATCATTTGCCTCATGGCGTTTGCTGTGCTATGCTCCTGCCAGTAGTTGAGCGTGAAAATGCCAAACGTGTGCCAGCAGCCTTTAGAAATGTAGCTAAAGCTTTAGGCTTGCATACCGAAGGCAAGACTGATGAAGAGTGTGCAGCATATGCCATTTCAGAAATCGAAACCTTGTCCGAAACGGTCGGTATTCCTAAGAAATTGACCGAACTTGGTATTGAAGAAAAGGACTTTGACTTTGAATACCTTTCTAAGAATGCCTTGATTGATGCTTGCGCACCGGGCAATCCTTTCATGCCGACTTTGGAAGAAACCATTGCTTTATACAAAGAATTGTTTTAAGCCAGAGGAAAACAGTTCACTCTCTAAACTTAGTTGATTTATATCAAAAAAAGACAGTTGCTCTCTCTCTCCTACAACTGTCTTTTTAATTTATGGAAATAGGATGGTCGTACAGGATTAGTGCTCTAAAATAAACTTAGCAATAGCTGTGGCGACGCCATTTTCTTCATTGCTATCTGTCACATAGTCGGCCAAGTTTTTGACATGTTGGCTAGCATTTCCCATGGCAACGCCCAAGCCAGCAAACTGCAGCATTTCAATATCGTTATTAGCATCGCCCAGTGCCATGATTTCCTCAGGCTTGATCTCTAGGCGTTGCGCTAGACATTCTAGGGCAAAGGCTTTGGTAACACCTTTTGGCATCGCCTCGTAGATGACAGGCTGGGAACGGACGCCACTGAATCGTTGGCAGAGTTCTTGTGCGAACTTGTTCTCAAAATCATCTACCTGCTCAGGATTTCCTAGAAACATAGCTTGAAACATTCGATGCTGGCCGCTGCAAGCTTCCTCAAGGCTGATTTCAGTAGGAGTCGTAAAGACAAGAGCCGCATCATCTGTCACAATTTTGCTGGCTTTTTCTCCCACGACGAAGTAATGCTCTTCATCAAACAAGGTCAACTGTGCTTGGCTCTGCTCGGCCAAACTGTAGAGGTAGCGAATGTCATCTGGATTTAATTCTTGCCAGTCGACGACCTGCCAATCGCTAGTCTGATGGATAGCGCAGCCATTGTCTACGATGACATATTCATTCTCATTCTCCAAGCCCAACTCCTGATAGTAGGGCTTGACACCCACGAGCGGTCTACCTGTACAGAGGACCAGCTTGACTCCAGCTTGGATAGCTTGGTGGATGGCATCAATATGAGCTTGAGGAATCTTTTTTTCCTCAGTTAGCAGGGTTCCATCCATATCAAGGGCAATTAGTTTAATCATAGTTTTTCTCCAATAGTATTTGTGAATATTATAGCATATTTTCTATTGCTAGGAGAGCAGAAATGGGGAAAGATTGTTTTTTTAATTTTCCTGTCCTTATGGTATAATAAGAAAATCTAGTAAGGAAAAGAGAAGCTATGAAAGCAAAGCGTATTGTATTTAAAGTTGGAACGAGCTCATTGACAAATCCTGACGGGAGTCTGTCGCGGGCGAAGGTGCGGGAAATCACGCATCAATTATCGGTCTTGCATGAAGCTGGACATGAGTTGATTTTGGTATCGTCTGGAGCCATTGCAGCAGGTTTTTCTTCTCTGGGCTTTAAAAAACGCCCCACCAAGGTAGCCGATAAACAGGCTTCGGCAGCTGTTGGTCAGGGCCTTCTCCTAGAGGAGTACACAACCAATCTACTCTTGAAGAAGATTGTGTCTGCCCAGATCTTGCTGACACAGGATGATTTTGCGGATAAGCGACGTTACAAAAATGCCCACCAAGCTTTGTCAGTCCTCCTTAATCGGGGTGCCATTCCCATTATCAATGAAAATGACACAGTTTCTATCGAGGAGATAAAAGTGGGTGATAATGACACGCTTAGTGCTCAGGTGGCAGCCATGGTTCAGGCGGATCTTTTGGTACTTTTGACAGATGTTGATGGGCTGTACACGGCCAACCCAGCTTCAGATCCAACTGCCCAACGTCTTGAAAGAATTGAGGCGATCTCGAGCGATTTGATTGACATGGCAGGCGGGGCGGGCTCCAGCAATGGGACTGGTGGCATGCTGACCAAGATTAAAGCAGCGACTTTGGCGACCATGTCTGGTGTACCAGTTTATATTTGCTCATCGCTAAAAAGCAATGCTTTATTGGAAGCGGCGAGCCAGACTAGAGATGGGAGCTTTTTCTCAGCGCAGGATAAGGGCTTGAAGACGCAAAAGCAGTGGCTGGCCTTTTATGCCAAGAGCCAAGGTGCTATCTATGTGGATCAAGGTGCGGCTCAGGCTCTGCGCTACGATGGCAAAAGCCTTCTGGCATCAGGAATTGTTAGGTTAGAGGGGCATTTTTCTTACCAAGATACGGTGACAGTGTACGAAGAGGAGACTGGTGCGATTTTAGGAAAGGGGCGCGTGCGCTTTGGTAAATCTGCCCTCAAGGACATGCTTCGATCTAGCAAACCCAAGGGAGTCGTGATTCATCGTGACGATTGGATTTCTATTACTCCAGAGCTCCAACTGCTCTTTTCTGAATTTTAAGTGGAAATAGGAACTTACTTATTTCCTTTACCCGAACTCTCCAACATCTTCGCCAATAGAAAAAATAAATTATTGTATCTTACGAAAGGAGGCGCTATGACCTCGACACAAGAATTATTTGAAATTGTTAGAAAGTCAAAAAAATCAATCAACACGGCTACGACTGCTGAGAAAAACAAAGCGTTGGAAGAAATGGCAAAGCAGCTCTGGCTTTCTCGTGCGGATATCTTAGCAGCCAGTGCACTGGATATGGCAGCGGCTAAAGGTAAAATTTCAGATGTCATGCTGGACCGCCTCTATCTAGATGAGGAGCGGATTGCTGCTATGGCAGAAGGCATTCGCCAGTTGATTGACTTGGAGGATCCTGTAGGGCAAGTCTTGGAAAGGACTGAGCTTGAGAACGGCCTCGTCATCAGCAAAAAGCGAGTGGCTATGGGCGTGATTGGCATTATCTACGAAAGTCGCCCTAACGTCACCTCTGACGCTGCGGCCCTTGCCCTAAAAAGTGGTAGTGCAGTCGTTCTCAGAAGCGGCAAGGATGCCTATCAGACAGCGCTAGCTATTGTCATAGCTTTGAAAGAAGGTTTGACTCAGACCAAGATTTCGCCGGATTGTATCCAGTTGGTTTCTGATACCAGTCGGGCTTCCGCACAGGCTATGATGAAGGCCAAGGGCTATCTGGATTTGCTCATCCCTCGTGGAGGTGCCGGACTGATTCAGGCGGTCGTGGAAAATGCGACTGTGCCGGTTATTGAGACGGGTACCGGAATTGTCCATATCTATGTAGATAAGGATGCTGACCAAGATCAGGCTTTGGCGATTATTGAGAATGCTAAGACCAGTCGCCCCTCAGTCTGCAATGCCATGGAGGTACTATTGGTTCATGAAGAGATTGCAGCTGACTTTTTACCACGTTTGCAGAAGGTACTGGTGACAGATCGTGATGCTTTGCAAGAAAACCCTGTTGAATTACGTTTGGATGAGAAAGCAGCTCAGTATATATCAGGCTCGCAAGCTAGACCGAAAGATTTTGACACCGAATTTTTGGATTATGTCTTAGCTGTCAAGCTGGTTTCCTCGCTGGAAGAAGCGGTGGAGCATATTGAAGCTCACAGCACTCATCACTCGGATGCCATTGTGACGGAGAACGATGCAGCAGCAGCATACTTCACAGAGCAGGTGGATAGCGCAGCAGTTTATGTCAATGCCTCAACTCGCTTTACAGATGGCGGTCAATTTGGCCTTGGCTGCGAAATGGGGATTTCTACTCAGAAATTGCACGCCAGAGGTCCTATGGGACTGAAAGAGTTGACCAGCTATAAGTACGTCATCCAAGGAACTGGTCAAGTGAGGAAATAAAGATGAAAATTGGATTTATCGGTCTTGGAAATATGGGTGGTAGTCTCGCTCGCCTAGTTGCCCAAGATGAAAGATATAGAAGCGAATTACTACTAGCTAATCGCAGTCGCGAAAAGGCTGAAAAGATTGCTGCGGAAGTTGGTGGCCAGCCGGTCAGTAATGCAGAAGTTTTTGCTCAGGCAGAAGTGATTTTTCTGGGTATCAAACCAGCTCAATTTGCTGACATGCTGGCTGAGTATCAGGAAATTCTAGAAAAACGGGAGTCTCTTCTGCTGGTTTCGATGGCTGCTGGTCTGCCTTTGGGAACGTTAGAAAAATTGACACCTAGCCACCATCGTTGGATTCGGATCATGCCTAATACACCAGTAGCTGTTGGCGAGGGCGTTATTAGCTATGCCTTATCCCAGCAAGCGAATCAAGCGGACGAAGATATGTTGCGGGAACTTCTGTCTTCAGCTGGCCTTTTGGTCAAACTGGAGGAAAAGCAGCTGGATGCGGCGACAGCTCTTGCTGGCTGTGGACCAGCCTTCGTTTATCTCTTTATAGAAGCTTTAGCGGATGCAGGTGTCCGAGCAGGACTTAGTCGCGACATATCGCTTGAACTGGCCAATCAAACCCTTTTAGGCGCTGCTAAACTAAGTCAGGTCAGTGGCCAACATCCGGCTCAGCTCAAAGATCAAGTCTGCAGTCCAGCTGGTTCGACCATCGCTGGGGTAGCCAGTCTGGAAGAAAACGCCTTTCGAGGAACGGTCATGGCAGCCGTTCAAGCTGCCTACAAGAGGACGCAGGAGTTGGGGAAATGAAGGATTTACCAGTTTTGAACCGATTTCTGACGGTTTGAAATAACAAGCTAACTTTCAGTGGACATGCTTTAGGGTAAACTAGGAAACATCTAAAAAAATTTCTATTGACCCTTCAGAAGATAATGGGGAAAGTATATTAATTCCCTCAACAAACAGCAAGCCANNTGGCTTGCTGTTTTTCATTTAAAGGGAAGAATGGTATAATGAAATATAGAAAATCTTGAATGAGGTACCCCATGAATGAAATCAAATGCCCCAACTGCGGGGAGGTTTTTACAGTCAATGAGAGCCAGTACAGTGAGCTTTTGTCGCAGGTTCGGACAGCAGAGTTTGACAAGGAGGTTCATGCTCGGATTGAGCAGGAACTGGCTTTAGCAGAGCAAAAATCCCAGAATGTCCAACAAGCTCTGCTATCGCAGAAAGAGCAGGAAATTAGTAATCTTCAAAGTCAGATTGCTCAGTTTGAGACCCAGCAGGAATTGGCAAAGAAAGAGGCGGAGCAGGCAGCTAGTCTTCAATTGCAGGAGAAGGATAAGGAAGTTCATCAATTGGAAAGTCAGCTGACAACTTTGCGCTTGGAGCATGAAAATCAACTTCAAAAAACCTTGTCAGCGCTGGAAAAAGAGCGAGACGAGGTTAAGAATCAGCTAGTCTTGCAAGAAAAGGAAGCAGCGCTGGCTCAGACCTCTCTCAAAGAGCGCTATGAGGTAGAGCTGCGTCAGAAGGATGAGACCATAGAGTTCTACAAGGATTTTAAAGCCAAGCAGTCCACTAAGATGATTGGCGAGAGTTTGGAACAGCACTGTGAGTACGAGTTTAACAAGAACCGTATGGCCATGTTTCCACGAGCGGAGTTTGGCAAGGACAATGATGCCAGAACAGGCAGCAAGGGTGACTACATTTACCGTGAGGTGGATGAAAATGGTGTAGAAATCCTCTCCATAATGTTTGAGATGAAAAATGAAGGCGATGAGACAGCGACCAAGAAGAAAAACGAGCATTTTTTCAAAGAGCTGGATAAGGACCGGCGGGAGAAAGGCTGTGAGTATGCCATTTTGGTGACACTTCTTGAGGCTGATAGCGAGCTCTACAATTCGGGTATTGTCGATGTGTCCTATGCCTATGAGAAGATGTATGTTATCCGGCCTCAGTTCTTCCTCCCCATGATTACCCTCCTGCGTAATGCTGCGCTTAACTCGCTCCAGTACAAGCAGGAGCTGGCCTTGGTGCGGGAACAAAACATTGATATTACGCATTTTGAGGAAGATTTGGATGCCTTTAAAGTAGCTTTCGCCAAGAACTATCAGTCAGCTTCGACCAACTTTGGCAAGGCCATCGAGGAGATTGACAAGGCAATCCGCCGGATGGAAGAAATCAAGAAATTCTTGACGACCTCTGAAAACCAGCTGCGCTTGGCAAACAACAAACTGGACGATGTCTCTGTCAAGAAACTGACGCGCAAAAATCCCACCATGAAAGCTAAGTTTGAAGCTTTGAAGGAGAAGTAAGAAAGTAAGACATGAACGGAATTATCAACTTAAGAAAAGAAGCGGGAATGACTTCGCATGATGCGGTATTTAAGCTGCGCAAGATTTTAGGAACGAAGAAAATTGGTCACGGGGGGACCTTGGATCCAGATGTAGTCGGGGTGCTTCCGATTGCTGTAGGTAAGGCGACACGTTTGGTCGAGTTCATGCAGGAGGAAGGCAAGATCTATGAGGGTGAAATCACGCTGGGTTGCTCAACGACAACAGAAGATGCCAGCGGAGACATTCTTGAGCGGACGCCAGTGACGGAACTTTTAGAAGAAGCTCTCATCGATGAAGCGATGGAGTCCATGACTGGTGAGATTCGCCAGATACCGCCCATGTACTCAGCAGTCAAGGTCAATGGTCGCAAGCTTTATGAGTATGCGCGTGCAGGTCAAGAAGTGGAGCGTCCAGAGCGGCTGGTAACCATCTATAGTTTCGAGCGCACAAGTCCGATTTCCTATGAAGCTGAACAAGCCCGCTTTCGTTTTCGAGTCAAGTGCAGCAAGGGAACCTATGTTCGAACCCTGTCTGTTGATTTAGGAGCGAAGCTGGGTTTTGCCAGTCACATGTCCCAGCTGACAAGGACTTCTTCAGCAGGTATGAGCTTGGATGATGCTTTGACCTTGGATGAAATAGCGGAGCGAGTAGCAGTGGAGGATTTTGCATTCCTTCAGCCTCTGGAGTTGGGGACAGGTGATCTACCCAAGATTGAATTAACGATAGAGCAGCTAGAGGAAGTCCGCTTTGGTCGCTTTATTTTCATTGAAAATGCGGCAACAATCTTGGCTGGTTTTCATAAAGGTAAGCTTATCGCTATCTTAGAAAAAAGGGAAGAAACCTACAAACCTAGAAAAGTTTTTCTTTGATCAAATTGAGAATGTTAAAATCCTGAAATCTAATTTCAGGATTTTTCTATATGCTTAGAATAATTAATCAAATATATGAGCTAAAATGAATAAAAATTCTGTTCGAATAGATCAGAAACACTTATAAAATTTACTGTGAATTTTTGAAATAGTAAAACTCAAAAATTGGACAGTTTTGCTAAAAATGATTAATTAATTAAAGGGCCATAAAATTGCTTAAATCTTACTTATATGGTACACTTGAAAGAGTGACAATTTTAGAATAATAAGGAGGGTTCCAATACATGGGACAAGACTGGAAGAAAATAGAAAGGCAACGTTTTACAATTCGTAAGACGAGAGCATGGGGTGCATGTTCAGTTTTTCTAGGATCAAGTATTTTCTTTCTAGGAGGGGGAGTTGCAAGTGCGCAAGAAGTTAGTCCTTCTGCACAAGACCAAGCAGCTCAAGTAGCAGAAGCTGCTAGAGTTTCAGATGAAAAAGAGTCTGAGAAACAGGCAACTGAAGCACAAGCTGAACCTGAAAAGAATACTGCGTCATCAAGTGCAAATGATCAAGCAACTGAAGCTAAGGAACAATCTGCACCGAGTACTGAAGAAGTAGCTAAAGTAGCAGAAGCTGCTGTTTCAAAAGACGAAAAGTCAGAAGAAACAAGTGCTCCGAAAGAAGCTAAAGCAGAAGAAAAGGCTGAGCCAAAAGAAGAGAAAACAGAAGCAAAAACACCAAGTTCTGAAACTAATGCAGCCACACAACCTAAGCGTTCAGGCACATCAGGATTCAGAAGTGTTAGTGGTACATCAGGATTCCGAAATACTGGTGCTACTCGTCAAGGATCTGACTATACTGTTACCCAAGACGGTAATCTAGCTACAGTTCAAGCTAATGCTTTGAAAACTCAGTTGGATAGAGCAGCATCAGAGAACTTGCCAGTTACACCAAATCAGCTTAGAAATTTTGGAACCGCAACAACTGACGAAGAAAGACGCAACTTAGAACGTCAAGCAGCGGATCTTCAAAATACTGAAGCTCAGGCAATGAATAAAAAAATCTCTGATTACTTAGTGGCCAAACAAAGAGCTCAACAATTAACCGGTAAAGAAGGAAGCTTGCAACAGCTTGCACCACAGAACTTCGTATTTACCGATGAGCCAAATGCAACGGCTAAGATTAAGCTGGCACAAGGAGACTGGTTCGTCAAAGACAGTACGCTCACATCACGAAATCAATATGTTCGTGAAGCTTTGGACAGCCGAAGCTACAGTGAGTGGCGAGACGGGACAACGACCCAACCAAATGCAGTCATCACTAGAGCTGATACGAGTCAGCCAGCAGCTGAGCGAATCATCAAGGACCAAACAGATGGTTACTACATGGTTCATACGCAAGTTGGTAGAACCACAACAGTAGAGTACACGTTGAAGAATTCTTCTGTTGGTGGTCGACCTATTACGAAAGCTATTGCTCGATATACTCCTAAGAAGAGTTCTGCTTATGATGATAGTATGGTAATGGCTATCCATAAAGACCCAACTATGACAGTTTGGAATGGATCCAGCTATGATCGTAAAGGAACTGGTAACCAGTTGCATATGGAATGGGAATTCTATTATGCGGACGGTACTAAGGTAGACTTTGGTAAAACACCTGGTGTTGTTTCTTTCGCTTCACGTAACCACCACGGGGACGATATTTACGCTGAAATTTATGGTAATTTGAGCTCAAATATGCAGAATGTACAAATTGTAGGTTCTTCTATCGTTCCACAGGCAAATGGTTGGTACTATGCAAATGGTAAGAATAACTCTTATAAAGGCCAAACTGAATATCAATGGGACCAACAAGGTAATCCAAATGAATTCTGGGGAGCGGGTGCTGCAAAAGTTACAAGTGGTACATCATTGAGCTTTGATATTGCTACCACTAACCCTGGTCGGTACTGGCCACGCCCAATTCGCCAATGGTTCTCATTTAATACCAATGTGAAAGCGAATAACGTCGTAACTAACCCTAATTTGTCTTATACTCCTGCAGCATATGTCAATGAAGTTCCAGCACCAGAACCAGAAAAGTCTTATGACAGATTTGTCATGGATATTCCACATAATGTCAGAGTCGTAGATTATGAGAATGCCACTCCAGATCAAAAACGCGCCTTCGACAATCAAACTGGTTCTCAGATTGTTTACCAACAAGGTAAGGACGGACAAGTTATTGTTGTAGGACCAAAACCAGAAAACCTAAATGATGTACCGAATCCTAAGTTTACAGCTCAAGAGCTTGAGACACTTAAAAATGGTGGAACTGTAAGAGGATTTAAAGGACACAATTACGTTGATCCTGTAGATACCATTATGGTTGTCAAACGTAATGCGGGACCAACTGGACCTAAGGGTGATAAAGGTGCAACAGGCGCAACCGGAGCCACAGGTGCAGCAGGACCAAAAGGTGATAAGGGCGCAACAGGCGCAACCGGAGCCACAGGCGCAGCAGGACCAAAAGGTGATAAGGGCGCAACCGGAGCCACAGGCGCAGCAGGACCAAAAGGTGATAAAGGTGCAACTGGTGCCACCGGAGCCACAGGCGCAGCAGGACCAAAAGGTGATAAGGGTGCAACTGGCGCCACTGGAGCCACAGGTGCAGCAGGACCAAAAGGCGATAAGGGCGCTACTGGCGCAACCGGAGCCACAGGCGCGACCGGAGCTAAAGGCGATAAAGGTGAAACAGGTGCGACCGGAGCCACTGGAGCCAAAGGTGATAAGGGGGCGACCGGCGCCACTGGTGCTAAAGGCGACAAAGGTGAGACTGGTGCAACCGGCGCTACTGGCGCCACTGGAGCTAAAGGCGACAAAGGAGAGACTGGAGCCACAGGCGCGACCGGAGCTAAAGGTGATAAAGGTGAAACAGGCGCAACAGGTGCGACTGGCGCTAAAGGAGAAGATGGTAAGCCGTCATTAGCCCAAGTTGTCGATAATAACAACGGCACTCACACTGTTAAAGTTGGTCTTGATAAGAACGGCAACGGCCAATTGGATCCAGATGAAGTAACCTCATCTACCATCGTTAAAGACGGTAAGGACGGTAAATCTCCGCTAGCTAAGGTTGTAGACAATAACAATGGTACCCACACAGTTCAAGTCGGTCTCGATAAGAATGGTAACGGTGAGCTTGATCCAGACGAAGTAACTTCTTCAACCATCATCAAAGATGGTAAGGATGGAAAAGCTGGCGCAACAGGTGCCACAGGTGCTACAGGAGCGACCGGAGCTAAAGGTGATAAAGGTGAAACTGGAGCTACAGGAGCGACCGGAGCCAAAGGCGATAAAGGTGAAACTGGAGCAACCGGAGCGACCGGAGCTAAAGGTGATAAAGGTGAAGACGGCAAGCCATCATTGGCGCAAGTCGTAGACAACAACGACGGTACACACACAGTTAAAGTTGGTCTTGATAAGAACGGCAACGGCCAGTTGGATCCAGATGAAGTAACATCTTCAACAATCGTCAAAGACGGTAAGGATGGAAAATCTCCACTAGCTAAAGTTGTCGACAATAACAATGGCACACACACAGTTCAAGTCGGTCTTGATAAGAACGGTAACGGTGAGCTTGATCCAGACGAAGTAACATCATCTACAATCATCAAAGATGGTAAGGATGGAAAAGCTGGCGCAACCGGTGCTACTGGAGCAACAGGCGCGACAGGAGCTAAGGGCGATAAAGGTGAAACAGGCGCAACAGGTGCAACAGGTGCCAAAGGTGAAGATGGCAAGCCATCATTGGCTCAAGTCGTAGACAACAACGACGGTACACACACTGTTAAAGTTGGTCTTGATAAGAACGGCAACGGCCAGTTGGATCCAGATGAAGTAACATCTTCAACAATCGTCAAAGACGGTAAGGATGGAAAATCTCCACTAGCTAAAGTTGTCGACAATAATAATGGCACACACACAGTTCAAGTCGGTCTTGATAAGAACGGTAATGGTGAGCTTGATCCAGATGAAGTAACATCTTCAACTATCGTCAAAGATGGAAAAGCTGGCGCAACCGGTGCTACAGGTGCGACCGGAGCTAAAGGCGATAAAGGTGAAACTGGAGCTACAGGTGCAAAAGGTGAAGATGGTAAGCCATCATTGGCTCAAGTCGTAGACAACAACGACGGTACTCATACTGTTAAAGTTGGTCTTGATAAGAACGGCAACGGCCAGTTGGATCCAGATGAAGTAACATCTTCAACAATCGTCAAAGACGGTAAGGATGGAAAATCTCCACTAGCTAAAGTTATTGACAATAACAATGGCACACACACAGTTCAAGTCGGTCTTGATAAGAACGGTAACGGTGAGCTTGATCCAGACGAAGTAACATCATCTACAATCATCAAAGATGGTAAGGATGGAAAAGCTGGCGCAACCGGTGCTACTGGTGCCACAGGTGCAACCGGAGCTAAGGGTGATAAAGGTGAAACTGGAGCCACTGGCGCAACAGGTGCAACTGGTGCTAAAGGAGAAGATGGTAAGCCATCATTAGCCCAAGTTGTCGATAATAACAACGGCACGCACACTGTTAAAGTTGGTCTTGATAAGAAC
>NZ_RJNA01000011.1 GCF_003943815.1 Streptococcus cristatus | reverse complement strand
AATCATTTATGGCAAATTAATAGTCTCTATTTAATAATTCCCATACTAGCTTTTGGAATTATCAACAAATATATTCTGAAAAAAAGTAAGCAGGAACCATTTAAAGCTTTTAATATTAATTACCAGAACTTAAGTTTTATGGAGACATTAGTCGTTTCCCAGTTATTTATTATAATGTGTTTAACAGATTCTAAATTGCCAGCGGTAATGGATAAACTTTCATTATTTTTAGAATTTACGAATACAAATAGTGAGCAATATATTTTTCGATTAATTGGTTTTGTTATCTACATTGTGCTAGTCTCTACAATTCCAAGCTTCGTACTTGTGAAAGGTATGAGAGATGTTATTAACAATCGTTCTAGTCTTTCAGTAGCATTTACATTTAGTGCACTTTTTGCGCTTATCTTCAATTACACAATTCAAGATAGTCTCAAGGCTGATGTAATAATATTAGATTTACGCTTATTTACAGGAGCAACACTTTTTCAGATTATTATCTTTTTTGCTTTATTTTTATTAATTTATTTAATTTGTAATAGTTTTTTATTCCCGACAATCATTTGTATATTTTTGGGAGTTGTTACAACTATTGCGAATAGTTTGAAATTTCAATTTAGGCAGGAGCCAATTCTTCCTAGTGACTTAGCTTGGTTGAAGACACCGAGAACCTTGCTAAGCTATGCAGATGGACATTATGGAATGTATATTTTACTTAGCATTTCTATAGTAACAATATTCTATCTTGCTGTTAGAAAATATATTTTACCAAATAAACTAATCCAGAATTTCAAACATAGACTGGCTTTAATCTTACTCATCTGTAGTTTTTTTGCTTTAGTTACAGGAATCTTTTCATCTAAGAAAGATGGAAGAGTTGCAGACAATATTCCTGTGATTTCTATTTTGAATAATTACCATGATTTGACTTGGTATGGTAATACGATTAATTCTCAATTACGATCGTTGTCATTCGTATGGTTCTCGCAGATGTCAGAAACTGTGATGACACAGCCGAATGGCTATAGTCAGTCTAAGATTCGTTCTTTGGAAGAAAAGTATAAACAATTAGCAGATTCAATAAATACTACTAGATCAAACCTAATAAGCGAGCAAACTGTAGTTTATGTTTTGAGTGAAAGTTTTTCTGATCCTGAAAGGCTTTCAGGTATATCAATTACTACAACTCCGATTCCAAATATTCNTGATGTCAAATCACGAACGACAAGTGGTTTGATGCAATCAGACGGTTATGGTGGCGGAACTGCAAATATGGAGTTTCAAACACTTTCAGGACTTCCATACTATAATCTTTCACCAAGTATATCGGTTCTCTATACAGAAATTGTTCCTAGAATGAACGAATTTCCTGTAATCAGTGATCAATTTGGATCGAAAAATCGTATTGCCATACATTTAGCTTCTCCAACGAATTATTCTAGAGATATTATTTATAAGACATTAGGGTATGATAAATTTATTTCTTTAGGAACTAGTGGATTATCTGTTTATAGGCAGGGAGAAAATTATAGCGATGCTTCTTCTTATCAACTAGTATTAGATAACATAAAGAAAGAGCAAAATCAGTTTTTTTCTGTCATAACAATGCAGAATCATGCACCTTGGTCAGAAAGTGAACCATCGAATCTTATGGCACAAGGAGAGGGTTTTACAGCTGATGAAAATAACAAGTTAGTAAACTATACTCGCTTGCTCTACCACACAGACAATGCGACCAAGGAGTTTCTAAACAAGCTTTCTAAAATTGATAAAAAGATAACAGTAGTCTTTTATGGTGATCATTTGCCAGGTCTGTACCCTCAGTCAGCTTTTAAGGATCATCCTGAAAATCAATATTTGACAGATTACTTTATCTGGAGCAATTATGAGACACCTAAGTTGAACTATCCTTTGGTCAATTCTAGTGATTTTTCAGCCTTGCTACTTGAGCAGACCAATTCGAAAGTATCTCCTTACTACGCTTTATTGACAGAGATTCTCCATAAGGCTAGTGTGGACAAGAAGGCACTGGATTCATCAGCTCAGGAAATTGCAGATGATTTGAAATTGATCGAATATGATATGGTTGGTGGCAAAGGGTATCTTTCGAAGGATTTCTTTGCTATACCAGCAAAATAAAAAATAGAATAGGTTTACCAATTCTATTTTTTATTATTTTATGCTAAACTAGTAGTAAGGGGGTGAAGATATGATAAAGATTTTTGGGAAAGTACGCTATCATTGGCAACCAGAAATGTCGGTGTTAGTGATTTATTGGTCTTTGTCAGTCATTCCAATTTTTATAGGACTGGCCTTGATGTACGAAAGCTCCAGTGTTCCGACTCTTGTCCTCTTTTCATTCTTTTTGTTTATGGTCTTACTGGCTATCGGTGTGCATAGATATTTCACGATTTATGATGAGGGTATTTTGCGCATTATCACGGCAAATCCTTTCACGCCAATCAAGATTGACATTTCAACGATTGAGAAGCTAGAAGTAACAAAAACGTCTATCACCCTTCATTTTACAGGGAAGAGTCGCAGCAGAACTTTCTGTATGCGGAAGTGGCCAAAAAAATATTTTGTCAATGCCCTAGCTTTAAATGATCATTTTAAAGGCGAGGTTGAACTAGTAGATAATCTAACTCTTCTAGATTATTTTGAAGTCTACTATGGTGACCAAGCCAAGAAACATTAATCTTTTAGTAGGGCTCGGGTTGGACAGTTTTTGATAGCCTCGAGAATCTCAGGCTGACTCTCAACCTCTTTTTCTAAGAGCTGGTCGTCTTGATAAAATTTGACAATGCCATTATCGTGATAATCAAATAGATCTGAGTAGGTCTGGCAGAGTCCGCAAGCAATGCAACGTTCGGGAATGAGTGTAACTTTCATACTCATATTGTAATAAGATTTTTAGAAAAACTCAAGGAGGAAGTCATGGAAAAAGAACCATGGGAAGCAGATGTATATGATAATGGAGCAGAGAAATTGAATCGCAGAAAGAAAAGTCAGGCGAGTAAAGTTGATCGCTGGCTGACAATATTAGCAGCTATTTTTCTAGTGATGGTCATTGCTATGGCACTCTTTTTCGCCTATCTATCTACTGGTGGAAGTAATAAAAAGACTGTTATGGATGGGTTTTATGGTACTTCTAATGCAGCTGCATCTTCAAGTAGCAGTGCGGAGCAACCAGCTCCATCAGAGCAACCAAGTGAGTCAGAAGAAAAGCCAACTCAGTCTTCAGAAGGTACTTTGACTGTTCAGCCTGGTGAAGGAGAAGCTGCGATTGCAGCGCGTGCAGGTATCTCTATTGCAAAATTGGAGCAATTAAATCCGTCGCACATGTCTACTGGTTCTTGGTATGCCAACCCAGGTGATATTGTTAAGATTCAGTAGGAGTGGGTTATGAAACAGATTCAGATTGCAATTGATGGACCTGCTTCAAGTGGAAAATCCACTGTTGCAAAGATTATTGCTAAAGATTTTAATTATACCTATTTGGATACGGGTGCCATGTACCGCGCAGCCACTTATCTGGCTCTGCGAAATCATCTGACTGAAAATGATGCAGATAAGATCGTAACTTTGCTCGAGACTTATTCGGTTAGTTTTGGTCGTTCGGAGAGTGGTGAGCAGCTAGTGTTTGTAGGAGATGTTGATGTTACTCATCCGATTCGAGAAAATGAAGTAACCAATAATGTGTCGTGGGTAGCAGCTATCCCGGAAGTGCGTGAAAAATTGGTTCATTTGCAGCAGTTGATTGCTGCACAGGGCGGCATCGTCATGGATGGCCGTGATATTGGAACGGTCGTCTTGCCAGATGCAGAATTGAAGATTTTCCTAGTTGCTTCAGTTGAGGAAAGGGCAGAGCGCCGCTATAAAGAGAATCTCGAAAAGGGGATTCCAGCTGATTTGGAAACTCTAAAAAAAGAAATAGCGGAGCGGGACTACAAGGATAGTCATCGCGAAGTATCACCCTTGAAACCAGCGACTGACTCCATTCATTTTGATACGACAGGCATTGGAATTGCAGAAGTTGTCAAATTTATTGAAGAAAAAGCAAAAAAAATCATTGACAAATAAAAAGAAACTTGGTATGATAATAGAGTTGAGAAAAGCAGAAGTGAGAACTTCTCGCCTTGCGACTAACGTTGTCTGGCTCTACAGGATTCAGTTTCAGTGATGAGATACTATCATGTAGTGCGGGTTTGCGTTAGCAGGTCCGCACTTGTTTTTCTCGAAAAATAAAAAAAGAGGTGAAAACCATAGCAAAACAAGACTTATTCATCAATGATGAAATTCGTGTGCGTGAAGTTCGGTTGATCGGTCTTGACGGCGAACAATTAGGTATTAAACCGCTTAGCGAAGCTCAATCTCTTGCGGATGAAGCAAATGTCGATTTAGTCCTGATTCAGCCACAAGCTAAACCACCTGTTGCTAAAATTATGGACTATGGCAAGTTCAAGTTTGAGTATCAGAAAAAGCAGAAAGAACAACGTAAAAAACAAAGCATTGTCACTGTGAAAGAAGTACGTCTCAGTCCTACCATTGATAAAGGGGACTTTGATACAAAACTTCGTAACGCACGCAAGTTCCTTGAAAAAGGAAACAAAGTTAAGGTATCCATTCGCTTTAAAGGACGGATGATTACCCATAAAGAAATTGGAGCTAAGGTCTTGGCAGACTTTGCTGAAGCAACTCAAGATGTTGCGATCATTGAGCAAAAGCCTAAGATGGATGGACGTCAAATGTTCATGCAAATGGCACCGATTAGTGACAAAAAATAAACTGTCAAAAAGTTAGAAAAAGGAGATTTTATCATGCCAAAACAAAAAACACACCGCGCATCAGCTAAACGTTTCAAACGTACAGGTTCTGGTGGCTTGAAGCGTTTCCGTGCTTACACTTCTCACCGTTTCCACGGAAAAACTAAGAAACAACGTCGTCATCTTCGTAAAGCATCTATGGTGCATGCAGGAGATTTCAAACGTATTAAAGCAATGCTTACAGGTCTTAAATAAGAGATTTTGTAACAATTATCTAGGAAATATTGGAGGAAATAAAACATGGCACGTGTTAAAGGTGGCGTTGTATCACGCAAACGTCGTAAACGTATTTTAAAATTAGCTAAAGGTTACTATGGAGCAAAACACATCTTGTTCCGTACTGCAAAAGAGCAAGTAATGAACTCTTACTACTATGCATACCGTGACCGTCGTCAGAAAAAACGTGACTTCCGTAAATTGTGGATCACTCGTATCAATGCGGCAGCTCGTTTGAACGGACTTTCATACTCACAATTGATGCATGGTTTGAAATTGGCTGAGATCGAAGTGAACCGTAAAATGCTTGCTGACTTGGCTGTTAACGATGCAGCAGCTTTCACAGCTCTTGCAGATGCAGCTAAAGCTAAACTTGCTAAATAAGAATACAAAGAGTTGAAACATTGTTTCAACTTTTTTCTTTTCAGGATGACAATCGCTAAGTGTTTTAGTATAATATAGTGAGAATGGATGGAGGACTGAATGATGAAGTCAAATCGGCTAGCTTGGGATGAATACTTTGCAGCACAGGCACTTTTGATTGCCAATCGTTCGACCTGTAAGCGCGCCAAGGTCGGTGCGGTCTTAGTCAAGGATAATAAGGTCATATCGACTGGCTACAATGGCTCCGTTTCAGGAACAGAGCACTGTATTGATCATGAGTGTTTGGTCATCGATGGTCATTGCGTGCGAACCTTGCATGCAGAGGTCAATGCTATCTTGCAGGGATCTGAGAGGGGGGTTCCTAAGGGATTTACGGCTTATGTGACTCATTTTCCCTGTTTAAACTGTACCAAGCAACTTCTTCAGGTCGGCTGCAAGCGCGTAGTCTACATCAATCAATATCGGATAGATGATTATGCTCAGTACCTTTACAAGGAAAAAGAAGTGGAACTGGTACATTTGCCGCTAGAAGATGTGAAAAAGGCCATTGCTCAGACGGAGTTGGTATAGTTTGCTTGAAATATTTAGCACTAATCATCTGCTTAGATCGAATAAATCTAAATGATAAAGTTATAGTTTTGAACTATAGCTTTTCTTTTGAAAATGATTCAGCATAATTCTAAAAATCATGATATAATGGAGAGGTTATATAGTCCCGATAAGATGGTAGGAAACTTCTATCAGTACTTTGTAACTCGCAAACAATGACGGCTCCAAACTTACTCGTCATTCAACGGTTGCAGCCATGCAGCGGTCACCCTATGCGCCTTACTAGCTACAGGAATAAAAAAATATCGTTTATATTTCTTTCGCGTCGTAACTCGTGGGCGAGATGATTTTAAATCATTTTGGAGTTTGTTTACTTGTTTAATATTTTTTAAGGGGGGACATTTCT
The DNA here is from genome assembly GCF_003943815.1 of Streptococcus cristatus. Classification (GTDB taxonomy): domain Bacteria; phylum Bacillota; class Bacilli; order Lactobacillales; family Streptococcaceae; genus Streptococcus; species Streptococcus cristatus_F. The sequence goes on along the minus strand of NZ_RJNA01000011.1, from coordinate 55,300 downwards.
ATGTCAGAACGTAAACTTTTCACGTCTGAGTCTGTATCGGAGGGACATCCCGATAAGATTGCAGACCAAATTTCCGATGCTATTTTGGATGCTATTTTAGCTCAGGATCCAGAGGCTCATGTCGCAGCTGAAACTGCTGTTTATACAGGCTCCGTTCATGTTTTTGGAGAAATTTCGACTACAGCCTATGTAGATATCAATCGGGTGGTTCGTGATACCATTGCAGAGATTGGCTACACCAATACAGAGTATGGCTTTTCTGCAGAGACAGTTGGAGTCCATCCATCTTTGGTGGAACAGTCGCCAGATATTGCTCAAGGGGTCAATGAAGCTTTTGAAGTTCGAGGAAATGCACAAAAAGATCCGTTGGATTTGATTGGGGCTGGTGACCAAGGCCTTATGTTTGGTTTTGCGGTGGATGAAACGCCAGAGCTCATGCCATTGCCTATTTCTCTCAGTCATAAACTGGTGCGTCGTTTGGCAGAACTGCGCAAATCAGGTGAATTGTCTTATCTGCGACCAGATGCCAAGTCTCAGGTTACGGTCGAATATGATGAAAATGATCGCCCAATTCGTGTAGATACGGTAGTTATTTCTACTCAGCATGATCCTGAAGTCAGCAATGAACAGATTCATCAGGATGTTATCCAAAAGGTGATTGCTCAAGTGATTCCAAGTGAATACTTGGATGGTCAGACCAAGGTCTTTATCAATCCTACTGGTCGCTTTGTTATCGGTGGCCCACAAGGTGACTCTGGATTGACAGGGCGTAAGATTATTGTGGATACTTATGGTGGCTATTCTCGCCACGGCGGTGGCGCCTTCTCTGGTAAGGATGCAACCAAGGTCGATCGCTCTGCGTCTTACGCGGCTCGTTATATCGCTAAAAATATCGTAGCTGCTGGTTTAGCTAAAAAAGTAGAAGTGCAGTTGGCCTATGCTATTGGCGTAGCTCAGCCCGTTTCAGTCCGCATTGATACTTTTGGAACCGGCGTAGTTTCTGAAAGCAGACTTCAGAACGCTGTCCGCCAACTCTTTGATTTGCGTCCAGCAGGTATTATCCAAATGTTGGATTTGAAACGACCAATCTATCGCCAAACAGCTGCTTATGGTCATATGGGTCGAACAGATATCGATCTTCCTTGGGAACGCACAGACAAGGTAGCTGCGCTCCAAGCGGCTTTGCAATAGAATAGTAGCCCTCGGTTTAAACTGAGGGCTTTTTTGTCTAGGAAAATGGATAAAACTATGATATAATAAAGAGTAATACCGTGAAAGAGCTAATTTTAAAACATGAAAAAAATTGTAATTAATGGTGGTCGCCCTTTAAAAGGAGAGGTGACTATTAATGGTGCTAAAAATAGTGTTGTGGCCCTTATCCCAGCTATTATTTTAGCTGATAATGTTGTTACTTTAGATGGTGTACCGGCGATTTCGGATGTTGATAGCCTCATCGAAATCATGGAAATCATGGGAGCGACTGTCAAGCGGTCTGGAGATTGCCTAGAGGTTGATCCTAGAAACATCAAGAATATGCCGATGCCATCTGGTAAAATCAATAGTCTACGGGCTTCTTATTATTTTTATGGAAGTTTGCTAGGGCGTTTTGGAGAAGCGACAGTTGGGCTTCCTGGAGGCTGTGACCTTGGTCCTCGTCCGATTGATCTCCATCTCAAGGCTTTTGAAGCGATGGGCGCTCACATGACCATGGAAGGCAATTATATGAAATTGTCAACGGGCGGCAAACGCTTGGCTGGAGCTAGTATTTACATGGATACCGTTAGTGTCGGTGCCACGATAAATACGATGTTGGCAGCAGTTAAGGCTGAGGGGCGTACGGTGATTGAAAATGCGGCACGTGAGCCAGAAATCATCGATGTAGCTACGCTGCTTAACAATATGGGAGCTCATATTCGTGGGGCTGGGACTGATATTATCACGATTGAAGGTGTAGATAGCCTTCATGGAACGCGCCATCAAGTGATTCCGGATCGGATTGAAGCTGGGACCTATATTTCTTTGGCGGCAGCAATTGGACAAGGTGTCCAGATCAATAATGTCCTTTATGAACATTTGGAAAGTTTCATTGCTAAGCTAGAAGAAATGGGTGTGCGTATGACCATTTCAGAAGACAGCATCTTTGTAGAAGGGCAGAAGGAATTAAAAGCTATTAACATCAAGACTTCGCCTTATCCTGGCTTTGCTACGGATTTGCAGCAGCCAATCACTCCGCTTTTGCTGACAGCTCATGGCCATGGAAAAATCGTTGATACCATCTATGAGAAACGGGTCAACCATGTCGCTGAATTGGCAAAAATGACTGGTAAAATCTCAACCGCTAGCAATCAAATCGTCTATGAAGGACCAAATCAGCTGCAAGGTGCTTCTGTGAAAGCAACGGATTTGCGTGCGGGTGCAGCCTTGGTGATTGCTGGTCTGATGGCTCAGGGCCGAACAGAGATTACCAATATTGAATTTATTTTACGCGGTTATTCCAATATTATTGAAAAATTAAGAAGTCTGGGTGCGGACATCCAGCTCATCGAAGAATAAGCGTTTATCGCTTATTTTTTATAGGGGAAGCCTATGAATTTGTGGACACAGTTAGCAGCTTTTTCTTTTATTGAAACGGAGCATTCATTTTTACGCCCGATTCTTTTTGGAGATGCAGAATCCCTTTATAAAATTGCTTCCAATCCGGATAATACCGAGTTTATTTTTCCGACTGAAAGTAGCTTGCAAGAAAGTGAATATGTTATCGCCAATTATTTTATGAAAAATCCCTTGGGAATCTGGGCAATTTGTGATAAGGAAACGAATGAAATGATTGGTTCCATTAAATTTGAAAAAATGGACGAAATAAAAAAAGAAGCTGAACTAGGATATTTTTTGAGGAAAGACTACTGGGGACAGGGCTTGATGACCGAAGTTGTCTGTGAATTGGTTTTTCTTTCCTTTACGAAATTCGATTTTAAGCGTCTGACTATCATTACGCATGAAGAGAATATTGCTAGTCAGAAAGTTGCACTGAAAGCTGGTTTTAAGCTCTTCCGTCAGTTTAAGGGGAGCGACCGCTATACGAGAAAGATGAGAGATTACACCGAATATCGCTACGAAAAAGGAGATTTCAATGAGTAAACACCAGGAAATTTTGGCTTATCTTGAAAATCTTCCAATTGGCAAGCGAGTCAGTGTTCGGAGTATTTCAAATTACTTGGGGGTCAGCGACGGAACTGCCTACCGAGCGATCAAGGAAGCTGAAAATAGAGGAATTGTCGAAACCAGACCCAGAAGTGGGACTATCCGCGTGAAGTCAAAAAAAGTCGTCTTAGAACATCTGACCTACAAGGAAATTGCGGATATTACTGGTTCAGAGGTTCTTGCCGGTGAAAAAGGACTGGAAAAAGAATTTAACAAGTTCTCCATCGGAGCTATGACCGAGCAAAATATTCTACGCTACTTAAACGAAGGCGGTCTTCTTATTGTCGGGGATCGGACGCAGATTCAGATTTTGGCTCTTGAAAATGAGAATGCCGTGCTAGTAACGGGAGGATTTGAAGTTGATCCAGAGGTTTTAAAACTGGCCAATCGTATTGAAATTCCCGTCCTAAGAACCAAGCACGATACCTATACCGTGGCGACCATGATTAACCGTGCCCTATCCAATATCCAGATTAAAACTGATATTTTGACGGTAGAACAGGTTTATAGAGCTAGTCACGAATATGGTTTCTTGCATGACACAGATACCGTTCGTGACTATCTGGACTTGGTTCGTCGTAATCGCACTAGTCGTTTTCCAGTCGTTAATCAGCATCAAATGCTGGTTGGTGTCGTGACCATGCGGGATGCGGGAGATAAGTCTCCTTTGACCACCTTGGACAAGGTGATGACCAGAAAGATCTTCATGACTGGACTGTCGGCGAATATTGCCAATATCAGTCAGCGCATGATTGCAGAGGATTTTGAGATGATTCCGGTAGTGCGTGGCAATCAGACTCTACTTGGAGTGATTACACGTCGGGATATTATGGAAAAAATGAGCCGTTCACAGATTTCCAGTCTACCGACCTTCAGTGAGCAGGTGGGCCAGAAGCTTCATCGCCAAGAGGATATTTTTTCTTTCACTGTCGAGCCTTTCATGCTGGAGCAAAATAGAGTCTTGGCTAATGGCGTCTTGACGGAAATTATCACTCGGATTACGCAGCAGTTGATGACGACGAATAGTCAGAGCTTAATCGTCGATCAGATGATGATTCATTTCTTTCAAGCGGTTCAGATTGATGATGTCCTGCAGATTCGTCCTCGCATTATTCATCAGACGCGGCGGACAGCAGTGATTGACTATGATATCTACTTAGATTCGCTCATCGTTGCCAAAGCAACGATTACTGTAAAAATTACTTAGTAAAGAGGTTAATAATGATTACTATAAAATCACAACGTGAGATTGATTTAATGGACAAGAGCGGAGATTTCCTAGCTTCTGTTCATATCGGCTTGAGAGATTTGATCAAGCCAGGTATTGATATGTGGGACATCGAAGAATATGTCCGCAAGCGCTGTAAAGAAGCTAATGCCTTGCCTCTTCAGATTGGCGTAGAGGGCAGTATCATGGATTATCCTTATGCGACTTGTTGTTCTCTTAATGACGAGGTAGCCCATGCCTTTCCTCGCCATCAAAAATTGGTAGAAGGTGATATCATCTGTGTGGACATGGTTGTTGGCTTAGTCGACAAGGCTGAGCTGGATGTATCTAAGCTGGACTTTAACAACGTAGAGCAGATGAAGCAATATACAGAAAGCTTCCGTGGTGGTGTCGCAGACTCTTGCTGGGCTTATGCTGTTGGACAGATTAGTCCAGAAGCGCAGCAACTCATGGATGTGACTAAGGAATGTCTCTACCGGGGAATTGCAGCTGCACAAGTTGGCAATCGTATCGGAGACATTGGTGCAGCCATTCAAGAATACGCTGAAAGTCATGGATACGGAGTAGTTCGTGATTTGGTTGGTCACGGGGTTGGCCCAACCATGCATGAGGAGCCAATGGTGCCGCATTACGGCCGTGCAGGACGCGGTTTGCGCCTGCGGGAGGGAATGGTTCTGACTGTCGAGCCCATGATCAATACAGGTACTTGGGAAATTGACACAGACTTTGAGACCGGTTGGGCGCATAAAACCCTAGATGGCGGTCTTTCTTGCCAATATGAGCATCAATTTGTCATTACCAAAGATGGTCCTGTGATTCTAACCAGCCAGGGCGAAGAAGGGACTTATTAAGTATAGAGGGCTGGGCTTGTCCCAGTCTTTTTGAATAGGAGAGAGATGTGACAGGATTCATCAAAAAGATAAGAGAAAATGAATTTCTCAGAGCTTTTTTCCATTTTTATCAGGCATCGGAGGCAGATATTACCAGCATTGCTGTGGCCTACTATTTTCTGATTTCGATTTTTCCCTTGTTATTGATTGCGGCGAATATTCTGCCCTATTTTCAAATCCAGCCAGATGAGCTCTTGGTTGCGCTGAAAGACTTACTGCCAGAGTCATTGTATCTGACGATCGCCAGGGTTGTCCGTGATGTGCTGACCAAGCCTTCGACAGGTTTGCTGAGTATTTCTATCCTGTCTGCCCTGTGGACTTTTTCCCAGAGCATGACTTTTTTGCAAAAGGCTTTTAATAAATGCTATGGAACGAAGCAAGGGCGGGGTCTTATCTGGGAGCGTATCTTTGCTTTTATCATGAGTCTAGGCTTGCAAGTCCTACTAGGCTTGTCGCTCGTTTTGACCCTATTCGGGCGAATGCTGATTGAGATTCTTTATAATTTCTGGCAGTTTGACCGTGGCCTCTACCAGCAGTTGCTGACTATGACAGAGCCTACGATTTATCTGATGCTCTTTCTCTCGCTGATTCTGCTTTATTTTTCGTTACCCAATGTGAAGATTCCCAAAATCCGCTATGTCCTACCAGGTGCGACCTTGGTTCTTGCTATCATTTATAGCCTCATGAACCTTTTTACTGTTTATATTGAAGCTTACCTAGATCGCTTTTTAGATGTGCGTTTGGTCGGCTCAGTGGTGGTTGTGATTATCATGTTTTGGTTTATCCTGATTGCCAAGGTGCTTATCGTCGGGGCTGTCCTCAACGCAAGCATCCAAAGTCGTTTCGTATCGCACTTTGAAAGTCGTAGTGGTGAGCTTATTCTGAGATTTGATGACGAAGGACAAGCAGATAAGGATACAGATGTCTAATAGGTGAAATATGAAACAAACAATTTTTAATGCCTCGTTAGAGGAAAGTATGAATTTAGTGACAGATCAGTATATCAAAACTTCATTTGAGGATTTCAATGAAAAAGGTTATGAGGGAAAGCTTTTAGGATTTGTTACAATACAATTTATCCTATTTCTAATCTTTCTTTTTAGTATTTGGGTTGATTCTCAAAATTTGCAGTTTTTATTTATGAAAGTAAGCCTCATAAATGGTGCTTTATTTGGATTGGGATTTGTAGGGTTTGCTGGCTATTTAATTGATCTAACCAAAATAAAAAATCAGTCAATCCTATCCTATTATTACTTTAATAAATGGGTTGGTTTTATGACTTTTCTTCTTCTTTTGCAATGTCTAGTAATAGGTATAGCTGGAGCAGGAGCGATAATAGGAATGATTTTATCTGGCGCATTATATACGGTTGCTTTTATTTTGTACTTTATTAGACTATTTCAAAATTTTCAGAAGAATACGCTCGAAATTTTGTATCAAGAGTCTACTTACTCAAATAGAGGAGCAGATTTTCTCGACCGTTTTGTTGTATTTGCAAAAAGGTACGGAGGGCTTATCCTATTCCTAATAGTTATTTTCCGTATCTTTTTCCCAAACTCGGATCTTATTCAGCAAAATGGTACCTTTCGTTCAATTTTTGTAGCCATTAATCCAATAATATTTGTCCCCTTCCTTTACTTTCTGTATGTTTTAAGTGTGAACAATTTTCAAGGCTACTATCTCAAAAAATATTTGGAAGATTACCGCCAGTTATCTGACTACTCCATCGAAGAGTGGTATGGGAAAGAGTCGAAAAGATACAAGGAGTCGTTGGATCAGGAAGTTTAGTCAATGCTGGTTTACCCACTCGATTTTGATGGTGATGGTACCTCCTTTTACAATGGAACCTGAACCAAATAGGAGAAAATAAATGGATATGATACAAAAAGATATTAATGATGCACTTGAGACAACCCGAAGATTAAACTTAGTAAAGGCGATTTTTGGACTATCTCTATATTCTCTTATGGTTATGATTGGGACGTCTTTACCGATAAGTTTATTTCGAATGGCTAGTGAAGCTGGGCATGACCCAGCTGTACCATTGACATCAATGGTTACACAGCTGACATCAGTAGAAAAAGTCCTCATACCCCCAGATAGTTTCTTTGGTTTCCTATTCTTGCTTTGTTGCGGTCATTTTACTTGTTTTTATATTATTTCTAGAAGAAATCGCATTAAAGCATACTTAATGACTCAGATTTTTCAATTGTTTTTGCTCGTAATTACATATTATAGTTGGTTTGTAGCCATCTTGTATTTAATCCCTCTAGTAGCAGTTCGTATCGTTTACTGGATTGGGTTTGTCTTATCACTGATTTACCTTATCTATATCCTTGTTACAAAGCAACGCGCTAGCAAGGATTAATTCTCCTCAGAATATTATAAAAATTTTTTGAATGTGATTTTATTCTTATGGTTGTTGATGTATGGAATCAATCTCTTTACTCACGGGCTTAATCATTTCCTAGCGTATCTCTTGCTTGCTTTATTACCTATTGCACCTATTTTACTAGGACTATTTTTGGTATCATTTTTCAAGTCCAATGTAGTAACTCTAGAGAACTTGAATGCAGTCAATAAAAACCAAGAGAAATACCGTGAAGAGTATGGATATACCATCGAAGAATGGTACGGGAAAAAGTCAAAAATGTATAAGGAACATGTGAAGAAGCAACGAGGCATTAGTAAATAAATATCTATCTGAGAATTTCCACCTGATTTGACTTCAGGTGGTTTTTCTATGCTCTTCTCAAGCTGATTTGATATTGTAGTATTATATGATGTGACTAATAAGGTTGCACTAATGGATTTTAAAGGTGAAGATTATACTCGAGAGAATCTAGCTAGTGATTGTACTGACCTTTATCAAAACATATCAAGAGATTGCTTAACAAGTAATCAGCTAACCTTCCCAGTATCTATTTCTAACAAAAAATGAGGCAAAGACTTTTTCCTAGCCCCTTTTTTGATGGTGAAGATAAGGGAAAGGCAGAAATAGTTCTGTGCCGAGGTTTAGTTCGATATAGAATTTTTCTAATATAAGTATTTCTAAAGATTTTTATTGCATTTGCAACAAAAATCTGTTATACTATCTTCAGAAGGAGGAGGTATGTCAATTTTACGTGAGATTGGAATAATTGCTCGGGCTTTGGATTCCATTGCTAATATTGAGTTTCGTGACATAGATTTGGCGCGGGGGCAGTATCTCTATCTGGTGCGGATTGCGGAGAATCCTGGGATTATCCAGGAGGAGCTGTCAGACTTGCTCAAGGTGGATCGCTCAACGGTAGCTCGTTCAGTCAAGAAGCTTGAAAGCAAAGGCTTACTGGAACAGCGGCCAGCTGCCAATAACCGCAAGAACAAGGAATGGTTTGTCACCGAAAAGGGGGCGGCCCTCTATCCTCTTATCTTAGCGGAAAACGAATATTCGGAACAGGTGGCGTTGGAAAAATTTTCAGAAACTGAGCGAAAAGAGTTAGAAAAGTTGCTGGTTCGCGTCCGAGAGAATATTACAAAGGATTGGGAGCTGGTCAAAAAAGGTCAGAAAAGAAATTATTGAGGTAGAACATGAAAATTACAGTTGAAAATGAATTTTGGGCTTTGTTTCCAGAAGCGCAGATTAGTGTCTTAGTGGTCAAGGGGCTGGATAATAGAGTTGATGAAAGTAAGGACCCATATTTCAAATCCCTGCTGGATAAGGGCGCAAAGCGAGCAGCAGACTTTATTCCAGATGAGAATTTCACTCAGAATGATGTTATTCAGGAGTGGCGGCAGGCTTTCAGCCAATTTAAGACCAAAAAAGGAGCGCGTTCCTCTATCGAAGCCCTACTCAAGCGGGTCAGTCAAGGACGGGAATTCAACCCCATCAATCCCTTAGTAGATATTTATAATAGTGTTTCCCTCTCTTATGCGGTTCCATGTGGCGGAGAGGATTTGGACAAGATTATCGGTGGTCTTTATTTGGGTAAGGCTAAGGGTGGCGAAGCATTCTTTCCACTGGGAGCTGAGACTGATGCACCAGCTTTGGCAGAAGAAATCATCTACTATGATGAAGAGGGAGCGGTCTGCCGTTGCCTTAACTGGCGAGAAGCGCAGCGGACCATGCTGACGGAAGATACCAAGTATGCCATTTTGGTTATCGAGGCCATCAACGAAGAGCAGGCGGCGCGTGCTCAAGCAGCTATGACTGAACTCCAGACTCTGATTGAGGACTATTTTGGTGTCAAGGGTGATATTACCCACTTGACAGCTGAAAATCCCAGTTTGGAAGTCTAAAAATAAAAACAAATCTGGATCAGAATTATCTGGTCCAGATTTGTTTTTATAGGAGAAATAAGCCGAGCTATTTTTATTTTGCCTTGTTTTTAAAGACAAAAATTTTGCTGAAGACATAGTTGAGAACGATAATCAGCACTTGAGCTATCAGAGTTTCAATGGTGTTGACCATCTTAATATCGTTGTGGACGAATTGACCAATAATCTGCGGGAAGCTAGTGACAAAGATAAAGGTTAGCAGCAAATTCAAGGCCATAGTTGCCAGTCGGGCTGTGAAAAATTTGACCAATCGTAGTGGCCAGCCTTTTCTTTTCTGCTTGAAAACGATGGTATCGTTGGTCACAAAGGCAAAGAGAATACCTAAAATATCACCGATTATCGTAGCCAGTAATTCGTTTCCTGTCAATTCATAGCAGAGCATCCGACTGACAACGGAGACAAGAGTGGTTGCCACACCAAAGAAAAGATAGGATAGAACCTCATTGTCAAAGAATTTTTTAATCAAAGTTTTCATAAGCATAGTCTATCACATTTCTAGGATTTATGCTATACTAGTGAAGTTGTCGATTTTGAGGAGATAATTTTCCCGTCTGACGCAACCCTTGGCGCTTAGCTTCTTTCGCCAAGCATATTACACGCGCTCATGCGCTAAAGGAGAAAACATGAAACAAGAAAACTTATCAGTCCGTGATTTGATTCAGATTGCCATTGTTGCTGCTATTTATGTAGCCCTTACGATTACGCCCCCTTTAAATGCTATCAGCTATGGTGCTTACCAGTTCAGAATTTCTGAAATGATGAACTTTATGGCCTTTTATAATCGTAAATACATCATGGGAGTGACCATCGGCTGTATGATTGCCAATCTCTATAGCTTTGGAATCATTGACGTCTTTGTCGGCGGTTGGTCAACTTTAGTCTTCCTATCACTAGGTGTCTATCTTTTCAGTCGTTATAAGAATCAATACCTGATCAAAGATTTGCTTCGTTTGGATCATTTCTATTTTGCTATTTTCTTCTCTATTTCGATGGTGACAATCGCTGCAGAGTTACATCTCTTGCAAGGCTTGCCATTCTTCCTGACTTGGTTTACAACTGCTATTGGAGAATTTGCTTCCTTGATAGTTGGAGCTATCATTATTAACCAGATTGCTAAAAGGATTGATTTGACAAAATAGGATAGCAGAGAGCGGAATTCCCGCTCTTTTTCTGTCCTCTTTTTTAGTGAGAATTCGGGACAAATAGAGGAAGATTTTGTGTATTTGTGATAAAATAGAAGTATGAAAGAAAGAATGTCAGAATTAGTCAAATTGCTCAATCGATACGCCCATGAATACTATACGGCAGACAGGCCAAGTGTATCGGACAGCGAGTATGACAGACTCTATCGCGAGTTAGTGGAGTTAGAAGAAAAGTACCCAACTGATATCCTACCTGATAGCCCGACGCATCGGGTGGGTGGGAAGATTTTAGAAGGATTTGAAAAATATCCACACCAGTATCCTCTCTTTAGTTTGCAGGATGCTTTTTCACGTGAAGAATTAATGGCTTTTGACCAGCGGATTCGCAAGGAATTTCCTCAGGTTTCCTATATTTGTGAGCTCAAGATTGATGGGCTCTCTATTTCCCTGACCTATGAAAAGGGAATTTTGGTAGCAGGAGCGACTCGGGGAGATGGCTCTGTTGGTGAAAATATCACTGAAAACCTCAAGCGAGTCAAGGATATTCCCCTGACCTTGAAAGAACCGCTAGACATTACGGTTCGCGGAGAGTGCTACATGCCCAAGGCTTCCTTTGATGCGGTCAATCAGCTGCGGCAGGAGAACGGTGAGCCTGAGTTTGCCAATCCTCGAAATGCGGCAGCAGGAACCTTACGCCAGTTGGATACAGCAGTTGTGGCCAAGCGTAATCTAGCAACCTTCCTCTACCAAGAAGCCAGTCCGACTGAGGCTAGCAGCCAAGAAGAAGTCTTAAACAAGCTGGCAGATTTGGACTTTTCAGTCAATCCTATTCATTTTCTAGCGGATTCGATTGATGCTGTTTGGGAATTTATCGAAAAGATTGCCAAAGAGCGGGACAGTCTGCCTTATGAAATTGATGGTATTGTCATCAAGGTCAATGACTTGGCGGTGCAAGAGGAGCTTGGCTTTACTGTCAAGGCACCTAAGTGGGCCATCGCCTATAAGTTTCCTGCTGAGGAAAAGGAAGCCCAGCTTCTGTCTGTTGACTGGACAGTCGGCCGGACAGGAGTTGTGACCCCTACAGCTAATCTGACGCCAGTGCAGCTAGCGGGAACGACTGTCAGCCGAGCGACTTTGCACAATGTGGACTATATTGCAGAGAAGGATATTCGTCAGAAAGACACCGTTATCGTCTATAAGGCGGGGGATATTATTCCTGCTGTCTTGCGCGTGGTGGAGTCCAAGCGTGTCTCAGAGGAGCATCTGGAAATACCAAGTCACTGTCCGAGCTGTGAGAGTGAGTTGGTGCATTTCGAGGACGAAGTGGCTCTGCGCTGTATCAATCCGCTCTGTTCAGCCCAAATCAAGGAAGGCTTGATCCACTTTGCCAGCCGAGATGCCATGAATATTACGGGCCTTGGTCCAGCAGTGGTCGAAAAGGTCTTTGATAAGGCCTTGGTCAAGGATGTGGCTGGAATTTATCGACTTTCTGTAGAAGATTTGCTGACCTTGGACGGCTTTAAGGAAAAATCAGCGAATAAATTGTATACTGCCATTCAAGCTTCCAAGGAAAACTCAGCAGAGAAATTGCTCTTTGGTCTGGGAATCCGTCACGTGGGAAGCAAGGCTAGTCGGATTTTGATGGAGAAATTCCACGATATGATCAAGTTGTCACAGGCCAGTCAAGAGGAAATATCTTCCATTGACAGCCTAGGGACAGTTATCGCTCAGAGTCTACATTCTTACTTTGAGCAAGAAGGTAGTCAGCTTCTGCTGCAAGAATTACAAGAAGCTGGCGTCAACCTAGACTATCTAGGGGAGAAAGTGGCAGCCGATGCCGCTCTCGCTGGCAAAACAGTCGTATTGACCGGAAAATTACAAAAATTAACACGGAATCAAGCTAAAGAAAAATTGCTGAGCTTGGGTGCAAATGTCGCTGGAAGTGTGTCTAAAAAGACAGATTTGGTGGTGGCAGGTAGCGATGCAGGCAGCAAATTAACCAAAGCTCAAGAACTTGGGATCGAGATTCGAGACGAGGACTGGCTAGATAGCTTATGAGGCTGAGTATGGAAAATAAAATAAAAAAAGCAAGATTAATTTATAACCCAACTTCTGGGCAGGAAATTATCAAAAAAAATATTGCCGAAGTCTTGGATGTCTTGGAAGATGTTGGCTATGAGACCAGTGCCTATCAGACGACTCCAGAGCCTTTCTCTGCTCAGCGAGAAGCTGAAAGAGCAGCAAGAGCAGGTTTTGATTTAGTTATAGCAGCTGGTGGAGATGGGACTATCAATGAAGTAGTGAATGGAGTTGCGGGTCTAGATGTGCGCCCTAAGCTGGCTTTCATCCCAACTGGTACAACCAATGATTATGCGCGTGCTCTGAAAATTCCGATGGGAGATCCAGTAGCGGCAGCTCGGATTATCGAGAAAAACCAGACGATTCAGATGGATATCGGTCGGGCTTATGGCAGCAAATACTTTATCAACATTGCGGCGGCAGGCACGCTGACAGAGTTGACTTACAGTGTCCCTAGTGAAGTCAAGACCCGTCTAGGCTATCTGGCTTATGTAGCCGAAGGAGCCAAAATGCTGCCGCGCTCCAAATCCCGTAAGGTACGAATTGAGCATGACCATGGTGTTTTTGAGGGCAAGATTTCGCTTGTCTTTGCAGCCTTGACCAATTCTATCGGAGGCTTTGAAAAACTAGCGCCAGATACCAAACTGGACGATGGAAATTTCACCTTGATTCTTGTAAAAACGGCCAAGTTGTTTGATATGCTTAGTCTCATCATACAGGCAATTAATGGTGGCCAACATGTGACGGATGCTAATGTTGAATATCTGAAAACCAGCAAATTGAAGCTAGAAGTATTGGATAAAAAAGCACCCTTTATGTTGAATCTGGACGGTGAGTACGGAGGAGATACACCAGTAGAATTGGAAGTTTTGCACAATCATCTGGAGTTTTTCGCCAATATAGATGAAATCGATGAGAGCGCTCTTTCCTTAGAAAAATTAGAATGAAGAGATAAATGAAAATGCTAGACTATAAGGTCATTGTCCATTACCACAATCCTAAGGGAGATTACTTTTCTTATGATTTGTGGCAATGGCAGACAGATCAGTGGGGAAAAGAAGCACCTTTTTCTAAACTAGATTATTTTGGTATTCAGGGAGAACTATCTTTTAAAAGTTGGGAGCCTCTTAGTCAGGCTCATGTGATTGTCAAGCGTTCAGACTGGTCCAGCCAATCTTGCGACTACCACATTGATTTATTGCCAGTTCATTTGCCCACAGAGGTTTGGTTGATTGAAGGAGATCATCAGGTCTGTTATTCCTTGCAAGCGGCGACGACGAGCCACCAATATTCGCGGCGACGTCCCCATAATTTCGATGTGGCCATGCGGTCGGATTATTTTGACGAATGCTGGGGCTATCAAGGCTGGCTTGGGCATCGTCTGCAGGGGCAAGTAAATGAGTTTAAAGTTTGGGCTCCGACAGCCAAAAAAGTTGAATTGCTAGTCTATGAAACTTCCGATAATCAAGCAGCTGTTTATAAAGAATTCCCTATGGAAAAGGGAGAGATTTACTCGCACGATCATGCTAAAAATACAATCGGAGTTTGGTCAGTAGAAGTGCCAGAAGATTTAGCTGGTAAGGCCTACCAGTATCATGTTCATTTTGAAAACCAGCATTTTTTGACGCGCGATCCTTATACAATTGCTACCAGTCCAGATGGCAAGCGCTCAGCTATTGTTGCCGAACAGGACAAGACTGTTGCTGGTTTTAAGGTATGTCAAGGCAAGGAGGCAACCTGGCGTTTAGATAATCCAAATCAGGCGGTCATCTATGAGATGCATATCCGAGATATTAGCAAATCGCCTACTTCTGGTGTCGCAGAACATTTGCGAGGGACTTTTTTGGGGGCTTGTCAAAGCGGCACTAGAAATAGTCAGGGAGATCAGACTACTTTTGATTACATTCGCAATCTAGGTATCAATGTGGTGCAGCTCCAGCCGGTTTCTGAACGACACAAGGACTATGACCAAAATGGCCAAGTTACTTATAACTGGGGCTATGATCCACAGAACTATAATGCACCAGAAACCAGTTTTTCTTCTAATCCAGATGATCCGGGTCAGGCCATCCGAGATTTGAAAACCATGATTCAGGCTTACCACGATGCAGGGATTTCTGTGACCTTGGATGTGGTTTATAATCATATTTATTCTACCTTCGACTCCGCCTTTCAGTCAACGGTTCCCGATTATTACTACCGAATGAATCCCAACGGTTCATTCCAGAATGGTACAGGTGTCGGCAGCGAGACGGCCAGTGAGCATGAAATGTTCCGCAAATTCATGATTGATTCACTTCGTTACTGGGTAGAAGAATTCAATGTGGATGGCTTCCGTTTTGATTTGATGGGAATCCATGATGTCACCACTATGAATATCATCCGAGAAGAAATGGATAAAATTGATCCACGGATTTTGCTTTATGGTGAAGGTTGGGATATGGGAACAGGCCTGATGCCGGAGGACAAGGCTAAGAAAGACAATGCTTATCAACTGCCACGAATTGGTTTCTTCAATGATACCCAGCGTGATGCAGTGAAAGGTGCTGAAGTCTACGGTGGTCTAAAAGCAGGTTATGTGAGCGGACAAGCGACTGAGGATATCATAGCCAAAGCCATTCTGGGCAGCAGTGAATTAGGCTCCTATTTGACACCAACTCAGGTTCTTAATTATGTGGAGGCGCATGATAATTTCAATCTGCATGACTTGCTGGTTGACTTACACCCAGATGATGATGAGGTCATTCGGACCAAAAGAATTGAGCTGGCAACAGCTATGAACTTGCTCATGCAGGGAATGGCATTTATGGAATTGGGACAAGAATTTTCCCGCACGAAACTAGTAGGCACAGGCGAAGAGGGCCAAGTCCTACCAAGTGACCGTGATAGAGCCATGAATAGCTACAATGCTCCCGATGCTGTCAACCAAGTGAATTGGGAATTGATCAGTCAACATCAGGAGAGTATTGATTATATTAAGCAAATCATTCACCTAAAGACAAGTCAGAAGGAATTTTCTTATCAAACCTATGAAGAGATTTACAAACATGTCTTTGTAAGAGAAGCCTTTGCTGGCAGTGGTATCGTCATTTTTGAGATTAAAGATGAAAAACATTATGAAATCATTTTTAACGCAAGTGGCCTGCCATATTACCTTGAGAATGCGGATCACCTACGTTTATTGGCCGGCAATAGCCGCCATAAGAGACCCTTCTATGTTGAAAATCTGACCGCTTCCGTTTTTGAAGTGATTAAATAAAATTGAATAAAGATAATAAAAAACGGCTCTTTGTCAACTATAGTGGGTTACCAAAAAGTCATACCCTGGAGAGGACAAGATTTGTTCTCTTCTTTTTGATATTCAAAGCGATGAGGATTCTAGATTTAAAGTTGTCAAAGTTCCGAAATCCAAAAGCATTTCGCTTGATGACTTTGATGTGATTATTAGTAGCTTCTAGTTTTGCGTTTGAGTAGGGCAGTTCCAGTGCGTTCATGATCTTGTCCTTCTCTTTCAAAAAGGTTTTAAAAACAGTCTGAAAGATAGGATTTACACAAGAAATGGTTTCTTCAATAAGACCAAAGAAATGATCAGCCTGTTTCTCTTGAAAATGAAAAAGTAAGAGTTGGTAGATTTCATAGTGCTCTCTGAGTTCTTGAGAGTAAGAGAGAAGCCTTTTGAGAATCTCTTTGTTGGTCAAATGCATGCGAAAAGTTGGGCGATAAAAGCGTTTATGGCTGAGTTTTCGACTATCTTGTTGGCTGAGTTTCCAGTAGCGTTTGAGTGCCTTGTATTCGTGTGATTTTCTATCCAACTGATTCATGATTTGGATGCGAAGACGTTTCATAGCCCGGCTAAGATGTTGTACAATGTGAAAGCGGTCGAAGACGATTTTAGCAGAAGGAAATAGTTTTCTGGCAATATCGTAGTAAGGGCTAAACATGTCCATAGTAATGACCTTGACGCGACTTCTCACCTGTCTGGAATAGCGTAGGAAGTGATTGCGAATGGTCACTTGTGTCCGTCCATCTAAGATAGCTATAATCCTTCTTGAATCGAAATCCTGTGCAATGAAGCTCATTTTGCCCTTCTTGAAGCTGTATTCATCCCAAGACATGTGTTCTGGAAGGTAGTTGAGGTCAGTCTTGAACTTGAATTCTTTCAGTTTGCGAATGACTGTGGACGTGGAGACAGCTAAGCTTTCAGCGATAGCTGTCATAGGGACTTTCTCAATTAGTTTTTGAGCGATTTTTTGCTTGACGATGGTTGCGATTTGGTGATTTTTCTTGACTAAGGAAGTCTCAGCGATAGCCATTTTCCGACAGACTTTACAGCGGAAACGGCGTTTCTTTAACCGAATCAGCGTTTTGCATCCCACACACTCTAGATAGGGAATTTTCGATTCTTTTTGGAAGTCATATTTAGCCATTTTTCCTTGGCAGTGAGAGCATTTAGGAGCAGGATAATCTAGATTGAAGACAGGCTTTGTGGCTCACCTCTTCAATCTTTTTTGTGCCTTGAATTGTCAAATTAAGTGCACAAGAAAAACTCTCCCCAAAACATTTTTCAATGCTTTAGGAAGAGTTGAGTAGCATCATTCATAGATTAGGGACTGGCACTTGAACTTGAGGAGCTAGAAGAGCTGGAGGACTCTCCACTAGTTCCTTCTTCGCTGTTAGTGCTAGAGTGAAATTGTTCGGGGTGAAGTGCTCGATAACTTGGTGAATTAAAGAGATCCACAGAGGACACACCGCCACGTTTTGAATAAAGGCTGGCCGATTGATTGCCTTTTTCTTTTTCGATGGCTTTGAGAGCCTTGAAAGAGTTGATGTAGTTGTAGTCATCAGGATTGACTTTTCCTAGGTCATTACCTGTGTAAAAGCGGAATAAGTCTCCTGTCTGAATAGCGTCGCTCATCTTCAGTTGTGTATTGGCTGCTGTTCGGATAGCTTCTAGTTCAGCCGTTGTTGACTCGTCTGGCAGTGTGATTTCCTCTCCAGTTTGTGTGTTGTAGATACGGCCGCTATAACTTGTGTATTTTGGTGTTACAAAGTTATTGGTTGAGCGGAAAGTGACGATTTGCTGGTGCTGAGGTGAGAGGAGGTCTTGTCCGACTTGAAGGTAATTTTTTGAGTCAATCCCCAATAAATGCTCCAAGGTTGGCAGCATATCGATTTGCCCGCCAAAGGTATCGATGATTTTTCCTTTTTCCATCCCAGGTATCACGACCATGTATGGTACTCTCTGCAACATGGCATTGTCATAACTAGACCAAGTCTCAGAATTTTTATTGATTAAAGGTGCCAGAGCAGGATTACGGGAGTTAGAAATTCCATAGTGGTCGCCGTAAAGGACGATAATTGAATTTTCATACAGTCCAGCTTCTTTGAGGTAGTCAAAGAAGGCTTTGACAGCTGAGTCGAGGTAGTTTGCTGTTGCAAAGTAGCCATTGATGGTTTCGTCTTTGGTATCTGCCAGTGGGAAACCAATCTCATCGCCAATCAGACTGGTTGTATAAGGATAGTGATTGGAGACGGTGATGTATTTGGCATAGAAAGGCTGCTGCAAATGTTCCAGATACTTGATGGAATCTTTGAACATAATCTTATCGTTCAAGCCATACTGGAAGGAGTTGGTCTCATCTTGCTTGGTAAAGTAAGACGCATCGAAGAAATAGTTATAGCCCCATTGCTTATAGGCAGTGTTACGGTTCCAGAAGCTACCTGTATTTCCATGGAAAACAGCAGATGTGTAATCTCCATTTTTTGACAGGATAAAAGGTGCTGCCTGCTGGGTATTGGTACCGCCGTAGTTGACCATGAAGGAGCCTTGGTTGAGACCAAAGAGCCCTGTTTCAATCATAGTTTCTGCGTCGGAAGTCTTTCCAGCCTTGACCTGGTTAAAGATATTTGAAAAGGCCAAAGTAGAGTTGGAGTGGTAAAGCGAGTTGAGGAATGGCGTAACTTCGTATTCCTTGCCATCCATCTGCAGTTTATAGTCAATCAGAAACTGCTGGAAGCTCTCCAAGTGGATATAGAATACATTGCGTCCCTTGGCAATGCCGTAGTATTCAGAGTTTGGCTCGGCATAGTGAGCTTGGATATATTGTTCAACGGGCTCCAGATCCTTGGCAGAGGCTTTGGAACGCTCTTTATTAGCGCTATAAGTTTGATTAGCACTGTAGCCGAGGAAGGCAGGGAGTCCGAGCGCACGAACGACATAGTAATTTGAAAATCCGCGTGTCAGGAGCTCTGGACGATCAATTTCTGCTAGGAAAAGATTGGCTGAAAAGAGCATAGCTGACAGGGATGTCACGGCAAAGCTGGCGCGGATATTAAAAGTACGATGGTCCAAGCGAATATACTTTTTATAAAAAAGCCAGCCTAGAATTGGGAAGTCTATGATATAGATGGCATCCCAAGGGCGGAAGAGCTCCATGGCTGCTGCTCCGAGACCTGCAGACACCTTGCTGGAGGCCAACATAGTATTGACTGTCACAAAGTCGGTAAACTCACGATAGTAGATGGAGTTTGAGACCAACCAGACAAAAAGCAAGATGTAGATAGCCGTGCTGACACAATAAAAAAGCTTGGTCGGTTTGATATAAAGAGCGAGTCCAATCAGCAAAAGGCCGATGGGGAAAGGGTTAATCAGAGCCAGAAAAATCTGATAGGCTCCTTGAATATCTAAATTAAAATCAACAGTATAAGCCCACATGGTTTTTAACCAATAAATCGTGAGCAAGCTCAAGACGAAACCGAGCCTTGTACTCATAAAATTGAGTAAATTCTTGGTTGTTTTTTTCACAGAAAGGTACTTCCTTGTCTTATTTCCTAAAAATTCTCTTCTTCTAAGTATATCACAATTTTTCAAGTTGAGGAAAAATTGAGGTGAATTAGTGCTTAGTTTATTTTATTTGTAAAACAATAAAGAGTATATCTTCTTCTGTTAATTTTAATAGAAAGTGGAAATAGGAAAATTCTTGATCGAAAATCCGACTGATAGGGTGGACTTTTATGATAGCAAATGTTGGAAATTTCTTCTATATAAAACAAGTATTATGTGAAAATAATAAATATGCTTTGAGAATTTTCACAATATTTGGTATAATAATGCTTATGAAGAAACTTACTGTTAATAAACAGACAGAGGAAAAGTTGAGAAAAGGAATTTTAGTTCTAGATAAGAATGATTTTCCAACTCTTTCGCTCACCGATCAATGTGTGGAATTGCATAGTCAGCAGGGGAAGTTCTTGGGAACGGCTTATCTCTCCTTGCAAAATAAGGGACTTGGCTGGCTGATTTCCTATGCTAAGGTAGAGCTGAACTCAGCTTTCTTTCAGCATTTGTTTGAAAAAGCTAAAGACAAGCGTTTCTATTACCGTCATGCGGAGGATACGACAGCCTATCGCCTCTTTAACCAAGAAGGTGATGGTTTTGGCGGTTTTACGGTTGATATCTACGAGAAATATGCCGTTTTCTCTTGGTACAATTCCTTTGTTTTTTCAATCAAGGACCAGATAGTGGCTGCATTCCAGCAGGTCTTTCCTGAGGTCGCTGGAGCTTACGAGAAGATTCGCTTCAAGGGCTTAGACTATGAGTCTGCCCATCTCTACGGAGCAGAAGCGCCAGCCTATTTTACGGTTTTGGAGAATGGCGTGCGCTATCAAGTCTTCATGAATGATGGCCTGATGACTGGGATTTTTCTGGATCAGCACGAGGTGCGGGGAAGTCTGGTTGATGGCTTAGCTAGCGGAAAAAGCCTGCTCAATATGTTTTCTTATACAGCGGCTTTCTCAGTGGCAGCTGCCATGGGCGGTGCCAGTCAAACAACTTCGGTGGATTTGGCCAAGCGTAGTCGCGAGCTTTCCCAGGCGCATTTTGAAGCCAATGGTTTGGATTTAGAGCCCCATCGTTTCGTGGTTATGGATGTCTTTGATTACTTCAAATACGCCAAGCGTCACGAGTTGAAGTATGATGTGATTGTCCTAGATCCGCCGAGCTTTGCTCGCAATAAAAAGCAGACCTTCTCTGCTGCGAAAGATTACCATCGTTTGGTGGCTCAGGCTTTGGAAATTCTGAGTCCAAAAGGAACATTGATTCTCTCGACCAATGCAGCTAATGTCTCTAAAAGTAAGTTTAAAAAAGAAATTGAAAAAGGATTTGCAGGAGTTCCTCACCGCTATCTGGCGGAATATGGCCTACCAGCAGACTTTGTATACAATAAGAAAGATGAGAATAGTAACTACCTCAAGGTATTTACCATTAAGGTGGACAAATGAAATTAGTCGTTTCAATCATGCCCAGAAATTTAGAAGAAGCTAAAGCTATCGATGTGAGTCGTTATGATGATGCTGACATTATCGAATGGCGCGCGGACTTTTTGCCTAAAGAGAGCATTCTGAACGTTGCTCCTGCTATTTTCGAGAAATTTGCTGGACGTGAATTGCTTTTCACGCTGCGAAGTCGCGGAGAAGGTGGCGAAATTGATCTGTCAGATGATGAATATGTTGCTCTTATCAAAGAAGTAGCAAATTTTTATTCGCCAGACTATGTTGATTTTGAATACTATTCGCATAAAGATAAATTTGAAGAAATGCTCGAGTTTCCAAATTTAGTTCTCAGTTATCATAATTTTGAGGAAACGCCTGAAAATATGATGGAAATTTTGTCAGAATTGACGAGTTTGGCACCAAAAGTGGTCAAAGTTTCTGTCATGGCGCATAATGAGCAGGATGTCTTGGATCTGATGAACTACACTCGTGGATTTAAGATTTTGAATCCTGAGCAAGAGTATGTGACGATTTCTATGGGGAAAGTCGGAAAGATTTCTCGCTTAGCTGCAGATTTGACAGGTTCGAGCTGGTCTTTTGCCAGTGTTGAACAGCCGAGTGCACCAGGCCAGGTTTCCCTCGCAAACATGAAGGTTGTTCGGGAGATTTTAAATGAAAATTGATGGCCATACTCGTCTAGCTGCAGTGGTTGCTAAGCCGATTAAGCACAGCATTTCACCATTTATTCATAATACAGCCTTTGAGAAGACTGCTGTCAACGGTGTCTACCTTGCTTTGGAAATTGAAGCAGAGGATTTAGAAGCGACTGTTGCTAATATCCAAAGGTATAATATGTTTGGGATAAATTTGTCAATGCCCTACAAGCAGGAAGTCATCCAATATCTTGATGAATTGGCTCCCAGTGCCCGTCTTATCGGGGCTGTGAATACAGTGGTGAATAAAAATGGTACATTGATAGGATATAATATGGATGGCAAGGGATTTTTTAAGAGCTTGCCGTCTTTTGCTATTCAGGGCAAAAAAATGACCATTTTAGGTGCCGGCGGAGCGGCGACAGCTATTATCGCTCAAGCAGCTTTGGATCAGGCAGAAGAAATCTTTGTCTTTACTCGGCAGTCTTCCCATAATAAGACTGTCAGCAAGATGGCAGTTATCAGCTGCCAGACTAAGAGTAGGATTCAGGTGTTGAACTTAGAAGACTCGGCTACTTTGCAGGAGAAAATCAACCAGTCAGATCTTCTGGTCAATGGAACAAGTGTGGGTATGGATGGCAAAACTTTGCCATTAGCTGAAAGTATTCAGCTACCTAGCCAGATTTTAGTCGCGGATGTGATTTATAAACCTTTTGAAACACCTTTTTTAAAGTGGGCTCGAAGTCAGAAGGTAGAGGCAGTGAATGGCCTAGGTATGTTGCTTTATCAGGCAGCAGAAGCTTTCGAGCTTTGGACAGGACAACCCATGCCTTGTCAGGAAATTTGGCAGCAGTTAGAAAAGCTGTATAAATAGTCACTCGTACTCAGCTTCTCTATGGTGGAGCAGGAAAAACAAGGAGGCGCTTATGAAATTGAATGTAAATCTCCCCCATCATCCCTATGATATTCTCATCGAAAAAGGAGCCTTATCTCAGGCTGGAAAGTGGCTGAGTCAGCTTTGGCAGCCTCAGAAAGTGGTCATCATCACGGACAATCGAGTCGCTCGACTCTATGCGGAAAGGGTCAAGCTGAGCTTGGAAGCGGCTGGGTTTGAGGCCTTTGTCTTTGACTTTTTGGAGGGCGAAGCTAGCAAGAACTTAAAGACTGTCAACAAAGCCTATGAGTTTTTGGTCAAGGTTGGTCTGACCCGTAGTGATGGCATTGTAGCCTTGGGTGGTGGCGTTGTTGGTGATTTGGCAGGATTTGTTGCTTCGACCTATATGCGGGGCATTCATTTCGTGCAGATTCCGACCAGTCTGACAGCTCAAGTGGACTCCTCTATCGGTGGTAAGACAGGTGTTAATACCCCTTGGGCCAAGAATATGGTCGGGACCTTTACCCAGCCTGACGGAGTTCTGATTGACCCAGAAGTCTTGCATACTTTAGGTCAGCGGGAACTGATCGAAGGCATGGGCGAGGTGGTCAAGTACGGCTTGATTGAGGATAATGAACTCTGGGAAGAGCTGTCAGAAATGGATGGCAGTCCAGAGTCTATTTTGGAGCATGCGGAGAGCATCATCTACCATTCCTGTGATGTCAAGCGTAAGATTGTGGTCGAGGACGAGCTGGATAATGGTGTCCGACTTTATCTTAATTTCGGTCATACTATTGGGCACGCTATTGAAGCGACAGCAGGATATGGCAAAGTCATGCACGGTGAAGCTGTGGCGATTGGCATGGTACAGGTTTCCCGCGTCGCTGAGAAGAAAGGCCTTATGCCAGCCGGAATTACAGAAGACATCATCCGTATGTGTCAGAAGTTTGGCTTGCCAGTAGATTACCAGCCTTGGGATGAGAATGCACTCTATCAGGCCCTGACCCATGATAAGAAGGCTAGAGGCAACTCTATCAAACTAGTACTGGTGCCTGAGCTGGGTTCGGCTAGTATTCACCAGATTCCTCTGGAAGAGATGAAAGAATTTCTGAAGAAATAAGTCCCAGATGGAGCTTAAGACAAATGGACTGTTTGGATAAAAATAGAGTGACCGTCCAGCTCTTTCCATCCCAGAAATAGGAGAAATGTATGAGATACTTAACAGCAGGAGAATCCCACGGACCACGTCTGACAGCTATTATTGAGGGAGTGCCAGCTGGTCTTCCTCTGACCGCTGACTATATCAATGCTGAGCTCAAGCGTCGTCAGGGTGGGTACGGACGTGGTGCCCGCATGAAGATTGAAAGCGACCAAGTCGAGATTACGTCCGGGGTTCGGCATGGCTTGACCATGGGCGGTCCCATTACCCTCAATGTCACCAACCTGGATCATCATAAGTGGCTGGAGATTATGAGTGTGGCAGATGTGGATGAAAAGAAAAAAGGGCTGCGCAAGATTACCAAACCACGCCCTGGCCATGCGGACTTGGTTGGTGGTATGAAATACCGCTTTGACGATTTGCGAAATTCCCTAGAGCGTTCTTCTGCCCGCGAAACGACCATGCGTGTAGCAGTCGGATCAGTAGCCAAGCGTTTGCTGGAAGAAATCGGTGTAAAGGTGGCTAGTCATATCGTAACCTTTGGTGGCATTGATATTGATGTTCCAGACAATCTAACTGTATCAGAAATCAAGAAAAGAGCAGCCCAGTCAGAGGTTTCCATTGTCAATCCCGAGCGTGAAGAAGAGATCAAGGCCTACATTGATCAGATTAAGAAAGACGGGGATACCATCGGTGGTGTCATTGAGACTGTCGTTGGCGGTGTGCCGGTCGGTCTGGGCTCCTATGTCCAATGGGACAAGAAGCTAGATGCCAAGATTGCTCAAGGAGTCTTGTCCATCAATGCTTTCAAGGGAGTTGAGTTTGGTGTGGGCTTTGAAGCCGGTCGTCTCAAGGGCAGTCAAGTCATGGATGAAATCCTCTGGTCTGAGGAAGATGGCTTCACTCGCAGAACCAATAATCTAGGCGGCTTTGAGGGCGGTATGACCAATGGTCAGCCAATCGTGGTGCGCGGTGTTATGAAGCCCATTCCAACCCTTTACAAGCCACTGATGAGCGTTGATATTGAGACCCACGAGCCCTATAAGGCTACAGTAGAGCGGAGTGATCCTACGGCTCTGCCAGCTGCGGGTGTTGTCATGGAAAGTGTGGTGGCAACAGTTTTAGCCACCGAAGTCCTAGAGAAGTTTTCTTCGGACAATTTAGAAGAACTAAAGGATGCGGTAGCCCGCCATCGGGAATTTGTCAAGAACTTTTAGAAGTAAGGAGAAGGGCATGGAGAGAAAAACGGTCTATATCGCTGGTCTGGGCCTGATTGGAGCTTCCTTGGCTCTGGGCATCAGGCGAGCTCATCCTGAGATAGAGATTCTTGGCTACAATCGCAGTGAGGAATCGCGCAGAGTTGCCTTGGAACGTGGAATGGTAGACCGGGTAACGGATGATTTTGCAGCTTTTGCTCCCTTGGCTGATGTGATTATTCTGGCTGTGCCCATCAAGCAGACCATAGCATTTATCAAGGACTTAGCGGAGCTGAACCTGAAGGAAAATGTTATCATCTCAGATGCTGGATCAACCAAGGCTGAGATTGTGGCAGCTGCAGAAAAGTATCTGCAGAATAAGCCCGTCCGCTTTGTCGGTGCTCATCCTATGGCTGGAAGTCACAAGACCGGAGCCAAGGCAGCCCATGTCTACCTCTTTGAAAATGCCTATTATATCTTCACCCCTTCTAGCCTGACCAAGCCTGGTACGCTCGAGGAAATGGAGGATTTACTGAGTGGCCTCCATGCCCGCTTTATCCAAGTGGACGCAACCGAGCACGACCGAGTGACCAGTCAAATCAGTCATTTTCCGCATATCCTAGCCTCCAGCCTGATGGAGCAAGCGGCAACTTATAGCCAAGAGCATGAGCTGACCCAGTCTTTTGCAGCTGGTGGCTTTCGCGATATGACGCGGATTGCGGAGAGTGAGCCGGGCATGTGGACCTCTATCCTCTTGACCAATCCCGAAGCCATTTTGGAGCGGCTGGAAGATTTTAAAGATCAGTTAGACAAGGTTGCCACAGTGATTAAAACTAAGGATGAGACAGCTATCTGGGAATTTTTTGACCGAGGACGGCAAAGCCGCAAGCAGATGGAAATTCATAAGCGAGCGGGTGTCGATAGCTTTTATGACCTCTTTATTGAGGTACCTGACGAAGAAGATGCGATTTTGGGTATTTTGGAGCTTCTGCGCGGAATTTCAGTCGTCAATATTCGTATTAACGAGGAAAACCGTGAAGATATCAACGGTATTCTACAAATCACCTTTAAAAATCGTCAAGATTTGGAAAAATCTGCTACAATAGTAAGAGAAAATACGGATTATCTAGTGTCCGTAGACTAATATAGATTGGAGAACTCTATGTCAAATATTTATGATTTAGCCAATGAACTCAGTCGAGGACTTCGCGAAATGCCAGAGTACAAAGCTGTGGTAGAAAGCAAGCAGGCTATCAATGCGGACAGTGAAGCCAAAGCTATTTTTGATGACTACCTAGCTTTCCAGAAAGAGCTGCAGCAACTGGCTCAAACAGGTCAAATACCGACTCCAGACATTCAGGAAAAAATGCAGAGTTTTGGAGATAAAATCCAAGGAAATGAGCTTTTGTCAGCCTTCTTCAACAAGCAGCAACAGCTCTCGATCTACTTATCTGATATTGAACGGATTATTTTTGAACCGATTCAGGAACTATTCTAATAGAGGAAGTTCTAAGATTAAATGAAACCAAGAAGCCGGATTTGGCTTTCTTGGTTTTTCTGTGCTTTAGAAAGGCTATTAAGACTGAAAATGAGTATTTTTAATGCGAGAAAGAGGTAGAAAACTTAGGTGCTCTCTATAAAATCAGATTATAGCAACAATTAAAATATATTGGCCTTGCTTTCTATTTACTATTGCCCCAAAGGCTGATATACTAATCAAAAAAGCGCTTACAAATCATTTTTGAAAGGAACTGGTATGACTTTAGAAACAAGAAAGATTGCGATTCAAGATACATATGGCGACCGATTTCAACATTGCTGGGGTTGTGGCCCGAAAAATGAGCTAGGCCTACATTTAAAGACTTATCCTAGCTTAGATGGGAAGGAATGTATCACTAGAATAAGACCAGAATCTCACTATACTGGTGGTGTGCCGGCCAATCTCTTTGGTGGTATGATTGCTATGATTTTTGATTGCCATGGAACGGCTTCAGCGGCTTGGTTTGCCCATCAAGAGAAAGGTTTAGACTTGACCCAAGATACAGTCATTGGACGCTTTATCACAGCCCGCTTAGAAGTTGATTACCAGAGCCCGACGCCTATTGATCAGGAAATCATCGTCACTTCGAGGCTTGAGGAGTTGGGAGCAAGGAAAGCTATTATCGTGATGGAGATGTCAGTAGCAGGACAGCCAAGAGCCAAGGCTAGAATGGTAACAGTTGCAGTGAAAGATCATATGTAGTCAAATTCCCTTGGTGCATTGTATCAAGGGAATTTAAGCATGTTTTGAGTAATTCTATCTTGATTTTTGCAATGAGAGCATTATTTTGGTATAATAGTTTATTGTCTTGGGGTCGTTACGGATTCGACAGGCATTATGAGGCATATTTTGCGACTCATCTAGCGGATGTAAAACGCCAGTTAAATATAACTGCAAAAAATAACAATTCTTACGCTTTAGCTGCCTAAAAACCAGCCAGCGTGACCTGATTCAGATTGCTTGTGTCTGATGACCGGTCTTATTATGAGCAAGCTACGGTAAAATCAAGTCTAGGGATTTTACAAGAGATTGATAGACTCGCTTAGCTTGGGCTTGAGCCATGTGTCAAAGCTAAGTTAAATGAAGACATGGCCTATGGTCGTAGACAAATGTGTTGGCAGGTGTTTGGACGTGGGTTCGACTCCCACCGGCTCCATAGGGATATATAAATGAGGTTTTTGATGATATGAGTTTTTTTGGAAAAATCTTAGGGAAGAGTCAAGATAGTCATCTACCCATTGAGGAAGTTTCTATTGATTTAGAGAATCTTCCAAATGAATGGGGCTCTTTTTCGACCCTTATTGATGACCGAATGGCTAGTATCCGTCTAAATTTAGCGTTGAATTCTATCGCTCCCTATTCATCCTATACTTATGCACTACGTTTGAGAATTGCCATTTTGAATGTTGATCCAGAAACAGGGTTTCCAGATTATGACGAATTTTCTAATTTGAACCTCATCGAAGATCGTCTTTCAGAAGCGATGAAGCGCATTGCGGCTATCTATGTCGGAGTAGTCATCACAGATGGTCATATAGAATTTTATTACTATTTGAAAGATAGAGAGCGGCACATGCCGATTATTGCTCAAGTAATGGAGCAATTTTCGAAATATCAATATAGTTCAGCTACCTTGGTGGATCCTGACTGGAAACAATACTTTGACTTCTTGTATCCAAATGAATATGAGTACCAATCTATCTTAAACCAGCGTATCTGGTATCGTCTAGAAAAAGAAGGGGACGACCATAGTCAACTAAGGGAAATCACTCATCAGTTTAGTTTTGAGACTTACGATGATCGTGTTTCCTTTATGGGGGATGCCTCTGCTCTTGACTATAATATTTCTTCTAAGAAAAAAGAAGAAGGCGATCCTCGACCTTACAAACTAGAAATATCCCGATTAGCTACTACTGAGCTCCCTAGCATCAACCAACATGTTTGGGAATTAATAGAAATTTCGAAAAAATATAACGGAAAGTATAGCGGCTGGAGCTGCAATGTGGTATAATGGATAAAGTTTTGAGAAAGCAAGTCTTTCTCTTTTATGGAAGATTACTCAAGAGGCTTAAGAGGCTGTGTTGGAAACGCAGTAGGCGTGTAAAAGCGTGCGTGGGTTCGAATCCCATGTCTTCCGTTCTATTTGAAGAAGCGCCTTAGGGCGTTTTTCTGGTAGCGGGACAAAGAACGATAATCTTTTTGCTCAGTGCTAGACCTGCAGAATATAGAAGTAAGGATATTATACCAAAAATCAGATGGATTCGTTTCCATCTTATTTTGTTTGTAAAAAAACCTTGAAATTTTTCTGAAAAAGAGTAAACTGTACATAGAAAGTTTTGGAGGTTCTGCATGAAGTTATATGTCCAGTTAATGATTATTTTCTCGATTTCCATCATCGGAGAGGGGATATCATGTGTCTTCAATCTTCCTGTTCCAGGTAGTATTATCGGCTTGATCTTGCTGTTTCTTGCTCTGCAGTTTAAGTTATTACGGCTTCGCCACGTCAGTATGGTCGGCAACTTTCTGTTAGCCAATATGACCATTCTTTTTCTACCTCCGGCTGTAGGGATTATGGATAAGTTTCATGTGATTGCCCCTTATCTGCTGCCAATTACTCTGATTATCCTCGGCGCCATTGTCTTAAATATGATCGTCATTGCCCTTGTCGTACAGTTCATCAAGCAGCATTTTGAAGGCGATTATGAGGAAGGAGGGGTGGATCATGTCTAATCTATGGAGTAACCCGCTATTTGGGCTTGCCTTGTCCATTTTTGCCTACCTCATCGGGATGCTGATTTTCCGCAGATTTCCTCATCCTTTGACAACGCCTCTCCTTTTAGCAGCGATTTTGGTTATTGCTTTTTTGAAATTAACAGGTATTTCTTATAAGGACTACTATGTCGGTGGGGCTTATTTGAATAATTTAATCGTTCCGTCAACGGTTGCTTTGGGGATTCCGCTGTACAAAACCTTTCACCTGATGAAGCACCACGCTCGCAGTATTCTGCTAGGAACCTTTGTGGCTGTGGTAGTCAATACGACTTTCACGGCTCTGCTTGCGAAATTCTTTGGGATGGACTTCTTTTTAGCGATTTCCCTATTTCCAAAATCTGTCACAACAGCAATGGCAGTGGGTATTACTGATAAAATGCAGGGCTTGACAACCGTCACTCTGGTTGTTGTTGTGGCGACAGGTATTTTGACAAGTGTCATGGGACCAACTATTCTTAAACTGCTGAAAATTAAGGATCCAGTAGCAGTTGGCTTGGCCTTAGGTGGCACGGGGCATGCAGTTGGTACAGGAACAGCTTTCAAATATGGACATGTTGCTGGAGCCATGGCAGGTCTTGCAATCGGAGTGACAGGGATCATGTATGTAATTGTCAGTCCAATCGTCGCAGCCATTATCTTAAAATAAAAAAACATGGAGCAGTATTTCTCGGAAATCTTGCTTCATGTTTTTCATTTTATCTTAGTGGATAGCTGCTAGGAGGGCATCTGCTTGGGCAGAAAGCTCAGCAAGCTTGTCTTCTGAAAGGACTAATTGGCCAGTTCCCCAAGCTTCTGGATTGATACCGACACCAGTAAATTGATCAACCACATTCATGCGAATAAATGGAAGGAGGCTACGGTAGTGCTTGAAGACCTCATCAGGTGAAGTGCCGTTAGCAACAGATGAAACAGTTACCACTTTGGCATTGAGAGCAGAAGGGCCGCTTGGATCTGACAAATCAAGTGCGCGTGAAGTCCAGTCGAGCAAGTTTTTCACCACGCCTGGGATGGCCCAGTTGTAGACAGGTGAGAAGATCCAGATAGCATCAGCTGCAAGGATTTCTTCACGAACCTTGGCAACAGCAGCTGGAGCTGGACTTTCGAGGTCTTGGTTGAAGAATGGTACATCTTTGTAGTCCAGATAAGAAACTTCAGCTTTACCAGCTAGAGCTTTTTCCGCTTGAGCTGCCAACTGATGATTGAATGAACCTTGACGAAGTGAGCCGACAATAAATAGTACTTTAGACATAAATGTGTCCTCCATTTTATCTTTATTTAAGAGATGTCCTCTTGTTACTATCTATGTTACAACAATTGTCACTAATTAGCAATAATTTAGCTCAGCCTTTTGAAAGTTTTTAAGAGACGTACTAATTCTTCTTTGTCGTTTTGGGATAGGAGAGCAGTCATATGGCGGATATTGGCGATGTGCTCTGGCAAGACAGCCTCGATCTTTTTCTGGCCTTGGTCGGTTAGTTGGATGAGGAAGGAGCGGCGGTCATTGGGATCGCAGCTGCGACTTATCCAGCCATCTCTTTCCATGTTTTTGATAACGACCGTCATATTTCCCGATGTAGCCAGCATGCTGTCAATCAAATCTTGAATCCGCAGTTCTCCTTTACTATATAAGGTTTCCAAAACGGAAAATTGGGTTGGCGTCAAATTATGCTTTTTAAAAATTTGAGCTTCGAGATTACGAATGGTGCGCTCCGCCTTATGGAGAACGATAATTGCCTTGAGGTCAAGTAGAGTATCCTTGTCTAGGTTTTCAGTTATTTTCATAGCAACATTTTATCAATAAGTAGTAATAAATGCAAATGTAATAAAAGTCCTAGAAAAATCAGGCTATTTGTAGTATAATGATTCAGTGAAACATAAAATTAAAGAAAAGGCTGAATTTCCTATAAGGCACTATGCCATCGGGCTTTTCCTCGTCCTCACGGCGCTTGTTTTTTCATTTTTTACGATCTTGCACCTTGCTATCGAGCCTTGGCAGTCAGCTGAGGAAGGTTCTCAAAAAATCGCTAAGAAATATGCAGATTTGGAAAGTCTGACGAGCTTTTCGATTTACAATGGCAAAGAGTCCTACTATAGCTTGATTGGGACAAATAGTAAAAAAGAGGAAGAAGCTGTTCTGATTTCCAAAAATTCCAACAAAATCCATGTCTATCGCTTGCAAGATGGGATGAGTCAGGCAGAGGCAGAGCAGCTGGCCAAGGAAAATGGAGCGACTTCTATTGATAAGACCACTTTTGGTTACTTAGACGGTCAGCCTGTTTGGGAAATTAAGTCTGGAAGCACTTATTACAATATCGGATTTGAAAGCAAGACATTGCTCAGCAAGGAGGGGCTATGAAATTATCCAATCGTGTTTTAAATATGGAAGAAAGTGTGACTTTGGCGGCGGCAGCCAGAGCCAAAGCTTTAAAGGCTGAAGGCAGGGATATCCTTTCTTTGACCTTGGGAGAGCCAGATTTTCCGACGCCTAAGAATATCCAGCAAGCAGCGATGGCAGCGATTGAAGATGGCAGAGCTAGTTTTTATACGGTAACAAGTGGCCTGCCTGAGCTGAAAGTAGCGGTTGTAGACTATTTTGCCAAGTATTATGGCTATGAGATTCAGCCAAATCAAGTAACAGTGGCAACGGGTGCTAAGTTCACTCTATACACCTTCTTTATGAGCGTGATTGATCCAGGGGATGAAGTCATCATTCCGACGCCTTATTGGGTCAGCTATGCCGATCAGATCTTGATGGCTGAAGGAAAGCCTGTTTTTGCTCAAGCGACAGAGGAAAACAACTTTAAGGTGACAGTTGCCCAACTGGAAGCCGTCCGCACTGAGAAGACCAAGGTCTTGGTTCTGAACTCTCCGTCTAATCCGACTGGTATGATTTATACAGCAGAAGAGCTGCTGGCTATCGGGAACTGGGCTGTTGAGCATGATATCCTGATCTTGGCCGATGATATTTATGGTCGTTTGGTCTATAATGGCAATAAGTTTACGCCGATTTCTAGTCTGTCAGAGGAGATTCGCAAGCAAACAGTCGTCATCAATGGTGTTTCCAAGAGCTACTCTATGACGGGCTGGCGGATTGGCTATGCTGTAGGTGAGCCTGAAATTATCTCAGCCATGAGCAAGGTTGCAGGGCAAACGACTTCTAATCCAACAGCAGTGGCGCAATATGCAGCTATTGAAGCCTTGACGGGCAGTCAGGATACGGTCGAAAATATGAGATTGGCCTTTGAAGAACGCCTAAATACTATTTATCCTTTGCTGGCTCAAGTGCCTGGCTTTGAAGTCGTCAAACCTCAGGGAGCCTTCTATCTCTTCCCAAATGTTAAAAAAGCGATGGAAATGAAAGGCTATACCGATGTGACAGCCTTTACCACAGCGATTTTAGAAGAAGTAGGTGTGGCTCTAGTGACAGGAGACGGGTTTGGTGCGCCAGAAAATGTCCGCCTTAGCTATGCGACTGACATGGATACCCTTAAAGAAGCGGTTCAACGTCTCAAGGATTTCATGGAGAAGTAGGAATGATCGATCATTTTGGGATTAAAGTAAAGAATTTGGAAGCTAGCAAGCTTTTTTATCAGAAAACCTTAGCTCCTTTGGGTTATAAAATAGCCTTTGATATACCTCAAGCAGTGAGTTTTGCAGAGCCAAGAAACGCTGATCCGACAGGTGATTTTTGGTTAAATGTTGGTCAACAAGAGCCTGAGCATTTTGCCTTTAGTGCTCAGAATGAAGAGGAAGTGGAAGCCTTCTATCAAGCAGCTTTGGCAGCTGGTGGCAAGGACAATGGTGCTCCAGGTGAGCGCAGTCAGTATCATCCAGGTTATTACGCTGCCTACATCATTGACCCAGATGGAAATAATGTCGAAGTAGTCTGCCACAAAGAATAAAAATAGAAAAGAGAAAAAACGTGTCGAAGAAAAATGTAACAATTATTGATGTGAAAAATCATGTTGGTGAAGAAGTAATGATTGGTGCTTGGGTGGCCAACAAGTCAGGAAAAGGGAAAATTGCTTTCTTGCAGCTGCGCGATGGTTCTGCCTTTTTCCAAGGTGTAGCCTTTAAACCTAACTTCATCGAGAAATTTGGCGAAGAAATAGGACTTGAGAAGTTTGATACTATCAAACGCTTGAGCCAAGAAACGTCTGTTTATGTGACAGGGATTGTCAAGGAAGACGAGCGTTCAAAATTTGGCTACGAGCTGGACATTACAGATATCGAAATCATCGGTGAGTCAAATGACTATCCAATCACGCCGAAAGAACACGGAACTGACTTCCTCATGGACAACCGTCACTTGTGGCTGCGCTCTCGCAAGCAAGTAGCCATGATGCAAATCCGTAATGCTATTATCTATGCTACCTATGAATTCTTTGACAAGAATGGCTTTATCAAGTTTGACAGTCCAATCTTGTCAGGAAATGCGGCAGAGGACTCAACTGAGCTCTTTGAAACCGACTACTTTGGAACTCCAGCTTACTTGAGTCAATCTGGTCAGCTCTACCTTGAAGCGGGGGCTATGGCTTTAGGACGTGTTTATGACTTTGGTCCTGTATTCCGTGCTGAAAAATCAAAAACTCGCCGTCACTTGACAGAGTTTTGGATGATGGATGCGGAGTATAATTTTGTTACTCACGATGAGTCACTCGACTTGCAGGAAGCTTATGTCAAAGCCTTGATCCAAGGCGTTCTCGACCGTGCTCCTCAAGCTTTGGAAACATTGGAACGTGATGTAGAACTCTTGAAACGCTATATTGCAGAGCCTTTCAAGCGCGTTACCTATGATGAAGCAATTGATCTTTTGCAAGCGCATGAAAATGATGAGGATGCTGACTATGAGCATCTGGAACATGGTGATGACTTCGGTTCACCGCATGAAACATGGATTTCAAACCACTTTGGTGTACCAACCTTTGTCGTGAACTACCCAGCAGCTATCAAAGCTTTCTACATGAAGCCAGTTCCTGGAAATCCAGACCGCGTCCTCTGTGCAGACTTGCTTGCTCCAGAAGGCTACGGTGAAATCATTGGTGGCTCTATGCGTGAAGAAGACTACGATGCCCTTGTTGCTAAGATGAATGAGCTTGGTATGGATACGACAGAATATGAATTCTACCTGGATCTTCGTAAGTATGGATCTGTTCCACACGGTGGATTTGGTATCGGTATCGAGCGTATGGTAACCTTTGTAGCAGGTACCAAGCATATCCGTGAAGCCATTCCATTCCCACGTATGCTGCACCGTATTAAACCTTAAAATCAATAAAAACGCCCGTGTGGCGTTTTTTCAACATTGAACAATGACATAATCCAAATATAGAATTTTAGAGAAAGAAGAGGTAGGAGTCATGTAAACAGCGGATTAACAAGTGATAAAGGATAAAAATGAAAAAACACTTGTTAAAGGAGAAAATATGTTTAAAAGAAGTTATCGGAAAAATATCGGTCTTATGGCCGGAGTTGAATTTTTTGCCTTTCTAGGCATTACTAGTTTTTGGATTTTATTTCTAAGTCAAAACGGCATGTCCCTTTGGCAGATTGGGCTTTTGGAAAGTATTTTTCATGCGACTAGCGTCATTTGTGAGATTCCTTCTGGGATGTTGGCGGATCGCTTTTCCTATAAAACTAATCTGTATCTGAGCCGGATAGCTGGGATTGTGTCTTCGATTCTTATGTTGGCCGGGCAGGGGAACTTTTGGGTCTATGCACTGGCTATGATGATCAGTGCTTGGTCCTATAATTTTGATTCGGGTACAAGCGCAGCAATGGTTTATGATTCTTCTGTAGAGGCGGGACTAAAGGAACGTTACCTATCCATCTCCAGCTTCATGTCTGGAGTGGCCGAGGCGACCCGATCTTTGGGAACGGTCTGGGCTGGATTTTTTGTCCATGGACAATTGCATCTGACCTACTATATCATGATTGGTACCTCTATCATCGTTCTTTTCTTGACCTGGATGCTGAAGGAGCCAAGTATCAAAGCAGAGAAAGCGGAACGTCTGACTATGAAAAAGATTATCTGGGCTGTCAAAGAGGAGTTGCAGAGAAATCCCAGCCTTTTTATCTGGATGATTCTGTCCCAAATCATCGGAACACTGATGTGTATGTTTTATTTTTATTATCAAAATCAATTGCCTGACTTAAAAGATTGGCAGATTTCGGTAGTCATGCTAATTGGCAGTGCTTTGAATATCTTAGCGGTCTATCTGGCGAGTATGATTGGAAAGAAGTATTCAGCCTTGAAACTCTTTCCTTCAGTAGTTCTTCTAACTGGAGCAAGCTACCTGCTGTCCTATTTTGGAACACCAGTCATCTACATTTTGATTTATCTAATCAGTAACGCCTTGTATGCACTCTTCCAGCCGATTTTTGACAATGATTTACAAAAGCAGCTGCCAAGTGAAGTGCGGGCGACCATGCTTAGTGTCTATTCTATGATGTTCAGCCTGAGTATGATTGTCATTTTCCCTCTGACTGGCTGGTTGATTGATAATCTTGGCTTCGACTGGACTTTTATAGCTTTGGGTGGCTTCTTATTAGCCGTAACGCCACTTTTGCATATAGGTTTAAAGAAAATAAGCCAGAGCTTACAAGAAGTCTAATATCAATGTTCTCTTTCTGCTAGTCAGAAGGAGAATATTTTTTAGCCTTTGAAAATTATGGTAAAATAAATACAGTTTAATGGAGAAGTAGGCAGTATGAAAGATTTATTGAAATATTTCAAGGGCTATATCAAGGAGTCTTTGCTGGGGCCCTTGTTCAAGCTTTTGGAAGCTAGTTTTGAACTCTTGGTTCCGATTTTGATTGCGGGGATTGTAGATGAGACCATTCCTAGACACGACAGTTCGCATCTCTACTGGATGGTTTTTCTTTTGATGGGTTTGGCTGCGCTGGGCGTTGTGGTAGCAGTGGTAGCCCAGTATTATTCGTCAAAGGCGGCAGTGGGTTTCACCCGTCAGATGACAAGCGACCTCTATCAAAAGATTCTGCGCTTGCCCAAGGCTAGTCGGGATGAGCTGACGACCTCAAGCTTGGTGACTCGGCTGACGAGCGACACCTATCAGATTCAGACGGGAATCAATCAATTTCTTCGTCTCTTTCTGCGGGCGCCTATCATTGTTTTTGGCTCCATCATTATGGCCTTTACTATCAGTCCGGTCATTACCCTGTGGTTCTTGCTCATGGTGGCTATTTTGACGGCTATTATTGTCCTCATGTCTCGTCTCATGAATCCCCTCTATGCCAAAATTCGCCAGCTGACAGACCAATTGGTCAATTTGACGCGTGAGCAGCTGCAGGGCATGCGGGTTATACGAGCTTTCGGTCAGACCCAGCGCGAGGTTCAGAGTTTTCGCAATCGCAACGAGCTCTATAAAACTTGGCAAATCAGGACGGGAGCTCTGGCTAGTCTGATTAGTCCACTGACCTTTCTCACGGTCAATGCTACCCTGATTGCTGTGATTTGGCAGGGAAATGCTTTTATCGGCAAGAGCTTGCTGACCCAGGGGATGCTAGTGGCATTGGTCAATTATTTATTGCAAATTTTGGTGGAATTACTCAAGCTGGCTATGCTGGTCAACTCGCTCAATCAAAGCTATATCAGTGCAGGCCGTATCAGTCAGGTCTTCGAGCAAGCAGAAGAAGATGTCCTGCAGGAATTAGTGCAGGAAACAGCCCTGGCAGATCAAGCCATTAAAGCCCAGCAGGTCAGTTTTTCTTATCCAAATGCAGCTAGTCCAGCCTTGACTGGTCTGACTTTTGATTTGAAAAGAGGTCAGACTTTGGGGGTTATTGGCGGGACAGGCTCAGGTAAGTCTACCCTAGTTCAGCTGCTGTCTCATCTCTATCCAGTTGCTGCTGGTCAGTTGACCATCTTTTCCCAAGGACGCAGTCCCAAAAATCTGAGCGAATGGAGGTCCTGGATCAGTCTGGTGCCTCAAAAGGCGGAGCTTTTCCAAGGAACTGTTCGCTCCAATCTGACCTTGGGTATGTCAAGCAAGCCAACAGATGCAGACTTGTGGCAGGCTTTAGAGATTGCTCAGGCGGCGGACTTTGTCTCTCAAAAGGAAGGTGGCTTGGATGCGATTGTAGAGGCCTTTGGCCGGAATTTTTCTGGCGGCCAGCGTCAGCGTTTAACCATTGCCAGAGCTGTCTTGCGGAGGGCGCCTTTCTTGATTTTAGATGATGCGACCTCAGCTCTGGACTATCTGACAGAGGCCAGACTCTTGCAGGCTATTAAGAATGAATTGACAGAGACCAGTCTGGTCTTGATCTCTCAGCGGACCAATAGCCTGCGCTCAGCGGATCAAATTTTAGTCCTAGACAAGGGAGAACAGGTGGCTCTTGGTCGCCACGAGGAACTCTTAGTCAGCTCTGCCATTTACCGAGAAATTCATCACTCACAGCATAGTCAAGGAGAGGAGGGCAAGCATGAAGCATAAGACATCATCTAGCAGCTTGAGGCGTTTGACTCGAGATTTGCTGCAGGCGCGCTGGCTCTTTCTCCTAGCTAGTCTGGGAACGGTGGCTCAAGTGGCTCTGACTGTTCTTCTTCCAGTTTTAATCGGAAATGCGGTTGATAGTGTTCTTCTCCCTCAAGCAGAGCAGCATTTGATGCCGATTTTGGGCCAGATGCTGCTGGTCATCTTAGCCAATACGCTGATTCAGTGGCTCAATCCCTTGCTCTATAATCAGCTGGTTTATCGCTATTGCCAGCAACTCCGACAAGGTGTCATCAAAAAAGTTCACTATCTGCCTTTGGCTTATCTGGACCGGCAGGGAACCGGAGACTTGGTTAGTCGAGTGACGACGGACTTGGAGCAGCTCAGCAATGGCCTGCTTATGGTTTTCAATCAATTTTTTGTGGGTTTGCTGACAATCTTAGTGACCATCATTAGCATGGCCAGATTGGACTTTTTCCTTCTGCTTTTGGTTCTGCTTTTGACGCCCCTTTCTCTTTTTTTAGCTCGCTTTATTGCTAGAAAAAGTTTTAGCTTTTTCCAACGGCAGACGCAGTCTAGAGGGGCACAGACCCAGCTGATTGAGGAAAGTCTGACTCAGGAAAGTCTGATACAGGCTTTTAATGCTCAAGAGCAGTTTGACCAAGCGTTCGCTCGCAGTAATCAGACTTATGCAGACTATTCTCAGGCGGCTATTTTCTATTCTTCGACGGTTAATCCTTCGACTCGTTTTATCAATGCCCTGATCTATGCTTTGATTGTGGGTTTTGGGGCTGTCCGAATCATTCAGGGAACAGGCTTTACGGTTGGGCAGCTAGTGACCTTTCTTAACTATGTCAACCAGTACACCAAGCCTTTCAATGATATATCGTCAGTCATGTCGGAATTGCAGAGCGCTTTAGCTTGTGCGGAGCGGATTTACAGCGTTTTGGACCAAGAAGAAATAGCAGAACCTGGTCAGGAAATCCTCCAGTCTGAAGATGTTAAAGGACAGATTAACTTTGAGCACGTAGCTTTTGGCTATGAGCCTGGCAAAGAGCTGATTCAGGATTTGAATATAAGGATTCCAGCAGCTAGCAAGGTCGCCATTGTCGGGCCGACTGGTGCTGGCAAGTCAACCCTGATCAATCTCCTCATGCGCTTTTACAATGTTGATAGTGGTCTTATTTCTTTAGATGGTATTCCCATCACGCATTACACCAGATCCTCTTATCGTCAGCAGTTTGGTATGGTACTGCAAGAGACTTGGCTCAAGACGGCGACCATTCACGACAACATAGCTTTTGGCCGGCCAGATGCTAGCCGAGAAGAGGTCATTGCAGCTGCCAAGGCGGCCAATGCGCATTTCTTTATCCAGCAGCTGCCTCAGGGGTACGACACCTATCTGGCGGATGCTGGGGACTCCCTTTCTCAAGGTCAGCGGCAGCTCTTGACCATTGCGCGCGTCTTCCTGGCTGTTCCTAAAGTCCTAATCTTGGATGAGGCGACTTCCTCCATCGATACTCGGACAGAAGTCTTGATTCAGGAGGCTTTCAGTAAGCTCATGGTGGGACGGACTAGCTTTATCATCGCCCATCGCCTGTCCACAATTCAAAATGCTGACATCATCCTCGTCATGGTAGATGGTGATATCGTCGAACATGGGAATCATCAGGAGCTCATGGCAGCCAGAGGTGTTTATTACCAAATGCAGACAGCGCAGGAGTAGAAGGGGAGCTTTATTAAAGCTCACAGATTGATACTAAACAAAACTAAAAGAGTTGGAATTTCCAACTCTTTTTGCTTATAGTTCAACTTCCTCCAACCCAGCCTCCGTCAGTCGGTAAATCTTCTGGCAGACTTCTTTGAGAAAGATGCGGTCGTGGGAGACAGCTATGATGGCGCCAGGATAGGTCGCCAAAAGCTGGCGAACCTGAGGCTGAGAGGTGGGAGAGAAGTTGCGGGTTGGTTCGTCCAGAAGGAGGACATTGGGACGGTCTAGGACTAGTTTGAGCAGGAGGAGCTTGGCTTTTTGACCGCCGGAAAGCTGGCCAATCGGGTGGCGAGCCTCGTCGCGCGTGAACTGGAGACTGGCTAGATGGGTCAGGATTTTCTCTTCAAGGGACTTGTCGCCAGAGGGAGCCAGAAAGTCCAAAGGACTGATCTCATCAGTCAGCAAGTCTCCATAATGTTGGGGCATGTAGCCTACTCGCATGTCTGTCCGCTCACGCAGAATCTTCCATATTCCCTTAAGTAGAGTAGATTTCCCTGCCCCGTTAGCACCAATCAGTCCGATTTTTTCCTGACCGCAGACCTCCAGAGTCAGGTTTTCCGCTAACTGTCGTCCGTCTGTTTCCAGTTTCATTCCTTCTAATTTTAGGATTCTTTTGGTCAATGGCAGAGCTTCTATGTCTGAGAAGTGAAGGCTGATGGCGTCTTCCTGTGTCGGGATTTCGGTCATTTCAGCACCTGCCTTTTCAAATCGTT
Organism: Streptococcus cristatus; assembly: GCF_003943815.1. Lineage (GTDB taxonomy): Bacteria > Bacillota > Bacilli > Lactobacillales > Streptococcaceae > Streptococcus > Streptococcus cristatus_F. The sequence goes on along the minus strand of NZ_RJNA01000011.1, from coordinate 15,041 downwards.
TGCCCTGCGAGAGGACGTTTTTCATCTTCTTGGCTAGTAGTCGGCCTTGGACATCATTTTTGGTATTTCTCAAGGCATTCTCAACATTTTGCTTAACCTGTCGGTGTTTTTCCATGGTCTTAGCATGTTCTTCCCGCTCTTTCCGTGCTAGTTGTCCCTGTTTTTCAAAAGCCTCCTGACGCTGATGGCGGTAATTTTCATAGTTCAGACTCTTGACGCTGGTTCTGGCCTCCTGTTTCTTTTTGATTCGCTCCAGATGAACAATCTTGGTCGCAGCTTGAGCGAGAAAGTGCTCGTCGTGAGAGACGAAAAGGACCGTTCTCTGGCTGTGGCTGATAAAGTTTTCCAGCCATGTCAGAGTTTCGAGATCAAGGTCATTAGAGGGCTCGTCAAGAAAGAGCATGTCCCAATCGCTGGCTAGTTTCTTGATGAGCTGAACTTTAAGCTTTTCTCCTCCAGATAGGCTAGAGAGCTGCTGCTGACTGGCAAAACGCTGGCTGTCAAAGTTGAGCTCCCCAGCATAGCGATAGAGCTTGGCATAGTCCAGCTCGGTCTCAAAATCAGCAAAGAAATAGTCATTGAGCGTCAGTTGGGCATCCCCTGAAGGTAGTTGCTGGGGTAGGTAGACAGCAGCAGTATAGGACTTATCAATCTGTCCGCTGTAGCTGACATAGGAGCTGACAAGTCGCTCGTCTAACAGAAGCTTGAGCAGGGTGGATTTGCCATTGCCCTCCTCACCGATAATAGCGACCTTGTCTCCTTGGTTTATGGTCAGTGATAAATCTTTGACTAATTCCTTCAAGTCTTTTAAGTGGGTGATGGTTAGATTTCTTATTTGCAGCATAGATGTCTCCTTTATTTTTTAAAACAAAATACAGCCCTGCTTTATTTAGCAGAGCTGTTGAGATTGCACAAAGAAGACACAGGGGTGTCCAAATAGGGTCATTCGTTTGTAGGCTTCCAGATGGAACTGCCATAGGAGCGACAGGATTGATCTAAAGATAAGCAAATAGAAGCTTGAAAGCACAAAAAAACGAAAGTCCCGCGGATATGCAGAAACATGACAAAATCTACTAAATAAAGTTTCCTTTAAAAAATAGACTTAATTTTTCATGTCTCCGTGTACCTCCGAAATCATTCTACCTTTAGTCTAGCAAAAAGGGCAACATAAGTCAATAAAAATCCTGAAAGATTTCTTTCAGGATTCGTCATGTTTATACATTGAGCACCTTGTCCAAGAAGTCCTTGAGACGTGGATGCTGAGGGTTATCGAAGATTTGGTCTGGTTTGCCGTCTTCTAGGAATTCACCGTCAGCAGTGAAGATGACGCGATTAGCAACCTGACGGGCAAAGCCCATTTCATGAGTCACGATTAGCATGGTCATACCCTGCTGAGCTAGATCCTTCATAACGTTGAGAACGTCACCAACCATTTCAGGGTCAAGGGCAGAAGTCGGTTCGTCAAAGAGCATGATATCTGGGTTCATAGCCAATCCTCGAGCGATGGCCACCCGCTGTTTTTGACCTCCTGACAGGCTATCTGGCTTGGCATCGGCCTTGTCTGCCAGCCCAACCTTTTCCAAGAGCTCCATACCAAGCTTGTCTGCATCAGCTTGGCTCATTCGCTTATGCTCAACAGGAGCGAAGGTGATATTTTGCAGGACAGTCATGTGTGGGAAGAGGTTGAAGTGCTGGAAGACCATTCCGATATCTTCACGAACATGGTCCACATTGGTAGCCTTGTCTGTCAAATCATAACCGTTGACAGTAATAGTTCCGCTAGTCACTTCTTCAAGTAGGTTCAGGCTGCGTAGGAAAGTTGATTTACCTGATCCAGAAGGACCAATGATACAAACAACATCTCCCTCATAAAACTTAGCACTAATCCCTTTTAGGACTTCATTTTCCCCATAGCATTTATGTAAATCATTAACATCAATTTTTAATTTAGCCATTAGTGAATCCTCTTTTCTAAGCGTTTAGCCAATCTTGTTAAGAGTGTGATGATGACCAAGTAAAGCACTGCTAGGATAGCATACATCTTGAAGCTCTGATAGTTACGGGCAATGATGATTTTACCTGTTTGGAAGAGCTCAACAAGTCCGATAGCTGATACGATAGTTGTATCCTTTAGAGCGATGACGAACTGGTTGACAAAGTTTGGTAGCATGATCTTGGTTGCTTGAGGCAGGATAATCTTGCGCATGGTCTTTCCATACGAGATCCCCAGACTTCGGCTAGCTTCCATCTGTCCGACCGGAACGGCTTGAATCCCTCCGCGAACAATTTCAGCGATATAAGCACCAGCATTGAGTGACAGAGCAATTGTTCCTGCAACGAAGTCGTTGATTGGACTTTGGTGACCAGTCACAGATTCAATGAGGTTTGGAATTCCCCAGAAGATGAAGGCAGCCAGAATCATGAGTGGAATACCACGAATAACGTCGACAAAAATTTCTGAAATGATGCGAAGCGCTTTGATAGGGCTGACGCTGAACATTCCAAAGATAATCCCGATCACCATGGCAATCGCAAAGGAGATCAGTGCTAAAGCAATGGTAATTCCAAGTCCGCTTAACAGTTGTTTGTAGTTGTTTTGGAGAAGTCCCCAGATAGTTGTTTCATCAACGGTTGTGGAATTAGCCTTCTCAGCTGAGAGATATTTATCAAGGATTTCTTGATATTTACCATTGGCTTTCAGATTAGCCAAACCATTATTGAACATCTCGATGAGTTCAGGGTTGGTGCCTGCTTTTACTGCAAAAGCAACTTCACCACTAGGGGTTCCTTCGATTGGCGTTTTCATTTTCTTGCCTTGATTGATTGCATATTTGACAACAGGCTCATCGTCCATAATAGCAGCGACAGAGCCAGAGTTCAGACTATCATACATAGAAGAACCGTCTGAAAATGTTTTGATTTTGTAGCCGTATTTGCTTTGATTTTCGACGAGGAAGGTTTGAGAGGCCGTACCGTTTTTGACTCCGACGGTCTTTCCTTTCAAGTCTTCATAGGAGCTAATAGTGCTTGACTCTGTCACCGCAAGGATAGAGTTAGCAGTGTAGTATGGTTCAGAGAAATTAAAGGTTTCTTTGCGGGCCTCTGTCACAGACATCCCAGCAATCATCCCGTCAGCTTGACCAGATTGAACGGCATTGATAGCAGCGTCAAAGCCAGGGTTAGAGATTTCCAGTGTAAAACCTTGGTCTTCGGCAATGGCTTTGATCAAGTCCATGTCAATACCAGTATATTGGTTGCTATCATTTTGGAAAACGAAAGGAGCAAAGGATGAGTCACTGGCAATCGTATATTTAGCTTTGACTGGAGTGGCTTTTTGTCCAGACTTGGTTGTCGTCTCTGGTACGGCTGAGTTGGTTGAAGTGCCAGAAGCGGCAGTCCACTTGGTGATGATGTCCTTCAAGGTGCCATCTTTTTTCATCTGAGCCAAGGCTTCGTTAAACTCAGTGACTAGGTATTCGTATTTGCTGCCTTTTTTGACACCAAATGCGAAGCTACCAACGGCCTCACCTTTCATTGAGATTTTCAAATCTTGTCCTTGGCTGATTGCGTACTCGATAACAGGTTGGTCATCCATAGCTGCATCAACGGCTCCAGCTGTTAGGCTGTTATACATAAGGTCGCCTGTATCAAACGTTTTGATAGTAAAGCCGTATTTGTCCTTGATCTTTTCAAGGAAACGTTGTGCGGCTGTACCGTTTTTAACTCCGACAGTCTTTCCTTTAAGTTGATCGTAAGATTTTACTGTATTAGCCTTGGTCGTTGCGATGACAACTTTTGTGTCATAATATGTATCAGACATGGTAAAGACTTTTTCGCGTTCAGCAGTCTTGGTCATACCTGCCATAATGGCATCGGCCTGTCCTGCTTGAACGGCATTGACAGCAGCGTCAAAGCCAGGGAAGGACATTTCATATGCCCAGCCTTTGATTTCAGCTACTTTATTGATAATATCTACATCAATCCCTTTATAGGTTTGATCGGAATCTTTAAATTCAAATGGGGCATAAGCCGTGTCAGATACGATTTTGATGGTATCTGCGTGAGTTGTTGTCCCTAGTGNAAGTATAGGGAATAACGCTAGCAGAAAAGCTATGATTTTTTTCTTCATATTTTCTCTCCTTTAGTTGAATATTTTTTGATTATATCAGAAAAATTTAAGAAAGGCAAATATTTTCTGTTTNTCATGTCACATCTTCTGACATAAAAGTGCGAATTGACTTTCATTTTATCAGTATGAAATATGTTATAATAAAATGATGAAAGGAGATTTCTATGTTTAAATCACGCATGTTAGATAATGTGAAGCTATCGCGCTACATTCCTCCTATTTGGTTAGCAGTTCTGATCTCCATTGGCTTTATCCACGTAGGAGAAATCTTTGCAGGGATCATCATTGGAACTGTGCTTGCCATGCTAAATCCGATAGATGACAGGGCTACACTTATGGAAGTGTTCGGGCATTATTATATCTTTTTTCAGCTGGGTAGTTTTTTCTTTATGGCCTTACTTGTTTTTCTGTGGGTCAAGTTTCGAGAAAAGAGAGCTTTCTCCGGCCTGGGTTTCTTTAAGGAAGGATGGCTGAAAGAACTGGGCAGAGGCTTCCTGATTGGAGCCGTTCAGTTTTCACTGGTTGTTGTCTTGCTCTTGGTAACGGGGACAGGCAGTCTGAAATTTGGTCAGGTGAATTTGCAGTCTTTGATTTTTGTCCTAGCTATCATTCCTTTCTGGATTCTCCAAGGTGGGACAGAAGAACTAGTGACGCGTGGTTGGCTCTTTCCAGCCGTTAGCGCTAAGTCAAATATCTTCATTGGTATCTTAATTTCTAGTGCTCTATTCGGGGCACTGCACCTCTTTAACCCTGGTGTGACCGTTCTTTCTATTGTCAATATCATACTAGACGGTATCTTTGCTTGTTTCCTTATGCTCAAGTATGACAATATGTGGGTGCTGGCTGGCATGCACGGTGCTTGGAATTTTGTGCAAGGAAATATCTATGGTATTCAGGTCAGTGGCCAAGGAGCATCTACCTCAATCTTGAACTATAGCTCGCAATCTTCTGTGGATTTGCTGTCCGGCGGAGCCTTTGGAGCTGAAGGATCTATTTTTGCCAGTATAGTCCTGATTGGCTGCATTGCCTATCTCTACTGGTCACTTAAAAAAGAAAATCGCCTGCCTCAGGCGCTGATCTTTAAGAAATAATGAGATCGCTCAGCTTAGCTGGGCGATTTTTGATGCTAATGAATGATAAGAATGCAAGACCAGCTATTCTTAGAGATTAGCTACTAAACCAGAGCCAAACCCAGAGAAAATGTATCAAATATGGTAAAATGATAGAAGCACAAGTTGAGGAATAAAAGATGATAAACAGAATAACAGATAATAAATTTGAATTGGTTTCCAAGTACGAGCCTTCAGGTGACCAGCCCCAAGCTATCGAGCAGTTGGTGGACAATATCGAAGGTGGCGAGAAAGCCCAGATTCTCATGGGAGCGACCGGTACTGGTAAGACCTATACCATGAGTCAGGTTATCGCTCAGGTCAACAAGTCGACTCTGGTTATCGCCCATAATAAAACGCTGGCCGGTCAGCTTTATGGTGAGTTCAAGGAATTTTTCCCCAATAACGCGGTGGAATACTTCGTTTCCTACTATGATTACTACCAGCCTGAGGCCTATGTGCCTTCCAGCGATACTTATATTGAAAAGGATAGCTCGGTCAATGACGAGATTGATAAGCTCCGTCACTCAGCGACATCAGCTCTCTTGGAGCGCAACGATGTGATTGTCGTGGCTTCGGTCTCTTGTATCTATGGTCTGGGTTCGCCTAAGGAATACTCTGATAGCGTGGTTAGTCTGCGTCCAGGCCTTGAAATTTCCCGTGACAAGTTGCTTAATGATCTGGTAGATATCCAGTTTGAGCGCAATGACATTGATTTTCAGCGGGGGAAATTCCGTGTTCGAGGCGATGTGGTAGAGATTTTCCCAGCTTCTCGGGATGAGCATGCCTTTCGGGTGGAGTTTTTCGGAGACGAGATTGACCGGATTCGTGAGGTTGAAGCCTTGACAGGTCGAGTCTTGGGTGAGGTCGACCATTTGGCCATCTTCCCAGCCACTCACTTTGTGACCAATGAAGACCATATGGAAGTGGCGATTGCCAAGATTCAGGCGGAGCTGGAGGAGCAGCTTGCTATCTTTGAGAAGGAAGGCAAGCTCTTGGAAGCCCAGCGCTTGAAGCAGCGCACGGAGTACGATATCGAAATGCTGCGTGAAATGGGCTATACGAATGGAGTTGAGAACTATTCTCGCCACATGGATGGTCGGAGCGAAGGAGAGCCGCCTTATACCCTTCTGGACTTTTTCCCTGATGATTTTTTGATTATGATTGACGAGAGTCACATGACCATGGGACAGATTCGGGGTATGTACAATGGTGACCGCTCTCGTAAGGAGATGCTGGTTAATTATGGTTTCCGCTTGCCATCTGCTTTGGACAACCGCCCGCTGCGCCGAGAAGAATTTGAAAGCCATGTTCACCAGATTGTCTATGTATCGGCTACGCCGGGTGACTATGAGAAAGAGCAGACGGATACGGTTATTGAACAAATTATCCGACCGACAGGGCTTCTGGATCCAGAAGTGGAAGTCCGTCCAACCATGGGGCAGATTGATGATCTTTTGGGTGAAATCAATGCCCGTGTTGAAAAGAATGAGCGGACCTTTATCACAACCCTGACCAAGAAGATGGCGGAAGACTTGACGGACTATTTCAAGGAAATGGGTGTCAAGGTCAAGTACATGCACTCAGACATCAAGACTTTGGAACGGACTGAGATTATCCGTGATTTGCGCTTGGGTGTCTTTGACGTTTTGGTCGGGATTAATCTATTACGCGAGGGAATCGACGTGCCTGAGGTTAGTCTGGTGGCAATCCTTGATGCAGATAAGGAAGGTTTCCTCCGCAACGAACGTGGTCTTATCCAGACTATTGGACGGGCAGCCCGCAACAGTGAGGGGCATGTGATTATGTATGCCGACACTATGACCCAGTCCATGCAGCGAGCTATCGATGAAACTGCCCGCCGTCGGGCAATCCAGATGGCTTATAATGAAAAACACGGCATTGTACCGCAGACTATCAAGAAAGAAATCCGCGATCTAATCAGTGTGACCAAGGCTGCCCTGCCAGACAAGGAAGAAACAGTCGAAATCGAAAGCCTCAACAAGCAGGAGCGCAAGGATATGATCAAGAAACTAGAAGGTCAAATGCAAGAAGCTGCCGGACTCCTCGACTTCGAACTGGCTGCACAGATTCGCGATATGATTCTGGAAATAAAAGCGATGGATTGAGGGATATCAAGGAGAAAAATAATGGTCATCACTATCAAAACAATGGAAACAGCTGAGGAGATAGAAGGGAAATCCAGAGTTCATTGGCAGACATGGCGAGAAGCTTATGATGAGATTTTGCCTGCGGAATTTCAAGAGCAAATGACCTTGGATAAGTGCCGATTTTATAGTCAAAAGTATCCTGAAAATACCTTGATCGCCTTGGATGATGCTAAAGTGGTCGGTTTTGTTAGCTACGGTGATTTTCGAGATCCAGCTACGATAGCGGGTGAAATTATCGCTTTGTATGTCTTAAAAGATTATTATAGCAAGGGTGTAGGACATCAGCTCATGCAGGCTGCATTTGCTGCCTTGGATAGTTATCCAGAGATTTTATTATGGGTGTTAGAGGATAACAAACGTGCCATCGCTTTCTATGGAAAAATGGGTTTTGTTTTTGACGGCGAGGAAAAGGTCATTGACTTAGGAAAAGCCGTGAAAGAAAAACGGATGATTTACATGAGAAACTCGAGCAGTTAGTCTGAAAATAATAGGTATATTTTTAAGGAGCACACATGCGTTATGCACTTTTACTCCGCGGCATCAATGTTGGCGGAAAAAACAAGGTCGTTATGGCTGATTTGAAGAAAGATTTGGCTGGGTTGGGTTTTGAAAATCCTGTTTCCTACATCAATAGCGGCAATCTTTTCTTTGATAGCGAGGAGCGGGAGGAGAGGATTCGGGAGATCTTGTCGGCTTATTTCAGTCGGTCTTACGATTTTCCGCTGCCTTTTGTCCTTGTCAGCTCTGCTATGCTTGAAAAAGAAATAGCAAATCTGCCTACTTGGTGGCAAGATGAGACAGCCTTTCGGCGCGATGTTCTCTTTTATTTGCCAGAGACAGATAGGGAGAGCGTTCAAGAGCTGGCAGGCAGCTGGGCGAATGACAAGGAGCAACTACATTTTGGGCAGACGGCTTTCTTTTATAGCAATGCTGACCAAGCGGACTATCTCAAATCTAATTACCATAAGAAACTGCTCAAGTCTAGTTTTTATAAGCAACTGACTATCCGAAACGGTAAGACTTTCCAGAAGATTGTGGAGTTGATTGGAAATGAGTGAGCTACATTTGGAAGATACAAGGGAAGAAAAAGCGAAGCGCTGGAAGTTTTCTAGAATTATTTGGCTAGTGCTCTATCTCTTGTTATTTATCTTTGTCTTGCTACATTTTAGCTTGAGTCCCTTTGGCCTGGCCTTTACTCCGCTCCTGTGGAACACATGGCTTTTTCTTCTATCAGTGGTCGTGTTTTGTCACCTATGGTTTCTCTTTTTGAAAAAGAGAGAGTTTCGCTGGTTCCATCTCATCTGGGGGATCCTGAGTGTACCTCTTGCATTGTTTATATGGTTTGCAATTTTCTTTCATTTCTCTATAGTCAAATCAGAAAATTCTGTCCCAATCAATATGGACTACGGGATAGAGGGGAGAGAAGTTATTTTACGAAAAGGCTATTTATTAGGTGAATATGATGAATACCATGATTTAGTCAATCCTTATATCATGAAAACCAAGGTCAATCGTGTTCGCTATATTGATTGATGCAGGTCTTGTCAATGGACTCTGGCTTCAAAGCCCGTTCAAACAAGCTAGTAGAGGGAGGTATATGGATGTGAATAAAAATAGGAATGAGTGGATGTGGCTAGATAAAGTGAATACATGGCTCAAGCGCCATGGTTTTCTAGCTTGGTTATTGGATTTCTCCGTCCTTATGCTTTTTGTAATGATTACGGGCATCCTAGTTTTTCAAATCCCCTTCCTCCCTACATATTCAAAGAGTAATTATGTTTTTCCCTTGTTTATAAATATTCTTGTTTTACTGTACTATGCCTATGGTTCTATTCTCCGTGAAAATAGTGCAAAGAGGCTTACTTCTTTAAAAGACTTAGTCAATCCCCTTTTTTATATAAATCCTATAGCTCTTTTGTTTCATTACTTTGGGGTGAAGAGCCGCCGTCATAGAACTATTTTGTTACCATTGCTTACTTTGGATCATCGCTATGTCTGGTTTCCAATTGCCACTTATATTATTTTCTTTCTGATAGCAACAGTCATCACGATTGCAAGCAAAGGGAGTAAGAAAAAATAGAAAAGAGAGTGGGACAGAAATCGGTAATTCGTTAGAATTCGATTTCGTCGTCCCACCTCCGCACAGTTGAGTAGGGCTGTAAAAGCTGATGAAATCAGCGTAGTAGAGCCCACTCAACCACTGCGTCTTGCTCGATAATCCAAAGACAATTGAGAGGCTAGGACTTTTGTCCCAGCCTCTTTTGTGCTTGTTCTGATATATTATAGAATTTTTAATACCTACCAAAACAGTCCCATGTGGCTTATGATGAAAAGCGTTCAAAATCTCATTAGAAAGAATCATATTGAACAACTTGATTTTATAACATTTGACTTAAAATTAAAGATAAAAACAGTGTAATTTTGAATGATGTGGATACTATAAAAGATCAATATGCCCTTGTCAAAGCTATGATTTTTTCTACTTGGTCTAGTCGACAAACATGCGAAAATGACAGTTAATGATGAAAAAATGACAATTCAGGATTTTGATGAAAAAATTTAAAAATCAATGGTATACTAAACTTGTCAAAGTTTCAACAAGACAAAAGTAAAAAACAAAGGGGGTATCTGTCCTAAATATAGGATAATGCTAGAATTTGAGGTTTTGTATGCTGAAATGTTTGTAACTGTTAATGGTGTGCATTCTTCTCTAGGAGGAGGCTATAATAATCCAATTAGCAATGGGAGGTGTTAGCAATGTTTTTTACTAAAAATCGCAAGAAGAGAGATGAATACTACCAACAGATTGACAGGATCTATAATAACGATAGTATCATCATTAGCTCAAAGTTACGGGAAGAGATCCTAACTAGTGCCAAAGGGCTACAGAAAGGGGACCAAATTAGTTATTTGGCATTTAAATTGTATCCTTTTGTGTGTGACGAGGTGCTCAAGAATAAGTCCGATGAATTAATCTCATTTAAAAAATATCTTGAAAAAACAAGATGGAAATATTATTGGGGAAGTGTGCTTGGAATGGCATTCGTTAGGACATAAGTTACAACTTACACTTTTGAAAATATCAAGATGAATACGTAAATCATCTTCCGATATGGTATGATGATCAAAAACTCATAGAATCTCCAAGTAGGGCTGTTAGTCTAGCGACTTACAGTTCACACTAGTTGAGGCTCTGTGAGTTTTTTCTTGCATGATATTTTACAATCTAACAGTAGAAAAAGAGAAGAGCAAATTGCTCTTCTCTAGATTATGACTTTTCACTACCTAACTCAGTTAATAATGATCTAATATTACTAAAGTGGCTTTTGTGCTTGTTCTGATAAATCTAAGGGCATAAAGGCGGCCATGACACGGCCGATGACCTTGGGTTCTTCTTGATGCGGGATAAATTTGTCGCTGTATTTTTTATTGAGAGAGATGAGGCGGATGCCAGTTGGATCGTTGAAAACTCTTTTCAAAATGGTTTGCCCGTCGTAATCAATGGCATAGATAGCGCCGGCAAATTCAAAATGCGTGTTCTTGACAAGTGCTACAGATCCCTGCGGATACTTGGGTTCCAATGAATCTGTCCGAATCCAGAGGGCAATATCATAGTCAAGCTCTTTGTCTAACCAGACGATGTCAGCTTGTTCGGGCTTGTTCAAGAAAGTCTGGTAGCTCTCATAGACCTTGTAAGGAAAATAATCATCCTTTAATCTTTCCTCAGTCGTTTGATTTTCCAGCTCTTTTTTAGCAAAGTCTGTTACAGCCTGTCTGTGGGTCTGGTCTAGGGCTTGGAAAATATCTGCGAACTCTAGCGAAAATGATGTGGGGCTATGAACAGATAGATAGCGAGGATCCAATTCTTGGACATCCATATCAAAGAAGTCTGCAATTTTTTGCATATTTTCGAGGACAGGTAGGGAGTTTCCTTTGATATAGCCAGTAAGAGTGCTGGCTGGGATTCCTGTTCCTCGGGAAAGTTCAATTTGTTTGATTTGCTTTTCCTTCAATAAAGTTTTGATTTTTTTAGAAATGAGTCGCATTGCCTCCTTATCTTGGGGGCTGGCGACACCGCGTCCTCTTGCCATGACTTTCACTCCTTTTCTTTCTTCTATTTTAACGAATTAAATCGAAAAAGTAAAGAGCTGAATACGGATGTTCAGCTCAAAAGGAGAGGATTAAATTTCGTAGCCCATTAAGAGGCCACCTTCTTCTGCATAAAAGCTGCAAAGTCCAGAAGTTGGTAGGAATGAAATATCGGCAGCTGGGAATTTTTCCTTGATAACTTCTGTAAATTGCTGGCAAAATTTCTCGTTATTGCGGTGAGCAATGATAATGCGGCCACCCTTATATCCAGCTTTCAGAACTTCATTGACAGCAGCAGTCAGAGCTTTTTTAGCGCCTCTAGCCTTTTGAAGAAGTTCCAGAGTACCGGTATCGCTGGCTTCGCCGACCATGCGAATATTGAGGAGGCCGACAACTGCACCGATTAGCTTACTGAGACGCCCATTTTTGACCAGATTATCTACCTTAGCCAGCACAAAGAGAAGCTTTGTGTTTTTTTGGTAGTGGGTGATGGCTTCCACGACTTGCTCAAAAGAAAGCCCTTCTTTGATGAGGTCGTTCAATTTTTTGACAATCAGATCGACCTCGCCACCAGCCGAAAGGCTATCAATGACATGGATATTTGCTGTTGGATGTTCTTCTAAGAAGAGCTTTTTGGCTAGCTGAGCGCTATTGTGGCTACCAGAAAGGGAGCCTGTAATCGTCACGACAAAAATATTTTCAGCTCCTTCAAAGCTTCTGAGATAGTCATCAGGGCTTGGACAGGCTGATTTTGAAGCGGTTGAAGTAGCGTACATTTTTTCCATCATGTCATCAATATTGAGATGAGCATTATCAACAAAAATCTCATGATCAATCTGAATGGTTAACGGCACACTCTCAAACTTTGTCTGGTTAGCCAAATCAGTTATCTCACGGTAGTCACAGCCAGAATCGGCAACAATTTTCCAAGTCATTTAGTTTCTCCTGCTCTATCAGTTCTCTACATTGACAAAAAACATGTCTTTTCTTACAATTATAACATGAAGATGCTTTGATATAAAGCCTTAATTCTCAGCTGATACAGGAAGAAAGAAATTGTTATGGCGGAAAAGAAAATATCAGAAAAATCCCTCGCAAATTTAAAAACTTATAATCAAGAATCTAATCGAATTACAAAGGAATCCTTGGAAATTTCTCTGATGCAACTGCTAGAGAAGAAGGATTTGAAAAAGATTACCATCTCTGAGTTAGTCGAGCGAGCTGGAGTTTCGCGCGCAGCCTTTTATCGTAACTATAGCTCTAAAGAAGAAATTCTAGAGGGAATTTTCAAAAATACGGTTCAGGGAATTGTTGACAAGCTGGAGCAGTTTAATTTCAAGACAGAAATGTACCAGATTTGGCTTTTTCTTTTTAAGGAAGCCAAAAAGGAAGCGCGTGTCATTGGTCTGGCTATTGACTATAATTTTGAAAAGTTGCTGACACAGGCGGTCTTTGATTTCCTTGAAAAGCGCAGCAAAGGTGGGAAGAAGACAGCCAATTCCTATATGAATTCATTCTGGAGTTCTGCGGTTGTTTCGGTGCTTTCAAAATGGATCAAAGAAGGCATGAAGGTGCCAGCTGAAAAGATTGCTGCGTTGGGCATGCCTCTTTTCCCACAGAAAAAGAAAAAATAAGAGTTCGTATAACTGTTTGGCACCAATACATCAGACTGAAATAATAGATCGTAAAAACTTACCTAACAAGTAAGTTTTTACTTAGTGCTTCTGAGACCATTTAAGACTTCTCAGCTACCATTTAGGATTTGGGAGTCATTTGCGATGCGACCTGTGCTATGCTAGAGCAAAGGAGGTAGACAAATGGCTACTATCATAATCAAAGACGGCAGTACTCTTCGAAAGCTGGATCTTTCAACAATTTACTATGTCCAGTCCCATCCTCAAAAGACGCACACTGTTCTTATCGTCACTGGACAAGGCAACTACAGCCTTAGGGCTTCTCTGACTAAGCTGGCTAAGCTCTATCCTGATGAGTTGGTTCACTGTAATCGTCAAACACTGGTCAATTTAGGAAAGGTCCAAGGATTTGATAGGGAGCGTAAAAGCTTGTTCTTTGAGCAGTCTGACTTAGGAGATATTGTCTGCTCAAGGCGTCATTTATCCAGTCTCATCAAGCGCTGGTCTCAGGAAGGAAGAAAATAAGATGAAAATTTTTGTATTAGAAGACGATCTTAAGCAACAAGTCTATATGGAGTCAACTATTCAGGGGATTTTGGAAAAGAACGGCTGGGAATGCCAGTTTTTAGAAATCTACGGCAAGCCGGACATGCTAATTGATGCAGTAAGGGAACGGGGGAGCCATCAGATTTTCTTTTTGGATATTGAGATTAAGCAAGAGACGCAGAAGGGACTCGAGGTGGCAGGAAAGATTCGCAAGTTGGACCCCTATGCTCTGATTGTCTTTGTGACGACTCACTCAGAATTTATGCCCTTGACTTTTCGCTATCAGGTATCAGCTTTTGACTTTATTGACAAAGGTTTGCCTGAGGAGGATTTTATCAAGCAGATTGAGCAGGACTTGGCCTATCTTTACGAGAGAAAGGACAGTTTTCAAGCTGAGGAAACTTTTCTCTTTGAAAATTCCAAATCAGATTTTCAGGTGCCTTTTAATGAAATCTATTATTTTGAGACATCAGAAGTGCCTCATAGACTAGTTCTCTATACCAAGAAAGAGCGCATCGAATTTTACGGACAGCTTTCTGAGATTACAAAGCAGGACAAGCGTCTCTATCGGTGTCATCGCTCTTATGTGGTCAATCCAGCGAATATCTCTCAGCTGGATAAGATAGAAAACATAGCCTATTTTCCTAATGGCGCTAGTTGCTATGTATCACGCCTCAAGATGAAAGGATTACGGACAGCTTTAAGGCAGTAGGGAAGTAATATGATAGAAGTAGGAGGAGTTTATGTTCATAGGATTGAAAATTGTAGCATTAATATTTCAGGTTTTAGTTTTATTTATTCTTTTTTCAAATATCAGTGGCGAAAAAATGAATTGGAAAAAGTATCTATTAGCAACTCTAGGATTGAATTTTATAGGGATTTCGTTTGAGATCATAGACTTAGTGATTGAGAATAAATTTTTTTCATATGTTAATTTCTTAACGCTTCCTATATATTTTTCAATTTTTTCCTTATTGATAAACAAAAATATACCAAAGGTTCTTTCTATATTCTATGGTCTTTTTCCAGTTATCTTTTGGAATGTTCTATATCGTCTATTCTCTTTCTTTTTAAGAAATATAATACATCCCCATGTTCAAGTTCAGATAGATCCTAATAAATATACTATATATATTTCAGCAATTCTAGCTAGTTTATTATCATTATTCTTACCTAGACTATTGTATTATGATTTTAAACGATTAAGAGAGTATAAGTTAAGAAAAAAAGATATAAAATTAATTATTTTTCTAAATATTTCCATGATTCTTTATTATATATTTGTCAAATATTTTACTTATATCGAAATGTATCAGCAGTCACCTAACTTATATTATCGTGAAATAATCGTAGTTGTTTATAT
>NZ_RJNA01000010.1 GCF_003943815.1 Streptococcus cristatus | reverse complement strand
AGCTCAGTTGGTAGAGCATCTGATTTGTAATCAGAGGGTCGCGTGTTCAAGTCATGTAGCCGGCATTTTTTTTGGATAGAGATGCGAACGTAGTTCAGTGGTAGAACACCACCTTGCCAAGGTGGGGGTCGCGGGTTCGAATCCCGTCGTTCGCTTTGAGGCCGGGGTGGCGGAACTGGCAGACGCACAGGACTTAAAATCCTGCGATTGGTAACGATCGTACCGGTTCGATTCCGGTCCTCGGCATAGCGGATATGCGACAGGGCACCCTTAGCTCAACTGGATAGAGTACCTGACTACGAATCAGGCGGTTAGAGGTTCGACTCCTCTAGGGTGCATAAGATAGTTTTGACTTTTTTATGTGTTTTTGTTATAATTGATTATCGTGATATGGAGCACCCTTAGCTCAACTGGATAGAGTACCTGACTACGAATCAGGCGGTTAGAGGTTCGACTCCTCTAGGGTGCATGAAGGGAAACGAGGTTCTATGACTCTTACCCAAGTCCGGCTGAAGGGAACGGTCTTGAAAACCGTCAGGCGTGTAAAAGCGTGCGTGGGTTCGAATCCCACATCCTCCTTAGATTAGAATATCGCGGGATGGAGCAGCTAGGTAGCTCGTCGGGCTCATAACCCGAAGGTCGTAGGTTCAAATCCTGCTCCCGCAATTTGGCTCGGTAGCTCAGTTGGTAGAGCAATGGATTGAAGCTCCATGTGTCGGCGGTTCGATTCCGTCTCGCGCCATACCATTATCTAAGATGCGGGTGTAGTTTAGTGGTAAAACTACAGCCTTCCAAGCTGTTGTCGCGAGTTCGATTCTCGTCACCCGCTTTGAACAGAAGTTCATACCAAGTTTTTATAACTTGGGCGCGTAGCTCAGGTGGTTAGAGCGCACGCCTGATAAGCGTGAGGTCGGTGGTTCGAGTCCACTCGTGCCCATTAAGTATATTGGAGAATTACTCAAGAGGCTGAAGAGGACGGTTTGCTAAATCGTTAGGTCGGGTAACCGGCGCGGGGGTTCGAATCCCCCATTCTCCGTAAATAAGGGAGTTTAGCATTTGCTATCTCCTTTTCTTGTTTTATAGTGCTTTTCTTTTGAAGAATTGTTTCTTGTTGTTTGTTTGAACTTGTTTTGTTGAGTTGTTCTGCTCTAATCTGGATTTATATAAGCGTTTTTTAGGATTTATTGGTTGCGGAGATTGGAATGAATAAATTAAAGATGTCTAAATTTTTGATTTCTATTTTGCTATTTGGGATTGTTATGATAAGCTTGATGCTTTCCCCTCTTTCACCATGGATTGTTTCTGTGACTGGTGATTTTTTGTCCAGTGTTGATCGAGTAGTTGCTATTCCTTTTAATTATCTTGCTAAAGAGAAGAAAAAGGTTGTTCAGTTAATAGAGACCTATCAAGAAAATGAGACCCTAAAAGGAACAATTTACAATCTTGAAGAGAAGGCAAATATTTCTGATGCCTTAAAATTGGAGAATGAACAGTTGCGTTCCCTATTAGAATTACGAAATAATGATCAAAGTGCTGTCAAGATTGCTGCAGAAGTTATTTCTCGTTCTCCCTCTACTTGGAAGAATGAATTAACTCTTGATAAGGGGCAGTCAAGCTATGTGTCAACCTCTATGCTGGCTATTTCTAACGGTGGTTTGATCGGAGCGGTTACTAGTGTTTCTGATTCTTCCAGTGTCGTTAGTCTACTTACAAATGAAAAGAATGATAGTTCTATTGCAATTAAGATTCAGACAAAAACTGGTTTTGCCTATGGCATCATTGTTGGTTTTGACACTGAAAAGTCAGCTTTTATCGTCAGCCAGCTAAATACGGTGGATGGAATTGAAGAAGGGGCAACTGTGACGACAAGTGGTCTCGGCTCTTATAATGCTGAGAATGTCTTGGTTGGTCAGGTTTTATCAATATCAGCTGGTAAGGACCAATTAAACAAAGAAGTTTTGGTGAAGCCCGCTGCAGATTTGTCTGATATTCAAGCAGTTCTGTTGGTGAGAAATTAGTATGAAAATTCTAAGAGGAACTTTTTTTACAACTTTGTTTTTATTCCTGATCTTCTTCATTGATGGTCAATTATCAAGAAGTCTTGTAGATCTTTTTGCTGAGAAGTGGCATCCGGCAAGTCATATTTTATTGTTCTTTACGGTTTTCTTATTTTTAAACTTTTCAAAGGAATATATTTTTTTCCTCTTCTTTACTTTAGGTCTTTTTTACGATGTTTATTATCTACATGTGATTGGGCTTTTCACCTTTATCTTGCCTCTACTGACAGTTGCCATCTATCATTTTCTTTCTGTATTTTTGCTAAATCGTTGGACCCGCGTTTTGGCCATTATTACGATTGTTTTCTTTTTTGAAATGATCAGCTTTGTTTCTGCATCATTCTTGCACCTAGTTAGCTTTACATTCCCTGATTTTATTATCTATGCTTTGGTGCCAACTTTAGTATTTAATGCCTTTCTTTTTCTATTGTTACAGCCTTTGTTTGAAAAAGTCTATTTATGATGAATTAGAAATAGAAATGTAACGAATGCGTAATATATAGCCAGAATTTTTTTGATATACTATATAATGTCTTAGTAAGAAGGAGTGTTAATATTTTTATGAAGAAAAAGCTACTTACATCAGTTTTATTGAGTGCGGTGATCCTTTCTCAAGGTGCTGCGCTAGTAAATGTTAAGGCTGATAGTACAGATGATAAAATTGCAGCTCAAAATAGTAAAATTGATAGTTTAACCAATCAACAAAAAGCAGCACAAGCACAAGTTGATGAAATTCAAAAACAAGTTTCAGCTATTCAAAAGCAACAAGAAGTGCTTCAAGCAGAAAATGAAAAGTTGAATGCTGAATCTGCGAAACTTACTGCTGAAATTGAAGAGTTATCAAAGAATATTGTTGCTCGTAATGAGTCTCTTGCAAATCAAGCGCGTAGTGCTCAAACCAGTGGTACAGCAACAAGCTATATCAACACAATCATCAACTCTGCTTCAATCACTGAAGCTATCTCTCGTGTAGCAGCGATGAGCGAAATCGTTTCAGCTAACAACAAAATGCTGGAACAACAAAAAGAAGATAAAGAAAAAATTGCTGAAAAACAGGTTGCTAATAATGAAGCAATCAATACAGTCATTGCAAACCAACAAAAACTTGCAGACGATGCTCAAACGTTGACAACTAAGCAGGCTGAACTCAAGGTTGCTCAACTGAACCTTGCAGCTGAAAAAGCAACTGCTGAAAATGAGAAAAATAGTCTCTTAGAGCAAAAAGCAGCAGCTGAAAAAGCGGCAGCTGAGGCAGCAGCGGCAGAAGCAGCATATAAGAACCAGCAACAAGCGCAACAACAAGCGATCCTTGCTTCAGGAAATACAAGCTTCGCAGCACAAGTTCAAGCTGTAAATAATACAGGTGGAACTCCTGTAGCGGAAGCAGCAGTTGCTACATCAGGAGTTGTTGCAACTCCATCATATAGCCTTTCAGCATCAACTTATCCTGTAGGTCAATGTACTTGGGGTGCTAAGACTTTGGCACCATGGGCTGGCGACTACTGGGGTAATGGCGGCCAATGGGCAGCTAGTGCAGCAGCAGCAGGCTTCCGTACAGGATCACAACCACAAGTTGGAGCAATCGCATGTTGGAACGACGGTGGCTACGGACACGTTGCAGTTGTAACAGCAGTTCAATCTGCTAACAACATTCAAGTATCAGAAGCAAACTATGCTGGTAACCAATCACTCGGTAATCACCGTGGATGGTTTGACCCAACAAATGCACAAGGATACGTAACATACATCTATCCAAACTAATGAAATATGAAGGAGAACGACTTTTCGTTCTCCCTTTTATTTTTTATTGAAAAATTGCTGGAAAAGCGTTACAATGGTAGGTAGGAAAAATGTAATTGGTTACAATAAAAGACGATTTAGAATCTGGAGGGAATCATGTCTTTTTCTGATTTAAAGCTCTTTGCTCTTTCTTCTAATCAAGAATTAGCGCAGCGTGTTGCAAAGGAGATTGGGATGCCGCTTGGGAAATCAACGGTTCGTCAATTTTCTGACGGGGAAATTCAAGTAAACATCGAAGAATCGATCCGTGGTAAGCACGTTTTTATCTTGCAGTCAACTAGCTCACCTGTCAATGACAATCTAATGGAAATTTTGATCATGGTGGATGCCTTGAAGCGGGCTAGTGCGGAGTCTATCAACGTAGTGATGCCTTACTATGGCTATGCTAGACAAGACCGAAAAGCTCGTGCTCGTGAGCCAATTACATCTAAATTAGTGGCTAATCTAATGGAGATTGCTGGGGTAGATCGCCTATTGACCATTGATTTGCATGCTGCTCAGATTCAAGGTTTCTTTGACATTCCTGTCGACCATTTGATGGGAGCGCCTTTGATTGCTGATTATTTTGAGCGTCGGGGCATGGTTGGTAGCGACTATGTGGTTGTCAGCCCAGACCACGGTGGTGTCAGTCGCGCTCGTAAGTTGGCGGAATTTCTCAAGACTTCGATTGCGATTATCGACAAACGTCGCAGCGTTGACAAGATGAATACCAGTGAAGTCATGAATATCATTGGTAAGGTGGAAGGTAAGACCTGTATTCTGATAGATGATATGATTGATACAGCGGGGACTATTTGTCATGCGGCAGATGCTTTGGCAGCGTCCGGTGCTGTGGAAGTCTATGCGAGCTGTACTCACCCAGTCTTGTCAGGACCAGCTATGGAAAATATCCAGAAATCCGCTATCAAAAAACTAGTGGTTTTAGATACTATATACCTTTCAGAGGACAGATTAATCGATAAGATTGAGCAGATTTCTATCGCTCATCTCTTGGCAGAAGCCATCGTTCGAATCCATGAAAAACGTCCACTTTCACCCCTTTTTGAAAGACATAATATATAAGGATTGTGGAGTATTAGAGATTTAGCAACTTGCTAAATCTCTTTCTTATTCCTATTTGTAATAAAATTTTGCTGTAGTACTGCATTTATAGTATAATAGTTCTATTAGATTATCGGAGGCGACTATGGATTTGACTAAGAAGTTTAATAAGAATTTAGATAAAATTGAAGTGTCTCTGATTCGTCAGTTTGACCAGTCCATTTCTACGATTCCAGGTGTTCTGCGACTGACCTTGGGGGAGCCAGACTTTCCGACACCCGATCATATCAAGGAGGCAGCCAAGGCAGCCATTGATGCCAACCAGAGCCACTATACAGGAATGAGTGGACTTTTGGAGCTGCGACAGGCTGCGGCTGATTTTGTCAAGGAGAAGTACCATCTGAACTATCGCCCAGAAGATGAAGTCTTAGTCACTATTGGGGCAACTGAGGCTCTGTCTGCGACTCTGACGGCTATTCTGGAGGAGGGCGACAAGGTCTTGCTACCAGCGCCAGCTTATCCAGGCTATGAGCCGATTGTGAATTTGGTCGGGGCGGAGATTGTCGAGATTGATACGACAGAAAACGACTTCGTCTTGACCCCTGAAATGCTGGAGCAGGCTATCTTGGCGCAAGGAGACAAGCTCAAGGCGGTTATTCTCAACTATCCGGCCAATCCGACTGGTGTGACTTATTCGCGGGGGCAGATCGAGGCTTTGGCAGCTGTATTGAGCAAGTATGAAGTTTTTGTCGTCTGCGATGAGGTATACTCTGAGTTGACTTATACGGAGCAGGGGCACGTTTCACTGGCGGAATATTTGCCTGAGCAGACCATCGTCATCAATGGCTTGTCCAAGTCTCATGCTATGACGGGCTGGCGACTAGGCTTTATCTTTGCTCCTGCTGTTTTTACCGCTCAATTGATCAAGAGCCATCAGTATCTGGTGACGGCAGCCAATACCATGGCTCAATATGCAGCTATTGAAGCTTTGACGGCTGGTAAGGATGATGCCCAACCCATGAAGGCGGAATACGTCAAGCGGCGAGATTACATTATTGAACAGATGACAGAGCTGGGCTATCAGATTATCAAGCCAGATGGCGCTTTCTATATTTTTGCTAAAATTCCAGAGGGTTACAATCAAGATTCTTTTACCTTTTTACGGGATTTTGCTGAGAAGAAGGCTGTGGCCTTTATCCCAGGAGCGGCCTTTGGCCAGTATGGAGAAGGCTATATCCGCCTGTCTTATGCAGCTAGCATGGAAACCATCAAGGAAGCTCTGAAACGTCTCAAGGAGTACATGGAAGGCCATGCTTAGACCGTTAACGAGCAAGAGTTTGATTCTCTATAATCGGAATTTCCGGGAAGATGATAAGCTGGTCAAGATCTTTACGGAACAGGCTGGCAAGCGAATGTTTTTCGTGAAACATGCTGGAAAATCTAAGCTGGCACCAGTCATCCAGCCTCTGACTGCGGCAGAACTTTTGATGAAAATCAATGACGATGGACTCAGTTATATCGAAGATTACCAAGCTGTGGAAAGTTACGGTCAAATCAAGGGCGATCTCTTTGTCATGGCCTATGCCAGCTATGTGGCAGCCCTAGCAGATGCTAGTATTCAGGACAATCAGCCAGACCCAGCCCTCTTTGCCTTCCTGCAAAAGACACTGGATTTGATGAATCAAGGGCTGGATTATGAGGTTTTGACAAATATTTTTGAAATTCAGATTTTATCTCGCTTTGGCCTTTCTCTGAATTTCCATGACTGTGTTTTTTGCCGTCGGACAGGTCTGCCTTTTGATTTTTCCTTTCAATATGGCGGGGTGCTCTGCCCAGAGCATTATCACAAGGATGCTCATCGCAGTCATCTTAATCCCAATATTCCTTTTTTGCTCAATCAGTTTCAGGCAGTTCAGTTTAGTGAGCTGGAGACGATTTCGCTCAAGCCGGAAATCAAGCGACAGATCAGGGACTTTATAGATCACCTTTATGATGAATACGTGGGTATTCATCTCAAATCAAAGAAATTTATCGACTCTCTGGGCGACTGGGGCAGTATTTTACAAGACAAACATGAGGAAGAACAGCATGAAAAAAATAGCTATTGATGCCATGGGCGGAGACAATGCCCCTCAGGCTTTAGTCGAAGGTGCTAATCAGGCTCTGAGAGACTTCTCGGATATTGAGCTTGTTCTCTATGGGGATGAGGCCAAGATTAAACCTCTATTGACAGCGACAGAGCGCGTCAGCATCGTCCATACGGATGAAAAGATTGATTCGGATGATGAGCCGACCAAGGCTATTCGCAAGAAGAAGCAGGCTAGCATGGTTTTGGCAGCCAAGGCAGTCAAGGATGGAGAAGCAGATGCAGTTCTGTCTGCCGGTAATACAGGAGCGCTTTTGGCGGCGGGCTTCTTTATCGTCGGACGGATCAAAAATATTGACCGACCAGGGCTTTTATCCACTTTACCGACTGTGGATGGTCGAGGTTTTGATATGCTGGATCTGGGGGCAAATGCTGAAAATACCCCTCATCATCTGCACCAATATGCCATCCTAGGTTCTTTTTATGCGGAAAATGTTCGTGGCATTAAGCGGCCATGGGTTGGTTTGCTCAATAATGGCACTGAGGCCAGCAAGGGAGATCCTCTGCGTAAGGAAACCTATGCATTGCTGGCAGCGGATGACAAGCTGAACTTTATCGGCAATGTAGAGGCGCGTGACCTTATGGATGGAGTGGCAGATGTTGTCGTGGCAGATGGCTTTACGGGCAATGCCGTACTCAAGTCTATCGAAGGAACTGCTATTAGTATCCTAGGTCAGCTCAAAAAGGCTGTTCTAGGCGGTGGCCTCAAGGCTAAGCTAGGAGCTTTATTGCTCAAAGACAGCCTACAGGAAATGCGCAAGAGTCTGGACTATTCCAGTGCTGGTGGGGCCGTTCTCTTTGGTCTTAAGGCACCAGTGGTCAAGACACACGGTTCAAGCGATGCTAAGGCCGTATATAGCACCATTCGTCAGATCCGAACCATGCTGGAGACAGATGTTGTCGGAAAATCTGTGGTGGAATTTTCAAAAGAGGTGGATACAGAATGAATCAAGAACAAATTTTTCAAAAAGTAACAGAAATTATCCAAGAACGTCAAGGAAAGGACTTTGTTGTCCAGCCAACTTTGGGCTTAAAAGATGATTTAGGCGCTGATTCTGTTGACTTAGTGGAGTTCATCCTGACTTTAGAGGATGAGTTTGCGATTGAAATTTCAGATGAAGATGTTGATCGCTTTGAAAATGTCGCAGATATTGTTGCCTATTTGGAAAAGAAACTAGCGAAGTAAGAAATGGCTTCGATTTGAACAGATGAAAAACCTTGGTTGATAAAACCAAGGTTTTTTTGGTAAATTTATTTTGGATAAATATAGCTGACAGCTCCTTGACCGGCGGCGTAAGGATTGAACCAGCCACGGAAGTTGCCAATGTACTGTTTGCCTGCATAGTTGGATTCTTTGATTTGGATGCGGGTGTTGGATTCGACATGGGTGACAACACCGACATGCCCATAACCGCCATCGGTCCAGCAGATGATGGCTCCGACTTGTGGTGTGCTTCCTGTTCGGAAACCAGCTGCGCGTGCGCTAGCTGCCCATTGGCCACCGTTGCCCCAGTAAGGACCAGCCCAAGGAGCCAGTACTTTTGCTCCCCAAGTACACTGGCCATGAGGATAAGAGGATGCTCCCGCATAATCAGGGGTGTAGAGGGTTGGCTCAGGCGTGGTTGGTTTATCAACCTGATAGCTGGTGCCTGTAAGTCCAGTCATCTGTCCATTGAGATTACGGTAAACATGGGTATGGAAGAGTCCGTTTCCAGCATGCTGTTGTGTATTGATGGTAAATTTATACAAGCCATTGCCCACTTTGTTAGCAGTGTACCATTTGATGTCATCCTGGCCGTTGACCTCTGACCAAGTCGGTAGAGAAATGGTTCCTGGTCCGAAAGCATCGGAAACGGTCACTTCGTAATTGTAGGTAGAAATTTTATTGACAGAAACCTTGGCTTTGATATTTTCAGCAGAGAGGGTGACGCTGTCTGTCGCATAGCTATGCTCGCTACCATCTTTGTACTTAACGTAGATATGATTAGTATAGCTTCCAGATAAGGCTTGGTGGTTACGGATATTGAATTGTGCAGTAAAAGTCCCATCTCCATTGTTACTCGCGTCATACCACTTGATATTGCTTTGATTCTGGGTACTCCAAATAGGGACGCGGACGGATTGAATTGACTTAGATGCCGCAGTTTCGGTGACTTTTACAGTGTAGGTTCCCTCTTCCTGATTGATATTTTCAACAGAGAAAAGCGGTTTTTGGTCTTTTTGAGAAGGAATCTTGCCAGCATCTATTGTAGTAGTCGCTCCTGCCAAACATGTAAAGGCTGGATTGACATAGCTTTCGCCGTAAAGATGAATATGGTAAGTTCCCGTATCGTAATTGTGTTTCTTCAGCTCAACTCTGACGCTATAGCTACCATCAGGATTTTTCTTTGCTTGATACCATTGTAAATCATCTTGCCCCTTATTTTCAGACCAGGTTGGGACAGTGACCTTATACATGGATTCAGGAAGATTTTTGATAAGGATTTCCATAATGCCAGGTTCAGGGAAACTTGTCTGAATGGTCGGATTAGGCTTTTCTAGATGGAAAGTGGTGCCTGATTGGTAAATCATTTTGCCATTTTTATTTTCATAAGTATCTACGAAATATTTTCCATAACCTTTGTGCTTAGAAAAGTTAAATTCAGTACTCTCTTGTCCAGCGTCATACCAATTAAGGTCATCGCCACCATTTTCATCAGACCAGACCGCATGGACAATTTTTGAGTTCTCTTGGTCTTTATTTCGCGTAAAATTGATTCGGCCGATTTGTCCAGCTGTTGTGACGCTTGTCTTGCTAGCAGGTTTATTAACAGTGAAGGTCGTACCATTCAAGCCAATCATTTTCCCGTTGATATTAATGTAAGTATGAACATGGAAGGTGCCATAGCCAGCGTGCTGCCGGAGGTCAATGGCTGTGCTGGATGTCTGAGGCGTGGTGTACCATTTCAGATCATCCTGTCCGTTTTCGTCGGACCAGACTGCGTGGGAAATGGTATAGGGAACCTGAGCTTTGGAGCGGGCGTAATGAATCTGCGCCGTATCTCCAGTGACATTGATGGTTACATTGCTGGCACGATCAGTGGGGCCTAGGACTTTATTTCTAGCTTCAGTCGATGCAACAGCTTGAGCCGTGGAATGACTGGCAAATAGCCCAAGGACTGCTCCGGATAATAAAAACAGCTTCTGATATTTTTTCATAAATCTCCTTTGAATAAGTAATTTGGATGATTCCATTTAGATTATTCGGGAAAAAATATAAAAAAAGAAAAATTTTAAAAGATAATGATAGTTGAATTTCTAATTTATTTTAGTTTTATGAAATCTTTGATATTTAAAATAAAAGTAATGAAATAGTCAAAGTATCAAAAATAATATAGGTAGATTTTATTTGTCAGAGATGGATATCCCTAACAAAAATAGATTATTTCTCTTCCTTTCCTGCTTATCATGGAATAAAACGAACGATTGTGGTATAATTTAGATAAATAATTCGTAAAAAATACGGAAATTTTTACGTGATGTGTTAGCTTGGTGCGTAAGCACCTATGATATTGGACATTGAGGTATCTTAGCTATGAAGCTTTTAGTTGTTGGTTCGGGTGGTCGTGAGCATGCGATTGCCAAGAAGTTGTTGGAGTCTCAGGGTGTGGAGCAGGTGTTTGTAGCTCCTGGAAATGACGGTATGACCTTGGATGGGTTGGATTTGGTAAACATTGGAATTTCCGAACATTCTAAACTAATTGAATTTGCCAAGGAGAATGATATTGCTTGGTCCTTTATCGGTCCAGATGATGCCCTTGCTGCTGGAATCGTGGATGATTTTAACCAAGCTGGGCTCAAAGCTTTTGGTCCGACCAAGGCTGCAGCGGAGCTGGAGTGGTCCAAGGATTTTGCTAAGGAAATCATGGTCAAATACAACGTTCCGACAGCAGCCTATGGCACATTTTCCGACTTTGAGGAGGCTAAGGCCTATATCGAGGAGAAGGGCGCTCCAATCGTGGTCAAGGCGGATGGCTTGGCACTTGGTAAGGGCGTTGTCGTTGCGGAGACGGTTGAGCAAGCGGTCGAAGCCGCTCACGAGATGCTTTTGGACAATAAATTCGGTGATTCTGGTGCGCGTGTGGTTATTGAGGAATTCCTTGACGGGGAGGAGTTCTCTCTCTTTGCCTTTGTCAATGGGGACAAGTTCTACATCATGCCAACGGCTCAGGATCACAAACGTGCTTACGATGGTGACAAGGGCCCTAACACTGGTGGGATGGGTGCCTATGCGCCAGTTCCTCACATGTCACAGAGCGTGGTTGACACAGCGGTTGAGACTATTGTCAAGCCAGTCCTTGAAGGCATGATTAAAGAAGGGCGTCCGTATCTTGGTGTCCTCTACGCGGGGCTTATTTTGACTGCTGACGGTCCGAAGGTCATCGAGTTCAACGCTCGATTTGGAGATCCTGAAACACAGATTATCTTGCCTCGTTTGACATCTGACTTTGCGCAAAATATCACTGATATTCTCGATGGTGAGGAGCCGAACATTACTTGGACCAACAAGGGCGTGACTCTGGGTGTAGTTGTCGCGTCAAATGGCTACCCGCTAGATTATAAAAAGGGCTTTGAGCTGCCAGCCAAAACCGATGGCGACATCATCACCTACTATGCAGGGGCTAAGTTTGCGGAAAATAGCAGAGCACTGCTGTCAAATGGCGGACGTGTCTATATGTTGGTCACCACAGCCGATACCGTCAAAGACGGCCAAAACACTATCTACAGCGAACTCAACAAACAAAACACAGAAGGTCTCTTCTACCGAACAGATATCGGAAGCAAGGCTATAAAGTAAAGATACAAGAATAAAGCGACGTAGTCATCAAACATGTTAATGGTCGTTTGATTTGCGAGCGTTGGCGAGCTAATATAAAACAATCACCACCGTTGTGAAAAAATGATTGGCTAACAAAGCCAATCGTTTAGGGAAATCGGAAGACTTTGGGCTTCCGATTTAGGCATGAGACACCTTTGGTGGCTGCTGTCGTCCCTCACAACCTAAGGTGATTGTTGAAAGGAAGAAAAGGAAAAATTATGACTAAACCAGTAATTTCCATCATCATGGGTTCCAAATCCGACTGGGCCACCATGCAAAAAACTGCCGAAGTCCTAGACCGCTTCGGTGTAGTCTACGAAAAGAAGGTTGTCTCTGCCCACCGTACTCCAGACCTCATGTTCAGACATGCGGAAGAAGCCCGTAGTCGCGGCATCAAGGTTATCATAGCTGGTGCAGGCGGTGCAGCCCATTTGCCAGGAATGGTAGCGGCTAAGACTACTCTGCCTGTCATCGGCGTACCGGTCAAATCTCGTGCTCTCAACGGTCTGGACTCCCTTTACTCTATTGTGCAGATGCCAGGCGGTGTGCCAGTGGCAACTATGGCAATCGGTGAAGCGGGTGCAACCAACGCTGCCCTGACTGCCTTGCGAATCTTGGCCATTGAAGACCAAGACCTAGCAGCAGCGCTAGCTGATTTTGCAGAGGAACAAGGAAAAATCGCTGAGGAGTCTACGAATGAGCTCATCTAAAACAATCGGAATTATCGGTGGCGGCCAGCTGGGTCAGATGATGGCCATTTCTGCTATCTACATGGGGCACAAGGTCATCACGCTGGATCCTGCAGCGGATTGCCCTGCCTCTCGTGTGGCGGAAATCATCGTGGCGCCTTATAACGATGTGGATGCCCTTTGTCAGCTGGCGGAGCGTTGCGATGTCCTCACTTATGAATTTGAGAATGTTGATGCTGACGGTTTGGATGCTGTTATCAAGGATGGACAACTCCCTCAAGGAACAGACCTGCTCCGCATTTCTCAAAATCGCATTTTTGAAAAGGACTTCCTCGCAAACAAGGCACAAGTCACTGTGGCACCCTACAAGGTTGTGACTTCAAGCCAAGACTTGGCAGATATTGACCTATCGAAAAACTATGTCCTCAAGACTGCGACAGGTGGCTATGATGGACATGGGCAAAAGGTGATTCGCTCGGCAGAAGATTTGGAAGAAGCCTATGCGCTAGCCGACTCAGCAGACTGCGTTTTGGAAGAGTTCGTCAACTTCGACCTTGAGATTTCTGTCATTGTTTCTGGTAACGGTAAGGATGTGACGGTTTTTCCAGTTCAGGAAAATATCCACCGCAACAATATTTTGTCTAAGACCATCGTGCCTGCTCGCATTTCAGAAAGTATAGCAGATAAGGCAAAAGCCATGGCGGTGCGAATCGCAGACCAGCTTAACTTATCTGGAACCCTCTGCGTGGAAATGTTTGCGACAGCTGATGACATCATTGTCAATGAAATCGCCCCACGCCCACACAACTCTGGGCATTATTCTATCGAAGCCTGCGACTTCTCGCAGTTTGACACCCATATTCTCGGTGTTCTGGGAGCACCATTGCCAGCTATCCACCTGCATGCACCAGCCGTCATGCTCAATGTTCTCGGCCAGCATGTCGAGGCCGCTGAAAAATATGTCACAGAAAATCCAAGCGCCCACCTCCACCTGTATGGTAAAATAGAAGCGAAGCACAACCGCAAGATGGGGCATGTGACTTTGTTTAGTGATGTGCCAGATGAGGTTGAGGAGTTTGGGAAAGGGATTGATTTTTAGGGCAAGTCTATGATTCAAATCATCGTTAATGCTTTTGTGGAAAAAGACAAAACTGGAGCTGTTGTGGAAGTGCTCTTTGCCAGTGCCGACCATGAAAAAGTAAAAGCCAAATATCAGGAATTAAAGATTCAATATCCAGACAGTTATCTGGCTATCTATGACTTGCCATTGGATACAGAGCTAAGTAGCTTGCCGCACTATCCATCGGTATCGATAAGCAAGGAGGAGTTTAATTAGTCTATGAAAACTATCGGTCTGATTGGTGGTATGAGTTGGGAAAGCACCACATCTTACTACCAAATTATTAATGAAACCATCAAAAAAGAGCTGGGTGGCCTGCATTCTGCTAAGATTCTACTTTATAGTGTTGATTTTGCAGAGATTGAGCATTATCAGGCAGTCGGAGACTGGGAGAAAAGCGGTCAACTTTTGGCAGATGTTGCTAAGCGCCTGGAGCAAGCAGGTGCGGATTTCATTGTTATTTGCACCAACACTATGCACAAGCTTGTTCCGCAGATACAGGAGCAGATTACGATTCCAATCTTGCATATTGCGCAAGCAACTGCGCAGGCCTTGTTGGCTGACGGGATTCAAAGAGTCGGCCTCCTAGGGACCAAATACACCATGACTCAAGATTTTTACAAGGAAAAATTAATAGAGTCTGGGTTAGAAGTGCTGATTCCAGACCAAGCTGGTATTACAGAGGTCAATCGAATTATTTATGACGAACTCTGTCTGGGAGATATCAAAGAAAGCTCAAAGCAGACTTATCTTGCCGTTATAGATAATTTGAAAAAAGCAGGCGCAGAAGCTGTTATCTTGGGCTGTACCGAGATTGGTCTCCTCGTCAAGCAATCCTACACTGACCTGCCACTCTACGACACAACAGTGATCCATGCAGAGAAAGCAGCAGAGTGGGCGGTAGAGTAAAATGTTGGAATGAACAATCATTAAATTTAGATTTAATTTAAAGGAGAATATAATGATACCTGAGTTATTAAAGAGCGTTGAGAATGGATATACTATTGAAACTGATGGCTTAACTATAAAAAATAATGCAATTATCACTAGAAATAATAGCATCCAAATAACAAATTTATCTATGTTAAGCAAAAATGAGTTTAAATCACCAGTTACACTACTAGATATAATCATTTTGATAGTTCTATTTATTATTGGATTAATCCCACCATTTCTAGGTTTAGTATTTTTTGGTCTGTATGCGTGGTATGTTTATAATAAACATCAAAATCATTTGAAGTCAAAATATTATATAGTGTTTAATTTGGGGTCGAGCCGGAATTATTTATTGTATTTTGAAGACGCTAAATTTAGAGATACTGTTTTTAATATTATTACTGAATCTTTTGGTAATAAAGCGGAAAATATATACATCGATATAAAAAATCAAAATATCGAGAATTATGATAGTAAAAATATCTATGAAAAGGAGGTATCTCAAACAAATGTGTCGGGCAATGATAATGTAATTGGAAATAATTTTGGTTCAGAGAATAATGTCGCAATAAAAGGTGATAATAATGTCAATTCAAGTATTATTAAAGATTCTAAAATAGGAAAATCCAGCATAGATGCTAATATTGCCTTCCCTTGGCCCGAACTTTCTCAACAGCTTCAACAGCTTATTAGTAATTCTTCTGTTTTATCTGAACAAACTGTTGAAATTTTAAAGAAATTACTTGATGCGGCTAATAAAAATAATGAGACTGAGTTTACTGTAATTGTTAAAGAAAACGCAACGTTTTTTAATCAACAGTTCATTAAAGATATGGTATCAGGTACTTTAGGTAATATTATATCGTCACTACTATTAGGTAGATAAGAATCAAGGAGAAATATCATGATCAACCGTTATTCTCGCCCCGAAATGGCGAACATTTGGACTGAGGAAAATAAGTACAAGGCTTGGCTGGAGGTAGAGATTCTGGCTGATGAGGCCTGGGCTGAGCTGGGTGAGATTCCCAAGGAAGATGTGGCTTTGATTCGCGAGAAAGCGGACTTTGACATCGACCGTATTTTGGAGATTGAGCAAGAGACTCGCCATGATGTGGTGGCTTTCACGCGTGCGGTTTCTGAGACGCTTGGTGAAGAGCGTAAGTGGGTTCACTATGGCTTGACTTCTACTGACGTGGTGGATACGGCCTACGGTTACCTCTATAAGCAGGCCAACGACATCATCCGTCGTGATCTTGAAAACTTCACTAACATCATCGCTGACAAGGCTAAGGAGCACAAGTTTACCATCATGATGGGTCGTACCCACGGTGTGCATGCTGAGCCGACAACTTTTGGTCTTAAATTGGCGACTTGGTACAGTGAAATGAAGCGCAATATCGAGCGTTTCGAGCATGCGGCTGCTGGTGTGGAAGCTGGTAAGATCTCTGGTGCGGTTGGTAACTTTGCCAACATCCCACCATTTGTAGAGCAATACGTCTGCGACAAGCTTGGTATCCGTGCTCAAGAAATCTCAACACAGGTCCTTCCTCGTGACCTTCACGCTGAGTACTTTGCAGTTCTTGCCAGCATCGCAACTTCCATCGAACGTATGGCGACTGAGATTCGCGGCCTACAAAAATCTGAGCAGCGCGAAGTCGAAGAGTTCTTTGCTAAGGGGCAAAAAGGTAGCTCTGCTATGCCTCACAAACGCAACCCTATCGGTTCTGAAAACATGACAGGTCTGGCGCGTGTTATCCGTGGCCACATGATTACAGCCTATGAGAACGTAGTTCTCTGGCACGAACGTGACATCTCTCACTCATCAGCTGAGCGGATCATCACACCAGATACGACCATCTTGATTGACTACATGCTCAACCGTTTTGGAAATATTGTCAAGAACTTGACAGTTTTCCCAGAAAACATGATTCGCAACATGAACTCAACTTTTGGTCTTATCTTTAGCCAACGTGCCATGTTGACCTTGATTGAGAAAGGCATGACCCGTGAGCAAGCCTATGACCTGGTGCAGCCAAAGACTGCCCAGTCTTGGGACAATCAAGTAGACTTCAAGCCTCTGCTCGAAGCGGATCCAGAAGTCACTTCTCGTCTGACTCAGGAAGAAATCGACGAAATCTTTAACCCTGCATACTACACCAAGCGCGTGGGTGAAATCTTCAAGCGCGTGGGGCTGGATTAAACAAAAAAGATGAGAGTGGGACAGAAATCGGTAATTGGTTAGAATTCGATTTCGTCGTCCCACCTCCGCACAGTTGAGTAGGGCTGTAAAAGCTGATGAAATCAGCGTAGTAGAGCCCACTCAACCACTGCGTCTTGCTCGACAATCCAAAGACAATTGAGAGGCTAGGACTTTTGTCCCAGCCTCTCTTTTTTATATTCTCGCCTGATATAGAAAGTTCCGTTTTTGTTGGTTTTCAGTCCTAGAATACTAAAAAAATATACGAAATTAAAAAATTCTGTTTATTTTCTGTCATTTTTTGATGTTTATTAAACAAAAATCGTTTAAATACCTTGCAAATTGGTATAGATAGGTTTATAATAAGGATAGGCTAGTTGGTCAGGAAATGAAAAACGACAGCTCATGAGAACCATCGTTTTTCAGATTAATGATCGCGACTAGAAGAAATAAATTTGATTTTGAAGAAATCGCCACGCTTGTAGGTTTCGCTGTACTCTAGGATTTGTCCAGTATTTTCCAGTTTTGTGATCTTGACTTGATGCACAGTTGGGAAGTTTGGATCAATTTCTAAGGTCTTGGCGATGTCTTTTGGCGTTGGAAAGACGATTTCGTTGGTTTCTTCGAAATACTCATCATTCATGTGGATGTGATAATCCGTCTTGAAGCGATTGTAGATCGAGCTGTAGTAGTCCAAATCTGGATAGTTTGGATTGATGTACTGTTCAGGAATGTAGGTTTGGTGATAGATATAGACTTTATCGCCTGTCCTTCTGATACGGTCAATCTTGTAGTAGAACTGGGACGGTGTTAGTTCTAGTTTTTCCAAGATTCTCAATTCATTTCCACGTTCGATGGACAGAACAGTCACCTTATCCTTTTGGATAGGGAAAGTTTCGATATCAGAGAATTCCACACGCTTGTGTTTTCTTGCGCGTGAAACAAATGTTCCCTTTCCTTGCTGACGGATGATGTAGCCATCATTCGCAAGTTCGTTCAAAGCGCGGACAACGGTGATGGAACTAACATTGAACATCTTGATTAATTCAGCTTCTGTGTAGAATCTATCACCGTTTTCAAAGTTACCAGAAATGATTTGTTGTTTTAAATCATCTTTGATTTGTTGATATTTAGGAATAGCCATTATGCTCACCTCTCTTTTTTTATCCCTCTCTATATTGATTTTAACATATTTTTTTAAAAAAATGTTGACATTTATGCAAAAGTTTATTATATTAATATTAATAAGAAATGAAAGCGTTTTAAATCTAGGAGGAATAGGGAGATGAAGAGATTTGAAATAGGCTCTTCTTTCTACTTGGATGGTCAGGAGTTTAAGATTTTATCGGGAGCGATTCACTATTTCCGGATTCAGCCGGAAGACTGGTATCACTCGCTCTATAATCTCAAAGCTCTGGGCTTCAATACAGTTGAGACCTATGTTCCTTGGAACATGCACGAGCCAAAGAAAGGCCAGTTTGACTTTCAAGGGATTTTAGATATTGAGAAGTTTCTTCAGATTGCTCAAGATTTAGGCTTATATGCCATCGTTCGCCCTTCGCCCTTTATCTGTGCGGAGTGGGAATTTGGCGGCATGCCAGCCTGGCTCTTGACTGAGGATATGAGAATCCGTTCTTCTGATGCTCCTTATCTTCAGGCTGTTGCAGACTACTATGATGAGTTGCTTCCTCGCCTGGTTCCAAGGCTCTTGGACAAGGGTGGGAATATCCTCATGATGCAAGTGGAAAATGAATATGGCTCTTACGGGGAGGATAAAGACTACCTGAGAGCGATTCGGCAGATGATGTTGGACCGAGGCCTTGATTGTCCGCTCTTTACATCGGATGGTCCTTGGCGGGCGACGCTGAGAGCCGGCACGCTGATTGAGGAAGATTTATTTGTTACAGGAAATTTCGGCTCCAAGGCAGATTATAATTTTGCTCAGATGCAGGAATTCTTTGATGAGCATGGCAAAAAATGGCCGCTCATGTGTATGGAGTTTTGGGATGGTTGGTTCAATCGTTGGAAAGAACCAATTATCAAAAGGGATCCTGAGGAACTGGCTCAAGCTGTCCATGAGGTTCTGAAACAAGGCTCTATCAACCTCTATATGTTTCATGGCGGTACCAATTTTGGCTTCATGAATGGCTGCTCGGCCAGAGGGGTGACGGATTTACCACAGGTGACTTCGTATGATTATGATGCCCTGCTCGATGAACAGGGAAATCCAACTCCGAAATATTTTGCAGTGCAAAAAATGATGGAGACCTACTATCCTGAGTACCCAAAAATGAAACCGCTCACAAAGGAATCTTTTGAATTGAGAGACATTGCTCTGAGTGAGAAGGTGAGTTTGTTTGAGACATTAGCTGATTTGGCCCAGCCAGTAGAGAGTCTCTATCCTGTTAAAATGGAGGATTTGGGGCAGAGCTATGGCTACTTGCTTTACCGTACCGAAGCCAGCTGGGATGCGGATGAGGAAAAAATTCGAGTGATTGATGGGCGCGATCGGATGCAGCTCTTTGTGGACGGCAAGCTTATGTCAACCCAGTATCAAGCAGAGATTGGTCAAGATATCTTTGTTGCTGGAGAAAAGAAAACCACCCACCGTATTGACGTCCTGATGGAAAACATGGGGCGGGTCAATTACGGGCATAAGTTCTTAGCAGATACCCAGCGAAAAGGGATTCGGACGGGTGTTTGTAAGGATTTACACTTCTTGCTGAATTGGCAGCAGTATCCACTTTCTTTTGAAAACATTGAAAACATTGATTTTTCAAAAGGATGGCAGCCAGAAGAACCAGCTTTCTACGCTTTTGACTTCAAAATGAAAGCGCTTAAAGATACTTATTTAGACTTGTCCGGTTTTGGAAAGGGTCTTGCCTTTGTAAATGGCGTCAACATAGGCCGTTTCTGGAATGTCGGACCAACCTTATCGCTTTATATTCCTCATAGCCTTCTGAAAGAAGGACATAACCGAATCATCATTTTTGAAACGGAAGGGGAATATGAAGAATCAATTAACTTAGTTAACCAACCTACATTTAAAACAATAAAGGGGGAAAATTTATGACAATAGTAGGTGCACGTATCGATGGACGTTTGATCCATGGACAGGTAGCCAATCTCTGGACTACCAAGCTCAACATTTCACGCATTATGGTGATTGACGATGAGGTAGCTGAAAATGCTATCGAAAAGAGCGGACTCAAGTTGGCAACGCCGCCAGGAGTGAAGCTCAGCATTTTGCCAATCGCTAAAGCGGCAGAAAACATCTTGGCTGGTAAGTATGACTCACAACGACTCTTTATCGTCGCTCGCAAACCAGACCGTTTCCTTCGTTTGGTAGAAGCTGGTGTTCCACTGGAAACACTGAATGTCGGAAATATGTCTCAGTCAGACGAAACTCGCCCCATCACTCGCTCTATCAATGTGGTTGATGCGGATGTGGAAGCTTTTCACAAGCTGCATGAAAAAGGAGTGAAGCTGACAGCTCAGATGGTTCCAAATGATCCGGTTGCGGATTTTATGAATTTGTTAAAATAAGGAAAAATTTTTAGGAGGTCATTGTCATGATACAATGGTGGCAAATTTTACTACTCACTCTGTACTCAGCTTATCAAATCTGTGATGAGTTGACGATCGTTTCTTCAGCAGGTTCACCTGTATTTGCTGGATTTATCACAGGTCTTATCATGGGAGATTTACCTACAGGTTTATTGATTGGTGCCAACCTTCAATTGGTGGTACTCGGTGTTGGTACCTT
Source organism: Streptococcus cristatus (assembly GCF_003943815.1). Classification (GTDB taxonomy): domain Bacteria; phylum Bacillota; class Bacilli; order Lactobacillales; family Streptococcaceae; genus Streptococcus; species Streptococcus cristatus_F. The sequence continues at coordinate 55,494 of NZ_RJNA01000010.1, read as the reverse complement.
CGGTGGTGCTTCTCGTATTGATGCTACTTCTGGTGCCGTTCTTGCAACTGCCTTCTCAGTAGCTCAAGGTCTTGATCCAGAGCTTGCTATTGCTACAATCGCTGTGCCAGTAGCAACTTTGTTGACATACTTCGACATTCTTGGTCGTATGACGACAACTTACTTCGCTCACCGTGTGGATGCTGCGATTGAACGCTTTGACTACAAAGGCATCGAACGCAACTATCTTCTTGGTGCGATTCCTTGGGCTCTTTCTCGTGCCCTCCCAGTTTTCTTTGCCCTTGCCTTTGGTGGAGCTTTTGTAGAAACTGTTGTTACAGGTCTCGGTAATGTACAATGGTTGGCAAACGGTTTGAAACTTGCAGGTCAAATGCTTCCAGGTCTTGGATTTGCAATCTTGCTTCGTTATCTTCCAGTGAAACGCAACCTTCACTACTTGGCACTTGGATTTGGCTTGACAGCTATGTTGACAGTGCTTTACAGTAATGTTCAAAGCCTGGGTGCTGCAGTGTCTAGCATTGTTGGTTCTGAAGTGTTCTCTAAACTTCCAAAAGAACAAGCTATTACTTTTGTTAACAACTTCAAGAGTGTATCTATGATTGGTATCGCCATCATTGGTGTCTTCCTTGCAGTACAACACTTCAAAAACAGCCAACGTACAGTCGTAGCTGCTCCAGTAACTGAATCAGAAAGCGGGGAAATTGAAGATGACGAATTCTAATTACAAACTAACAAAAGAAGATTTTAAACAGATTAACAAACGTAGCTTGTTTACCTTCCAATTGGGTTGGAACTATGAGCGTATGCAGGCTTCTGGTTACCTTTACATGATTTTGCCACAATTGCGCAAAATGTATGGAGACGGTACACCTGAACTGAAAGAAATGATGAAATTGCATACGCAATTCTTCAATACTTCACCATTCTTCCACACTATTATCACTGGTTTTGACCTTGCTTTGGAAGAAAAAGATGGTGTGAAATCAAAAGATGCGGTCAATGGTATCAAGACAGGTCTCATGGGGCCATTCGCTCCTCTTGGAGACTCAATCTTTGGATCATTGGTGCCAGCTATTATGGGGTCAATTGCTGCAACTTTGGCTGTTGCAGGAAACCCAGCTGGTATCTTCCTATGGATCGCTGTTGCAGTTGCTTATGACATTTTCCGTTGGAAACAATTGGAATTTGCCTATAAAGAAGGGGTTAACCTCATCAACAACATGCAAAGTACTTTGACAGCTTTGATTGATGCTGCATCTGTACTTGGTGTCTTCATGGTTGGTGCCTTGATTGCCAGCATGATTGGTGTTGAAGTTTCTTGGGCTCCACACATCGGGGACAAAGCAATTGAAATTCAAGATATGCTTAACCTCATCTTCCCACGTTTGGTACCAGCTATCATCACAGGTGTAATCTTCTGGTTGCTTGGACGTAAGGGTATGAACTCTACAAAAGCTATCTTGCTCATCATTCTTGCAGCGATTGCGTTCTCAGCGTTTGGTCACTTCTTCTTTGGAATGGCATAATGGTGTAAATTATGAGCAAACAATTAATTTTGATTAGTCATGGTCGCTTTTGTGAAGAGTTAAAAACAACCACTGAGATGATTATGGGACCTCAAGCGGATATTCATGCCGTTGCCTTGTTGCCGGAGGAGGGACCAGATGATTTCACAGCTAAGTTTTTAGATACAGTCAAGGATTTTGAGGACTATATTGTCTTTGCAGATCTTTTGGGAGGCACACCATGTAATGTAGTCAGCCGCCTTATTTTAGAAGGTAAGGATATTGACTTGTACGCCGGCATGAATCTGCCGATGGTGATTGAGTTTCTCAATGCTTCTCTGACAGGAGCTGATGTTGACTATCCGAAAAATGCAGTCGAAAATATCGTTAAAGTCAATGATATTTTAGCAGGCTTATCAGATGATGAGGATGAGTAGGACTGTTTTGTAAGGAAAAAAGAAATGAAGGGGAGTGGGGAATTTTCCCATTCCCTCTTTTAAAAGCAAATAACTAATATATCGATGTTTATTTTTGAAAGGACTACCATGCTAGATTATTCAAAAGAGAAACTGGTTGAATTAGGCGCGGAAATCACCACGCGTGAAATCTACCAACAGCCAGATGTTTGGCAGACAGCTTTTAATCATTACAAGGCTCAAGCTGACCAGGTTGCTGCTTTTCTAAAAGGTATCGAAGAAAAGCATGATTATATAAAAGTCATCTTTACAGGTGCGGGAACTTCGGCTTATGTAGGCGATACGCTATTGCCATATTTCAGAAAGCTTTATGATGAGCGCAAATGGAATTTTAATTCAGTTGCGACAACTGATATTGTGGCTGGTCCTGAGGTGCATCTGCACAAGGATATTCCAACGGTTCTCGTATCTTTTGCCCGCAGTGGCAATTCGCCAGAAAGTGTTGCGACAGTGGACTTAGCTAAGCAGTTGGTTGATGAGCTTTATCAAGTGACCATTACCTGTGCTGCAGAAGGGAAACTAGCTCAGCAGGCGCATGGCGATGAGCGGAATCTCCTCTTATTGCAACCAGCTCCATCAAATGATGCTGGCTTTGCTATGACTTCCAGCTTCACCTCTATGATGTTGACAGCTCTCTTAGTTTTTGACCCAGCAGATTTGGTTCAAAAAGAAGCAAGAGTAGCCGAGTTGATTGCCTTGAGTCAAAAGGTTTTGGCAGATGTAGCTGACGTTCAAGCTTTGACAGAATTAGACTTTAACCGTGTCATTTACCTAGGAGCAGGGCCATTCTTTGGTCTGGCGCACGAAGCACAGCTGAAAATTTTGGAGTTGACCGCTGGGAAGGTTGCGACCATGTATGAAAGCCCAGTCGGCTTCCGCCATGGGCCAAAATCTCTGATTAACGAAGAGACGCTTGTGCTGATATTTGGCTCAAGAGATGAGTACACCAAACGTTACGACTTAGATTTGGTGCGTGAAGTGGCAGGAGATCAGATTGCTCGCAAGGTGGTCTTCTTTACAGAGCGCAGAGAAGACTTGGAAAATGTTGAGCAAGTGGTTCTTGAAAGTGATATCTTGGAAGATAGCTATCGAGCCTTCCCTTACATCGTCTATGCTCAGCTCTTCTCTCTCTTGACTTCTTTGAAAGTGAAAAATCGACCAGATACACCGTCTCCGACAGGTACGGTCAATCGGGTCGTTCAGGGAGTTATCATCCACCCTTTCCAGCAGTAGAAAGCTGAATATGGAAAAGTCAAACATTAGTCATGGGAAAGCTAGTTATTAAAAAGACTTTCAGATGAAAAGGATGTGTTCCATCCTTGTCCCCTGACTAAGTCAAGAAAGAGAGTGGGACAGAAATCGGTAATTCGTTAGAATTCGATTTCATCGTCCCACCTCCGCACAGTTGAGTAGGGCTGTAAAAGCTGATGAAATCAGCGTAGTAGAGCCCACTTAACCACTGCGTCTTGCTCGACAATCCAAAGACAATTGAGAGGCTAGGACTTTTGTCCTAGACTCGAGACAGAGGGAGATTATATGAAATCTTATCAAGAATCTATTTTTGGTACTTTTAAAGGACAGGATGTCTTAGCCTACACCTTTGAAAATAAGCTAGGCTATCGCTTCAAGGTCATGAACTATGGCGCAACGATTTTGGAATATCGGACGCCGGATAAAAATGGTGATTTTGCCAATATTATTCTAGGCTTTGAGCGTTTTGAGGATTATGTTGGCAATAATCCCAAGCATGGTGCCAGCGTGGGACCAGTTGCGGGGCGGATTGCGAAGGCTAGCTTTGAGCTGAATGGGCAGTCCTACCAGCTGGAAGTCAATAATGGCCAGAATTGCAACCACAGTGGCTCTACTGGCTGGGACAGTGTGATTTTCCAGACAGAGGAAGTCACAAACGAGGGCGTCACATTTTACACAGAGCGTCCAGACGGGACGGGCGGTTTTCCTGGAAATTTGAAAATCTGGATTTCCTATTCCTTATCGGAAAAAGGGGAGATTGAGATTTCCTATCAAGTCCAGACAGATCAGGATAGTCTGGTTAATCCGACCAACCACAGCTATTTCAATCTGTCAGGTAATTTTAGTCAGCCGATTGATCAGCATGTCCTCCAGCTGCATACCAAAGGGGTGTATCCGATTGCTCCTGACGGCGTGCCAGCAAAAGAAGTGGATGCGAATCGCGGCTTTGTCAAAGGCCTACAAAAAGGTCTGGTGCTGAAAGAAATTTTTGCTGACCAAGACGAGCAAATTCAGATCGTATCAGGGCTGGATCATCCTTTTGCCTTAGATAAAGAGCAGGAAGAGGCAGGATGTCTTTATGATGCGGCCTCAGGACGCTATCTGACTTTCCGTACGGATGCTCCTTGTGTCGTGACTTATTCGGCTAATTTTGTTGATGAGTCAGTTATCATCAATGGACAGCCAATGATTCAGCATAATGGTATAGCGCTGGAAGCACAAGCCTTGCCTGATGCGATTCATAGTGACTTGAAAGATCAGGTCATTCTCAAGGCAGGAAGCCTATTCACCAGCACCACTGTTTATTTTGCAGGAGTGAAATAAACAGCAAACTTGCTTCATTTGAAGTGTATCTCACCTGGCGATATTAGCCTCAGATACAAGAAAACGGCAGAATCCCCCTCTGCCGTTTTTACTATTTATTTTATTGGTTATCTAAGTCTTGTGGTTGGAAAATTTGATTGTAACGTTCTTCGTCTTCTTGGTTATCACGGATGACTTTAGCAAGAGTAAATGAAGAAGAAATCAGTCCGACAGAACCCATGAGATAGTATCCTTTAACCATCAAAGGTTCTTTCAAAGTATAGAGGCCGACGAGAACAAGAGTTACAAAGAAGGCGAATGAGCCCCAAGCCATAAACATAAAGGCTGGTGTATTCCGATAAGTTTTCTTTTTAAGGTTGTTCATATCTAAAATCTCCTTTTCGATTTTTTTCATTGTATCATGAGTTTTTGAGACAGTCAATGAAATAGCGGCTATTTTAATCAGACTGAACAATTCATATTAGTTTGTATCATCTTACTAAGATATCTAAAAGTATTTTATTTTTAAAAAATATTTTTTCTTTAAGCAAATTTTAAGATAAGGAAGTTATACTAATACCATCAAATGAAGACCTCCTAACTTTATTTGATAGAAATCCTAAAACTTTTTCATAATAATCTCCCATAAGAGCCACCAAATTCGGTGGCTTTTTTTGTGCTCAGAATCGGGTCGGATTGCTTCCTCTGCCCTATTTTTTGCTATAATAGTCCTATGAGTAGAATTTTAGATAATGAATTAATGGGGGATGAGGAGCTGGTAGAACGTACCCTCCGTCCTCAGTATTTACGAGAATATATTGGTCAGGATAAGGTCAAGGACCAGCTGAAGATTTTTATCGAAGCAGCTAAATTGCGGGATGAGGCGTTGGACCATACTTTGCTTTTTGGTCCTCCAGGTCTGGGAAAGACGACTATGGCCTTTGTCATCGCCAACGAACTCGGTGTGAATATTAAGCAGACTTCTGGTCCGGTCATTGAAAAGGCTGGTGATTTGGTAGCCATTCTCAATGATTTGGAACCGGGCGATGTCCTCTTTATCGATGAAATTCATCGTTTGCCTATGGCGGTAGAGGAAGTGCTGTACAGCGCCATGGAGGACTTTTACATTGACATTATGATTGGGACTGGCGAAACCAGTCGCAGCGTCCATCTGGAATTGCCACCTTTCACGTTAATTGGGGCGACCACTCGGGCGGGCATGCTGTCCAATCCTCTGCGGGCTCGCTTTGGGATTACTGGTCACATGGAGTATTATGAAGCCAGCGATCTGACCGAAATCGTCGAGCGGACGGCTGAGATTTTTGAAATGGATATTACTCACGAGGCTGCTCGGGAGCTGGCTCTGCGTAGCCGAGGTACACCGCGGATTGCCAATCGTCTGCTCAAGCGGGTGCGGGACTACGCCCAGATTATGGGCAATGGCTTGATTGATGATAAGATAACCGACCAGGCTCTCTCCATGCTGGATGTGGACCAGGAAGGGCTGGACTATGTAGATCAGAAAATCCTACGAACCATGATAGAAGTTTATGGTGGTGGTCCAGTGGGGCTGGGCACCCTCTCGGTCAATATTGCCGAGGAACGTGAAACAGTGGAGGACATGTATGAGCCTTACCTGATTCAGAAAGGCTTTGTCATGCGGACTCGGACTGGGCGCGTGGCGACTCGCAAAGCCTATGAGCATCTAGGATATGAGTATATGAAGGAATGATGACCGATCAAGAGATTTTAGAGAGGCTGAGTCAGGATCAGGATATCCGAGCAATTTTGGAGATGATCCGCAGTCTAGAATTGAAAGATTCTTGGCTGGCTGCAGGCAGTATCAGAAATTTTATCTGGAATATCTTGTCTGGCAAGTCGGGCTTTGATGCTGAAACGGATGTGGATGTCATATTCTTTGATCCAACTGTGTCTTATGAGAAAACTTTGCAGCTGGAGATGGAGCTGAGAAAAGCTTTTCCCGCTTATTCTTGGGAGCTGAAAAATCAAGTTTATATGCACATTCATAGTCCCAACACCCAGCCCTATACTAGCTCGAAAGATGCCATGAGCAAGTATCCTGAGTGCTGCACAGCTATCGGTCTTCGATTGCTGGAAAATGATAAGCTAGAGCTTTTTGCGCCCTATGGCTTGGTAGATATTCGAGCATTTCAGGTTCGACCAACACCACATTTTTTGGCGGATGCGGATCGAAAGAAGCTTTATAGGCAAAGAATCCGCAAGAAAAACTGGCAGGCTAAATGGCCACAATTAAGTTTTGAATATCTTTCTGAAGAAAAGTAAAGTTTAATCTGGTGCAAGCTAGATTGAGTGGGTTACTGCCTCAATGATCTGCACTTTTATGTAAGTCGGTATAATTAGCGGTTTTTCAGAGTCCGCTTCCGCTGTCACAGAATAATCAAGAAAGCTCCGCAGTTTTCTTTTTATTCTGGTATAATAGATCTATGAAGAAAATTGTATTTGTTTGTTTAGGAAATATCTGCCGTAGTCCGATGGCAGAGTTTGTTATGAAAAGTCTGACCGATGACCTACATATTGAGAGTCGTGCAACGTCTAGCTGGGAGCATGGAAACCCTATACATCAGGGGACTCAGGCTATTTTTAAGAAACATGCGATTTCTTATGACAAAGGAAAGACTTCTCAGCAGATTTCAGCGCAAGATTTTGCAGAATTTGATTATATCATCGGCATGGATGAAGCCAATATTCGAGATTTGAAGAAAATGGCACCAGCGGATTTTCAGGATAAAATCTACCAGTTTGCTGATCTGGGTGTGCCGGATCCTTGGTACACGGGTGATTTCGATGAGACTTATGAGCTGATTTTGGCTGGCTGCCACAAGTGGCTAGAACGCTTAAATGGGTGAAAAATGGATAAAATAAAAGAATTTTACGATAAATATAAAATCTATCTGACCCGTCAGAATCTAGAAATCCTAGCAGTGACTGTGATTGCCTTGTCAGCAATTTTAGTGTTTACCTCCAATATCCCTAGTAAGGGTGCGCTAACGCTGGATCAAGGTAAGATAAAATATGAAGGCAGTCTGGTTCACGGGAAGATGAACGGCGAAGGTACCCTGACTTTTAAAAATGGGGATAGCTACAAAGGTCATTTCAAAAATGGGACTTTTGACGGTAAGGGTACTTTTACATCGAAGGCTGGTTGGAAATATGAAGGTGAATTTGCCAACGGTCAGGCCGATGGTAAAGGAAAACTGACGACAGAAAGTAATGTCGTCTATGAAGGAACGTTCAAGCAAGGAATTTATCAAAATGCGCATTAGATGGTTTTCACTGGTTCGGATTACTGGACTGGTCTTGGTGTTACTCTATCATTACTTTCAGGGAGCTTTTCCTGGAGGTTTTATTGGAGTGGACATCTTTTTCACTTTTTCAGGATTTTTGATTACTTCATTATTGATTGATGAGTTTACAAGAAGTCGGACGATTGATATTATGGGCTTTCTGAAACGGCGCTTTTATCGTATCGTTCCTCCGCTCGTTTTTATGATTTTGGTCATCATGCCTTTTACTTTATTGATCCGTCGGGATTTTGTAGCAGGTATTGGGACGCAGATTGCAGCTGCGCTTGGCTTTGTGACTAATTTTTATGAAATGATGTCGGGCGGCAGTTATGAAAGCCAGTTTGTGCCGCATTTGCTGATTCACACTTGGAGTTTGGCACTGGAAGTGCATTACTATATCCTCTGGGGCTTGGCTGCTTGGGGAATCAGTAAGATTAGCAAGTCAGTTGCTCAGTATCGGGGGCTGATTTCTCTGACTTCAATTGCTCTGTTTCTGTTCAGTTTCTTGGCTATGTTTATCGGAGCCTTTTTCAGCAAGAATTACTCCAATATTTATTTCTCAAGTTTGACCCATGTCTTTCCTTTCTTTGCTGGGACAGTGCTAGCGACTTTTTCTGGAGTCGGAAATGTGGGCGTTCAGATGAAGAGACTGGAAGAAAAGGTCGAAATCAAGCAAGTCTTGATCGCTTTAGCTGGCAGTTTTGTTCTTCTTATTTTGCTCAGCTTTATTTTGAAATTTGACAGCTTGTGGACTTATTTATTTGGTTTCTTGATTTCAACACTTCTGGCCTGTGTCATGATAGCAGCAACCCGCATCTTGCACGATAAATTGCCAAATATTAAGGAGCCTAGTCCTCTCAACTTTATTGCAGATACTAGCTACGGTGTTTACCTCTTCCATTGGCCTTTCTATATTATTTTTACTCAGTTGATGAGCAATGGATGGGCTGTGCTTTTGACTACAATCTTGAGTTTTGGTTTCGCGGCTCTTTCCTTCTATATCTTAGAGCCGACTTTAGCTGGACGGAAGCCTCGGATTTTTGACAAGGATATGAATGTAACATCCATCACCAAGCCGATTTTCTACAGTTTCATTCCGCTGACTTTTATCTTGCTTATTATCACCATCACAGCTCCGTCTGTGGGTGCCTTTGAGGAAAGCCTGATTGTCAATTCTTTGAACCAATCCGATACGAAAATGCAGACAACCCGTAAGCACGCAGACCAGAAAACTGCGACAAATTATAACGTGGCAGAGGGAACGACTGTTATCGGTGATTCGGTCACCTTGCGCTCCGCTGAATGGATCCAAGAGGCTATACCTGACGCTCAAGTCGATGCAGTTGTTAGTCGTAATTTAGTGTCTGGTCTGGAATTTTTCAAGAACGATATTGCTAACCAAACACTGCTTCAAAACGTCGTCTTGGCATTGGGAACCAATCCAGTTGATAATTATGAAGAATTGTTGGATCAGTATATCGAGCTCTTGCCAAAAGGCCATCGCTTGATTTTAGTCACGCCATATGATGGCCGGACAGCCAATGATCCAAGTAGTATTCCTGTTAAGATGCGACAATACGAACTTGAACTTGCTAAGAAATACGATTTTGTATATGTAGCAGACTGGTATCAGGTAGCGATTAACAATCCGCAGATTTGGATTGGAACAGACTATGTCCATTATGGGGCAGATTCAGAGTCTATGGCAGAGGGAGGTAAACTCTACTCTAACATGATAAAAGAAGCTTTGGCTGCCGCTTCAAATGGCAGTGTTAAGCCATAAAACTAGCTCGGTTATTTAGCCGAGCTAGTTTTATAACAAAAAAGAAAGCGCTAACACATTTTTTAGAGAAAAGTATGTGAAATTTTTGAGAATAGATATAGAATTTAGTAAAAAAGCCTGAAATATCAGTGTTTAAAAAATAATCCATAAAAAGTTTGTGAACTTTTGTTGAAAGTGTTTACAAATTTGTAGGAATAGAGTATAATTATATTGTGAAAAAATTAACAAAGGTTAAAATCTTCATCTAACCTTTTGGCAGAAACCATTGGAGGATTATAATGGCTGATAAGAAGAAAACTGTTGAACAAGAAGATAAAGTGCTAGCGGCAGAAAAACATGTTGATGAGCTTGTGCAAAAAGGTCTCCTAGCTCTTGAAGAAATGAGAAAACTAAATCAAGAGCAAGTAGATTACATCGTAGCAAAAGCTTCAGTTGCAGCTCTTGATGCACACGGGATCCTTGCTCAACACGCGGTTGAAGAAACTGGTCGTGGTGTATTTGAAGACAAGGCAACGAAAAATCTCTTTGCCTGTGAACACGTTGTCAACAACATGCGTGGTGTGAAGACTGTTGGTGTTATCGAAGATGATCCTGTTACTGGACTGACAAAGATTGCTGAGCCTGTCGGAGTTATTTGTGGTATCACTCCAACAACGAACCCAACATCAACAGCAATTTTTAAAGCATTGATTGCCTTGAAGACACGTAATCCAATCGTTTTTGCCTTCCACCCATCTGCTCAGGAATCATCTGCTCACGCAGCGCAAATCGTTCGTGACGCAGCAATTGCAGCTGGCGCACCTGAAAACTGTGTGCAATGGATTACTCAGCCATCTATGGAAGCAACAGCAGCTTTGATGAACCACGATGGTATTGCAACCATCCTTGCAACTGGTGGTAATGCCATGGTTAAAGCTGCATACTCTTGTGGGAAACCAGCTCTTGGGGTTGGTGCCGGAAACGTACCAGCTTACATCGAAAAATCTGCTGACCTTCGCCAAGCTGCTCATGACATCGTGATGTCTAAATCATTTGACAATGGTATGGTCTGCGCATCTGAGCAAGCGGTGATTATTGACAAGGAAGTTTATGACGAATTTGTAGAAGAATTCAAGTCATACCACACTTATTTTGTAAACAAAAAAGAAAAAGCTCTTCTTGAAGAATTCTGCTTTGGTGCTAAAGCAAACAGCAAGAACTGTGCTGGTGCTAAACTGAATGCAAACATCGTTGGTAAACCAGCTGCATGGATTGCAGAACAAGCAGGCTTTAAAGTACCAGAAGGTACAAACATCTTGGCTGCAGAATGTGCGGAAGTAGGTCCAAATGAGCCATTGACTCGTGAAAAATTGTCACCAGTTATCGCTGTCTTGAAAGCTGAAGATAGAGAAGACGGTCTTAAAAAAGCTCGTCAAATGGTTGAATTTAACGGACTTGGTCACTCAGCAGCTATCCATACAAAAGACGAAGAATTGGCTAAACGCTTTGGTACTGAAATCAAAGCGATGCGGATTATCTGGAACTCTCCATCTACTTTCGGTGGTATCGGGGACGTATATAATGCCTTCATTCCATCCTTGACACTTGGATGTGGTTCATACGGACGTAACTCAGTTGGTGATAACGTGAGCGCTATTAACCTTCTAAACATCAAGAAAGTAGGGAAACGTAGAAATAATATGCAATGGTTTAAAGTTCCTTCAAAAATTTACTTCGAGCGCAACTCTATCCAATACCTTCAAACATGTGAAGATATTGAACGCGTTATGATCGTTACTGACAAATCTATCGAAAAACTTGGCTTTGTTCAACGTGTGATCGATCAATTGAACGCCCGTAGCAACCGTGTAACGATCCAAGTCTTCTCAGATGTTGAACCAGATCCAGACATCACAACTGTAGAACGTGGTGCGGAAGTGATGAAAGCATTTGAACCAGATACAATCATCGCTCTTGGTGGTGGTTCTCCAATGGATGCGGCGAAAGTAATGTGGCTCTTCTACGAGCAACCAGAAATCGACTTCCGTGACTTGGTTCAAAAATTCATGGATATCCGTAAACGTGCCTTCCGCTTCCCATCACTTGGTAAGAAAGCGAAGTACATCGGTATCCCAACGACTTCAGGTACAGGTTCAGAAGTAACACCATTTGCTGTTATCTCTGATAAGAAAAACAACCGCAAATACCCATTGGCTGACTACTCATTGACACCAACTATTGCCATTGTTGACCCTGCTTTGGTTGAATCCGTTCCAGACTTTATCGCAGCTGATACAGGTATGGACGTCTTGACTCACGCGACTGAAGCCTATACTTCAAACTTCGCTAACGACTACACAGACGGTATTGCGCTTCAAACGATCAAGCTTGTCTTTGAATGGTTGGAAAAATCTGTTAAGACAGCTGACCCAGAAGCACGTGAAAAAATGCATAATGCGTCTACAATGGCTGGTATGGCCTTTGCCAATGCCTTCCTTGGTATGAGCCACTCAATGGCCCACAAGATCGGTGGTGTTCACCATACTGTTCACGGACGTACAAACGCAATCTTGCTTCCATACGTCATCCGTTACAACGGTACTCGCCCGTCTAAGACTACTACATGGCCTAAGTACAACTACTGGAAAGCTGATGAGAAATTTCAAGACATCGCGAAAATGCTTGGCTTGCCTCACTCAACTCCAGAAGAAGCAGTTGAAGCTTATGCCAAAGCAGTTTACGATCTTGGTGAAGCAGTTGGAATCACAATGAACTTCAAAGGCTTCGGAATAGATGAAAAAGTTTGGAAAGACAGCTTGCATGAAATTGCATTGCTTGCTTATGAAGACCAATGTTCACCTGCAAACCCACGCTTACCAATGGTAGCTGACATGGAAGAAATCATGGCAGATGCTTACTATGGCTACGGAGAACGTCCAGGACGTCGTAAATAATGTAGAATCAATCCCTCACTAAATGAGGGATTTTTCTTTCTTTAAAATGTATGAAATAGACGACTTTCTAAAAACTAGGGAAAAGATAGGCTAGAAAGCTCTTTTGAAACTAGTTTCAAAAAGAAAAAGAATCACAGCAAAAACAGAAATTAAATTCTTAATATTGCAAAGGATTGAAAAAGGGAAGGCACTGTGCTATTATTTCTGTAAGGGTTTACAAAAACAATAGTGTTGGAGGATAAGATGCGCAATCCAGATTTATTAGCAGAAGCAAAAGATTATAGAGGTAGAGATGAAGTTCCAGCAGATTTTGATGCTTTTTGGGATCGTCAGATTAGCAGTTTGAGTGGCTTGCCGGACTATCAGCTGATTGAAAAAGACTTTCAAATCGCTGGGGTAACCTGCTATGAGCTAGTTTTTGAGGGGACGAATCAGGGGCGAACCTATGCCCGTATGGTCCTTCCTAAATCGAGTAAAAAAGTTCCGATTATCTTTCATTTCCACGGTTATATGGGGCGTGGCTGGGATTGGTCCGATATGCTAGCTTATACGGTTGCTGGCTATGGTGTTGTATCTATGGATGTACGCGGCCAGTCAGGCTATTCCTTGGATGGAGGGGCGCCTGTAAGGGGCAATACGGTCAAGGGTCAGATTATCCGTGGGGCAGTAGATGGACCAGAGTGTCTCTTTTATAAGGATGTCTATCTGGATATTTACAGCTTGGTTGAGATTGTGGCGAGTTTGGACCTTGTGGACGAGGAGCATCTATCCAGTTATGGTGCTTCTCAGGGCGGAGCCTTGGCTTTGGTGGCAGCGGCTCTCAATCCGCGCATTAAGCAGGCAGTGGCTATCTATCCTTTCTTGTCAGACTTTCGGAGGGTGTTGGAGATTGGCAATACCAGTGAGGCCTATGATGAGCTCTTTCGTTATTTTAAATTCCACGATCCTTTCCACGAAACGGAGGATGAGATTATTCAGACCTTGTCCTATATCGATGTGAAAAATATGGCTCACCGCATTCAAGGGAGCGTGCGGATGATAACAGGACTTGCTGACGATGTTTGTTATCCGATTACCCAGTTTGCGATTTACAACCGGCTGGAGTGTACTAAGGAGCACCATCTCATGCCAGAGTACGAGCATGAAGCCATGAATGTCTATGTCAATGATAGGGTCTTCAACTGGCTTTGTGGCTCAAAGATTGACCATCCTTCTTTGCTGGAAGCTTTTAAAGACTGGTAAAAATAGATGGTAGTAAGAAAGAAACTAAGCCTGAGATTAGCATAATTTCAGGCTTTTTATGGTAAATTATTCAAAATCTATTACAACTTTTTTGTAGAAACACTTCTAATCCTGAAAGTAGTTTCAGCTTTTAAGAAAGGAAGTCGGTTTTTAGAAACTAAAATCTAAATCTCAAAACTTATTGAAAGCGCTTTATTTTTTGTATATAATGACATTATAAAAAGAACGGAGAAAACATAGAAAAAGGAGAGATTATTTATGTCACAGATTAGCAAAGATCAATTAATTGCAAAAATCAAAGATGGCATTATCGTTTCCTGTCAAGCTCTGCCTCATGAGCCCCTCTATACGGAGGCTGGCGGTGTCATTCCTCTCTTGGTCAAGGCGGCTGAAGAGGGCGGGGCAGTTGGTATTCGAGCCAACAGCGTGCGAGACATCAAGGAGATTAAGGAAGTAACCGAGCTCCCGATTATTGGGATTATCAAACGGGACTATCCACCACAGGAGCCTTTTATCACTGCGACCATGCGGGAAGTGGATGAGCTGGCTGCCCTTGATATCGAGGTTATCGCTCTGGACTGCACCCAGCGGGAACGCTATGATGGTTTAAAGATTGAGGACTTTATCCGACAAGTCAAGGAGAAATATCCGCAGCAACTGCTGATGGCTGACATCAGTACCTTTGAGGAAGGCGTGGCAGCTGTAGCAGCTGGCGTTGACTTTGTCGGTACGACCTTATCAGGCTACACTTCCTACAGTCCTAAGGTAGACGGACCAGATTTTGAACTGGTCAAGAAGCTCTGTGATGCGGGGGTAGATGTGATTGCTGAGGGCAAGATTCATTATCCAGATCAGGCTAAGCAAATCCATGATTTGGGTGTCCGCGGTATTGTAGTAGGCGGAGCTATTACTCGACCAAAGGAAATCACCGAGCGTTTCGTTGCAGCAGTAAAATAAAGTGAGGTAAAGCAATGACGACCTTAAAGTTAAATAAGCTCTACAAAAAATATCCTAATAGTGATTTCTACTCTGTAGAAAATTTCGACTTGCAAATCAAAGACAAAGAATTTATCGTCTTTGTTGGCCCTTCTGGATGTGGGAAATCCACAACGCTGCGTATGATTGCGGGACTGGAGGACATCACTGAGGGCGAGCTCTACATTGATGAGACATTAGTCAATGATATTGCTCCCAAGGATCGTGATATTGCCATGGTTTTCCAGAACTATGCCCTCTATCCACACATGACAGTCTATGACAACATGGCGTTCGGATTGAAACTGCGCAAGTACAGCAAGGAAGATATCGACAAACGGGTGCAAGAAGCAGCTGAAATCCTTGGTTTGAAAGAGTTTCTAGACCGCAAACCAGCGGACTTGTCTGGTGGTCAACGTCAACGGGTAGCTATGGGACGGGCCATCGTCCGAGATGCCAAGGTTTTCCTGATGGATGAACCTTTGTCAAACTTGGATGCGAAACTGCGGGTGTCCATGCGTGCTGAGATTGCCAAAATCCACCGCCGTATCGGAGCAACAACCATCTACGTTACCCACGACCAAACCGAGGCAATGACCTTGGCCGACCGCATTGTTATCATGTCAGCGACGAAAAATGAAGCGGGCACGGGAACTATCGGTCGTATCGAGCAAGTCGGAACTCCGCAAGAGCTTTACAATGAACCAGCGAATAAGTTTGTTGCGGGCTTTATCGGCAGTCCAGCTATGAACTTCTTTGAAGTGATGGTATCTGGTCATCAACTGACTGATGGTGATCAACTCAATCTTACCCTGACAGGTGGTCAAGAGAAGCTTTTGACAGAAAAGGGCTACCAAGGTAAGAAAGTTATCTTGGGTATCCGACCAGAGGATATCTCAGCCGACTTGATTGTAGAAGATACTTTCCCTGGTGATGTGGTCGATGCGGAAGTTGTCGTGTCAGAGTTGCTGGGTAGTGACTCAGTGCTCTACTGTAAGGTGGGCAGCCAAGAGTTTTCAGCCAAGGTAGATGCTTCCAATTATCTGGAGCCAGGTTCGAAGCTTCGCTTTACCTTCAAACTACCTAAGAGTCATCTGTTTGATAGTGAGACTCAAAAACGAATTACTTTGTAAAACAACCTAAAATGAACTGACTGACTTTATTTTAGGATAAAAGAAAGGTCACAGAGAAGGAGTGATTGTACTTTTAAAAGTTTAGGATTTTAATCAAATATAGGTGGACGCTTGTCCAGAGAATAACACAGGAAAAACGAGGCTGGGGCGCCTAATGAAAGAGGTCTGTCCCACTCTCCAATAGGCAGGTAAAAGCTGTTTAGGTCAGCTTGGTATCTTAATTTTAAAGGAGAAAAACAAATGAAAATGAAGAAATTGCTTTGTTCATTGGTAGCAGGAGCTGCAGTTCTTACGTTAGCAGCTTGTAGCGGCGGCGGTAGCTCAGATAAAGCAGCTAGCTCTGGTGATAAATCTGGTAAGACAGAGATTACTTGGTGGGCATTCCCAGTCTTTACTCAAAAAAATGCTAATGACGGTGTGGGAACTTATGAAAAATCCATCATTGAAGCATTTGAAAAAGCAAATCCAGACATTCATGTCAACTTGGAAACAATCGACTTCAAGTCAGGTCCAGAAAAAATTACGACAGCTATCGAAGCTGGAACAGCGCCAGACGTGCTCTTCGATGCACCAGGACGGATTATTCAATACGGTAAAAATGGTAAGTTGGCAGACTTGAACGACCTCTTCACAGATGATTTCGTCAAAGATGTTAACAACGATAACATTATCCAAGCCAGCAAGGCTGGAGACAAAGCTTATATGTATCCAATCAGCTCTGCTCCATTCTACATGGCAATGAATAAGAAAATGTTGGAAGATGCTGGTGTCCTCAACCTAGTTAAAGAAGGCTGGACAACAGATGACTTTGAAAAAGTTTTGAAAGCGCTTAAAGACAAGGGTTATACACCTGGATCTCTCTTCAGTAATGGTCAAGGTGGTGACCAAGGAACTCGTGCCTTCATCGCTAACCTCTATGGTGGATCTGTTACAGACGAAAAAGTAACTAAATATACAACTGATGATCCGAAATTTGTCAAAGGTCTTGAAAAAGCAGTGAGCTGGATCAACAATGGCCTTATGATGAACGGTTCTCAATACGATGGTGGAGCAGACATCCAAAACTTCGCTAACGGTCAAACTTCTTACACTGTACTTTGGGCACCAGCACAAAATGGTATCCAAGCTAAATTGTTGGAAGCAAGTAAAGTAGAAGTGGTTGAAGTACCATTCCCATCAGACTCAGGTAAACCTGCCCTTGAATACCTTGTAAATGGTTTTGCAGTCTTTAACAACAAAGACGACAAGAAAGTAGAAGCAGCCAAGAAATTTGTGAAATTCATCGCTGATGACAAAGAATGGGGACCTAAGAACGTTGTTCGTACAGGTGCTTTCCCAGTTCGTACATCATTTGGTAAACTCTATGATGACAAGCGTATGGAAACAATCAGTGGCTGGACTAAATACTACTCACCATACTACAACACCATTGATGGATTTGCAGAAATGAGAACACTCTGGTTCCCAATGTTGCAATCTGTATCTAATGGAGATGAAAAAGTTGAACCTGCTTTGAAGACATTTACTGAAAAAGCAAACGAAACGATTACTAAAAAATAAGCAAGTTTAAAATCCGCCCCTTTTTCTGTTGTCAGTCTCTAAAAATGGAAAAAGGGGTATTTTGTTAGAAAATCTTGAAAGAGGGGTACCTCATTGTGAAAGTCAATAAAATCAGAATGAAAGAAACCCTAATATCATATGCGTTTTTAGCTCCAATTCTTATATTCTTTACAGTATTTGTTTTGGCGCCTATGATAATGGGATTTATCACTAGTTTCTTTAATTATACAATGACCTCATTTACATTCGTTGGGTTTGATAACTACATTCGGATGTTCAATGATCCAGTTTTTGTTAAGTCACTCATTAATACAGTTATTATTGTAATCGGCTCTGTGCCAGTAGTTGTGCTCTTCTCTTTGTTTGTAGCTTCACAAACCTATGAGATGAATGCTGTTTCTCGCTCTTTCTACCGTTTTGTCTTCTTCCTACCGGTTGTTACAGGTAGTGTTGCCGTGACAGTCGTGTGGAAGTGGATCTACGATCCCTTGTCTGGTATTTTGAACTTTGTTTTGAAATCTGGCCATATCATCAACCAAAACATTTCTTGGTTGGGAGACAAACAGTGGGCCTTGGCTGCTATTATTGTTATTTTGCTGACAACATCTGTCGGTCAGCCGATCATTCTCTACATTGCAGCTATGGGAAATATCGATAATTCTCTAGTGGAGGCTGCGCGTGTGGATGGGGCAACAGAGATGCAAGTCTTTTGGAAGATCAAATGGCCGAGCCTTTTGCCAACGACACTTTATATCGCTATTATCACAACTATTAACTCATTCCAATGTTTCGCCTTGATTCAGCTGTTGACATCAGGTGGACCAAACTACTCAACTAGTACGCTTATGTACTATCTATATGAAAAAGCCTTCAAGCTATCTGAATATGGCTATGCAAACACCATGGGAGTCTTTCTAGCGATTATGATTGCGATTATCAGTTTCGCCCAGTTCAAGATCCTCGGTAATGATGTGGAATATTAAAGAAAGGAGCAGGAATATGAAACCTCAAAAAATTAGTTCATTCAAAGTGTTCTCATCTGTGATTTTAGCACTTTTGACCGTGCTCTTTATCTTTCCATTCTACTGGATTCTGACTGGAGCATTTAAATCTCAGCCGGATACAATTATGATTCCGCCTCAATGGTGGCCACAAAACCCGACAACAGAGAACTTCCAGCAATTGGCCGTTCAAAATCCAGCTTTACAATGGATGTGGAACAGTGTCTTCATTTCGCTGGCGACCATGTTCTTGGTTTGTGCGACGTCTTCTTTAGCTGGTTACGTTTTGGCTAAGAAACGCTTTTATGGGCAACGGATTCTCTTTGCTATCTTTATCGCGGCTATGGCCTTGCCTAAGCAAGTTGTCCTAGTACCTCTAGTGCGGATTGTCAATTTCATGGGAATCCACGATACTCTTTGGGCAGTAATTTTACCTTTAGTTGGCTGGCCTTTCGGGGTCTTCCTCATGAAGCAGTTTAGTGAAAATATCCCGACAGAGCTTCTGGAATCAGCTAAGATTGACGGTTGTGGTGAAATCCGGACCTTCTGGAGTGTAGCCTTTCCTATCGTCAAACCAGGCTTTGCTGCTCTGGCTATCTTCACCTTTATCAATACTTGGAATGACTACTTCATGCAGCTCGTAATGTTGACCTCGCGGAACAATCTGACGATTTCGTTAGGGGTTGCGACCATGCAGGCTGAGATGGCAACCAACTACGGTCTAATTATGGCTGGTGCTGCTTTGGCGGCAGTGCCAATCGTAGCAGTCTTCCTCATCTTCCAAAAATCCTTTACCCAAGGGATTACTATGGGAGCTGTCAAAGGATAAGGCACTCAATAGAGGAAATAAAACTATGATTTTTGATGATTTAAAAAATGTGACTCGTTACAAGAGCCTTCATCCGAACCTGGATAAAGCGATTGATTATCTCTATGAGCACCGCAAAGACAGCTTTGACTTGGGACGCTATGAAGTGGATGGAGACAAGGTCTTTCTCTTGGTTCAGGAAAATACCCTCAATCAAGAGGTCAATGATCAATTTGAGTATCATAAAAAATATGCAGATTTTCATCTGCTAGTAGCAGGACATGAGTATTCCGCCTATGGTAGCCATGTGGTCGATGAGGCAGTGGCCTTTGATGAAGAGGCGGATATCGGCTTTGTTCATTGTCAAAATCGTTATCCCCTCTTGTTGGGTTACCATAATTTTGCGATTTTCTTTCCAGGAGAAGCTCATCAGCCGAATGGCTATGCGGGTCTGGAAGAAAATGTCAGAAAGTATCTTTTTAAAGTTTTAATAGACTAGCCCTAGGTTAGCGAGATTTTTGAGTGTGCCAGGCTAGCAGAGAAAGGAGAGACTTATGTCAGATAAGGGAACAGGACTCATCAGAGCTATATTTGATACGGATAATTTTTTCATGCAAATCTGTGAGAAAATCCTAGATTTGATGACGGTCAATCTTCTCTTTCTCTTGTCTTGCCTGCCCTTGGTGACCATTGGGATTGCCAAGGTCAGCCTCTATCAAACACTTTTTGAAATCAAGGGAAACCGTCGAGTAAAAGTGATCAGAACTTACACTCGAATCTTTCGAGAAAATTGGAAGCAAGGACTCAAACTGGGCTTGCTGGAATTGGCTTTAGTCGGCATTAGTCTCTTTGACCTCCTGCTTTTTCGGACGCAGGAAGCCCTGCCTTTCCAAGTTTTAAAGGCGGTTTGTTTTGGAATGATTATTTTTACAATCCTGCTTTCTCTTTGCATCTATCCCTTGGCTGGTAAGTTTCTCATGTCTTTTAGAGACCTTTTACAGACCAGTCTAGTGATTGTAAGTCTGAATTTTCCTTGGTTCTTTGTTATGATGGCGGTTATAGCTGCGCTCCTTGTCATCATCTACAGCTCAGGCTTTGTGTTGCTGTTAGGGTTTTCCCTCTTTGCCTTTATCGGCTTTGCAGGTCTGGCTTTTTTGCAGCTTCCTATTTTGGAAAAAATCTTCGCTAAATACAGCAGTCTATAATCTAGAATTAGTACATTTGGAGAAAATTTGAAAATGAAAGATTTAAAGAAATATCACGGTGTCATCCCAGCTTTTTATGCTTGTTATGACGAGGAGGGTGAAATCAGCCCGGAGCGGACTCGCGCTTTGGTGGAGTATTTCATCGACAAGGGCGTGCAAGGTCTCTATGTCAACGGCTCATCAGGCGAATGTATCTACCAGAGCGTGGCCGACAGAAAAGTAATTTTGGAAGAAGTAATGAAAGTTGCTAAGGGCAAACTGACTATCATTGCTCACGTAGCCTGCAATAATACTAAGGACAGTATCGAGTTGGCAAAACATGCGGAGGCTCTAGGAGTTGATGCCATTGCGGCGATTCCGCCGATTTATTTCCGTCTGCCAGAATACTCTGTCGCTCAGTACTGGAATGATATCAGTGCGGCTGCCCCACATACTGATTTTGTGATTTATAATATTCCGCAATTGGCTGGTGCAGCGCTGACTCCGAGTCTTTATAAGGAAATGCTGAAAAATGAGCGCGTGATTGGGGTGAAAAATTCCTCTATGCCAGTTCAGGATATCCAGACTTTTGCAGCACTTGGTGGCAGTGACCATTTGGTCTTTAACGGTCCAGATGAGCAGTTCTTGGGCGGTCGTCTCATGGGAGCAGCTGCTGGAATTGGTGGTACATACGGGGCTATGCCAGAACTTTTCCTCAAGCTTAATCAACTGATTGCAGACAAGGAACTAGAAAGAGCCAAAGAGCTGCAGTTTGCCATTAACGACATTATCGGCAAGCTAACCAGTGCTTACGGCAATATGTATGCTGTTATCAAAGAGGTTCTCAAGCTCAACGAAGGATTGACTATCGGCTCTGTCCGTGCTCCTTTGACACCAGTCGTAGAAGCAGACCGTCCGGTCGTAGAAGCAGCAGCGGCCTTGATCTGTGAGACCAAGGAGCGCTTCCTCTAACAAGAAAGAAGGATGCTTATGGGAAATTATGTTACGATTGACATTGGCGGTACCAATATCAAATACGGCCTGATAGACGACCAAGAAACGCTAGTAGAAGCCCATGAAATACCTACGGAAGCCCATAAGGGTGGTCCAGAAATTATGCGTAAGGTTCAAAAGATAGTTGCGGACTATGCGCAGGCTGGTTCAATTGAGGGGATTTGTATCTCCTCAGCTGGTATGGTCGACCCAGACAAGGGAGAAATCTTTTACGCTGGCCCTCAGATTCCTAATTATGCTGGGACGAAATTTAAGAAGGTCTTGGAGGAGGAATTTTCCATTCCTTGCGAGATTGAGAACGACGTCAATTGTGCCGGTCTGGCTGAGGTCATGTCTGGCCATGGTAAGGGAGCAAAAATTGCTGTCTGTCTAACGATTGGGACAGGGATTGGCGGCTGTCTGGTAGCGGATGGGCAAGTTTTTCACGGCTTTAGCAACTCAGCTTGCGAAGTAGGCTATCTGCACCTGCCGGACGGGGCTTTTCAGGATGTGGCTTCGACCACAGCCTTGGTTCAATATGTCGCTGACTTGCACGGAGAAGATCCCTCTCTCTGGAATGGTCGAAGGATTTTCAAAGAAGCGACAGAGGGCAATGCCATCTGTATCAAAGGAATTGACCGCATGGTAGGCTATCTGGGGCAGGGCATTGCCAATATCTGCTATGTCGTCAATCCGGAAATCGTCGTCTTGGGCGGTGGTATCATGGGGCAAGAGGCCATTCTCCGACCGCGGATCCAAGCGGCTCTCAAGGATGCTCTGGTGCCGAGTATAGCTGAGAAGACCAAACTAGCCTTTGCCTATCACCAAAATACGGCAGGCATGTTCGGAGCCTACTACCACTTTAAAAATAAACATCAGTAATCCAAGTAAACCTGGGGAGTGACCTCGGGTTTCTTGCTTTTAGAAAACGGCTTCTGTAGATGGCTAGACGATATTTTAGAAGGAATTGAAATAACAGGAAAAATTCGGTGGATAGAGCTAAATGTCCAAAAATTTAACTTTGCTCACTTGTCTTTAGGAGTAGATTTAAAAGGTTGCCCAAGCCTTTTAAGAAGTACCAGCCCCTCGAGGTTGAGCAATCAGTAAACCATCAAGGAGTTAAAAATAAGGCCAGGATTTTTGTCCTAGCCTTTTATTGATGCCTACGGTAATAGCCGTTAAGTTTGTGATTTTCCCAGTAACTATTGAAGATTTTTTCCTTTCTCTCTCGGTCAATCTCTAGGAAAAAGGCATAAAGTATATCGATCATCAGCAGCATTGGGAACTGAGCTGAGATTCGTTGGATGAACTGAGGTTTACTTTGCATTGCAACTGGGATGATTTCTGAAAAGTCTTCTTTAATCAAATCAGGCTGGCCAGTGATTAATACGGTCTTGGCTCCCATGCCCTTGGCATCAATCAGGCTGTCAATAATGGATGGGGTTTGACCTGAAAGAGAAAAGCCGATAACTAGGCAGTTTTTGTCTAAAATGCTCGTTGTCCAAGCAAAGCCATCCGCATCTGTCAGAGCTTCACAAATAACCCCTAAGCGCATGAAGCGCAGTTTCATATCGCGAGCGACGAGCCCCGAGCTTCCCGTGCCAAAAAAATAGACACGATCCGCTTTTTCAATCAGCTGAGCTACGCGCTCCAATCTTTTTTCGTCAATCAAGTCCTCGGTTTGTTGCCGAATTTGAATATAGTTGCGTAGCACTTGGCGGGACGAATCATTTTTCAGATTTGTATGCTCCGTTTTGCTGATTTTCAGCTGTTGGAGATATTGGAAGTTGAACTCCCGATAGCCCTTAAAGCCACATTTTTTAGCAAAACGGGTCAAGGCCGCCTGTGAGATGTGCAAGGTTTGCGCTACTTCGAGGGAGGACAGATCCCCTTCTATATCGGTCGGATTTAAAAAATAGTCGGCAATCCGCTTTTCGACATCGGTCATAGTGTCGTAACAGCTTTCGATGATGGCCAAGATATTTTGCTGGTGTCTCATGATGGGTCACTTTCTTTGGTCAAAATAATAAAAACGTATTTTCATTATAACATAGTTTAGCGGAAATAAAGCGTTTACAAAACCGATAATTGTCAGATCTGGCTTTCCATTAAAGTATGAGCAGACTGTAATCTCAATATTTCTAGATAATATGACTGCCTTTTCTGAAGAGCTGTTTTCTAAAGCTTGTGACGGATAAGGGAAAAAGTGATATAATTTACACAAGTAATGTTTCAAGTTTGGATCTGAAGCAAGGGAGATAGGAGTCAGTGTCAATTACAGCTTCTAATTCTTATTGTGGAAATCAGTAAAGCTAGATTGTGAGGTTTTTTATGCGAATCAATGAACTAGGCCAGCCTATTGGAGAGGCTCTGCCAGATTTTGAGTCGGGGGATCTGCCCAAGCTAGAGCGAATAGAAGGACAGTATGTTGTCATTGAGCGGCTATCCAAGGATAAGCATGGGGCGGATTTGTATGAAGTGTATGGTCCGGATTCACATGCTGATATGTGGACTTATCTCTTTCAAAATGCTGCTCAGAGTCAGGAGGAGTGGGATAGTTTGCTAGATCGGATGCTGGCGGCTCAGGATCGTTTCCACTATGCCATTGTGGACAAGGAGAGCAACAAGGCGCTGGGAACTTTCGCATTAATGAGAATTGACCGAGGCAATCGTGTGATTGAAGTAGGCGCTGTGACCTATTCACCGCAGCTGAAGCGCACCAGACTGGCTACAGAAGCCCAGTACTTATTGGCACGCTATGTCTTTGAAGAGCTGGAGTACCGCCGTTACGAATGGAAATGCGATGCACTCAATCAGCCGTCAAGACGGGCAGCAGAGCGGCTTGGTTTTACCTACGAAGGTAGGTTCCGTCAGGCGGTTGTCTATAAGGGGCGCAACCGAGATACCGATTGGCTCTCCATGATTGACAGCGATTGGCCTGCCGTTAAGAATCGTCTGGAGAAATGGCTGAGCCCAGATAATTTTGATGAAAAGGGACAGCAAATAAAAGCCTTGTCTGAGTTTTGATATTTGATTGAGTTGAAATCATAGGATTTCGACTCTTTTTGCTCTTTAATTTTGATGAAATGGAGAATTTTCTGATAAATTTTGATATAATAAAACGAACTACAGATAAAGGATGAGAGAGAATGACTTTAGTTTATCAATCAACGCGTGACGAAAAGAATAGAGTAACAGCCAGCCAGGCGATTCTGCAAGGTTTGGCAACAGACGGCGGGCTCTTTACGCCCATTACCTATCCGCAGGTCGATTTGGACTTTGCCAAGCTTAAAGACGCTTCTTATCAGGAAGTAGCCAAGCTGGTGTTGTCTGCTTTTTTGGATGATTTTTCTGAAGCAGAGCTGGATCATTGTATTACCAATGCTTACGACAGCAAGTTTGATGATGCGGCGATTGCTCCCTTGGTCAAGCTGGATGGTCAGTACAATCTAGAACTTTTCCACGGAGCGACCATTGCCTTCAAGGATATGGCTTTGTCTATCCTGCCTCATCTGATGACAACCGCAGCCAAAAAGCACGGCTTGGAAAACAAAATTGTCATTTTGACGGCGACTTCTGGTGACACGGGCAAGGCGGCTATGGCAGGCTTTGCGGATGTTCCGGGGACTGAAATCATCGTCTTTTATCCCAAAGATGGTGTCAGCAAGGTCCAAGAGCTGCAAATGACGACCCAGACAGGTGCCAATACGCATGTCGTTGCCATTGATGGCAACTTTGACGATGCCCAGACTAATGTCAAGCACATGTTCAATGACACAGATCTACGAGCTCGTCTCTTGGAGCACAAACTCCAGTTTTCATCAGCTAATTCCATGAATATCGGCCGTTTAGTGCCTCAGATTGTCTACTATGTCTATGCTTATGCTCAGCTGGTGAAGACGGGAGAAATCACAGCAGGAGACAAGGTCAACTTTACCGTTCCGACTGGGAACTTTGGTAATATCCTAGCGGCCTACTATGCCAAGCAAATCGGTCTGCCGGTTGGCAAGCTAATCTGCGCTTCGAATGAGAACAATGTCCTGACAGACTTCTTCAAGACTCAGGTTTATGACAAGAAGCGGAGCTTCAAGGTGACGTCTAGTCCGTCCATGGATATTCTGGTTTCCTCTAACTTGGAGCGTTTGATT
The DNA here is from genome assembly GCF_003943815.1 of Streptococcus cristatus. GTDB lineage: Bacteria > Bacillota > Bacilli > Lactobacillales > Streptococcaceae > Streptococcus > Streptococcus cristatus_F. Next base: position 29,874 of record NZ_RJNA01000010.1, on the reverse strand, counting down.
TTCCATCTGTCTGGTAACAGCGCTGAGAAAACAGCTGCCTTGATGGCGGCTCTGAATGATCATGGACAGTATGAACTGACGGACTTTGATGCTGAGATTTTAGAGCTCTTTGCGGCTGACTATGCGACAGAAGAAGAAACAGCTGCTGAAATCAAGCGAGTCTATCAAGTCTCTAACTACATCGAAGACCCTCATACGGCTGTCGCGTCTGCTGTCTATCAAAAATACTTGGCAGAAACAGGTGATCAGCGCAAGACTGTTATCGCGTCTACCGCTAGTCCCTATAAATTCCCAGTTGTGGCTGTTGAGGCTGTGACTGGTCAAACAGGACTTAGTGACTTTGAGGCTTTGGACCAACTGCACGAACTTTCTGGCGTAGCCCTTCCACCAGCTGTGGACGGCTTAGAAATTGCCCCTGTTCGTCACAAAACGACGGTTGCTGCAGACCAAATGCAGGTAGCAGTCGAGGATTACTTGGAATTGTAAAAATGGCTTAGAAAGCCTAAAATCAGCTGGATATCTGGCTGATTTTTTCTTAGGATGCCCAATGAAAGAAAGAGAAGTAGCTTATGCTTAAGAGGGAGAATTTTCTCTATGACGACTTATAAAAAAATCATGAATATCGCCTTGCCAGCTATGGCAGAGAACTTTTTGCAGATGCTCATGGGCATGGTCGACAGCTATCTGGTGGCCAGTCTTGGGCTGATTGCGATCTCTGGTGTATCGGTGGCCGGCAATATCATTACCATTTATCAGGCAATTTTTATCGCGCTGGGGGCTGCTGTTTCCAGTCTCATCTCCAAGACTCTGGCTCAGGGAGACAAGGAGCGTTTGGCCTATCACACAGCTGAGGCTATCAAGCTGACGCTCCTTCTGAGTCTTCTGCTAGGTCTCCTTTCTCTGCTTTTTGGTAGGCAGATGCTGGATCTGCTGGGGACGGAAAAAGCGGTGGCTGAAGCAGGCGGTCTGTATCTGGCTCTGGTTGGTGGAACAATTGTCCTACTAGGCTTGATGACTTCCTTTGGAGCTCTGGTGCGGGTCACGCGCAATCCTAGATTCCCCATGTATGTTAGTCTTCTGACCAATGTCCTCAATGCCCTCTTTTCTGGTCTGGGGATTTACGTCTTTCGGCTTGGTATTGTCGGCGTAGCGCTGGGGACGGTGCTGGCTCGTTTGGTCGGTGTGCTCATTCTCTGGCGGGAGCTGGATTTGTCCACGATCCGCTGGCGCTGGGGTTTAGATGGCGAGCTCTTACGCCTGTCTTTGCCGGCTGCTGGAGAACGGCTCATGATGCGGGCGGGTGATGTAGTGATCATCGCCATTGTGGTCGTCTTTGGGACGGATGCAGTAGCGGGGAATGCCATTGGGGAAGTCCTGACTCAGTTTAACTACATGCCGGCTTTTGGGGTAGCGACGGCAACAGTCATGTTGGTAGCCCATGCGGTTGGGGAGGGCGATATGCAAGCGGTTGGTCTGATTCGTCAGCGGGCCTTCTGGCTGTCTTTTGCTTGCATGCTGCCCGTGGCTTTAGGGATTTACGCCCTTGGTCGGCCGCTGACCTTACTCTATACGGACAATAGCGGAGCGATCACAGCTAGTCTTTCGGTCATCCTCTTTTCTCTGCTGGGCACTCCCATGGCAGCTGGGACCGTGATTTACACAGCGGTTTGGCAGGGTCTGGGCAATGCCAGACTGCCCTTTTATGCCACGACTATTGGTATGTGGCTGATTCGCATCGTCTCAGGATATTTACTAGGTGTGACCTTTGGCTTGGGTCTGCCGGGAGTCTGGGCTGGGACTCTCTTGGACAATGGCTTCCGCTGGTTATTTTTAAAGGTTTTATTTGACAGAAAAATGAGGGAAATCACATGATAACAGCGTTTATTTGGGATTTGGACGGCACCTTGCTGGACTCCTACGATGCTATTTTGGCAGGAATTGAGGAGACCTACGCTCACTATGGTCTGGACTTTGACAGGGCGAGTATTCACAGCTATATCCTAAAGCACTCTGTCCAGAAACTTTTGGAGGAAGTAGCATCTGAGAAAGGTTTGGACGCTGCTGAGATGAATGCCTTTCGTGGAGCAAGCCTAAAGGAGAAGAATGCTCAGGTCCATCTGATGGCAGGAGCAGCAGAGATTCTGGCCTGGGCTGAAGAGCAGGGCATTGTCCAGTTTGTCTATACCCACAAGGGACTCAATGCCCATCAAATCTTGCAAGACTTGGGTATTCATGATTATTTTACAGAAATCATCACAACAGCCAACGGCTTTGAGCGCAAGCCCCATCCAGAAGGTGTCGACTATCTGCTAGGGAAATACGGTCTGGACAAGCAGGAAACTTACTATATCGGCGACCGGACGCTGGATGTGGATGTCGCTGTCAACAGTGGTATCCAGAGCATTAACTTCTGTGACTACCGACCAGAAATCAATCAGAAGATAGAAAAGTTGCTGGATATACAGCAATTATTTACAAAATAAAAAGCAGACCAGAACTGATCTACTGTCAGTCTAGCCTGCTTTTTCTTTTACATATGCTCAATCTGTAGTTCCAGCAAGAACTCAAGAGCCTCGGGAGTACAGTTCTTTTTTTCAATAGGGAAGCCGACATTTGGACCCAACATGATATAAAAATCATCTTTAGTATGGAAAACTTTGACGATGTCATCATAGCTATAAAGAAACTCTCCTCGTTTGCTTTTCACAGAAAATTTATCTTTCTCAAATATAAGAGTTTGCTCCATATCCTTCCAGAAAGGAGTTTTTTGATAGGCTTTCTTTATCTGAAAGTCCGTGCCAAAGTACATTACTGGGAATATAATCAAAGATGTAAATAGCACGATGAAGAAAGAAACTCGCTTCAGGTTGTCAGGTAGGAAGGTTAGATAGAGAACCAGGATTCCTATCAAAATGAACATATTTAGCAAGAATCTTTTCCCGCGTATGAAAACAGACCATGCAAATCGTTGATAGACTTCCTCAGTCACAAGAGTTGGAATGGTTATTGGGAACATGCTTTACCTCCTAGTTTTTATTATTATACCATAGAAGAGTGATAAGATATAGCTGGCTCTTGCTAGGCGATGCCATCTTTTATAGGAGGTGAGTGATTTTTTCGTTTTTATCTAAAACCAGCACATCTGGCATGCTTAGGCTGCGCCAGAAGTCATAATCAATGCTGGAGTCAAATGCGCTCAGCAAGATGCAAATCAGATTGCCGTGGGAACTGATGATAATTTCTTCGTTTTGATGTTTGATTTCTAGCTCATGAAGAAAGGCTAAGGTTCGCTGTTTAGCTTGTTGATTAGACTCGCCACCAACGAGTGAAAATGTTGGCCGTGACCAAAGTTTCATGAGGGCTTCTTCAAAATCTGGGTCGGCAATCGCTTGACTACTTAGCTTTCGCTCTATTAATCGATTGTCGGTTTGAATAGCGAGTTTCAGACTCTGAGCCAAAGGCTCAACCGTTTGGATGGCTCTTCGGTAGGGGCTAGAATAAATGGCGGTAATGGGTTTGTCTGCTAAAAAGTCAAGCTGCGCCAAGGAGGCTTGCCCTTTATCTGATAATGGTCGGTTGATTTCATCAGGTGTATAGCTAGAATGAGCATGACGGATAAAATAGTAGGTGTTGTTCATAAGATGATTATAGCAAAATTTAAATCTCAATTCACTTTCTACCTATTTTCCACGCCGCCTTTTCTGTCTTTGTCCGCCTTTCGTGTTATAATAAACCTATGGAAAAAAAGAATAAGTTGTTATTAATTGACGGCTCGTCCGTTGCTTTTCGCGCTTTTTTTGCGCTTTATAATCAAATTGACCGTTTCAAGAGTCCATCGGGCCTGCATACCAATGCCATTTATGGCTTTCACCTCATGCTCAATCATCTTTTGGAGCGCGTGCAGCCAACTCATATTCTAGTAGCTTTTGATGCTGGCAAGACGACCTTCCGGACCGAGATGTATGCCGACTATAAGGCTGGTCGGGCCAAGACACCGGATGAATTTCGTGAGCAGTTGCCTTTTATCCGTGAAATGCTGGACTACTTAGGTATCCGCTACTATGATCTGGCTCAGTACGAGGCGGATGACATTATTGGGACCTTGGACAAGATGGCTGAAAAGACAGCTGTGCCTTACGATGTGACCATTGTCAGCGGCGATAAAGATTTGATTCAGCTGACGGATGAAAATACCGTGGTGGAGATTTCCAAGAAAGGCGTAGCTGAGTTTGAGGAATTTACCCCAGCCTACCTCATGGAAAAGATGGGCATCACGCCAGAGCAGTTCATTGACCTCAAGGCGCTGATGGGCGATCAGTCAGATAATATCCCCGGCGTGACCAAGATTGGTGAGAAGACTGGTCTCAAGCTCCTCTTGGAGTATGGCTCTTTGGAAAATCTCTATGAAAACATCGATCAGCTCAAGGCTTCCAAGATGAAGGAAAATCTGATCAATGACAAGGACAAGGCTTTCTTATCAAAAACCCTAGCCACCATTAATACTCAGGCTCCGATTGAAATCGGACTGGATGATTTGGTTTATAAGGGTCCGCAGGTAGAGGCTCTGAGCAAGTTCTATGACGAGATGGGCTTCAAGCAGCTCAAGGCTCAGTTAGGAACGGCTCAGGAGCCGGTAGAAGTCAAACCAATTGAATTTACCAAAGTGACTGAAGTGACAGCGGATATGCTGGCACCAGAGCAATTCTTCTATTTTGAAATCTTGGGTGACAACTACCACAAGGAAGAGATTGTCGGTCTTGCCTGGGGCGATAGCCGTCAGATTTATGTCGGCTCCAGCGATTTACTACAGCAACCTCTCTTTCAGGAGTTTTTGACAAAAACAGCTCTGAAAACCTACGATCTCAAGCGGACTAAGGTACTGCTCAGTCATTACGGCATTGAACTGCCAGCAGCAGCCTTTGATGCGCGCCTAGCCAAGTATCTGCTTTCGACGGTCGAGGACAATGAGCTGGCGACCATTGCTCGCCTTTACGGCCAAACAATCCTGCCGACTGATGATGAGGTTTATGGCAAGGGAGCCAAGCGCGCTCTGCCCGACCAAGAGCAGCTCTTTGAGCATCTAGCTCGTAAGGTCCAAGTACTGCTGGAAACAGAAGAGCCAATGCAAGAACAGCTCCGTTCCCACGATCAGCTGGATTTGTTGCTTGAAATGGAGCAGCCGCTGGCCTTTGTCCTAGCCAAGATGGAGATTGCGGGGATCAAGGTTGAGCGGGAAACCCTGCAGGGCATGCAGGCAGAAAATGAAAAGACGCTGGAAAGTCTGACCCAAGAGATTTATGATCTGGCTGGTCAGGAGTTTAATATCAACTCGCCGAAACAGCTGGGAACCATTCTCTTTGAGGATATGGGGTTGCCGCTGGAGTACACTAAAAAGACCAAGACGGGCTACTCGACAGCGGTGGATGTGCTGGAGCGCCTAGCTCCCATTGCACCGATTGTGTCTAAGATTCTGGAATACCGTCAAATCAGCAAACTCCAGTCCACTTATATCATCGGACTGCAGGAGGCGATAGCGGCTGACGGTAAGATTCACACTCGCTATGTTCAGGATTTGACTCAGACGGGCCGCCTGTCCTCAGTTGACCCGAACCTGCAGAACATCCCCGTTCGTTTGGAGCAAGGGCGTCTTATTCGCAAGGCTTTTGTGCCAGAGTGGGCAGACAGCGTACTACTCAGCTCGGATTATTCCCAGATTGAGTTGCGGGTGCTGGCTCACATTTCTCAGGATGAGCATCTGATTGCGGCCTTTCAGCATGGAGAAGACATTCACACGGCTACCGCCATGCGGGTCTTTGGTATTGAAAAGGCAGAGGATGTGACACCTAATGACCGCCGTAATGCCAAGGCTGTCAACTTCGGAGTAGTCTATGGCATTTCCGACTTTGGACTGGCCAATAATTTGGGAATTTCTCGCAAGGCTGCCAAAGATTATATTCAGACTTATTTTGAGCGTTTCCCAGGGATTAAGAATTATATGGAAACCATCGTCCGCGAAGCGCGTGATAAGGGCTATGTAGAGACCATCTACCATCGCCGTCGCTCTTTGCCGGACATCAATTCCCGCAACTTTAACATCCGAAATTTTGCGGAGCGCACAGCTATTAACAGCCCGATCCAAGGCTCCGCCGCAGACATTCTCAAAGTCGCTATGATTAATCTGGACCGAGCTCTGACAGAGAAGAATTTCAAGTCTCGCATGCTCTTGCAGGTGCACGATGAAATCGTACTGGAAGTGCCAAATGACGAGCTAATAGCCGTCCGCCAGTTAGTCAAAGAAACCATGGAAGCCGCGATTGAACTAGCCGTTCCACTAGTGGCTGATGAAAACGCTGGCCAAACTTGGTACGAGGCGAAGTAAGATATCAAGGGCGTAAAACAAAAAGTGAAAATAGAAAGCTGACACAGCATTCAAGGAATGCGAGGGAAATCACGTTTTTTGTACCGTATTCAGCTAAGATATCATTGTTAGAAAAGTTAAAAATTATTTATAAAACAGGAGGAGCATTATGACTTATCATTTTCAAAATCCCAGTGACGGCGTTGTTAAGCGCTATCTAGAAACCAGCAAGGTGATTGCTGTTGTCGGTCTATCAGACCGTGAGGAAACGACCAGTAACCGTGTGTCCAAGGAGATGCAGGAGCGGGGCTATCGCATTATTCCAGTAAATCCGCGGGCGGCGGGCAGTCAGATTTTTGGTGAAACAGTTTATGCCAGTCTCAAAGATATTCCGTTCCCAGTGGATATTGTCGATGTTTACCGCCGCAGTGAGTTTTTGCCGGATGTGGCGCGTGATTTTCTGGAATCAGATGCCAAGATCTTTTGGGCTCAGTTGGGCTTGGAAAATGAAGAAGCTGAGCAAATTTTGCGGGCAGCCGGTCGCGAAGATATCGTCATGGATCGCTGTATCAAACGCGAGCATACTCGCTTGATTCTAGGCGAATAAGATGGCCAAGTTAGTTATCATTCGTGGAAATTCCGGCTCTGGCAAATCGAGTCTGGCTAAGAAACTGCAGGCACACTATGGCCGAGGGACTCTTTTGATTGCGCAGGATACAGTTAGACGGGACATGCTCAAGGAAAAAGTAGAGCCGGGCAACCTATCTATTGATTTGACGGAAAGCCTAGCACGCTTCGGTTACGAGCATGACTTGCTGGTTCTGGTAGAAGGCTTCTACGAGACAGATATTTATGGCCACATGCTGGAGCGGTTGCGGACTTTGTTTGCTTCTCAGACTCTAGCCTATTACTATGATTTGACTTTTGAAGAAACCGTTCGCCGTCATCAGACCAGAGCCAAGCAGGAGGAATTCACTCCATCCGATATGAGACGCTGGTGGAAAGATCGAGATTTCTTAGGCTGGCAAGAAGAATCGCTCTTTAGGAATGAAGATTCTTTAGAGGCAGCCTTTGAGCGGATCGTTCAGGATTTAGAGGAAATTTGAAACGAAGCGAGAGTGGGACAGAAATCGGTAATTCGTTAGAATTCGATTTCGTCGTCCCACCTCCGCACAGTTGAGTAGGGCTGTAAAAGCTGATGAAATCAGCGTAGTAGAGCCCACTCAACCACTGCGTCTTGCTCGACAATACAAAGACAATTGAGAGGTTAGGACTTTTGTCCCAGCCTCGTTTTTGCATCAAAAAGGCATTTTCAGAAATTTTAAATAAATTTTGAGAAAAACATCACACAAAAAGTTGACAAAATTATTTCATAAGATTACAATTGGATTACAAAATATTTCTTTTGTTACAAAGTAAAAGCTTTAAAGAATATATTTTGGTGGGGTAAGATGTCCCCTATGCAAGCCAACATCCCTACTATCATGTAGCAAATTAATGATAAACTGACAAGGAGATTCCATTATGAAACGTAGTAAACTTATTTTATTGACAGCCACTGCCTTGTGCTCTGCTTTCTTGCTCGCCGCCTGTAGCTCTAAACCTTCCACGGAGGTGAACAGCAGTTCCACTTCTCAGACATCTAAGACTAGTAGCTTAGGCGAGTCCTCCACCAAACCATCAGCCAAGCAAAGTTCTGCTTCCAACGAAGCAAAAGCATCCTCTACTACTAAGCTTTCTAGCGACCAGAGTGTTTCCAGTCAAGTTGAGAAGCCTGTGGACAACAAGACTTCAGCAGATTCAAACACTCCAACAACTTCCGGTATAGATGTCAATGCTCTAACAAATGGTGATTTCTCCAGCATTGCAGGTATTTGGCAAGACGATTTGGGCAATCAATTAGTCTTTGATGCAAATGGTTTGGTGTCCCATACTTACAGAGGAAATGAATCAAGCGACTACACTTTGACAAATAGTCAAGTATATGAAGGTAAGTTTGGAGCGTTTTTAACTCATAAATCGGGGAATCAAGTTGCCTCCTTCACAGCCATTCCTAAAGGAGCTCGTCTTTATGATACTGGAAGTGAGAATCCGAAAGAACGCATTTTAGTGGGGCAAGATTTTACCTATGCAAGCCAACATCCCTACTATCGCGTAGCGAATTGATGTATTGAATGATGAACATCGTGGTGCGAGTGGCTTTCCAAGGTACTCGTCATGCTGACAATATAAAAACAAGGAACAGAATTAATTGCTGTTCCTTTTTCTTTGCTTTATCGGGAAGATTTGCTAGCAGGGCTGTTTTGGATTATTTTTTTGTAAAATGCCTCTTTCTTCTCCAAAAATTGGTACAATAAAAGAAAGCGTTTTAATTGAATGATGAGGTAGTAACGATGAAAATATCTTTAGAAGAAATTCAAAGAGTTGCCAACCAAGGTCCTTTCTATCCAGACTGGGACTCTCTTGCGACCTATCAAGTCCCCAACTGGTTCAAAAGGGCTAAGTTTGGGATTTTTATTCACTGGGGGCTCTACAGCCTTCCTGCCTTTGGGAGCGAGTGGTATTCTCGAAATATGTATATCCAAGGCACGGAAGTGTTTGATCACCATATCAAAACTTACGGGCCCCACAAAGATTTTGGCTACAAGGACTTTATTCCTCTCTTTACTGCCGAGAATTTTCATGCGGACGAATGGCTGCGCATCTTTAAAGAAGCAGGAGCCCAGTACATTTTTCCAGTGGCAGAGCATCACGACGGCTTTCAACTTTATGCCAGCCAGCTCTCTCCTTTTAATAGTGCGGAAATGGGACCAAAACGTGATATCTTGGGGGAATTAAGTCAGGCAGCTCAAAGAGAGCAAGTTCATTTTTGTACTTCCTCCCATCGGGCGGAGCATCATTTTTTCTTTTCACATGGGAAGGAGTTTGCTAGTGACATTGCCAGCGAAGTCAGTCGCGAGGAACTCTACTGGCCAGCTATGCCAGAGCCAGACCACCATGACTTGTTTGGTCAGCCTTATCCGAGTCAGGAGTTTCTAGATGATTGGCTCCTACGTACCTGTGAGCTGGTTCGAGATCACCAGCCTGAGATTTTGTATTTTGACTGGTGGATTCAGCATGCAGCTTTTAAAGAGTATATAAAGCTTTTTGTGGCCTATTATTATAATTTAGGAGCAGCTTCTGGGAAGCCGACTAGCATTTGCTACAAGCATGATGCGCTGGCTTTTGGTTCGGGGATTGTGGAAGTGGAACGCGGTGGTTTCGCAGAGATCCAGCCTTTCACTTGGCAGACGGATACGGCTATCGCGCGAAACTCTTGGGGCTACACAGAGAACCTTGACTATAAGTCAGCTAAAGAAATCATCCAGACCTTGATTGATGTCGTGTCCAAAAATGGGAATTTGCTGCTGAATATTGGGCCAAAAGGAGACGGGACGATTCCGGAAAAAGATCAAGAAATCTTAAGAGAGATCGGGGCTTGGCTCCAAGTGAATGGCCAAGCGATCTATGATTCACGCGCGTGGAGGCAATTTGGAGAAGGACCAACGCAGCCAGCTAGCGGGCCGTTTTCAGATGGAAGCGCCTTGATTTACACGAGTAAGGATTTCCGTTTCACGGCTAAGGGTGGAGCAGTGTATGCCTTTCTGATGGAGCCTGCAGTAAATCAGTGGCTGACGATTCAGGCCTTGGCTGACGAAAGAGAAAATCCCGCTTCCCGCTTTCATGGCATCATAGAGGAGGTGTCCTTACTAGGCTATGATGAAGCGCTTGAATGGGAGCAAACACCTCAAGGTTTGCGTCTCTTCATGCCGAGTGTAGCAGCCGACTTACCCTTGGTAGTGAAAGTCCAACTGCGTTAAATCTAGACGAAAAAATGAGGCTGGGACAAAAGTCCTAGCCTCTCAATTGTCTTTGGATTGTCAAGCAAGACGCAGTGGTTGAGTGGGCTCTACTACGCTGATTTCATCAGCTTTTACAGCCCTACTCAACTGTGCGGAGGTGGGACGACGAAATCGAATTCTAACGAATTTCAGATTTCTGTCCTACTCTCATTTTACTTACCTAGTGATTTTAAATTTTCATAAAAGAGCACCCGAGCTGTTGTGATGTAAGGATAGGCCACAACTCCAGCGATTCCCAGTGTGATACCAATCAGGATATACCAGCCGATAAAGCTCAGATCCAGCAAGAAACGTTTCCATTTATAGCCTTTCATCATGCGTCTACTTTGCACAAGAACTTGCCAAGGACCTTGGTAGGTGCCAGTGCTCAGCTGATCATAAAGGATGAAGTCGGTCTGAGAGTAAGCATAGTTGGCCATCAGGAAGACTGCCGTACCAGCCAAGACAATGAGAGTGCCGAGAAACATCATGGGCGCATAGCTGACGATTTGCTCCACCTCCGGACTAGCAGCTGTCAATTGGGACCAATCGGATATCTTTCCATAAATAGCTAGCACCTTGTAACTGCTGAAAATAAGGAAAAATGAACCGACAAGGCTGATAGAATTCCACAACAAGAGGAGAATACTTTTAGTCAGTTGTGTGATAAAAATCGGTGAGAAAAGCTCGGCAGAAAAGATTCGGCCAATATCTGCAAAGCCAACCGTATCGCGTTTTTTCCGAACGACTTCTATCATGCTGAAGCTAGCAGATAAAAAGAGCAGGGCGATGATAAATTCTACGATTTGTGGAAAAATTTGACGGCCAAAAATCAAAACAAAGGCCTGATTGATCTCCAACTGGGGAACAATCTCCTCCAGATGACGGTTGGGAGACAGATAGGTAGATAAAATGGTTACCAGAGTTGGAATGGCAAAGAGCGAGAAAATGCCGTTGGTTTGATTTCGAATGGTTCGTGCTTGTGCACGGATTTCGCTTAAATTCATACAGACCTCCATTTCATGATTTTTATTATACCACATATCGTGACAGACAAGACTTTTTTTGGTAAAATCATACGGTATCTTATGAGCGCTTGGCGCTTGTTTTATAGAAGAAAATAGCTGGGACTGTCTTTCCCAGCAGGAGGAAACATGTCAGATTCACCGATTCAGTATCGTTTGATCAAAAAAGAAAAGCACACAGGTGCTCGTCTAGGAGAAATCATCACCCCGCATGGCACCTTTCCAACGCCTATGTTTATGCCGGTCGGCACTCAGGCGACGGTCAAGACCCAGTCACCAGAAGAGCTCAAGCAAATGGGTTCTGGTATCATCTTGTCCAATACGTATCACCTCTGGTTGCGGCCGGGTGATGAGCTGATTGCCCGTGCAGGTGGCCTACACAAGTTCATGAACTGGGACCAGCCTATTCTGACCGATAGTGGTGGCTTTCAGGTTTATTCTCTAGCGGATAGTCGCAACATCACAGAAGAAGGAGTGACTTTTAAGAACCACCTTAATGGTTCCAAGATGTTCCTTTCGCCAGAAAAGGCTATCTCTATCCAGAACAACTTAGGTAGCGACATCATGATGTCCTTTGATGAGTGCCCGCAGTTCTACCAGCCTTATGACTATGTCAAGAAGTCCATTGAGCGGACCAGCCGTTGGGCGGAGCGTGGACTCAAGGCCCACACTCGGCCACACGACCAAGGTCTCTTTGGGATTGTACAGGGTGCTGGATTTGAAGATTTGCGCCGCCAGTCTGCTCAAGATTTGGTCAGCATGGATTTCCCAGGCTACTCTATCGGAGGACTGGCTGTTGGTGAGTCTCATGAGGAGATGAATGCGGTGCTGGACTTCACAACGCCTCTACTGCCTGAAAATAAGCCCCGCTATCTTATGGGAGTTGGGGCGCCAGATAGCTTGATTGACGGTGTTATCCGTGGGGTCGATATGTTTGACTGCGTCCTGCCGACTCGGATTGCCCGAAACGGCACCTGCATGACCAGCGAGGGACGTCTGGTTGTTAAAAATGCCCAGTTTGAGGAAGATTTCACGCCACTGGATCACGACTGTGATTGCTACACTTGTACAAACTACACGCGGGCTTATATCCGCCACCTGCTCAAGGCTGATGAAACCTTTGGTCTCCGCTTGACCAGCTATCACAACCTCTACTTCTTGGTAAATCTCATGAAGAAGGTCCGCCAAGCTATTATGGATGATAATCTGTTGGAATTCCGAGAAGACTTTGTTGAGCGCTACGGCTACAACCGCTCCAAGAGAAATTTCTAAGAGTCCTCATTAGAAAGGAAGAAGTATGTCTGATGAAGGAAAATTGTTGGAAAGCTTGGTAGACTATCTTTCGGATGGTCAAAAGCACACTCTGAGGATTTTTGGTCACGGAGCTTCAGGTAAGTCAACTTTTGCTCGAAAACTTCAGCTAACCTTGGGTGAGGAACCAACCAATCTTCTGGAAACAGATCCTTATGTAATTACTGGGGAGTATCGAGATTTGCTCAGTTCTAAGGATTTTCCTCATCAAAAAGTAACGGCTTGTATCCCAGCCGTTCATGAACTTGGGAGCCTGGAGCGAGATATTTGCGCCTTGCAGTCTGGTCTGGATATTCTGACCATTGGCACAGCTTGGTCGCCTAGCTTGCGCTTATCAGCCCGAAAGCCGATTTTAATAGTAGAAGGTATGTCGGCTGCCTTTTTGCCTGAAAGTTTGTTTGATTTGTCGATTTGCTTTTACACGGACGATCAGACCGAGTTAGAACGCCGCTTGGCAAGAGATGTGGCTGTACGAGAACGCAGGCCAGAGTGGATAGAGCAGACGCATTTAGCACGGCGAGAGCAATATCAGCACTTTTATCAGCCTTATCTAGCAGCTGCCGACCTTGTCATATGCCAGTCAGGAAACGACTTTCGTATTGAAAGGGACAGCCCTTTGTTATAAAACAAAGTAGCTAAAAGCAAATTTTTCATTTTTAATCTCACTGACATGCGTCAGTGAGCATTTTTATTTTTTGAGCAAAAACTCAAACGAATAGGTAGAATAATCTAAATTTTCTTCTATATAGATGATTACAAGATTTATAAGTCACTTAGAAAACACTTTCATAAAAAATTATCCTAAAAATCTCTAAAAAACTTACTCAAATCCCTTGCAATGCTTGGTTCTTTGTGTTAAGATACTATGGTGCTGTAAAAAACAGCGTGTAGCTTTGATGCAAGAGGTTGCGACACGCTCGGTTGCATTGCCACGCAATCACCTGTCGGTTTTCTTGTGGAGCTAGCCTATTATCTTAAATAGACGAAAAAAGGAGAAAAAGATGGCAAACAAAAAAATCCGCATCCGTTTGAAAGCTTACGAACATCGTACACTTGACACAGCGGCTGCAAAAATCGTAGAAACTGCTGCACGTACAGGTGCTGAAGTTGCGGGTCCAATCCCACTTCCAACTGAACGTAGCCTCTACACAATCATTCGTGCGACTCACAAATACAAAGATTCTCGCGAACAATTTGAAATGCGTACTCACAAACGCTTGATCGACATCATCAACCCAACTCAAAAAACAGTTGACGCTTTGATGAAGTTGGACCTTCCAAGTGGTGTGAACGTAGAAATCAAACTTTAATTTAAAGCTTGGTATCTTGAGCATGAAAAACGCTCGTTAAAAACTTTTTGAAAAAAATTATAGAAAAGGAAACATTTTCTCATGACAAAAGGAATCTTAGGGAAAAAAGTGGGAATGACTCAAATCTTCACTGAAGCTGGCGAATTAATCCCTGTAACTGTTGTTGAAGCAACTCCAAACGTTGTTCTTCAAGTGAAAACAGTTGAAACAGACGGTTACAACGCAGTTCAAGTTGGTTTTGATGACCTTCGTGATGTATTGAGCAACAAACCTGCTAAAGGACATGTAGCGAAAGCTAACACGGCTCCTAAGCGCTTCATTCGTGAATTCAAAAACATTGAAGACTTGGAAGTTGGTGCGGAAATCACAGTTGATACATTCGAAGCTGGTGATGTTGTTGATGTAACAGGAACTTCAAAAGGTAAAGGTTTCCAAGGTGTAATCAAACGCCACGGCCAATCTCGCGGTCCAATGGCTCACGGTTCACGTTACCACCGTCGTCCTGGTTCAATGGGACCAGTTGCGCCAAACCGTGTTTTCAAAAACAAACACTTGGCTGGACGTATGGGTGGCAACCGTGTAACGATTCAAAACCTTGAAATCGTTCAAGTTGTTCCAGAGAAAAACGTTATCTTGATCAAAGGAAACGTACCTGGTGCTAAGAAATCTCTTATCACTATCAAATCAGCAGTTAAAGCTGGTAAATAATAAAGAAAGGGGAAATCAGTCACAATGGCAAACGTAAAATTATTTGACCAAACTGGTAAAGAAGCTGGTGAAGTGGTTCTTAACGACGCAATCTTTGGTATCGAACCAAATGAATCAGTTGTCTTCGACGTGATCATCAGCCAACGCGCTAGCCTCCGTCAAGGAACTCACGCTGTTAAAAACCGTTCTGCAGTATCAGGCGGCGGACGTAAACCATGGCGTCAAAAAGGAACTGGACGTGCTCGTCAAGGTTCTATCCGCTCTCCACAATGGCGTGGTGGTGGTATCGTCTTCGGTCCAACTCCTCGTTCATATGCCTACAAACTTCCACAAAAAGTTCGTAGATTGGCATTGAAATCAGTTTACTCTGAAAAAGTTGCTGAAAACAAATTCGTAGCTGTAGACAGCCTTTCATTTACAGCTCCAAAAACTGCTGAGTTTGCAAAAGTGCTTGCAGCATTGAGCATTGACACAAAAGTACTTGTTATTCTTGAAGAAGGAAATGAATTTGCTGCACTTTCAGCACGTAACCTTCCAAATGTTAAAGTTGCAACAGCAACAACAGCAAGTGTTCTTGACATCGCAAACAGCGACAAACTTCTTGTTACTCAAGCAGCTATCTCTAAAATTGAGGAGGTTCTTGCATAATGAATTTGTATGACGTTATCAAAAAGCCTGTCATCACTGAAAGCTCAATGGCTCAGCTTGAAGCAGGCAAATACGTATTTGAAGTAGACACTCGCGCTCACAAACTTTTGATCAAGCAAGCTGTTGAAGCTGCTTTTGAAGGAGTTAAAGTTGCTAATGTCAACACTATCAACGTAAAACCTAAAGCAAAACGCGTTGGACGTTACACTGGTTTTACTAACAAAACTAAAAAAGCTATCATCACTCTGACAGCAGATTCTAAAGCAATCGAGTTGTTCGGAGCTGCTGAAGCAGAATAATCTAAGGAGGAAATATCGTGGGAATTCGTGTTTATAAACCAACAACAAACGGTCGCCGTAATATGACTTCTTTGGATTTCGCTGAAATCACTACTAGCACTCCAGAAAAATCTTTGCTCGTTTCTCTTAAGAGCAAAGCTGGTCGTAACAACAACGGACGCATCACTGTTCGTCACCAAGGTGGCGGTCACAAACGTCACTACCGTTTGATTGACTTCAAACGTAACAAAGATGCTGTTGAAGCAGTAGTTAAAACTATCGAGTACGATCCAAACCGTTCAGCAAACATCGCTTTGGTTCACTATACTGACGGTGTGAAGGCATACATCATCGCTCCTAAAGGTCTTGAAGTAGGTCAACGTATCGTTTCAGGTCCTGAAGCAGATATCAAAGTCGGTAACGCACTTCCACTTGCTAACATCCCAGTTGGTACTTTGGTTCACAACATTGAGTTGAAACCAGGTCGTGGTGGTGAATTGGTCCGTGCTGCTGGAGCTTCTGCTCAAGTATTGGGTCAAGAAGGTAAATACACTCTTGTTCGTCTTCAATCAGGCGAAGTTCGTATGATTCTTGGTACTTGCCGCGCTACAGTTGGTGTTGTCGGAAACGAACAACATGGACTTGTAAACCTTGGTAAAGCAGGACGTAGCCGTTGGAAAGGTATCCGCCCAACAGTTCGCGGTTCTGTAATGAACCCTAACGATCACCCACACGGTGGTGGTGAAGGTAAAGCACCAGTTGGTCGTAAAGCGCCATCTACTCCATGGGGCAAACCTGCTCTTGGTCTTAAAACTCGTAATAAGAAAGCGAAATCTGACAAACTTATCGTTCGTCGTCGCAACGAGAAATAATCTAAAACAATCTATCCGCCAGCTCGGTAGCGCTGCCTAGCAGCGCAGGCCGCTGTGGTAACTTATTTTAAAGGAGAAAACATAAAAATGGGACGCAGTCTTAAAAAAGGACCTTTCGTCGATGAGCATTTGATGAAAAAAGTTGAAGCTCAAGCTAACGACGAAAAGAAAAAAGTTATCAAAACTTGGTCACGTCGTTCAACGATTTTCCCAAGTTTCATCGGTTACACAATCGCAGTCTATGACGGACGTAAACACGTACCTGTTTACATCCAAGAAGACATGGTAGGTCACAAACTTGGTGAATTTGCACCAACTCGTACTTACAAAGGTCACGCTGCAGACGACAAGAAAACACGTAGAAAATAAGGAGAACATAAATGGCAGAAATTACTTCAGCTAAAGCAATGGCTCGTACAGTGCGTGTTTCACCTCGTAAAACTCGTCTAGTTCTTGACAATATCCGTGGTAAAAACGTCGCTGACGCAATCGCAATCTTGAAATTCACTCCAAACAAAGCTGCTGGCATCATCGAAAAAGTATTGATCTCTGCAATCGCTAATGCTGAAAACAACTTTGGTTTGGAAAAAGCTAACTTGGTAGTATCTGAAGCTTTCGCAAACGAAGGACCAACTATGAAACGTTTCCGTCCACGCGCTAAAGGTTCAGCTTCACCAATCAACAAACGCACAAGCCACATCACTGTGGTTGTTGCAGAAAAATAAGGAGGTAACATCGTGGGTCAAAAAGTACATCCAATTGGTATGCGTGTCGGCATCATCCGTGATTGGGATGCCAAATGGTATGCTGAAAAAGAATACGCGGATTACCTTCATGAAGATCTTGCAATCCGTAAATTCGTTCAAAAAGAATTGGCTGACGCAGCTGTTTCAACTATTGAAATCGAGCGCGCAGTAAACAAAGTTAACGTTTCACTTCACACTGCTAAACCAGGTATGGTTATCGGTAAAGGTGGAGCTAACGTTGATGCACTTCGTGCAAAACTCAACAAATTAACTGGAAAACAAGTACACATCAACATCATCGAGATCAAATCTCCAGATTTGGATGCTCACCTTGTTGGTGAAGGAATTGCTCGTCAATTGGAGCAACGTGTTGCTTTCCGTCGTGCTCAAAAACAAGCAATCCAACGTGCAATGCGTGCAGGAGCTAAAGGAATCAAAACTCAAGTATCAGGTCGTTTGAACGGTGCAGATATCGCTCGTAGCGAAGGATACTCTGAAGGAACTGTTCCACTTCACACCCTTCGTGCGGATATTGATTACGCTTGGGAAGAAGCTGATACTACTTACGGTAAACTTGGTGTTAAAGTATGGATCTACCGTGGTGAAGTTCTTCCAGCTCGTAAAAACACTAAAGGAGGTAAATAACCAATGTTAGTACCTAAACGTGTTAAACACCGTCGCGAATTCCGCGGAAAAATGCGTGGTGAAGCTAAAGGTGGTAAAGAAGTAACTTTTGGAGAATATGGTCTTCAAGCAACTACTAGCCACTGGATCACTAACCGTCAAATCGAAGCTGCCCGTATCGCTATGACTCGTTACATGAAACGTGGTGGTAAAGTTTGGATCAAAATCTTCCCACACAAATCATACACTGCAAAAGCAATCGGTGTACGGATGGGATCTGGTAAAGGGGCTCCAGAAGGTTGGGTAGCACCAGTTAAACGTGGTAAAGTGATGTTTGAAATCGCTGGCGTATCAGAAGAAATCGCTCGTGAAGCTCTTCGTCTTGCAAGCCACAAATTGCCAGTTAAATGTAAATTCGTAAAGCGTGAAGCAGAATAAGGAGAAAGCATGAAACTTAAAGAAATTCAAGATTTTGTTAAAGAACTTCGTGGTCTTTCTCAAGAAGAACTCGCGAAGCGTGAAAATGAATTGAAGAAAGAATTGTTTGACCTTCGTTTCCAAGCCGCTACTGGTCAATTGGAGCAGACAGCGCGTTTGAAAGAAGTGAAAAAACAAATCGCACGTATCAAAACTGTTCAATCAGAAGTTAAATAATAGACTTGGGAAAGGAGAAATTCTAAAATGGAACGTAATCAACGTAAAACCCTCGTCGGACGCGTCGTTTCTGACAAGATGGATAAGACAATCACAGTTGTAGTTGAAACAAAACGTAACCACCCAGTCTATGGTAAGCGTATTAACTACTCTAAGAAGTACAAAGCACATGATGAAAACAATGTTGCCAAAGAAGGCGATATCGTTCGTATCATGGAAACTCGTCCGCTTTCAGCTACAAAACGCTTCCGTCTTGTAGAAGTTGTTGAAGAAGCGGTTATCATCTAATCAAACCAGAAAGGAGAAAACTTAAATGATTCAAACAGAAACTCGTTTGAAAGTTGCTGACAACAGCGGTGCTCGCGAAATCCTGACAATCAAAGTTCTTGGTGGTTCAGGACGTAAGTTCGCCAACATCGGTGATGTCATCGTTGCATCTGTAAAACAAGCTACTCCTGGTGGTGCGGTTAAAAAAGGTGACGTTGTAAAAGCGGTTATCGTTCGTACTAAATCAGGTGCTCGTCGTAAAGATGGTTCATACATCAAATTCGACGAAAACGCTGCAGTCATCATCCGTGAAGACAAAACTCCTCGCGGAACTCGTATCTTCGGCCCAGTTGCTCGCGAATTGCGTGACGGTGGCTTCATGAAGATCGTATCATTGGCTCCAGAAGTACTTTAATCTAAAAATCAAACAAGTCCCCTGGAAGTTTTCCAGGGTGCCCTCATGGGCGTAAGAAATTAAAGGAGAAACCTAATAATGTTTGTAAAAAAAGGCGACAAAGTTCGCGTAATTGCTGGTAAGGACAAGGGTGTTGAAGCACTTGTTGTTGCAGCTCTTCCAAAAGTAAACAAAGTAGTTGTTGAAGGTGTTAACCTTGTTAAGAAGCACCAAAAACCAAATAGCGAAAACCCTCAAGGTGCTATCGTAGAAAAAGAAGCACCAATCCATGCGTCAAACGTTCAAGTTCTTGACAAAAATGGTGTTGCAGGACGCGTTGGTTACAAGTTTGTAGACGGCAAAAAAGTTCGTTATAACAAAAAATCAGGCGAAGTGCTTGACTAATCACGAAGGAAAGGAGAAGTATAATGGCAAATCGTTTAAAAGAAAAATATCTTAATGAAGTGGTACCTGCTTTGACTGAAAAGTTCAACTACTCATCTGTTATGGCTGTGCCAAAAGTGGATAAAATCGTTTTGAACATGGGTGTCGGTGACGCTGTATCAAACGCTAAAAACCTTGAAAAAGCTGCTGAAGAATTGGCTCTTATCTCAGGTCAAAAACCACTTATCACTAAAGCTAAAAAATCAATCGCCGGCTTCCGTCTTCGTGAAGGTGTAGCGATCGGTGCTAAAGTAACCCTTCGTGGCGAACGTATGTATGAGTTCTTGGATAAATTGGTTACTGTATCACTTCCACGTGTGCGTGACTTCCATGGTGTTCCAACAAAATCATTTGATGGACGCGGCAACTACACACTTGGTGTGAAAGAACAATTGATCTTCCCAGAAATCAACTTTGATGACGTTGATAAGACTCGCGGTCTTGATATCGTTATCGTAACAACTGCTAACACTGACGAAGAGTCACGTGCATTGCTTACAGGCCTTGGAATGCCTTTTGCAAAATAATATAGGAGGTAAAACAAATGGCTAAAAAATCAATGATTGCTAAGAACAAACGCCCAGCGAAGTTCTCTACGCAAGCTTATACTCGTTGTGAAAAATGTGGCCGTCCACATTCAGTTTACCGCAAGTTTAAACTTTGCCGTGTTTGCTTCCGTGAATTAGCATACAAAGGACAAATCCCTGGCGTTACCAAAGCATCTTGGTAATTCTAGCTTCCAATTCCGTCACGATTCTTCGTTATCGGCTTTTGCATAACTTAAGTTATGCCTACAAGCCGATGCCTAGACTCACTAAGGACTTGAAGCCTAGAAACTTATTCTGAGCCTAGCTCAATCATTAACTAGCAAGTGCAGCTTGCAAACTACTAGTAAGAGGAGAAATATAAAATGGTTATGACTGACCCAATTGCAGACTTTTTGACTCGTATCCGTAACGCTAATCAAGCGAACCACGAAGTACTTGAAGTACCTGCATCAAACATCAAAAAAGGGATTGCTGAAATCCTGAAGCGTGAAGGTTTTGTAAAAAACGTTGAAATCATCGAAGATGACAAACAAGGCATCATCCGTGTCTTCCTTAAATACGGACAAAATGGTGAAAAAGTTATCACTGGTTTGAAACGTGTTTCAAAACCAGGTCTACGTGTTTACAAGAAACGCGAAGATCTTCCAAAAGTCTTGAACGGACTTGGAATTGCTATCCTTTCAACATCTGAAGGTTTGCTGACTGATAAAGAAGCACGCCAAAAGAACGTTGGTGGAGAAGTTATCGCTTACGTTTGGTAAAATCAAGATACAAAGCTCGTAAAGAACAAAGCAAAATTAGGAAGTTGGAGCAGTTTGTTTACAAACCAGACAACTTATCTATTTTGCACAGTTCTTAGAGCGTGTTCAATTTAGCTATTGAACACAATAAGTATCTTTAGCCCCGTGAAAACTGGTCGCTTGCGGCCTGACAATTTAACAGGAGAAAATAAACATGTCACGTATTGGTAATAAAGTTATCGTGTTGCCTGCTGGTGTTGAAATCACTAACAATGACAACGTTGTAACTGTAAAAGGACCTAAAGGAGAACTGACTCGTGAGTTCTCAAAAGATATTGAAATCCGTGTGGAAGGAACTGAAGTAACTCTTCACCGTCCAAACGATTCAAAAGAAATGAAAACAATCCACGGAACTACTCGTGCCCTTTTGAACAACATGGTTGTTGGAGTATCAGAAGGATTCAAGAAAGAACTTGAAATGCGTGGGGTTGGTTACCGTGCACAACTTCAAGGCTCAAAACTTGTCTTGGCTGTTGGTAAATCTCACCCAGACGAAGTTGAAGCTCCAGAAGGAATTACTTTTGAACTTCCAAACCCAACAACAATCGTTGTTAGCGGAATTTCAAAAGAAGCAGTTGGACAAACAGCTGCTTATGTACGTAGCCTTCGTGCACCAGAACCATATAAAGGTAAAGGTATCCGTTACGTTGGTGAATTCGTTCGCCGCAAAGAAGGTAAAACTGGTAAATAATATTGATTGGCTGATCTTTTCAGCCAGCCAATTTATTTTCCGATTTTGTGCTAAGGCACGTCAATAAAAATAAGAGGTGAAAATTGTGATTACGAAACCAGATAAAAATAAAATCCGCCAAAAACGCCACCGTCGCGTTCGCGGAAAACTCTCTGGAACTGCTGATCGCCCACGTTTGAACGTATTCCGTTCTAATACAGGCATCTACGCTCAAGTAATTGATGACGTAGCGGGTGTAACGCTCGCAAGCGCTTCAACTCTTGACAAAGAAGTTTCAAAAGGAACTAAAACTGAACAAGCCGTTGTTGTAGGTAAACTCGTTGCAGAACGTGCAGTTGCTAAAGGTATTTCTGAAGTGGTGTTTGACCGCGGTGGATATCTCTATCACGGACGTGTAAAAGCTTTGGCTGATGCAGCTCGTGAAAACGGATTGAAATTCTAATAGGGAGGACACTAGAAAATGGCATTTAAAGACAATGCAGTTGAACTTGAAGAACGCTTAGTTGCAGTCAACCGTGTTACTAAAGTTGTTAAAGGTGGACGTCGTCTTCGTTTTGCAGCTCTTGTAGTAGTTGGTGACCGCAATGGTCGTGTTGGTTTCGGTACTGGTAAAGCTCAAGAAGTACCAGAAGCTATCCGTAAAGCAGTTGAAGATGCGAAGAAAAACTTGATCGAAGTTCCAATGGTTGGTACAACTATTCCTCACGAAGTTCTTTCAGAATTTGGTGGAGCGAAAGTATTGCTTAAGCCAGCTGTTGAAGGTTCTGGAGTTGCTGCTGGTGGTGCTGTTCGTGCCGTCATCGAATTGGCAGGTGTGGCAGATGTTACATCTAAATCACTTGGTTCAAACACTCCAATCAACATCGTTCGCGCAACTGTTGAAGGCTTGAAACAATTGAAACGCGCTGAAGAAGTTGCTGCCCTTCGTGGTATTTCAGTTTCTGACTTGGCTTAAGAAAGGGGAACTCATGGCTCAAATTAAAATTACTTTGACTAAGTCTCCAATCGGACGCATCCCGTCACAACGTAAAACTGTTGTAGCACTTGGACTTGGCAAATTGAACAGCTCAGTTATCAAAGAAGACAATCCAGCGGTACGCGGTATGATCACTGCTGTATCTCACTTGGTAACTGTTGAAGAAGTTAAGTAAGCCTTAGCTGAAAAACTTTTATTAAGATACATTAGGGGATTTGAGAATTTTCTCAGCCCCTAAAACTAAATATATGTATAGGCGAGTTTGTATCAGAGACACCTTTTCTCTGGTACGAGCGCTAGCATTTTACAAAAGAGGAGAAAAAATTAATGAAACTTCATGAATTACAACCTGCTGCAGGTTCACGTAAAGTTCGCAACCGTGTTGGTCGCGGTACTTCATCAGGTAACGGAAAAACTTCTGGTCGCGGTCAAAAAGGTCAAAAAGCACGTAGCGGTGGCGGTGTTCGTCTTGGTTTTGAAGGTGGACAAACTCCATTGTTCCGTCGTGTACCAAAACGTGGTTTCTTGAATGTAAACCGTAAAGAATACGCGATTGTTAACCTTGACCAATTAAATGTCTTTGAAGATGGTGCGGAAGTAACTCCAGTTGTTCTCATCGAAGCAGGTATTGTAAAAGCTGAAAAATCTGGTGTTAAGATTCTTGGTAACGGAGAATTGACTAAGAAGTTGACTGTTAAAGCAGCTAAATTCTCTAAATCAGCTGAAGAAGCTATCACTGCTAAAGGTGGTTCAGTCGAAGTCATCTAAGAGAGGTGACCTATGTTTTTCAAGCTATTAAAAGACGCACTTAAAATAAAACAAGTACGGTCTAAGATTTTGTTCACACTGTTCATCATCTTAGTTTTCCGTATTGGTACAACTATAACCGTTCCAGGAATTAATGCGAAAGCATTGAACAGTTTAAGCGATTTACCTTTCTTAAACATGCTTAGTTTGGTTTCTGGGAATGCCATGCGTAACTTCTCTGTTTTTGCCCTTGGAGTTAGTCCCTATATCACGGCTTCAATCGTGGTTCAGCTCTTGCAAATGGATTTGCTTCCAAAATTTGTAGAGTGGGGCAAGCAAGGGGAAGTAGGACGGAGAAAGCTTAATCAAGCAACTCGCTATATTTCCCTGGTATTGGCCTTTGTCCAATCCATCGGGATTACAGCTGGATTTGCGACTTTGTCAAGAACTAAACTAGTAGCGAATCCAAATTGGCAAACCTATCTTTTGATTGGTGCCCTCCTCACGACAGGTTCAGTTATTGTGACCTGGTTAGGAGAGCAAATCACAGATAAGGGTTATGGTAATGGTGTATCCATGATTATCTTTGCAGGGATTGTATCTGGTATTCCTGGTATGATCAAAGGAATCTATGAAGATTACTTTGTTAATATCCCGAGCGATCGACTCAATTCGTCTTTGATTTTCGTTGGGATTTTAATTGTTGCAGTTTTGGTGATTATCTATTTCACAACCTTTGTGCAACAAGCTGAGTACAAAATTCCAATTCAATATACGAAGATTGCTCAAGGTGCCCCTTCAAGTTCCTACCTACCGTTAAAAGTAAATCCTGCTGGTGTTATCCCAGTTATCTTTGCAAGTTCGATTACAGCTGCTCCAGCAGCTATCTTCCAATTTGTAAGTGCTATGGGCTATAACGCATCATGGGTTCGGACGGCGCAGGCGCTTCTGGCGACTACAACCATCAGTGGTATGTTTACCTATGCTCTCTTGATTATTCTCTTTACTTTCTTTTATACATTTGTACAAATTAATCCTGAAAAGACGGCAGAGAATTTACAAAAGAGTGGAGCCTATATCCCAGGTGTTCGTCCAGGTAAGGGAACGGAAGAATATATGTCTAAATTGCTTCGCCGTTTGGCGACAGTTGGCTCACTATTCCTAGGAATTATCACAATCATTCCGATCCTAGCCAAAGATCTTTTCGGTCTGACCGATGCAGTTGCTCTTGGAGGAACTAGTCTTCTTATCATCATTTCGACTGGTATTGAAGGGATGAAACAGTTGGAAGGCTACCTTCTGAAGCGTAAGTATGTCGGATTTATGGATACTACAACAGAATAGAAATAGGTTGACTTAGTCAACCTTCTATTTTGTTTTTAAAAAAGTTTATTAAGTGTTTTAATAGATTGCTTTAAAAACAAAAAAGGAGACAAAACATGAATCTTTTGATTATGGGCTTGCCAGGTGCAGGCAAGGGAACACAAGCAGCCAAAATTGTGGAACAATTCCACGTGGCACATATTTCAACTGGGGATATGTTCCGTGCTGCTATGGCCAATGAAACAGAAATGGGTGTTTTAGCGAAATCCTACATTTCTAAAGGCGAGTTGGTGCCAGATGAAGTGACGAACGGAATCGTGAAAGAGCGCTTGGCACAGGATGATATTAAAGAAACTGGTTTCTTGTTGGATGGTTATCCACGGACAATTGATCAAGCCCATGCTTTGGATCAAATCCTTGCGGATCTGGGCATCCAACTTGATGCAGTTATCAATATCGAAGTTAATCCAGATAGTTTGTTAGAACGTTTGAGCGGACGGATTATTCACCGCGAAACAGGGGAAACCTTCCACAAAGTTTTCAACCCACCAGTGGATTACAAAGAAGAAGATTACTATCAACGTGAAGACGACAAACCTGAAACAGTAAAACGTCGTTTGGATGTTAATATCGCTCAAGGCCAACCAATTATTGATCATTACCGCGCTAAAGGACTCGTTCACGACATTCAGGGCAATCAAGAGATTGAGGCAGTCTTCTCAGATATCGAAAAAGTCTTGTCAAATTTAAAATAAAAGCGTTTTTCCCGCTTGCAATATTTGACAAGTAGTGATACAATGAGTTAGTCTGACTTATAATTGTTACCTCTGTGCTCAGAGGAATCTATCGAAATTTAGGGAGGTGCTTTTGCGTGGCAAAAGACGATGTGATTGAAGTCGAAGGCAAAGTAGTTGATACGATGCCGAACGCAATGTTTACGGTTGAACTTGAAAATGGACATCAGATTTTAGCAACAGTTTCTGGTAAAATTCGTAAAAACTATATTCGTATTTTAGCGGGAGATCGTGTTACTGTCGAGATGAGTCCTTATGATTTGACACGTGGACGGATCACTTACCGCTTTAAATAATCGAAAAACTTGGAGGGATAAGAAATGAAAGTAAGACCATCGGTCAAACCAATTTGCGAATACTGTAAAGTTATTCGTCGTAATGGCCGTGTTATGGTAATTTGCCCAGCAAATCCAAAACACAAACAACGTCAAGGATAAGATAGAAAGGAGAAAACATGGCTCGTATTGCTGGAGTTGACATTCCAAATGACAAACGTGTAGTCGTTTCACTTACTTACGTGTATGGTATCGGACTTCCAACTTCTAAGAAAATTTTGGCTGCGGCTGGAATCTCAGAAGATATCCGTGTCAAAGATTTGACATCAGATCAAGAAGACGCTATCCGTCGCGAAGTGGATGCAATCAAGGTTGAAGGTGACCTTCGTCGTGAAGTAAACCTTAACATCAAACGTTTGATGGAAATCGGTTCATACCGTGGTATCCGTCACCGTCGTGGACTTCCTGTCCGTGGACAAAACACTAAAAACAATGCTCGTACTCGTAAAGGTAAAGCCGTTGCGATTGCAGGTAAGAAAAAATAATATAGGAGGTAAAAGTCTTGGCTAAACCAACACGTAAACGTCGTGTGAAGAAAAATATCGAATCTGGTATTGCACATATTCACGCTACATTTAATAACACTATTGTTATGATTACTGATGTGCATGGTAATGCGATTGCTTGGTCATCTGCTGGTGCTCTTGGTTTCAAAGGTTCTCGTAAATCTACACCATTTGCTGCCCAAATGGCATCCGAAGCAGCTGCTAAGTCTGCACAAGAACACGGTCTTAAATCAGTTGAAGTTACAGTTAAAGGTCCAGGTTCTGGTCGTGAGTCAGCTATTCGTGCACTTGCTGCAGCTGGTCTGGAAGTAACTGCTATTCGTGATGTGACTCCTGTGCCACACAATGGTGCTCGTCCTCCAAAACGTCGCCGTGTATAATCATAAACAATTACACTGCTTTTCGTTTAAGAGGGAGTTAACTAAATGATTGAGTTTGAAAAACCAAATATAACAAAAATTGATGAAAATAAAAATTATGGCAAGTTTGTAGTTGAGCCGCTAGAACGCGGTTACGGTACAACACTTGGAAATTCGCTTCGTCGTGTACTTCTCGCCTCACTTCCAGGTGCAGCAGTGACTTCTATCAACATTGAAGGAGTATTGCACGAATTTGATACGATTTCTGGGGTCCGTGAAGATGTTATGCAGATCATTCTGAACATCAAGGGGATTGCTGTAAAATCTTACGTCCAAGACGAAAAGATGATTGAATTGGATGTTGAAGGTCCTGCAGAAGTAACTGCTGGAGACATTTTGACAGACAGTGATATCGAAATTGTAAACCCTGATCATTATCTCTTTACAATCAGTGAAGGTGCTCGCTTCAAAGCGAAAATGGCTGTGAATAGCGGTCGTGGATATGTACCAGCTGACGAAAATAAAAAAGATGATGCACCAGTAGGCACACTTGCGGTAGATTCTATCTATACGCCTGTGACAAAAGTAAATTACCAGGTTGAGCCAGCTCGTGTTGGTAGCAACGATGGTTTTGATAAACTTACCCTTGAAATTTTAACGAATGGAACAATTATTCCCGAAGACGCTTTGGGACTATCAGCTCGTATCCTGACAGAGCATCTGAACCTCTTTACAGATTTAACAGAAGTTGCTATTTCAACTGATGTGATGAAGGAAGCAGAGAAATCTTCAGATGATCGCATTTTGGAACGTACAATTGAAGAATTGGATCTATCAGTTCGTTCATATAACTGTCTGAAACGTGCAGGAATTAATACTGTCTTTGATTTGACAGAAAAATCTGAGCCTGAAATGATGAAAGTTCGTAACTTGGGCCGCAAGAGTCTTGAAGAAGTTAAAGTTAAACTTGCTGACCTTGGTCTTGGGTTAAGAAATGATAAATAAAGGAGGAATACATGGCTTACCGTAAACTAGGACGCACTAGCTCACAACGTAAAGCAATGCTTCGTGATTTGACTACTGACTTGATTATCAATGAATCAATCGTAACAACTGAAGCTCGTGCTAAAGAAATCCGTAAAACAGTTGAAAAAATGATTACTCTTGGTAAACGTGGTGACTTGCATGCTCGTCGTCAAGCAGCAGCTTTTGTACGTAACGAAATTGCATCAGAAAACTACAATGAAGAGACTAACAAGTACACTACAACTACAGCTCTTCAAAAATTATTCTCTGAATTGGCACCTCGCTATGCTGAGCGCAATGGTGGATACACTCGTATTCTTAAGACTGAACCACGCCGTGGGGATGCTGCGCCAATGGCAATTATTGAATTAGTATAATTTTTATCAATTTTGTTGAGTGTTATGATGATGGAGTTTTTATACTCTTAGTCTAGCTCTGGTCTACCGCTAGGATTTTTCCTAGCGGGAACACTCATCATCATGATGAAAGGGTAGACGCTTGTTTACGAAATTGCTTTTAGTGAAAAACAATTTCGTAAGCAGGCGTTTTTGAGTTTTAAGTGGAAAAAGAAAAGGATTTAGTGAGGGAAGGAGAAGAAATGCAAGATTCGATTGCTATTTTGAAAGAACGTTATTTGGCAAATATAAAAGAGAATCCAGACTTATACATTGGGATTGAATTAGAATTTCCGATTGTGAATCTTCAGGGAGGAGCGACAGATACTCGTGTAACAAAGGAGCTGTTAGTAAGGCTAAATTCAGACTATGGCTTTATCGTAGAAAGAAGGGATTCAGAGGGCCATCCTATCCAGTTAAAAGCTTCAGATAGCGAAGATCGGATACTTTTTGAAGTGTCTTACAATATTTTAGAATTTGCATTTGAAAAAGCGAAAACGATTCAGGAAGTCGAAAGACGCTTTAATCATTACCTAGACACCATTCAAAAGATTTTGCGCAAAAGTCATCATGAGCTTCAGGGACATGGTTTACATCCATTCTGGAAGGAGAATGATAATGGTCCTGTTAAATATCCCCGCTATCAAATGTTAATGCAATATCTAGCTTTGAGTGAGAAAATTGGAGGAGATTTCTTCCATCGCCATCCTGATTATGGTAGCTATATCTGTGGGAGCCAGGTACAGTTAGATGTTTCACGGGCAAATTTCATACAGGTAATTAACGCCTTTAATCAAATCGAGGCTGCCAAAGCTTATCTTTTTGCCAATTCAGAGTTGATGACAGAGGATTTCTTTACTAAAATATCTAGAGATCGTTTTTGGGAAGAATCGATGCATGGCCTGTTAGTAGAAAATGTCGGTGTTAATCCCCATGATTTCAAAGATGAGGAAGATTTTTTCAATTATTTAAATCATACAGCCATTTTCAATGTTGAGCGAGAGGGTGACACTTATTATTTTCCTCCTATCGTAGCCGGAGAGTATCTAAAGCAGGAGCAAATCAAGGGATACAATTTAAGTGGCAAGGAAAGTCTAGTAATCCCCCATGCAGATGATTTTTGTAATCACAGAAGCTATCAATACCAAGATTTGACAGCGCGGGGAACGATCGAATTTAGGAGCACTTGTGCTCAGCCTCTCAATAGGACCTTTGCACCAGCAGCTTTTCATTTGGGATTGTTGGCTAATCTTGAGGAAGTGACCGCTTATCTTAAAGATTGTGATTTCTTCAAATTAGAGGGGCGTAACTATAAAAGGCTACGCAGAAAGTATTCGCAAATCGAGTTAACACAAGCGGAGCAAGACTCTATTCAATCATTTGCAGCTGATCTCCTTCAATTAGCTGTTAAAGGTCTGGAGAAACGAAAAGAAGGGGAAGAGTGCTACTTGTTACCGCTTATGAATGAGAGATAAAGTAATTTCTTTTTAACCTCTAGATAGAAAGCTGAAGTAAATTTCTTTATGTGATTGATTGGACTGTGTATTATACTAGTTTGAGTATATTTGAATGAATTTAATTGTAGCTAGAGCATTAATAGACTTNAGCAGCACGGTGATATAGAGAATAAGGGAGAGGTAAGAGGGAGATGTTACCTTTCCCTATTAGTTATTGATTTATCAGTGATTTTGATGGTGGTGGGAAATAAATTTGTAAAAAAGATAAAAAAATTCAAAAAAAGTGTTGACAAGGGAGTGGATAGGTGATATACTGATATAGTTGTCGCTTGAGAGAGCGATAAAGACCTTTGAAAACTGAACAAGACGAACCAATGTGCAGGGCGCTACAATATAT